>NZ_PVWK01000082.1 GCF_003003795.1 Stenomitos frigidus ULC18 | reverse complement strand
CACGACGGATTTCCAAGGGCTAGGAGACTAATCTAGAGTCATCACATTTCCTGCTCTCTGTCAATGCGTAACTTCTATAGGTCATCTTTTCATGGTTTGATTTCTTCTCGCGTTCGGGTTCTGGTGGACAAGTGGGCAGAATACGCTCTGATTTCGCATATTCGAAGGCTGTCTTACTATCAGCGAGAAGAAAGTCAGCATAGGTCAGTGGGCTGCCGACTGTGACCAAATCGGTGATGAGCCAGGGTTGTGTGTTTTTACGCTGACGGTACCAAGCGGTGTGCTGGACATCTTGAAATGCCAACGCGTTGGGAGATGCCTGTTTGGTCAATTCCCGTTCAACGGCTATGACTTCTTTGAAGTGAGGGGACATCGGGCTATCGTGCTTCTTATGCATTCGCGCCCAGCTGTGGGTGATGATGTCGTAAGCAATGACCGAACCTAGACTGTGCCCTAGCAATACGATGCGGTCGTACCGACCCGAAGCGTGGAGTTTCTCGATAAGAGACACGCCCGCTTCGCGGATTGCTTGGCGGTGGGCAATATTTGCTGGATGCAGGCGTAGGTAGCGTGCCGCATCACCGATGAAGTTAATAGCCAGAGGGTTCCCAAGATAATGCCACAGCCAGCTCAATACAGCCAGCACTAAAGGGGGGAGGGCAAAAGCCCAGCCTACGAGTTTGACACCAGCGAGGGCTGTGATCGCTGCGACCAGCACGGCTAGGATCAGTATCCATACCAGAAGCCACCATGGGAAAATCGGCTTGGGCACGGGCCAGCGAAACAACAACCACCACACCCAAGCAGAAACCTGATCAAGGGTGGTGTTGCGTATGATGTGTGCCCAGTAGCACTCAAAGATGTCTGTGGTTGGCTGGTCTTTTGTCCCCTTAATGGTCACCCGATGCAGTTCGTAGGAGTTGGAATATTGATCGGGCTTTATCCACTCCTTCTGCCCCTCCCGTCTTTTGCCATTGACGTTGAACACTCCGTTAATGAGTCCTTTAAGGGTTTCTCCAGGCTGTTGCTCGCCGATGCCGTGAATTACCACAACTGCTTGGCGAACATTCTTTCGCCGATTTCTTATGCGTACGGCGAGATCGTTTAGCCGATTTAGGCGCTTGTTCCAGTAACACTGCACCTCTTTGTAGCGCCCGCTAGGGATGCCCGATTCTTTAATGGTGATAACACTTCCCGATTCGTCTTGTCTCGTGATGTCGATGGTTACTTCGGTCTCATGATCCAGATACCAGGATGCGGAAGCACTGATCAACATAGTGACGGACTTAGGCTCTTGTTTTTTGACTCTTTTTATCTGAGCGATGCGCCAGACACCAGTCTCATCAGTCAAAGCTAAGCGTGTACCCGCTTTGAATTCGATGTGACCTTGAAGACCTAGCCAATGTGACTGCCCCCCTGGGCGCCACATGAGATCCCAAGCGTCCTGGGATGAGATTGGGACAGCTTTCTTCCCAGACCAGGATATCTGATTATTGGAAATCGATTCTCCCGCCTTAGCATCACTGGTGCTGCTCATAAACTAATCCTTGAGCGAATGCTTTTGTTATGGGTGTGTGCGATCGATCTCTAATGACAATAATATGCCCGAACAAAAAACGCGCAGACAACTACCGAATGCGGCCAACCAAGCGAAGCCAGTGAATTTAAACACTCAAACACCACCAGCAGAATATGCCCAAAATACCGTTTTTCAGAGAATTTCTCAATGCCAAGTAGTAAAACTTTTGCCATGACGTGTTAGCTGAATGCTGCACCGATCACGCTACCCTCACAAGTTCCTCAAACTTTTTGCCTACCCTCAAGGGTGGAACAAATCATTGAGGTTCTATGGGTATGGCAAATTCTAGGGAGAGAACCTTTGCAACCATTGATGGGAACGAAGCTGTCGCTCAAGTTGCCTATCAACTGAATGAAGTAATTGCCATCTATCCCATTACGCCTTCCACACCCATGGGGACATGCTGCGCGTGCCCGGTAGCCATACCGATTTACTCATCGTGAAAGCCAAGGGCGGCGATATTCGCATCGTGTATTCTCCCCTGGATGTCCTTAAAATTGCTCAGACGAACCCCAGCAAACAAATCGTCTTCTTTGCCGTTGGGTTTGAAACCATAGCACCGACAACAGCAATGCTGGTCTACCAAGTTCATCAACAAGGCATCAAAAATCTCTCTCTTTTGGTATCTCATGTCCTCGTTCCCCCGCCATGGAGACGTTTCTGGCTGCACCCCATAACCAAGTCCAGGGCTTTTTAGCAGCGGGACATGTCTGCACGGTCATGGGCTACACCGAGTATGACGCGATCGCTATGCGTTTGATCTGGTCTTGCTCGATGCGATGATGCCCGACATGGGCGGTTTTACCTGTTGCCGTCAGTTATGCCAGTCTGAGCAGCCTTACCCGGGGCCCATTTTGCTTGCGCTTACACAAAATGAGGCTAGATGAAGGCTAGAAACTCTCGCCAAGGAGGAAGGGTCAGTCGTGAGTGGACAGCGGTGGCCTACTCGACTGCATCTCAGTCCCTGTGCTCGCCACTTTGGGTGTTTCATGGCACAAACATGCTGCTATCCTGACCATCGTTTTTATATGGTGATGGTAAAATTAGATGCTTTTGGGATTAAGCCGAGATAGGTGTGATTTTTTATCATATCGCCTTGAAACGTAGACTGTATAGGCACTCTAGCCTTTTGACCTTTAGCCGTAATCGCTGAAAGCCCTGATTAGTAAAGGTTTGGACTCCTTTTGGACGCTGTACTAATGAAAAACGGTTAGTACACCACCTGATTTGCGCCTCATTCGTCGCCTGAAAGCCGCATTCTACCGTTGCGCTTCTGCCTATCCGGCAACTAACCAACAAGACCCTGTTTCGAGCCAGATGCTGAAAGCCTTTCACAGAGAGGCTTTCAGCATCCATATGATAAACTTTCGCATGTATCTCGGCTCAATGCCTATATCGCTTCCTAGTGCGAACACCAGTATCCCAACACGGACCCCTCGGCTGCTTTGCTTGCTTGAGACTTGGTTTGACCAGCGCCATCAGGACGAAGAGCGATCGCACTGCGCCGACTGACAATGGGTATGCTGAAATACCGGTAGCAGGACCATCGCGATCGCCCAAGATAATGGGGCTGCAAAGGCGTAGCCCAGCGCCCCCATGTTCGTTCGTCACATGAAACCCTTGTCTATGGAAACCGCGACAGGCTTTACCATCGACGGTGCCAGTTCACAAGATCTGGACGATGCCGTTTGGGTGGAGACCAACGGCAACAACACGCAGCTTCAGGTACATATTACTGACGTGGCGAGTCAAGTCCCGCTGGACAGCTTTCTGGACAGGCAGGCGCTCAAACGTGGCGAGACAGCGTACCTGCCAACCACGCGCAAACCGCTGTTCCCCCAGAGCCTGGAAGCGTCGCTGAGCCTGCTGCCCTTCGTCGAGCGCCCGGTCATCACCGTGGACATTCTGGTGGACCCACAGGGCGACCTGCTGGACGTGTCCCTGCGTGAACAGGTGCTCGTCAGCCAGGAGCAGTTCAGCTACGAAGCGGTCGAGGGGATTCTGCGGGGAGCACCCCACCACTTGCAACCACAACTCCGACTGCTAGAACAAGTGACGCGCCAACTGGCACAACAACGGCAGCAACAGGGGGCTGTCTACGGGCGCACCGTCGGGGCAAACTACATTGACGAAGACGGTCGCGTGGTGACGCAAAGCCTGCGGTCACAGCAGATGATTGCAGAACTCATGATCCTGACGAATCGGGTCGTCTCTGAGTTCATGCACGACCATCAGCACCGTTGGCTGTACCGCGTCCATGACTATCGTGACCTCAACGAGTTGCCTGCGGAACGACAGCAGTTTGTGCAAGAGCTGAAAGCAATTGCCGATGATGAACAACTCAGACGGGCGCTGGCGGGGCACTATGAGCGGGCGCAGTACAGCCCAGAGGCGAAACCACACGTTGGGCTGGGTTTGGCGGTCTACGCCCACACCACGTCCCCGATTCGACGGTACGCTGACCTGGTGAACCAGCGCTTGCTCAAAGCGGCGCTGCACGGTCAACCAGCCCCGTATCCGATCGCCACGCTCGCAGATATGGCGACACTCCTAACCACGCTACACCACGCCCGCCGTGATCAGAAGAATGCCCAGCATCGGGCACAACGACGGAGTGCAGTGGTGGCGCAAGTACAGCAGACTGACCTGGCAGCGTTGTCTCCTGAGCTGTTCAGCAAAGCCTTAAAGCAGGGTGTACTTAACGACCAGTGGGCAGCACTCGAGCCCACGCTGTTGCAACGACTGGCAGACGGCACACTAACAGCAATGGACTTCTACCAGGTGTTGGTGGTCATGCCCAACACACCAGCAAGTGTGAGCGTCAAGCTCCAGGTCTGGGCAGCGATCGCTGACAACCCCATGAGCCTGCAAGTCCTGAACCTGATCCGCATGCACTGGCAGCCCACTCCCACTGTTGAGTTCAAAGAGCAGAGCACACCGGACGGTTGGGCAGCGCTCTGTGTGGTGACTCAGGCAGGCAAAGAGCAGTGTCCGCCTGTTTGGTCAGTCGCGCCGCGTAAAGCGTTAGCGCAGCAAGACTCCGCATCCCGTTGGTTAGAAGCATGGGTCTGGGAAACACTGGTCAGCAGTACCGCAGCACAGCTACCAGAAACAGCTACGCCACTGCCAGTTGAGCCTGTGCGTCCCGCGCCGGAGACCCTGATCGCGGCGAACCAGGAGCGAGACTACGTGAGTTCGCTCAACCAATACGCTCAACGCCTGGGTGTGCCACTGCCGGAGTACACGTTTGCGGCAGTCGCCACGAGCAACGGCTTGTTTCAGTGCGTCTGTGCGTGTTTTGACCTTGTGGGTAAGGGCGAGGGCGGCAGTAAGAAGCAAGCCAAGAGCCAAGCGGCTCAGAGTGTGTGGTTACGGATTGAGCGTGGTGCTGCCAGTCCACACGCAATCAGGGCGTACAACGTTCATGAACCTGGGGTTCCGCTCTGCTAGGTTTCTGGTCGAGCAGCACCTTGTTAGCGTCATCGCGCTTGCAAACCCATTACAGACTTTTGTTGCTACAGCACATTACTTGGCATGAACGAGCTGCCTTTGAGTGTGAAAAGGGCATTCTAAAGGTGCTGGTTAAAGCAGGTGATCGCTGAAGGAAGGTTCAATGCAAGATGTATTAGATGTCAAGCATATCGGGCTCTTCCCAGCTTTTGGTGAAGCCGAGAAGGAGGGAGGAAACTATAGATCACCCCTTTCAGTGCTCTGCCCATGG
>NZ_PVWK01000062.1 GCF_003003795.1 Stenomitos frigidus ULC18 | reverse complement strand
GCCTGGCCAGTGATTGGCATTTGGTTCACCGCTTTGGGCATCAGCACGATGGCGTTCAACCTGAACGGGTTCAACTTTAACCAATCCATCATCGACTCACAGGGTCGTGTCGTGGGCACCTGGGCAGACATCTTGAACCGTGCGAACCTGGGTATGGAAGTGATGCACGAGCGCAATGCTCATAACTTCCCCTTGGACTTGGCAGCTGGTGAAGCGGCTCCGGTTGCTCTCTCCGCTCCCTCCATCAACGGTTAGTACTGGCTGCTTGAAAGTCTGATTGATTGATTGAAAAGCGCTCCCTCATATGAGGGAGCGCTTTTTGCATGGAAGGTTACAGTACATTGAGGGTTACAGTGGTTAGGCGTCAGAACGATCGCAATGATTAGTAGCAGAAACAGTCGGTTTTACGGACGGAAACAACTGTTGTTTGTGGTTAGCTCAGTTACGATCGCTTACATCTCAACCTGTATTTTGCTCTTTTTGGGGCAACGCTACCTGCTCTATCGCCCGAAGCCTGAACTGGCGATGCTGCCCAATGCAACAGCTTTTAACTTGCCGTATGAGGATGTCTGGATACCGATCGCGGGCTCTC
Organism: Stenomitos frigidus ULC18; assembly: GCF_003003795.1. GTDB lineage: Bacteria > Cyanobacteriota > Cyanobacteriia > Leptolyngbyales > Leptolyngbyaceae > Stenomitos > Stenomitos frigidus_A. The sequence goes on along the minus strand of NZ_PVWK01000062.1, from coordinate 112,446 downwards.
ATGACCGACTACACGGTTGGTGGATACCCTCACCCTCTAAGCACGATCGCTATGCTGTGATCCCTGGTGAACCAGCGAATGTGCTGTCTGCTCCAAACGTCATGCTGTATTTCTGTGGCGTTGGCCGCAACATGGGCGATTATAACTACCTTGCGAGAGTTGCCGCCTTTCACCAACTCGGCTTTTCTGTATTCGTTGTTGACTACCGGGGGTATGGCCGTAGTGAAGGATTGTTCCCTTCCGAGCCTCAAGTTTATGAGGACAGTCAGGCTGCCTGGTCTTACCTTCGCGAGATCCGTCATCTACCGCCTGAGCAAATTTTGCTGTATGGCGAGTCTTTAGGAGGCGCGATCGCGTTAGATCTGGCTGTGAGGCACCCTGAAGCAGAAGGGTTAATTATGCAAAGTTCCTTCACATCAATGTCTGAGGTCGTTGAGCGTAGGCAGTTTTTGCGTTTCTTTCCTGTGAATTGGCTGCTAACAGAACGCTTTGATTCGCTCTCTAAAGTGCGATCGCTCCGCATTCCTATTTTGTTTTTGCATGGAACGGCTGATTCCGTAATTCCGCCTGAAATGAGCCAACGGCTGTATGCTGCTGCTCCTCCTCCCAAACAACTCTTTTTTATCGCTGGTGCTGAGCACGTTAGGCTTTATCAACCGGGAGCACAATCGTACTTAAGAGCCATTCAGCGGTTTGTTGAATTTTTGCTGCCGCGTGATGGTGGGCGACAGCTTTCAACGCTCCCAGAATCAAAGATCGCGCCCTCACTCTCAACCGCACGATCGCCGATTTACTATCAGCAATGACGTTACAGGTAAAGCTCCTACAAATAGTCAGCTGTGGCAATGCCCCGTTTTGGGTTGACTTGGTGGCACATCCAGAGCAGGGCTGGCAGCAAAAAAGCCGATCGGCTTTAAGGTGAAACCGCTGTAGGCAGTGGGCATTACAGGCCAATCTTCTGGGCGAGGGATGTGATGGTGTCCGAACGTGTACCAGACGACGACATCAGTATTGTCGATCGCACGGTCGGCTTGCGTCCATTTCGGCAACCCTTCACCACCGGGGTGCTGGTTGGGGTATTTACCAGCGGGATAGCGCTCATCGGCATGATACGGTGTAACCCACAAATGCTTGGTCATAAAGCCTGCCCGCTTAAGAATCGGCGATTCGGGATGGGCAAACGGCAGAATGGTATCGCCCGGAATCAGCTTGTAACCGACGGGTTGACCCAGACGGTTGTGGACATTTGGATTGACGACTTTCCAATAGCGTCCAGCCAGGGGATCAACAATGCGTTGAGCCGCTTGCTCGGTGGCTAATAGCGTTGATTCAGCATAGAAGGCGTTCCCATAGGGATTGCTTTCTCCCATTGGTTCGGCGTGGGTATTCACTTCGTAAACAGAGTTGGGCTGACCGTCAATGTCCATATCCAGCCGCATGTTGAAAAAGTGCTGATGGTTGAGGGCGTTGAGTTCTGGAGCGACGATCGTGCCGTATTTGGCGTTGTCACCGAGCGCACCACAGAGCAAAATGCCCGTGAGCTTGATTTCGTATTGAATGGTGCCGTCCTGGTAAAAGTACCAGAAAAAGCCGTACTCATAGTTATCAACCGTGGCAATAAAGGACAGGACTAAGCGGCGCGATCGTCGAACTTCGACCGCATCCAAGCGCCAGTCGGTATGCTTCCACAACATGCCGTAATCTTCTTCGTGCAAGCAAACGGCATTTTCGGTAATGGCAACCTCACCGCGACTGTCCGTAAGGACGGCGTCAAAATAATAAATTTCGCCCAGGCAATCGCAGCCCAGCTTGAGTGAGTTTGCCAGCAAGCCCACACCATGTTCGCCCAGATCAAAGGCATTTTTGCGGTAGTGCTGGGGGCGGGGATCGCCATAGGGCACCACCATCTCTGCCATCGATGCCCGGTACATAATCGGGCGCACGTTGCCGTCATCGTCGTAGCTCACGGTATAGAGCACCAGACCTTCACGTGGCGTAAACCCAAGCCGCATCTGCCACTTCTGCCAGCGAATATGGTGTCCATTGACCTCAAAGCTAGCGCCCTCAGGCTGCGTGATGTTCAAAGGTTTGATGTCATCACGCCATTTGGGGATAAAGGCAGGGGCATATTCGCCCGGATCAGGGGGTACAGGCATTATGCCCAGATCGTCAATGCGTAGAACCTGCATTTTATTCAGGTCGACGACGGGCACTAAACCATCGATCGGACATGAGTAAAAGTTACCATTTGCCACTGCCCGGAGATAACAGATGCAGCGTGATAGCCGCTGACCCATTTCGTCGGCAAACCCAAAGTGACCGATCGCCCAGGGATCGATGACCACTAACGACAGATTGGTAATGCCCCGTTTTGCCAGGGCAGCCTGAAACTCTGGATGGGCTTTAACGGCGATCTCACATTCTGCCAACTCATCCGCCATAATATTTGGCTGTACGTCTGGGATGTGCTGCCAGGAGCGAACAGTTTTCTGGTTGAGATCCACGATCGCCTCATACGTTTTGCCTGTTTCGTTGTCCAACAGCACCAGAAACACTTCACGCGGCACAGAATCACCCGGCTTGAAGCTGAGTACAACGCTTTTTGGTGGCTCGTTCAAAGTGACCGTCGGGAAGCGAAACTGCTGGCTCAGATGACGTTCCGATCGCACAATTGCCACAGCTGTTTGCACTTCCTCGGGTGTCAGCGGTTCAAGCGGATGAAGCACGGGTTGAGTGCTATTGGGTGCGATCGAGGGAGAGATAGTCATGGGAGCTTAGCCGGCAATAAAGCGATGTAGATGTTCCATCATTATCTGTAGAGTGGGCACAATGATGTCGTCTGTGGTACGGATTGTGGAGAGAAGGCAGGAGACAGGAGGCGGGAGGTACGAGCAGCGGACAGCTCTGTTTTATAGTCGGTTGCTGACCACTGACCGCTGACCGCTGATAACTGACCGCTGATAGCTGACCGCTGATAGCTGATGGCTGATAGCTGATAGCTAACCGCTGATAGCGGAAATGCCTGAAACCTTGCTGAAAACGGTATACCAGTATGAAGACAGGACGTTTATGATCACGATCAATGCCTCACGCTCCCTGTCTTAGGAGGAACTGCACATGGAAACTGAATACTCCAACAAGCCCGCACACCCACTTGACGATGCTAAACACCTGGAAAAGCTGAGAAGTACGATCGAACGAGCGATCGCAGATGGTAAATTGACCGCTCAGGAAATGCAAACGATCAAAGCCATCATTTGGTCCAATGGCAAGGTCAGCGCGGAAGAGCTGGATTTAGTCCGGGAACTGATTCACGAGAAGGTTGCGAGCGGAGAGGTTGTTTACGATTGGACGTAAAAAGCGTGTAGTGTAGCGACAAGGCTTTGCCTGTATAGACATGGTGATTAGTGGAGTCATACGCCCTTCCCCTGATTAGTGGGCCTGGTGCGATCGGGGTAGTCATTGGCATGTCCGAACGCACAACTGAGATGGGTGACTACATCGGTTGTCTTTTTGGCATTGTGCTGCTGGGTTTGATGTTGTATCTCTGTCTCATTTTGGGAGAGCCGTTAGCAAAACGGGCTGGCAGCCATGGATTAGGTGCGCTTAATCGAGTGCTGGGCTTTTTTATGCTGGCGATCGCCGTTCAGTTTATTGCGGATGGCCTTTTTGATCTGGTGAAACAAGCGGCTCCAAATCTATTGCATTGACGTGCGATCATTCGTTTTAGGCTTTTTGGTGCTGAGCGATCGTGCAAACCGCAAAATTTTCGTTCAAAAAATGCTTGCTTAGTGGAATATATAAGCATTAAAGGATTTGCAATCTTGATTTGATTGTCGATTCTGAGACTTTGGAACTAACAGTGCCGCCACTTTAGGTAGTGCGCTCCCTTTCGCTCCAGGGTTGGGCTGCTTAAATGACCCATCAAAGGAACTAATGTTGATCAGGATTGCCGTTCTCTCGTTTGCGCTCTGCCTCGTCTCTGGTTGCAGTACTCCGATCGCCACCTCACCCGCTGGGAACTCGCCGCGAAGTGCGAGCTTCAACACGGCTCAAAAAACGACTGCACCAACAGCGACATCTCAGCGTTTAGCAGCCGGTGAAACACCCGCGTCGAGAGGCTATAGCGATGGTTATGGAGACGCGACCATAAGCGATCCGCGTAATCCCGATCGATGGCTCCCGCAGTTAGGCTTTTCAGCCGCCGACCAACAAATCTATCGGCAAGAATATTATCGTGGTTACGATTCAGTGACCACAATTTCGCCGCCACCGCCACCGACAGGATCAATTTCACCCGATCGTAAAGCTGAACTACAGCGGCGCGGTCGCCAGGATGGCTTGAGTACTGCACAGTCTGGTTTTGATGCTAACCCAGGCCAGGGCATTACAGCCCTAGGGCTAACAGATCCCACTGAAATCCGCATTTACACCACCGCTTATAACAATGGCTATCAACGGCAGCCGTCACCAACACCCGCGCCGACTCTTCCTCCTCAGCAGCTTGCTCAAGTCAGGCAACAAGGCTACAACGACGGTTACAACGATGCTCAATCCAATTTTCCACAAGATACAAATCGGGGTATTACTCTTCTAGGCTTGGTCAATAATGCCGAACAGCGAGCTTACACTAACGGCTATAACAATGGCTATCAAACCTATATCAGCAGCCAGCAGCCGCTTCCTTCTGTGCTGTGGTAAGAGGCTGTAGTAGTAGTGAGTTGAGTGTCTTTCCTCACTCGTCTCACTGGAAGCGGGTAGAGAGTATGATTCAGATAATTTTTACTGGTGTTTCCGATGAATGACACGCTCTCGTCTTGGGAAGCATGGAACCAACGGCTGAAAGCAGCGGTGTTGCTGGGTGGACGGGTCGTCTATCATGTGCTGACAGGTAAAATCGATCGCCGCAACACGATTGAACAAATGAAAATTGTGGGTCCGCAATCGCTGTCTATTGTTTTGATCACGGCTGCCTTTATTGGCATGGTCTTTACTATTCAAGTGTCGCGAGAATTCCTGCGCTTAGGAGCAGGGTCGGCTGTGGGGGGGATTTTGGCGATCGCGCTCTCCCGTGAACTCTCGCCCATTTTGACCGCTGTTGTCGTTGCAGGACGTGTGGGTTCTGCCTTTGCAGCAGAACTCGGTACCATGCGGGTTTCTGAGCAAATTGATGCCCTTTACATGTTGAAAACCGATCCGGTCGATTACCTGGTGGTGCCACGCGTGGTTGCCTGCATTATGATGCTACCGGGATTAGCCATCCTCTCTTTTTTTACGGGTATGGCTGGCGGTGTACTCATTGCCAGCCAAATGTACGATATGCCCACCAGTGTGTTTCTCTCGTCTGCCCACGACCTGATGAGCGTGTGGGATATCTGCGCAGGGCCCATTAAGGGGGTGATCTTCGGTGCGTTGATCGCGATCATCGGCTGTAGCTGGGGTTTAACGACCAGCGGCGGTGCAAAGGGCGTTGGTCAATCGACCACGACCTCTGTGGTCACGAGCATCCTTGCGATTATTATTTCCGACTTTTTCCTGTCGTGGATTATGTTTACAGGCGTTGGCGATGCGGGATTGAAGGGCTTTTGAGGAGACTATGAGCCTAAACCCAGGTGCTGTTGGAGCGATCGCCGCATGACATCGACTGGAACATGCTGCTGTAGCCAGATTTCTAAGGCGGCAGCACCTTGCTGCACCAGCATTTCTAAGCCGTCGATCGCGATCGCGCCCCGATCGGTTGCCTGTTGCAGAAAAACGGTGGGATTGGGGGTATAGATCAGGTCGTAGGCGATGAGCGTGGGCACCAGAAGGTCAGCCTCTTCTGGGCTGAGTGGCGATCGTTCGATGTGAGGCGACATACCAATCGGTGTTGTATTAACGAGCAACCCAGCGTGAGGCAAAAGGTTCCGCAAATGCGTCCAGGTGTGAACTTGTAGATTGACGCCAAGAGAGGAGCCAACCCAACTGTGCAGAAAGGCGTCTAGCTTGTGAGCATCGCGCCCGACCACCTGAATAGCAGCACAGCCCAGTTGCGCACAGCCTGCGACGACTGCTCTGGCCGCACCACCGTTGCCTAAAATAACGGCTGTCGTCTGGCTCCAATCGCGCGGTTCGTCTTGGAGTGGCTTTAGGAAACCAGCGACATCGGTGTTGGTGCCACTCCAGCCGTTTTCCGTACGCCATACAGTGTTAACAGCACCAATCGCCTGAGCGGTCGGCGTTACCTCCGTCAGCAAAGGGACGATCGCTTGCTTGTGGGGAATAGTGATATTAAAGCCCTGCAAGCCAATAGCAGCAAAGCCATCGATCGCTTGCTGAAGGTGCTCTGGTTGCACCAAAAACGGTAGATAAACGTAGTCTAAACCAAGATGAGCGATCGCCGCATTATGCATGATGGGCGACAGAGAATGAGCGATCGGTGCACCGATGACACCTAATAGCTTAGTTTTGCCAGTGATCACGGGAAAAGGGAGTGGAGAGTAGGGAGTAGGGGCATTGCACTGCGATGACCCTACTCTAAAGCGATGGATTCTGTGGTCGTAGTTTCAGTTTTGGTCAGCTCAACTAGCTGAGTTGGCAGTGGCTCAGGTGTGGGCCGAACGCGACGAATGGGCAAATTGGCAATCAGTGCAGTCGTACGATCGCTGTTTTCGAGCGCAAACTCCATGCCTTCCGTATCAAGCTCCACATAGCGAGAGACCACTTCAAGAATTTCCTTTCGCATCGCTTCTAGCGCTTGAGGCGGAATATCGGTGCGATCGTGCGCCAAAACCAGCTTCAGACGGTTTTTCACTTGGTTGCGGCTGTTGTCACCGGGACGAGCAAACAGGCGTTCAAGAAGTTCAATCAACATGGAGCAAGGGGGTAGGGAGGTGAGGAGTAAGGAGTGAGGGGTAAGGAAAAGTTTTGAGTTGGAAGAACGAGAGGAGGGATTAAGGATGAGGAAGGAAAAGTTTTGAGTTCTAAGCTTTGAGTTGATTCTGACCCCTCTCACCTCTCACCTCCCACCTCTCACTTCTACTAAAAAATCTTCTTATTCAAAACTTTGCGGAGCTTGTCAAAGAAGCTGTCATTGTTAACGGTCAAATCGAGAAACTCGACTTTTTCGCCTTCGAGCCTTCGAGCAATATTGTTGAAGGCACTCCCTGCAAGAGACGGCGTTTCTGACAGCACCAATGGCTCACCTTTATTGGTGGAGACAATGACCCGCTCATCGTCAGGCACCACACCAATGAGAGGAATCGCCAGAATTTCTTGCACATCCTCAACTGTCATCATGTCGTTTGCTTGCACCATCGCAGGGCGGATACGGTTGACGACTAGCTGAATTTTCTTGATGTTACTGGCTTCGAGCAACCCAACGACGCGATCGGCGTCACGCACAGCAGCGATTTCTGGCGTGGTCACAATGATGGCTTCTTTCGCAGCGGCGATCGCATTCTGAAACCCCATCTCAATACCTGCAGGACAATCAACAAACACATATTCATAGGTTTGTGCCAGCGTCGTCACCAGTTGCTTCATCTGGTCAGGGTTAACGGCATCTTTAGTCCGGTTTTGTGCCGCTGGTAGCAAGACTAAATTAGGCTGTCGCTTATCTTTCACAAGTGCCTGCTCTAAACGGCACTGACCCGACAAAACATCAATGGCAGTATAGACAACGCGATTTTCTAAGCCCAGGAGTAAATCCAGGTTGCGAAGACCAAAATCGGCATCCACTACAGCAACCTTACGACCTCGCCGCGCTAGCGTCATGCTCAGGTTGGCGGTGGTAGTAGTTTTACCCACGCCTCCCTTGCCAGATGTAACAACAATAATGCGACTCATGAAATCGGCGGTAAATAACGAGGGGGACAACAAACTGAATGCTAGATGAGGTTGAACGATAGCCTTTAGACCATGTACTCCAAAGACTATGGACTCAGATTTGATTCTGAGACCTTGCTTGACTGCCTAACTGAAATGCTAAGAGGCTAAAGTTCCATCTTTCAATGTTGGGACTGCTTAGATTCTAAAGTGTCCTAACTATACCGAAACTAACTATGCTTATACTCCGTACACTACATTTTGATCACAGTATCAGAAAAAGCCTTGCAGAGAAGCTAAAAGAGGGGATTTTTGAAGGAGGCATAAGGCAGAGGCCCCTGACGACGAAGGAGATGCTCAAGAAAATTTACTGTTGGGTGGGGGCAGTTTTTGCTAGAGTCTTTTTCTCTAGCCGTTAAGCTTGTATCAAACCTGCTCCTACGGATCTTTGGTTGACTAGGAATCTCCTCAAAGCGTTTTCAGCTTGTAGAAGAAAACTTATCGCTGACTGCTCACTCAAGGCAAAACTCACTCCTGATCCTTACCGCCTCGATGAAAGTCAGCAGCTCTAGCAATGCGAATGGTGGCCTGAGGTGTGACATAGGCCACTTCAGGATGGTACTGAATTGGGGGCGTTTCAGGGGGTCTGGCGACAAAGTCGGCAATGCGAAGCTGGGTTGGCTCCATTTGCATGGCCATAATCAGGCAGCGAGCATTGCCTTTGGAGCCAGCATGGGCAACGCCGCGCAGACGCCCCCAGACTAAGATGTCGCCTTCTGCGACAACCGCGCTACCTGCGTTGACATCGCCCAGAATGATGACTGTACCGTTGTGATGAATGTCAGCCCCCGATCGCAGCGTGGTTTCTAAATACAGCGGTTCTGCCATAGCCTGCGCAATTTCTTGCGTCGGCTGATTTAGATGCGAAATCGAGGCTTGCTGCTCAACGGAGTAGCCAGCGGTCGCAGCAGCGACGGCAGTTTGGCGGCGGCTCGTGTAAACCCGTTTGAGCTGAAGTTGGGCTTCGGTAAGGGCATCCGCGATCGTTTGGAGTTGTCGTCCGTCTAACAGGCGATCGCGAGCGATTAAGTGCACAGTTGTTTCAGACTGCCAGAAGCGTTCGCCTGCATCTAGCCGCTGTTTCAATTGCTGCCAAACTTCAGTCCAGCGAAAGGACGTGTTGGACTGGTCATCATCCCCTTCGGGTGGCAAAAGTAACAGCAGTTTGCCCCCTTCACTGCGAAAACGCACCTGTTGCGTAAGGTCGACATCCGGGGGAGTCGGCGGAACGACAGGTACCGATGTTGATGGAGAAGCATCAGTCATGCGAAAGAAACCGGAGCTTTAACGGCTTTAATAGTAAGCTGAAATGCCGCGATCGGCACGTTGGCTAAAGCTTTAATCAAGGAGATCGTGCTGTGAGAGAACCACGCGAGGAAAGCCCCTCTCAAACATCATGCGTTTCCAGACAATTCTCCTGAAAGTTCCGGATTGTTCTGTGAAAGCACGTATACATGGATTTAAGTCCTCTAAGCTTTAAATGCTCCAAGCTCCCTTCAAGAACGGTGTATCGCGGAAACGGATGTTGCTCTTTGAGAAGCCAAGGGTGTTTTTACGCGGCATGTCTGTTACGTTTTCGACCGTCTCTTCTCGGCCGTGACTGTTAGCGTCATGCACTCAGCTCGTAACCCTCTATTTATTATTCCTTTCACCATTTATTCTTGCTATGTCGGACGTATTGACTCATGCTAAGGTCAGTTATTCAGGACTCGATCGACTGCTGGATGGGCGTTATCAAGTTATCCAGATTTTAGCAACTGGCCCTTGGGGACAAACCTACCTGGCACAAGATACTCGTCGCCCTAGCCAGCCAGAGTGCGTTATTCAGCACGTGAAACCCGCTGCTTATGGCTCTGATTACCAAGCTGCCTTGAGGCAGCTCTTTGTGCGCGAAGCGTTCACGCTGGAACGGCTGGGAGAACATGAGCAAATTCCTCGCCTGTTAGCCTGTTTTGAGGATGAACAAGGTTTTCATCTGGTGCAGGAATTTGTCGATGGTACGCCCCTGAGTTTGGTAATGACGCCACAACCTTGGGAAGAGGAACAAGTAGTGCAATTGCTGCTCGACTGTTTAGAAACCCTGGCAGTGGTACATGGAGACAGCTGTCGGCACGGCGATGTGCGGCCAGATAATCTGATCCGGCGCTTGCAGGATGGCAAACTCATTCTCACAAACTTCGGTACAGTGCGTGATATTCATTTGTCTCTGATGACGATAAATAGGCTGGCGGCCTTATCATTGGTGCCCGATACACAGGGGTATCAGCCCCCTGAGCAAATACAGGGTCTACCATGCCTTGCCAGCGATGTCTATGCTGTCGGTATGATCGGTATTCAAGCGTTGACGGGCGTCCCTCCCCTACAATTGGAGTCCGATGCTCGCACTGGAGAGGTTCTTTGGCACCCCTTTGGTCAGGCGGCAGCCTCTACACTGCGGCATGGGTTGGTGGCGGTGCTCAGCCGGATGGTGCGCACTGACCATACGCAACGCTATCCGTCTGCGAGGGAAGCCCTGCAAGCCTTACAGCAGCTAACTCAAGCAGTGCCACTCAATTTGCCGCTGAGTTCGACAGAGCCGGAGCCGATCGCGCCTGCTCTGAGCCCTGACAGCCCTCTGCAGGAAACCTCTCAGCCAGTAGTACTACCTGAGACGCCACAACAAGAACCGATCGCGGAACAGCGCTTTAGTCCGGCTGTGCAAATTGGTGTTGGCATTGGTGCTGTCATGGCAGCAGCGGTCTGCGGCTATGCTCTACCACACTTAATCGATCGTACGCTCTTTGGTGCCGCTGACCCGGATCAACAAGCCCTGGCAGCAGCAACCCAGCAGTACCAGGCAGGTCAGCTCCAAAAAGCGGTGTCTTTAGCAGAGGCGATTCCCAAAGAGAGCCCTGCCTATGCCCCGGCACGCGAGGCAATCACCAACTGGCAAACTGATTGGCAAACGGCTGAGCGCAAGTCTCAAGCCGCAAAAGCAGCCTTTAAGCAAGGGAATGGGTTGGCCGTCTTACAGGAAGCACAGGGCTTACCGCAAAATAACTACTGGCAGGCACAGGTGAAGCCTCTGGTAGAGCAATCAGCCAGTCAGGCAGAGGCAGCAGCGGCTCAATTGTTGCGCGATGCCTATGGTCGAGCGATCGTTAAAGATTTTGCAGGCGCGATCGTGGCGCTGAAACAAATCCCCGAAGGCACGTCTGTACATGCTAAAGCGCAAGAAAAGCTCCGTGAGTATGGCGAAAAGCAGAAAATTCAGGCAGTTAGCTATCTCCAGGTTGCTTACAACCAGGCAGAGACAAAAGCCTTCGACAAAGCGCTTGAGACACTCCAGAAAATTTCTGCGGATACGCCTACCCACGCCACAGCTCAGGTAAAAATACGTGAGTATACCGACAAACAACGCGTTCGAGCCGAAGCATTGGCAATGCAGGACTTGAACCCTGGTAGCCAGCTGCGAGAAGCGACTTTGGCTGCACAGTAGGAGGGCGCGGAGGGGGAACAGAGGGAGCAAGCAGCAAGCAGGGGGAGCAAAGGAAGCAGGGGGAGCAAAGGAAGCAGGAGCAGAGGAGATAAGATAGGGGCATTTTGCATTTTGAGTGGCGTCCCCTGCCGCCGCCTTTGTGTACTGGTATATGCCTTCTACAGACATCTACTTGCTATGATGCGTCGTGATCGCGATCGCTTTTTTAACGAGTCGTCTTCTCAACGAGTCATCTACTATCGGAGCAGCTTATGGGATTCCATGTTTCTCCTACCCAGCAGCAGGGGCACTACCGCTATGACCCCACGTCCCTTGATCAGCGTGGACCGGCCCGTATTTTTCCCTATGCTGGCGAAGATGGGGTTTTGCGCTACATCTTGAGCCAACGCCGCCACAATTTGCTGGCGCAAGGGCAAGTATCGGAACCCTGGAGTTTGCTGCTCCGCCAGCTTGAGCAGATGAACCAAACGCTTGATCAGGCGTGGTCGCAGTTTGCGACGCTGTTGGTTGATTTCAAAATCCTGCAATCAGGTTGGTTTAACGCCAACCTACCGCCCAACGAGCAGTTTGATGCTGAGTTTGTGCGAGAACGACGGGCAATGGCGACAGTGCTGCTGGCAGCGAAAACCGCTGCAAGGTTTCACCCCGATACTACCGATCGCCGATCGCACTTCTATCAGGTACTAGAAGACTTTGGGCGTTCTCGCCCTGTAGTCAGCTGCATTCATGAGCGTCACGGAGGGCTGAGCGATCGTGAGTTTGCTCGTCAGCGTCTGGCAGGACAAAACCCGATGGCAATCCGACAAATTCAGCAGACTGATCAGGCGTTGCTGCAAGTATGGTCAGAACGCCTCCGGGCAGAGCATGAGCAGACAGGTCAGGTATCGTCAAACAGTGATGCAGTCGATTTAGCCCAGGCAGCCGCAGAACGTCGCCTTTTTGTGGCGGACTATCCGCTTTTGCAGCAGCTCACTCCGGCTAATTTACAGAGTGGCCGCTATGTCGGTAGCCCGATCGCGGTCTTCTACCGTGCCGATACAGGCCTGGAGCCCGTGCTGATTCAGGTGGAGCCTGGCAGATTGGTGACGCCAACTCAAGCGGATACCGATCGCTGGATGCAGGCAAAGCTGTTTGTGCAAACCGCCGATGTTACGTATCACGAATTAATTGTGCATCTGTGTGACACACACCTGACGATGGAAGCGTTTGCGATCGCCACTCCCCGTCAACTGCCTGCGACACACCCGGTCTACCGTCTGCTGCGTCCCCATTTTCGTTTCCTGCTGGCAATCAATACGCGTGGTAATACAATTCTGCTGGGCGAAGGGGCTGCCATTGACAATTTAATGGCGCCCACTCGTGCGGCCTCGCTGGCAATCATTAACCAGGCCTACCGGGAGCGATCATTTCAGGACTACGCGCTGCCTACGATCATTCATCAGCGCGGCATTGAGCCAGATGTGCTACCAGAGTTTCCCTACCGGGACGATGCACTGTTGCTGTGGGAGGCGATCGCGCGCTATGTCACCCGCTACCTGCAACGCTATTATCCAGATGATCAGTCAGTGCAGCGAGACCCTTACTTGCAGGCCTGGGCAGCAGAATTGGGTGCGCCGCTAGACTCTCGCCCGTCAACCGAGTTTCCGCAAGTGCCTACCTGGTTACCGTCAGAGTGGCTCCAGCACACCAGGCTCAATCCTGACCCGCTGCCAACCGATCCTCGCGTGCCCAACTTTCCACCAGCAGCAGGGGCAGAAGCTCAAGTCGGCTCCTTGACCAGTTTGCAACAATTAACTAATATTGCGACTCAGGTAATTTTTACGTGTGGACCGCAGCATGCAGCGGTCAATTTCAGCCAGTTCGACTATGTTGGCTATACGCCCAACGCTCCTTTAGCACTTTACAGCCGTCCTGATACCGCCACCTCGTTGCAGCAACTGCTGCCAAACGCCGACCAAGACTTAGCCCAAATGGAGCTCTCGTTTGCGTTGAGCGGCATCCGCTGGGGGACACTGGGCAGCTCGGAGTTAATACAGTTTGTGGAGGCGGGCGATCGCCAAACGTTGGCACAATTTCAGTCTGATTTAGCCGCGATCGAACTCAAAATTAAAGCTCGCAATCAACAGCGACTCGCCGAGTACGGGGTCGATTATCCGTATTTGTTACCGTCACGGATTCCGAATAGTATCAATATTTAGTTTTTGGTTGTTAGTGATGAGTTGTTAGAGAAGACAGGAGCCAGAAGTCAGGAGCCAGAAGTCAGAACTCAAAACTCTTTTCCCCTCTTATTCCTTATTCAATGCGCATTTACCAATCGACTATTTCAATCTTGACGGCGTTTACGATCGCGACGGTAACTGTCCTTCCAGGCTATGCGCTGCCGCTGTCGCCGGGCGATCGTGTGCGAGTGTTGACACCAATGGACGACGAATTGCCGTCTGACAGCCGCTTTCGGTTAAGTGGGCTGTATGAAGTGAATGTCGATGGAACGCTGCAAATTCCATTTCTGGAACCGCAGCCTGCAGTTGGTTTAGAAGTGTCTGATGTGCAAAAAAAGTTGGCCGAAGCGTTAGTCAACAAGGGCTTTTTTCGTCCCGAATCGCTTGAGTTGAGTGTCAATGTCGTCTCCTGGGCACCTGTACAAGTGACGGTTGCGGGAGAAACGTTTCGTCCCGGTCGGGTGTTAATTAATGCGATCACAGAGAAGAGACAGATGCAGGAGGGACAAACGCCCCTTGCGACAGACGTTGTAACTGGCAGCTACTCGCCCGATCGCTACTTGAGTGCCGCCATTCGCGGGGCTGGTGGCTTAAAGCCGACTGCGGATCTGCAACGCATTCGGCTGCTGCGCGGCAAGCAAGAAAAGACATTTGATCTTTCTGGCGTACTCACAGGCAAAGCGGTGCCTGATGTGCCGCTGATCGCTGGAGATCAGGTGATTGTGCCAACGCTGACCTACAGCCAAAATGAGTTGGTGCGCCCGTCTCAGTTAACGCCGACGGATATTACTGTGTTTTTGTCTAACCAGACGGCTCCAAATACGCCCAATGCGAGTAAGGGGGGGCAGGTGGTCACGTTTGCCTATGGCACTCGTTTTTCACAGGCTGTGATCGCGGCTGGTTGCGCGGGTGGTACGCAGCGAACGAATGCTCGACGACGCGCTGTGCTGGTGCAGACCGATCGGCTAACGGGCAAAACCACCGTGGTTGAACGCCCAATCGAGCGCTTGCTTAAGCAGTCTGATAACGATGCCGAAAATCCTTTCTTGATGCCGCAAGATGGGGTAGTTTGCTACGATTCAACTGTGACGAATCTCGCCAGCATCTTCCGTTTAATCACCGATATTGCAAGTCCGTTCTTCTTAATTCACAGGTTGTTTCGGGATGAATGAGTTTCCTCAAATTTCCCCGTCTGCATCGCTGTCAACCCTAGATCGGGGACGCGGACTGCGGTACTTGGCTCTAGCGGCAGCACTGAATGCTGCTGTGTGGAGTTTAGTGCTCTACCTGCTCAAAGACTCACCACGCCTCTACACCAGCCTCTATTCTGTTATTCTGCCAGAACAAGTTATTCGCACTAAAGGGCAACCCCCTGAGCCAACGGTCAAGACCGAGTCTCCAGACACGCCGCTAAACGCGACCCGTGAAGATGTAAAAGCCAGCTACAAACTGATTGCGACCACTGATGAGGTACGCCGATCGGCGGCTCAAAAGCTGGGCATGACGACCTCGCAGTTTGGCCTTCCCTCGGTAGAGGGTGTGAAAGGTACTGCCCTGATGAACTTTAGTGTGCCGGGTTCTACGCCAGAAGAAGCACAGAAAAAGGCTCAGGCATTATATGAAGCGTTCCAGGAACGGTTGACCCTATTGCGGTTGCAACAGTCTGCTGAAGTGGATACAGGTTTTGAAAACTCGTTAGGTATTGTGCGCAAGAAACTGGAAACCGCGCAACTTCGCCTTTCTGACTATAAAGTTCGCTCTGGTCTGGCGTCCAACGAGCAGATTGATCAGCTTGCCACCAATATCGAGGCGCTCCGGCGGCAACGGGTCGAAGCGATCGCCCAACAGCGCGATGCCACAATACGGACGCAGCACCTATCAAGCAGCCTCAAGCTGTCTTCCCAATTGGCAACAGAAGCCTTTACCTTGCGTGCTGACCCCCTCTTTCAAGAATATTTGCGTGCCTACAGTGAAGCAACGGCTAAATTGGCGGATGTGTCGTCAAAATTTGGCCCTAACCACCCCGTGGTTGTGCAGGCAACCACCCGACAAGCAGCGACTGAAAGCGCCCTCCAAAGCCGTGGTGAGGTTATTTTAGGGCATCCGACTGATCTAGCCGCGATCGCTCGCCTCAATACAGGTGGTGAAACTCAAGGCAGTAGCCCACGCGAGATCCTCTTTAAGGATATTGTGACCAATGAAGTCGAGCAGCGTGGCACGACAGCACGCGTTCAGGAACTCGATCGCCAGCTAGCGCAACTAGAACTGCGGCTCAGTGTCTTATCGCAGCGCAGTTCCACGCTAGAAGCCCTCAATCGGGACGTCCAAATCGCTCAAGCCGTTTTTTCTTCCACCTTAGCGGGGCTACAGGTAGATAAAGGCAATATTTTTGGTTCCTACCCGCCTATTCAGCTCGTTGCCGAACCAAATTTGCCGACGGCTGCGACGATTCCACGCCGCGAACCGTTATTCATGTTTGCGGTAATCGTCTCACTGTTGATTGTGGCTGGGCTGCTCATCGCGTGGCTGCGTAAAACATCGTTTGTGAAGTGGCAATGGGCGATCGGCAGTCGTCCCTAAGTAGCGGGCTGCTTAAGTGGTGGACTAAGTGCAAAAGCGCACCTTCGTTTTGAATGGGTTCCTCACGGTCTGCATGGTAAGCCTGACTGTAATGTGAAACCGAATACAGTGTGGAACCGAATCAGTGTCGTGGTATCCAGTCCGCAACAGGGTACACAACTGCCATAGGATGGCTACAGGGCCGATCACGATCGACGCCCTCCGCTTTTACATTCCTCTTAATCCTCCTTATGTCTTCCTCCTCTTCTTCGCTCCGCACCCAACTGCACCCTGCGATTCGCCAACTGGCCGACGATATTGAATCGGTTTGGCAGCGACACCTGGATCTCTCACCCTATCCGCTGCCAGCAGAACTGGGCTATGTTGAAGGGCGGCTGGAAGGCGAAAAGCTGACGATCGAGAACCACTGCTATCAAACCCCCCAGTTTCGTAAGCTGCACCTGGAACTAGCGAAAGTGGGCACAAACCTCGATATTCTGCATTGCGTTATGTTTCCACGCTCAGACTATGCGCTGCCGATGTTTGGCACAGATTTGGTCGGCGGTCGGGGACAGATTAGCGCTGCGATCGCAGATCTTTCGCCCACTAGCCCTGATCACCATTTACCGAATCCATACCAGAAAGACCTGAAAGCCTTACCCACTAGCCAATTTTCGCAACCGCGTGAACTGCCACCCTGGGGCGATATTTTTTCTGAGTTTTGTTTATTCATTCGTCCTGGTAACGCACAAGAAGAAACTCAGTTCATCGATCGCGTCAAGTCAATGTTGACGATTCACTGCTTACAGGCGATCGCGACACCATCAACGCCAGAACAACAGGACGACATTCTCGCAGGGCAGCGCTACTACTGCGTCAAACAACAGCAAAACGATAAAACCCGCCGTGTGCTCGAAAAAGCCTTTGGCAACGATTGGGCCCATCACTACATGACAACTGTTCTGTTTGATTACGTTTAAGGCGCTTAGGCGTGTACTGCCTCTCGTCTCACAACCAGCAACCAACAACTTTTCTGCCCTCTGCTCTTTGCCTTCTTGTCGTCTCAAACCTGCACCAAAACTTAACCTGAAGGCAACCTTTTAATTAACTTCCCTTGAAATAGAGGTTCTAGTGTTGTTGTAATCTCCATCACACACAAAGGCTCTATGCTGCAATCCTACGCCTCTAGAGAAGTTACCCAACCGGATCTGCGTCAATTTCTGGAAGAACTCTATCACGGGCGGGATCTAAGCTCGTTTCGGGCAGGACAAACCATTCCCATGAATCCACAGGTCGTTTGGGTCGTTTGCCGTGGGGTCGTACAACTCAGCACTCTGTACCAAAGCGGCGATGAAGCGCTGTTGGGGCTTGCTGGCCCCTCCATGCCCTTTGGATTGCCATTAACGTTGATTTATCCGTATCAAGCAACAGCGTTGTCGGATGTTGACTTAATGGGACTGACGATGGCAGAAATTGACCAATCTCCGACTCTGGCGCAAGAGATTGGTCGTCACACGGTGCGTCGGCTCCGCCAAACAGAGGCAATGCTGGCAATGGCGGGCTATCGGCGAGTTGAGGATCGGCTGCGTCAGTTGCTGTTGCTCCTGCAAATGGAAGTGGGTCAACCAGTGGCTGAAGGTACTCGCATTAGCATTCGTCTGACCCACCAGCACTTAGCCAGCGCGATCGGCACCACACGGGTGACTGTCACACGGTTGCTGGGGCAACTTCGAGGGGAAGGACAGCTCATCGTCGATGCTCATCGCCACCTGATTTTGCCGATGGGTGTCGTGCTATAGCCGTTGGGCGATCGTTTGATTCGACGCAGTGGCTGATTTCTCAGGCTGCATGATTTCGGCTTCTACCGTTACGACTCCCGATGTTTCACTGCCCAGGCAGCGTGCGGCTTCACGGGATAAATCGAGCGTCCGATCCTCAAAATAAGGCCCCCGATCGTTGACTCGCACAATCACCGCTTTGCCATTTTCCAGGTTAGTGACCTTGAGATAGGTGTCAAAGGGCAGCGACGGATGCGCAGCCGTAAAATCGTTCTGGTTGAACATTTCCCCAGTGGCGGTTTGCCGCCCATGAAAATAGGGGCCATACCAGGACGCTAAACCCTCAATGTATTGCCCGGTTGCTTGCAGCCCATACATTTTCGCCTGCGCGTCAGCCAGCGAGAGTGGGGCTTGTGCCACGGCGGTTCGCAAATCGTTGATCCACTGGATCGCCAAACTTTCAGGGGTGCAATCCCACTGAGCTTCAACCTGTGGGTCAATGGTAAATAAGACGCGATCGCCCAACTTTCCAGCCGGAACCCCATTGACAAGGCCTGGTTGAAGCTGATTCCACTGAGGCTTGGTGGCTTTTAGCGCTTGCTCCAGGCGGTGTGCCAGTTGCATGGCCTCCCGACGTTTAGGAGCTGCACCAACCACATGATTTTTCACTTTGACTTGAAAAAGGCTAGGCGTTTGAGCCGCTTTGCCTTTCAAGCGACTGGCTGAAGACTGGTCGGGTTGGGCGATCGGTAAACATTGACCAAACCCTAATCCTGATGTACCTGTATGCGCCAGGTTTGACTGAGCGATTTGCTTTGAGGTAACGGGTACCACTACAACTGGAGGCTCACTATGGCCTGTTGTAAATTTCTGAAAGCCAGAAAATAGGCTTTTGAATGCGCTCAGAACACCCAGCGACGGTACAGGCGCATCGGCAAACGGTAGCAAGAGCGAAAGGGCTGGGGTTGGTTGGAGCAGTGCTGCTTGTCCGATCGAGCGCGTCTGCGTTGAAGGGAGCGCCATACTCAAGCGATCGTGACTAGCAGAAAAGATTGGCTCCTGAGAGCCGCTGACTTTCAGGACAGCCTGAAGCGGTAAAGCGTTTGCTAAGTAAGCAGGCGGTCGCAGCAGGTCTTGGCTAGACGAGAAAAAGCAGTTTACCCAAGATGCAACCCACACAAGTCCAAAAATTGGCATGAATGATTCGGTAAATGGTAGTACGCACTACAGAATGAAAAACAGTACTCTATAGTACCCTTCACCAAACCTTTAAATCTCTACCGCAAGGATAACGATCGTTAAGCGAGCCAGTTTGTAACGTGTCTCCGCTGGCTCGTTGGGCTCCAGGCAGAGGTTCCGCAGGTTCTAGAAGCTTTATGTGTAACTCTTTCAAAGCAGGAAACTTATTGCGGATGACTACGCGAGCAACCACAGAACTCTAGCTTAAGGGGTAAATTACATTGTTTTTTCCAGCAGAAAGCCCTATGGCTATGCGTGAACTCGTAATAAAATCATCACAGAAAGTTTACTGTGTTGACATACTGAAGCTCTAAATACTGGTTAGAGCATGTGACTGAAACGCCCCGACCTGTTCCTAAGAGAATCATTTGTGAAAAAAACGTTGTTTTTAAGTCCACCGTCCTTCGATGGGTTTGATGGCGGTGCTGGGTCAAGATATCAGGCTAAGCGTGAGATTACTTCCTTCTGGTACCCGACCTGGCTGGCACAGCCTGCTGCGCTCGTGCCGGGTAGCAAACTGGTGGATGCCCCTCCCCACGGCCAGACGCTTGAGGACGTGCTCAAAATCGCGCGCGCTTACGAACTCGTGATCATGCAC
Organism: Stenomitos frigidus ULC18; assembly: GCF_003003795.1. Classification (GTDB taxonomy): domain Bacteria; phylum Cyanobacteriota; class Cyanobacteriia; order Leptolyngbyales; family Leptolyngbyaceae; genus Stenomitos; species Stenomitos frigidus_A. The sequence continues at coordinate 92,709 of NZ_PVWK01000062.1, read as the reverse complement.
ACCAGCACGCCGTCTCTGGTAAATGATGTGAAATGTGCTGAAGCCATCAAAGCGCAAAATGCGTCTGTGTCAGTGGGGTTGATTGGTGCCCATGTAGCTGTGTTGCCCGAACAAACGTTGCTTGAGAACCCTGCGATCGACTTTGTTTGCCGTCATGAGTTTGACTACACTTGCAAAGAGTTGGCAGAAGACAAACCCTGGGATCAAATCAAAGGCTTAAGCTACCGCGATGCGAATGGGACACTGCATCATACGCCAGAGCGCGATCTCATTCATGATTGGGATGCGATGCCGAGCGTTTTGCCGACCTATGCGCGGGACTTAGACATCACCAAGTATTTTATTGGGTACTTGCTACACCCGTATATCTCGTTCTACACAGGGCGCGGTTGTCCGGCGAAGTGTAGCTTTTGCCTCTGGCCGCAAACGATCGGAGGACATCAGTACCGCACGAAAAGTCCAGCCGTCGTAGGACGAGAACTGGACGAAGCCAAAGCAATCTTTGGCGATCGTGTGCAGGAATACATGTTTGATGACGATACGTTTACCATCGACAAACAGCGGGCGATCGCCATCAGTGAGCACATGAAGCGGCTGAAGCTGACCTGGAGCTGCAACGCCCGTGCCAATCTTGATTACGATACCCTCAAACAACTGCGCGATAACGGGTTGCGCTTGCTGCTTGTGGGGTTTGAGTCAGGCAACCAGCAGATTCTCAACAATATCAACAAAGGTATCAAGCTAGAAGCAGCACGGCAGTTCATGAAAAACTGCCACGCATTGGGCATTACCGTTCATGGGACGTTCATTATTGGCTTGCCAGTGGAAACCCGTGAAACAATTGAAGAAACCATTCGCTTTGCGTGTGAACTGAGTCCGCATACGATTCAGGTATCGATCGCAGCCCCGTATCCGGGTACAGAACTGTATGCGCAGGCAAAGGCAAACGGCTGGTTTACAGATCAGGCGTTGGTGGCTAGCTCTGGGATGCAAACGTCAACGCTGCAATACCCAGACCTCTCCAATGCGGCGATCGAAGATGCTGTGGAACAGATGTACCGTCGGTTCTACTTCCGTCCGAAGGCGATTATCCCTATCGTGCGCGAAATGTTGAGCGATCGACAAATGCTAGTCCGTCGTTTGCGAGAAGGCGGCGAATTCTTCTCGTATCTTAAGGAACGTCGTACACAATCGATCGCCCACGGACAAGCGATTCAGTAGGGGCGAAGCCTTTGATCAGTCATCACTCGACGATTACGGGAAATCATTGCCCGAATGCTTCGCCCCTACGCGAAGATGTTTAGCCATCCAACACTCAGGCAACCTATCTCAGTGCGCAAGCATTTTGTTCTTTTACTGCTGGTGATCTTTCAGGTTTTGGGCGATGTTTGGCTAAGCCGAGGCATGCGACAGGTGAGTGAGGTGAAAACATTAAACCTTGCGAATCTCTTATCGATCGGCCTACAAGTACTGACCAACCCCTGGATTGTGCTCGGTGTTTCCTTTCTGATCGGCTCACTGTTGATTTATCTCATCGCGCTGTCACGACTAGACTTAAGCTATGTGCTGCCCATGACAGCGACAAAGTTTGTGTTATCGGCTTTATTTGCCTGCTTAGTGCTGCGTGAGAGTGTTTCAACGGTGCGCTGGTTTGGGATCGGTTTGATTTCCAGTGGTGTGTTGTTGGTAGACCTGGGCGAAAAAACGCTTACTGAAACGCCAAAGCAGCGCCTGCGAAGCGGTCAATTTTCGGCGCTGATGCTGATTCCTTTGTCGTTTTCGCTGGTGCTATCAAAGCTTGGAGTCGCCATTGCGGCGATGGTTTTAGCGGCATCTGCTGGCGATCTATTGCTGGCCGCTGGGATGAAGCAAGTGGGAGCCGTGACAACATTGCACGCGCGATCGCTGTTAAAGCTAGTCCGTCGGGCGTTGAGCAGTCCCTTTATTGGCTTAGGGGTTGCTTGCATGGCGGCTGATTTCTTCTTATTTATTGCACTGTTGAGTTGGGCAGACCTGAGCCTGGTCATACCCATGACGGCCCTGAGTTATCCCTTGAGTGCACTGGGTAGCCATTACTTTTTACGAGAATCATTACCGATCGGCCGTTTGGCCGGTACGGGATTGATTGGCATTGGTGTAGCGTTTGTTTCTCTCAGCTCAGGTGCGCTGTAAGGTGTGAATGTCACCGATTAAATATCATTGTTTGGAAGTCATTGCTATTGCTAGAAAGTTAGGTTAATCTTCGAGTTTTTAATGCTGGTTATTGTTGGTGGCAAGGCGAATGGCCTTTCATGGTTAGCAGCCAAGGATGAGTCGAGTCGCAGCAGGTTAATGAAAGCAATTTAAAGTTTTGCATCTCAATCTATGGCGTATCTACATTCTCTTTCGATTTTCTCGACTGTACTCTCAACCATCAGACTTGAAATCACGTTTTATCTGCTCGTACCTTTGTTCTTTCTGTGTTTAACAGCAATTGGTTATTACGGTTACGCCCTTTATGCGGCTCACACCTTCTTCTCCCAAAAGCGATTAGTTGAGCCCAGTTTTGATCCAGCCGTCAGTATCCTCAAGCCTGTTTGTGGGCTTGAACCTCATGCCTATGACAACCTCGCGTCTTTTTGCCGTCAGAACTATCCCACCTATCAAGTCATTTTTAGCGTGCAGGATTGGCGTGACTCCAGTGTTGCGGTCATCCGGCAACTCATTCGCGATTTCCCAGACCGTGAGCTTCAATTAGTGATTGACGATCGCACGCTAGGTGCGAATCGAAAAACCAGTAATCTTGCCAATGCCTTCGCTAAAGCGAAATATGACATCGTGCTGCTTGCAGACAGTGATGTGCATGTGGAAGCAGACTACTTACGGCAGGTTGTCCAACCATTGAGCGATGGCAATGTGGGTGTGGTGACGTGTCTTTATCGCTCACTAACAGAAGGATGGTTAACTAAATTAGAAGCGCTCAGTTCCGCCACTGAGTTCCTACCAGGAGTGTTAGTGAGCGATCGGTTGGAAGGGACAAAATTTGCGATGGGTCAGACGATTGTGATCCGGCGCTCTGCCCTGGAAGTGATCGGCGGCTTTGAGGCGATCGCGAACTATTTAGCCGATGACTTTCAACTGGGTCACTTACCGGCTCAGGCTGGCTACAAAATTGTCCTTTCCCAGCACATTATCGAACACGTCATGGCCTCTAGCACAGTGATGGGTGCGCTACAGCGCCAACTGCGTTGGATGGTCGGTATCCGTGTGTCTCGCCCCTGGGGCTACGTCGGGTTGATTTTTACCTACGGGACGGTGAGCAGCCTTCTCTTTCTGCTGGCAACCGGAGGCTCGCTGTTGGGTTGGGTGGTGCTCGGTTTGACCTGGGTAAGCCGTTTAGCGATGGCATGGTTTGTCGGCGTTCAGTGCCTTCAAGACCCGGTTGCCAAACAATTGTTGTGGTTAGTGCCATTGCGAGACTGCATGAGTTTTGCACTCTGGTGCTACGGCTTCACAGGCAACACGATTGTGTGGCGTGGACGGCAGTTTCGGCTCACGCGGGGTGGTGAACTGGTACTGCGCTCGTCCGGTTTGTCCGCAAGCGCTAAGTCAGTGATCAGTCGAACATAAAGAACGTAACCAAAGGAACGAACGTATGAAAATTGGATCGGACGCCCACAAACAGTTGTTCTGCCAAAGCTTTATGGACAGCTATCAGGACTATGAGCCTGAGAAACTTCCCTGGCCTAAGCTGGATGCTGCTGCGCTAGAGCGCTTACGGGGCATCCCCTTTTGGCAGGAAGCACTGCGCGTCGAGCGTCAGGCTGGAGTCATGGTCACGGCGTTTGCTGAGACGGTGAGCGATCCCGACATTCGAGCGGCGATCGCCCTCCAGGCAAAAGAGGAAACCCGTCACGGTCGGCTGCTGGAGTTTCTGATCAATCATTACGATGTCAAGATTGCGGAGCCACCAGCCCCTGTCGTGCCAGACAACATTGAGCAAGAGTTTATCGACTTTGGGTTTGGGGAATGCCTGGATTCGTACTTCGCGTTTGGCATGTTTGGGCTAGCGCGTGAAACCAACTATTTCCCTGAAGCGCTGTTCACCATCTTTGACCCCATTTTGCATGAAGAAGCACGGCATATCGTCTTTTTCACCAACTGGGTGAGCTACCTGCAAGTGCAGCAGGGACGTGGCTTTACCCCCTTACGAGGCGCTTACTCCGGCTGGCACTACGGTCGGGCGCTGTTGCATTTGGCGCAGATCTTTGGCAAGGCTGGCGATGGCACTGGCGAAGTCTTTACCGCGACGGGAGCAGGTACCTTTGTCGATAACCTGACACCCGATCGTGTCTTCTCCGCTTGCCTGCGGGAAAATGCCCAGCGGATGAGCGTCTTTGACGATCGCCTCCTGCAACCCCGGCTCTTGCCCAGGCTTTCTGCGATCGCCCAAAGCACCCTCAGACTGCTACCCCGGCGGCAACCTACCCAAGCCAATATCAGCGTTTCGGAATCGTAGCGGTGGGTACGTAAGTAATTTGGATTCAGCTATCAGCTATCAGAACATAGGTTTGGTTGAGAGATGAAACCCAAATCCAGTAGAGCTTACTTTCAGCCTTTACCCACTGTTAAAAGCTAATTGCTGATAGCTGACTGCTGATAGCTAAAAGTGACATTACTCCTTTACAGCCTCTTAACGTGAAACAGGATGCATCAATCTGGACACCCGTCGTCTCGTCGTCAGCTCATTGTCAATGGGGATGATTTTGGGTTTTCGTCGGGCGTGAATCAAGCCATTATTGCGGCTCATGAACGAGGCGTTCTCACCAGCACCAGCCTGATGGTGACAGGCGACGCCTTCGAAGAGGCGGTGGCATTGGCAAAGGCGCATTCGACATTAGCAGTGGGGTTACATCTCGTGCTAGCCTGCGGGCGATCGGTACTGTCGCCAACCCAAATTCCTCACTTGGTAGATACCCAGGGTAGCTTCTCGAATCAACCGGAGAAAGCGGGGCTTTACTACCACTTCAATGCGGCAGCACGTCGCGAACTGCCGCTTGAAATACGGGCACAGTTAGAGAAATTCCGCCAGACGGGGCTACCGCTCTCCCATGTAGATGGGCATGTGCATGTGCATGTGCAGCCAGTGGTGTTGCATCATCTGGTGAGATTGGCAAAGGAGTTTAACATTCGGTTCATGCGCCTGCCCTTTGAAGAAGCGTCGATCGCCATCCAAGCCGATCGCTCTGAATGGATCACCAAACGGCTGCTGTCGTTTGTGTATGCGGGTCTGCGTCGCTATGGTAAACGGGTGCTGCGATCGCAGGGGATTCACTCGGTCGATCGCGTGTATGGCTTGCTGCATAGTGGTCGGATGACGGAAGCGTATCTGCTGAAGCTGATTCCTCTGATTCAAGCCAATTTGGTGGAAATTTATTCTCATCCGGCAACGCGTGTGGCTGGTGAGCCTGACAACGGCATTGGGTTGGGGCAGGCAGAGCGCGATGCACTCATCAGTGACCGCGTGCGGATCGCTATTCAACATCAAGGCTTTGAATTAACCAATTATTGCCACTTAGGAGTCGTTAGACCATAGTGTTATATGCCTTTAATCTGATTGAGCTACACCCATTGACGCTCAGCATCAGTGATTACGCGTCCTCTTTGCCGTTATTGTTCTGCGTGAGTGCTATTGTTTATTACTGTTTAGCGCTGTACGCCGCGATCGATTTTCTGGCTACACCTACCACCGTTGATGCAGCGTTCCATCCGCCCGTGAGCATCCTCAAACCCCTGTGTGGGCTTGATCGCAACACGTATGAGAATCTTGCATCCTTTTGTCGCCAGGACTATCCCACATATCAGATTATTTTTGGCATTCAAGACCTCAGCGATCCTGCCGTCGCGGTTGCAAAGCAGATTATGCGAGACTTCCCGGCGATCGATATTGATCTGGTAGTGAGCGATCGCATGATTGGAGCCAATCGCAAAATTAGCAATCTGTCCAATGCGGTCACAGCCGCCAAACATGACATTTTGCTGATCGCAGACAGTGATATAAAGGTCGGTTCAGACTACTTGATGAATGTCGTACAACCCTTAAGCCAAAAGACCGTGGGCGTTGTCACCTGCACCTATCGATCGCTAGCGCAAGGCTGGGTTGCGGCGTTTGAAGCCCTGGGCATCACGACAGAGTTGGTACCGACGGTCTTAGTCTCCCGCACGCTAACAGGTATGACGTTTGGGATTGGTGCCACGATCGTTCTACGGAGGGCTGTGCTAGAGGCGATCGGTGGGTTCCCAGCCGTCGCTAACTACCTGCACGATGACTTTCATTTAGGTCGCATGCCAACTAATTTGGGCTACCAGGTGGTGTTGTCCCACTACGTCGTGGATCATGTCCTGGCAACCGCGAGTGTCATTGATTTTATGCAACACCAGACCCGTTGGAATCGGGGGATTCGCTTTTCTCAACCCTGGGGCTACACCGGACAGATCTTCACCTTTGGTACAGTGGCAAGCCTCGTATTTGTGCTGACGGCACACGGTTCGGCATTCAGTTGGGCAGTGCTAGGCATCACCTGGGCTTTCAGGCTGGCAATGGCATGGGTAGTTGGCGTTAAGGTTCTACGCGATCCGATGGCGAAACCGCTGCTGTGGTTGGTGCCGCTGAGCGATCTGGTGCGGTGTGCGCTGTGGTGCTATAGCTTCCTTGGCAACAGCATTGAGTGGCGTGGTCGGCACCTGACATTGACGGAAGGTGGTAAACTCGTTGGTTTTACATCGGGTCGCGTTTATAACCAGCCCCTTGCGAATGATTAGGCAACTTCCTGGTATTGCTTTAGCGTCATGGACTCAATCATACCGACGCTTGCAATTTAGGGGCGTGGCACTGGGACGGTCATCCTGAAAGCATTGCAGAGCGTTTCGCCTCAATATCGCGCCCTACAGAAACTCGAACTAATTTAATTCTCATTCTTGAGAACCAAAACGTTTACTTTACTCAAATACAGACTCTCAACATCATCCGTCTGGAGGTGGTTTTTCGATCGCGTCTGCTTCTATATATTGGGATGTCCTGTTCTGGCTGTGTTCAACAAGTTCAATGTCCGAGTAGCCACAAATTCAATACCCAAGCGGCTTTAAGCCAATGCTTAGCACGCTAAGTTATAGCCAGGACTCAATGTTCGACGCGTACTAATTTTTAGCGGCTGAGGTGCTATACACCTTACAGCTTTAGATGTTATTTGCATAACTGGTCTTTGATGCGGGTCAATGGCATCATCACAATCATCCATTCATCACGGCTGCTTTTAGGAATCAAACGGAGCCTGAATGAACCATCGGTTTATTTCATGCCCTTCAGCCACGCCAGTTTCTCCCGCTGACTTCAACGACTTGCATGAGCGCGATCGCCAATCGTTACACCCTTTGTGATGTCCTCAAAATGGAATCTACTAATTCAACGAATCAGGTTCAAGACCTCGATGGACAAAAGCCAGCCGTGCTCGATCGGGATATTTCTTCACCCCAGCCAGCAACCGACCAACGACCCAACGAACCGAAAGTACCCCGTCAACATCCTTACCGGAAATGGATTCTTCTAGGCGCGTTGGGGGTGGGCGTGATCGCTGGCAGCATTGTGGGCTATCGCTGGTGGCGTTTCGCGGCAACCCATGCTGAAACCGATGATGCGTATGTCACGGCTGATGTGCATCCCATCAATGCCCGCATTAATGGCACTGTGGTTAAAGTCGCTGTCAACGACAACCAGCAGGTCCAGCAGGGCGAACTGTTGGTAAAGCTCGATCCACAGGACTATGAAGTCGCTCTCCAGCAGTCGAAAGCCTCGTTGGAAGCATCTCAACAACAGGCGCGGGTTGCTCAGGCAAATATTGGTGTCACTGTCACCAATGCACAGGGTTTAACGACGCAGGCACAGGGCAATATTGATGCTGCTGCCGCCAGCGTTTCCACGTCTCAAGCGGCGCTGGCAGAAGCCCAGGCAGGGGTGCCAGCCGCCAAAGCGCAACTCGCGCAAGTGAAGGCAAACCTGGTCAAAGCTGACCTTGACTACAATCGCTACACGACGCTGTTTAAAGAAGGTGCCGTGGCTCAACAACAGCTTGACGCTGCCAGGGCAACGTACGAGTCAACACGAGGACAATATGATGCGATCGCCGAGCAGATCAAACAAGCACAAGCCCGAGTCGTGCAGGCGCAGACCAATCTGAATAATGCCCAGGCAAAACTGGGTTCGACGCAGGGAAACTTGCAGCAAGCAAACGCCAGCGGTCAGCAGACCGAAGTGAATCGACGGCAGTATCAGGCAGCACTAGCAACGGTTGATCAGTCGATCGCTCAGTTCAAGAATGCTCAATTGCAGTTGAATTACACCTCGCTTACGGCTCCCCTGGTGGGACGCATCGGCAATCGCACGGTACAAGTCGGACAACGCGTGCAGCCCGGACAAACGCTGATGTCGTTAGTGCAGCCGATCCCCTGGATTACTGCCAACTTCAAAGAAACTCAGTTGGGAAAGATGCAGCCCGGACAGGCGGTTGAAATTAAGCTTGATGCTTTCCCAGACCGTGTCTTTAGAGGCAGAGTGGATAGCCTTTCACCCGCATCAGGCGCAAAATTTGCGCTCCTGCCGCCCGATAATGCCACAGGCAATTTCACCAAAATCGTGCAGCGCATCCCTGTCAAAATCATCTTTGATGCCGATAGTATCAAAGGCTATGAAACACGCATTACTCCAGGGATGTCGGTGGTCGCAACGGTGGAAACGCCGTGAGGAAAGGAGTCAGAAGTCAGAAGTCAGTAGCGTACAAATGTAGATACTACAATTCTGAGCCACGCTTCAGTCCATTTCAATGGACTTCGTACTATTAGCCCTGAATTTCAATTCGGGGCGGGTGTGGCAAGAGGTGAAGGTTTCAAGCTGACGCGCTGCCCAATGCCTTTTTCTAACCAACAACAACCAACCGCTAAACACTCACTCAATGACCAGCACTCGCACCGATCGCCCCCCTCAACTGCCAAATGCTGCCCAAGGCTCCGATGAGCGTCAGGTGTCTGTGCGGGAATGGATTGGCGTGATGGCAACGCTTTTGGGCGCGTTCATGGCAGTGTTGGATATCCAGGTGACAAATGCGTCGTTGAATGACATTACGGGTGCCTTGAGCGCGACGATCGATGAGGGTTCGTGGATTTCGACAGGCTACCTGGTGGCTGAAATTGTGGTGATCCCGATGACGGGCTGGCTGTCGCAGGTGTTTTCGGTACGGCGCTATCTGCTGGTGAATGCCGTTCTCTTTCTCATGTTTTCCATTGCCTGTGCGTTCTCCGCCAACCTGGGCATGATGATCGCGTTTCGGGCGGGACAGGGCTTTACAGGCGGTGTGCTGATCCCGATGGCATTTACGGTCATTTTGATGACGCTGCCGAAGTCGAAGCAGCCGATCGGTCTGGCGATGTTCTCGATTACCGCGACCTTTGCACCGTCGATCGGCCCTACAGTCGGCGGTTGGCTGACGGATAACTACGGCTGGCAGTATATCTTCTACCTCAATGTCATTCCTGGGCTACTGTTGATTGCGGGCGTTTGGTACGGCTTGCCCCGCACACGGATGCAGCTTAACCTGTTGCGGAATGGCGACTGGTGGGGGATTGCAACGATGGCGATCGGGTTTGCCTCCTTTGAGTTTTTTGCGGATGAGGGGAACCGCAAAGATTGGTTCGGCTCGGTAGAGATTCAACGTGCAGCGATCATTGCGGCGATCGCGCTTCCCGCGTTTGTCATCATTCAGCTCATCCGTAAGCAGCCGTTGCTCAATCTGCGCCTGCTGTGGCGACGAAACTTTGGCTTGTCGATCATCGTGACGTTGGCGTTGGGCTTGGGCTTGTATGGCTCGACGTTTATCTTGCCGCTGTATCTGGCGCAGGTGCAGGGCTACAACGCGATGAAGATCGGGGAAACCATCATGTGGTCGGGCATTCCACAGTTGTTTATTACGCCGTTTGTGCCCCTGCTGATGAAGTGGGTTGATCTCCGGCTGTTGGTGGCGATCGGGATGGGCTTGTTTGGCACCAGTTGCTTTATGAATTCCCACATGACGCACGATACGGGGATTGACCAGTTGATCCCGGCGCAGATTGTGCGGGCGCTGGGGCAACCGCTGGTGATTACGCCGCTGTCGAGTATTTCAACGGCGGGCATTGAACCAAAACAGATTGGCTCTGCATCGGCACTTTACAATATGTCGCGCAACCTGGGCGGTTCGGTGGGGATCGCTATCCTCGGAACGATTCAATCCCAACGAGAACGCTTTCATTCCAATCGACTGGTGGATTCGGTGTCGCTGTCAAATCCCATTACGCGCGATCGCATTGATCAGCTCACGCAGTTTTTCACGACGAATGGCGCGGATGCCGTGACGGCACAAAATCAGGCGATCGCGCGGATTGCCAGCATCGTTCGTCGTGAAGCCAATGTGATGGCGTTCAACGATTGCTTTTTCTTTATGGGCTGTGCGCTGGTGGGGAGCGCGGTGCTGGTGTTCTTTCTCAAAAAAGCCAAGCCTAGCGCTGGACCAGCCGGTCACTAAGGCTGAAAAGTTTCTCGCATTCGGGGCAGTCGTGGAAGGCGGGTGGGCGTTCCATGGGCGGGATCTGGTAGCCGCAGGTACGACACATTCTGGTGAAGAGAGGACGCTGAACCAGTGAGGTTCGCAGCACCACGACTTGAGTCAGCACTCCACAGATAATAAGGGCGATCGCAATAGTCATGGCTCGAAAGACAGAGAGGTTGCAATACCTTTATTAAACGTCTTTTTTCGATCGGCTGAGCGAAATGTGATGAAAGGTAGATTTTATTTAACACATGTCCCAGAAACCGGGTTTCTTTTCAAGTCTCTGCTGTACGCCCAAGGTTGTGACCAGAAACCCGGTTTCTCGACTACAGCGCAATCTTACGTGCTTCCTCAGCCTCTAGCAGAGCCAGAGTTGCTGTAGCTTCTGCCAGGTATTGAGCAATATTGGCTCGAACGATCGGATTCGTCTCTCGTTGTAGCTCTTTGAAATGGAACGACACCCGAATGCGACATCCCTTTAGGGAATCGGGATCAATGGCATAGCGTTTCGTTTCAGGCATCCAGACGTTCCTCCTGTAACTCAATCCTGAGCAACCGTCGCTCAGACTCAGCGTAAACAAATTTTACCCCAAGCATCACATTGTTCTGCAAGACAAGATCCTGACGCGATTCTGTCGGACTGAGCGAAGCATGTCTTGCCAAAACAGTATAGGAACCCAAGGGCAAATTCCCAAAAATCGCAATCCCCGATCGCATCATCACAGGTTGCTGGTCAATAACGATGCCCTCCATAGCCAGCAAAACAACGATCAGTTCTCCGTCTATTGAAGACATTCCAATGCCCTGCTCATTGCGAATGACAGCAATAATGTCTGACAAAGCATTCTACCCAAAATTGCCTTCAAATCTTAAAGCATGTTGATCGGATTAGCTATCAGCCATCAGCTTTTTTGACTGCTGACTGCTAACAGAAACCTCCCAGAAACCGGGTTGCTTTTCAAGGCTCTGTCGTACGCCTAAGGTTGTGACCAGAAACCCGGTTTCTCGCACCCTACACCCCACACCCCACACTCTACCCCCCAACCAGCTTCCTCCACTCCCGCACCACCCACTCACCCCACCCACCCTCTCGCTCCGGCACGGCAGAGACTTTACGGACGCGCCCAACGCCTTTGCAGAGCTGACGATCGGACTCGCTGACGTTGGAGTTGGTGGTGAGGTAGTCATGGAGCCAATCGTAGCTGCGTGCCATTAAGTCACATAAAGCTAGACCATGTTCACGTCTACTGTTTGTTGCATTCTTCATAAGGAAATTGCTGCTGTGTTTTCTTGCCTCCATACATAAGCACATGGCAAAAGCGTTCAATAATCTGTCGCTGCCTTTCTGTTTCTCTATGCAATTTTTCTGCGTATGATGTGCGCTCCCAAGCGAGAACTGCCAACGGTACAGAGATCAGAACCAGCAGCATAGACATCAATGCTACACCGCGAGCGCGTTGAATCCGCTGCATCCAGTTGACGGGCAGATGGCTTTTCACCCACTGGTCATCAAACACCTCGCGATAGATGGGGTTCCGCACCGTCAGCGCCCCATCAGATCGCTTTACCACCCCCGACAGCTTCAGGTGCGACTTCGTCAGCGATTGCTCCTCATCCAACACAGGCTGTCGCCCACGCCACACCTCGCGGTAAGTGGTCAACACGCCGTACACATCATCTGCCCGTTTCGTCAGCATGTCGCGCACAAACTGCATGTTGCTGTCCTGCTCACACATTGCGCCCAGGAACGTGCTGCTGACGGTGCGATCGACCGCCTCCTTCGTCCAGTACAACTGCCCCGCATCCACCAGCGCACGGCACAGGCGTTGCGTCAGGTAGGGGTGTCCGCCCGTCCACTGCATCACCCAGCCCAGCACCTGGGTTGCCTGGTCGGCGGGTAGCCCAAAGCCAGCCGCCAGGGGCAGCGCTTCTGTCTGGGTGAAATCGGTCAGGTCTACCCGCTGCCCAATGTTAAACGGCGTGCGTTTGGGGTCGTGGATGAGGTCGCCGGGAGTGGCAACGCCCACCAGCACAAACGAGAGTCGCTGAAAGACGGGTTTATGGGCACGGGCGAGGTAGAGATACCGGATGGCGGTGAAAAAATCGTCGGTGAAGTCGAGGCTGAGGGTGGTATCGATCTCATCCACAAAGATCACGATCGGTTCCGGGATCTCGGTCAGCAGCACCGACTCAAAGAACTGGGTTAACCGTTGGGACACGCCGAGGTGTTCGCGATCGCGCCACCAGCTCACCACATCGGTGTCCAGCATCAGTTGGTCTTCCAGCTTCACCAGAAAGCCGAAGTACCACTGCTCTGCGGTTACCTGTGCGCCCAGGTCTTGCAGATCCACAATGGCAGAGCGAATGCCCTCGTCTGCCAGCGTTTCTGCCGTCTGCACCATCAGGCTCGACTTCCCCATCTGGCGGGGCGTGAGGACATAGGCGAAGGTGGACGATCGACACAACCCCCACAGCTCCTCATCGGCGCGACGGGGCAAATACACCCCGCCACCTGCCTGCACAGTGCCGCCAACGGTGTAGATGGTTGCTCCACTCATCCAGCCTTCCCCTCCTTCACACGCAGGACATCCATGTGCGTTACTACAATCTTGATGAATGTCTGTGGGAGACTCATCGGCGAGACTTTGAGCCTCGTGAATGAGCTTTTGAGCCTCATCGGCGAGTCCCCAACATTCACCGACGAGTCCTTGAACTTCACCGGCGAGTCTTTAATACTCTTAAATGAGTCTTTGAACTTCGTGAATGAATCTCTATCACTCACTAAAGAGTTTTTGATCCTCGTGCGTGAATCTTGGAGCCTCACCGACGAGCCTCCAAGATTCAATGAAGAGTCTTTTACTCTCGTTCACGAGTCTTTGATGCCAGGAACCCGGCCACGAGTTTTTGCCGCTGAAATATCCAGGTTACAGCTAGAAACCTCATGTATTCTAAAACCAGTCAATTTAACTTCTGACTCCTTACTACTCTGTCTTCCCTTATTCCCTCAAATGCTCCCGAAAATAGTCTGCGTAGAGCTGGCAGCGAGGCAACACCGTTTGCCCCTCCCGCCGCACTAGACCTGCCCCTCGCAGACGAAAGAAGACCTGCTCATCTTGACAGACATTGTTCTTGATCACCTGCATAAAGCCTTGCACCAATGCCTTCTTGTCGTGCATCCGAAACAGGTGGTAGCGGAGGTGATCGCCAAACGGTCCCCGATCATCGATCGCCTGCCCAAACAACTCCGCCACCGTAATCTGTTGGCTTGCCGTTAGATACAGCGCTCGTCGCACCAGATAGGGATGCCCATGCAGGAGGCACATGAGTTGTTGCTCCTGCTCCGCATTCAAGGGAGAGCCGTGACGCTGGTTAAGGTCTGCCATTTGATCAAAAGTAAAATCCGTCAGGTCAATCACCAGCCCCACATTAAACGGCGACTGGTTCAGGTTTTCAATCAACTGGTAGGGTTCGGTTGAGGTCACCAGCGCCAGGTCAAGCTGCCGCCAGATGGGCGATGTGGCGCGGCTATTGTGCCAGCTTCGCAGCATACTAAAAAAGTCCGAGCGGAAGTTCGTATCAAAGACGGACTCCAACTCATCCATTGCCAGCACCAGCGGACTGCCCAGCTCCTTCAGCAAATACCGCTGCATGTAACGCGTACAGCGCTGACTGTTGCCCAGTGGCATCGCCCAATAGGCATCCACCTGGCTGTCCATCTCTAGCTCATCCGTCAACCAGGCGCAAAACTGACGAAAGAACGGCTCTGGATTGGTCAACGCGGTTTTGTCGAAGAGTTGAAAGTCCAGGAAGGCAACTCGCTTTCCGACAGTGACGGCAGCGTCGATCGTCCGTACTAGCAGTGAACTTTTACCCATCTGCCGGGGACCTTTGATGGTGATAGTTACGCCTTTCCCCGTCTGCTGAATCGTGCTGAGGGCGATCGTATCGTTCGGACGCTCCACATAAAACCGCGACTCCGTGTCCATCGTCCCTTCGGGCATTTCCAGGGGCGTCAACTGAGCAGCGGGCAGCGGTGGCGGAATGGTAATCGGTGAGGCAGTTTGAATCAGGTTCGCTTTCGATGCGTCTGTATCCAGCGAGAGGGTGTTGCCTGCGATCGCTTGTATCAATTCCTGCAAGAGCCGAGATGTATCGGCGGCATTTTCCCAAAACGCCCAGTTAATGCCGTTCAGGTAAGCACTCAGCGGATACGCAAAAGGCTCCCGGTAGTTCAGCCGAATCGGTAAAATGATGGGCTTGCCTGCTTGCTCCTCTGCCAGATGATGTGCCATCTCAATCTCGCCCAGCACCATTTCGCTGTGTACCGACTGCGCCGAAAGCAACGAAATCAAAAAGTCTGACTGCCGGATCTCTGCTTCAATTCGCTCTGCCCACGGGGTACCCACCGTCATCATCTGGTCAATAAACACCTGATGGTGCCGGCTTAGCGCCTGAAAAATTTGCAGCGCGATCGGTTCATCCGGCTCTACCCCATGCTTAAAGCTAATAAAGATCCGTCGTTCTCGAATCCTTTCGGATTCGATCCGCAACCCTTGGGAGGAATTAACGACTAAGGCTTGTTCAGTGAATTCATGCCGTTGATTTCTTTCCTCCCAAGGATCAGGTAAGCCTTGATCCCAAGGATCAGCAAGATTAACCAGTCGTTCAGTAAAACTTTTATAGCTTCGTGTAAGAGATAGCCTATCGCTACTTCGCTCAATTAGTGCAGCAACTTCCTCACCATAAGCATAACGAGATACATGTTGAACTTGAATTTCATCAAAGTATGCGGTGAGATTACATTCAGTAAGTGCATATACCTCCTTGAAAAGATCTTCAAATTGCAATTGATAGCCACTAATATGTTGCTCAGAATTTCCAAATCGCCAGTGTTCACGCAAAGTAGGCTCAGCGGCTTCAATACGTGATGGTAAAGGAAACACAACGAGCGGACGCAGGTCATCGGACTGCTTACGGTATTTTGTTGCTCGTTGTGCTAGTTCTAAGACCCCTGTGAGACTCTGACGATTGGGAGTAAATACGACAACAAGCTTTTGAGGCATTAGCATCGTACAAATTCCGCTTGTATCAGTTACCCCAGTACGAGAGTCAATAAGAACGTATTGATACTGCTCCGCTAGTCGATCAGCGAAAACGCGAATTAAAAGTGGAGAACGATGGTAGAAATCTATCCAGTGAAAGGAATTAACCTTGAGAGAGTAATCTTCATCAAACCGACCAGCTTTCAATAAATGAAGGAATGGGATGTCAGTCTCCAGAATGAACTTACTAAGATCGATTCCCTCAAGAAGAGAGATTGCCATTTCTTCGGCATCTTTAGCATCCTCGTGATTACGTTCACTAGCTAATGCATCCAAATCTCGAAATAAGTCGATCAATCCTGGATGCTCATCGAGAGAAGAAGGATGGCGATCAATGCGGGAAGAGAAGTGATTGCTAAACTTACTATGAAAGTAGCGATGAAGTCCTGGAGCTTCCAAGTCCCAATCGACCATCAGCACCCCTTTACCTTTGATTTCAGCTTGCTGCTGCGCAAGAATGCACGCGACATTAGCCAAAGCCATTGAACGCCCTGTACCACCCTTATAAGAATAGAACGTAATTACCTGACCTAAGGCATCAGTTTCCATGATTAACCTTACCTATGGCATGGGAAATGGAGGTCTAGGGCCTTGAACTTCATCTATCCACAAATTGATTTCATCCTCTGTAGGAAGCACAAAACTCTCGCATCCCTGACATGGATCTTCTGATAAAGTTTCGAGTGTTCTATACATATCTGCGATATATTTAGCAATGTTTCTAATTTGACGAGCAAAATCAGATCGACTATTAATTGATTCAGCACCAAGCAAAAAATCTTCAAAATTGTAATACTGTCGTCGTTTTTTAATTTCGTGAGGGAGGTGATCTTCACCTCGAACTACAATCGGAATAATTAACCCATGTGGAATAATTAGCTCATGTTGCTTATTTTTCTTAGTGTCTAAGCTCCATAATTTGCCCCATGATTTAAGTCGCCTACTTTCTAATTCCTCCATTGCTTTGTATTCTCGTGCACAGTAAGTGTGTTCTCTACTAAAGTACTTAGGTGTGAAAACTAGAATCATACAAAGGCTTTCACAAATCGCTGTGGCTAATGCTTCATTATAAAAATCACCTCCTTGTAGACGCTCCCGATCAAGATATACTTCTTTGTCCATCCAAATTTCGATCTCGCTAGAAAGCGCGTCATGTAAGTCATTGATTATCTGCTGCATCATTCGACGCTGCCCATGTCTATAGCTAATAAAGCAAGAGTATTTAAATGGCATAGCTGCTATCTTTAATCTGGCGGGAAAAAACTCTTACAGGAATAAGTCTCAGTCTTTGAGGCAATCAACTTAGTATAAGGACAACGTGCTTAGCTCCAAAAAATATATACAACATATTAATAACAACCCTGTTTTCATAAGGCTGGTAATGTGACTAAGATAAGCCTTCTTCACAGGAAAGTCTAGAAATTTAATCTGTTTCGATTTGCTCTGCCCAGCGAGTCCCCACCGTCATCGTCTGGTCGATAAACACCTGATGGTGCTGGTTCAACGTCTGAAAAATTTGTAGCGCGATCTGCTCATCCGGCTCGACTTCACGCTTGTAGCTAATGAAAATGCGTCGTGGTACCTCGCCTGTAGCTCCCGACTCCATAGCCGTTGGTTGCGTAGACGTAGCAGCGACAGGACGATCAGACATGCGTTGATTCGACACTCGGTGATCAGAGGCAGCGATGCCCTCAATCTACATTAAATTTGTGCAGGAAAGATAAGAGACCAACCAGAAACCAGGTTTCTTTAAGTGCCATCACATTAGATGATCGGTGTCACCCTAGAAACCCGGTTTCTTGCTTCTCTCGCTTCTCGCGTCACCCCAACAAATCCTGAAAGAAGCCGGGCGATTGCCAGAGCGCATAGCCAATCCCCGCCACCGCCAACGTAATGGCGATCGTCAATCCGTAAGCAATGCACATCAGCAAGCCATCTTCTTCCAGCGTGGCAACTGCCAGCAGCAAGATTCCAGCCGTCGGAATGGGGTTGGTAAAGGGGATTGGGAGCATCAGCAAAAATGCTAACCAGGCAATGCAAACGCCATTCAACCGCCAGATGTAATGGCTCTCAGCAAGTTGCCGCAAGCGTGGTCGTGCTAGCTTTTCCAGCACTCCAGTGATGCGTCGGAGCAGGTTTAGCAGGTTCAACACCAGCCAATTCGGAAACTGAAACTGCGCAATGCGTTTGGGTAACCAGGGCGATCGCCGCCCGATCGCCATCTGCGCTCCTAAAATCAAGCAACCTAGCCCCAGCGGACCGGCAAAACCCGGTGGCATCGGCAGTAGGAAGGGCAATGCCAGCAACCCAATCACGAGACTGAAGCCCCGCTCTGAGGTTTCGGTCAAAATGTCGCCCAGCGTCAATGGTTTCTCTCCCAGGAGGGTTAGCAACGCTTCAAGATCTTGAGAAAACCTTAGATTCATGCTGCAAGTGTAGGGCCTCCATCGACGGCTTAACGAGCTTCTAAAGACGGATGCACAATCAGGTTTGACTGCATTGTCATCAAACTTTAACGTTTAACATCCGTGTTTCCTAGCCAGACTAACCGATCTCAACGGGGGCTGACACCTCAAACTGCCACTGATCACGGGAAACGATCACAGCTTCTCCGATCTGTGGGCGGTCGTGCGGGTCTCCCTTGGGCACTCCCGGCTTCTCCGACCGACACTGAACCCAACTCCGGTTTGACGCCTTGACGCAGAACGCGAACAGTTGCTTCCACTGCTCGCGTTCTCATTCTGATTGGCTAAAGTCGAGTCGAAGAAAGCGGGGAGCTGAAGAAATTCAGGATCTGAAGCCAAGTGGCATTCCTAAACGTACTGCACCAGGTCTTGAGCTGGGTAGCGAACTTTCGCCTGAGCGGCACTCTTGTCATCCTCTGCACGATAGCCAGCCGGACAGGCAACAACAGAGGCATAGCCTTGCTCTGCCAATCCTAGAATCTCATCGTATTTCGGTGGGTTGAACCCTTCCATTGGGCAGGTATCAATACCCAACAGAGCGGCACTAGTCATGAACTGCCCCAGCGCAATGTAAACCTGCCGCTTTGACCATTCATCGATGTCAAGGGGATAGGGCGGCTTTTCCAAAAAGCCGTTGATCACCTTGGCAAACCCCTGCAAGTTCTCGACCGGCACCTGCCGCACATGGGAAATATTTTGCATGTAGCGATCGACATCGGCGGTATTCAAATCCTTTTTGAACGCCAGCACGACGAGATGAGATGCATCGGCTACCTGAGTTTGTCCCCAGCTATGCTCGACTAACTGCTGACGGATCGCCGGATTCGTGATAACAAAAAACTTCCAGGGCTGCAAGCCAAACGAAGAGGGGGTAAGGATTAAGCTCTCTACTAGAGCTTGCCAAACGTCTTCCGCAATCTTCTTGGTTGGATCAAACTTTTTGGTGGCGTAGCGCCAGTGTAACTGTTGCAGTAATTGTTCGGTCGAAACTACAGCGCTGCTCATATATGTCTTTCTGTGAAGGCACTCTGATTATAACGGAGACAAAATCATTTTCTGTGAGGGGCTTTAGCGATTATCTCGGTTGTCAACTACTTGTCCCCGCAGGAGCCAACCGGGGTGGTTCAGCAGTTGTTGGCTCAGTCCAGCTTCAGCAGCTAGCGGTTTGGGCACCGGACTCATGGCCTGGGCAAAATGGGCGAACACGCCGGCCTCAAGCACCGTGTTTGAAGGCGCGCTAGCCAAGCAGTATTCCCTGACTGAGGGCGATCGCCGTGGACTACAGCGACTCCAACAGCTTTTTAGCTTGCGGGATGAAGAAGTGACCGAGATCGAAGCAATCATCGAGCCACTGCCACCGCCGCCTTTCTCACCACCTTCACCCCTTACAAGGAGCTTGATGAATGCGATTCTTCAAAACGCCCTTACATTAAAAATGTACGGAATCTTAATGGTGGTTGGGCTTATACCCTTAAGCACATTCAAGAAATAGGTGGTGCAGTTGAAAGTCGCGTATTTGAGCTATTTGGGTTGCCTTCTAGCAGAGGCGCAAAATTAGCCTTCAAAGGTGACCTGATGATCTTGAACCAACAGGCTAAGGTCACTCATGTGGTGGAAAGGCTCGATGATGAAGTCAGGAAACATGAATCGGGTTATTTCCGCTTGGGGCGTGATAAGCATCACACGGTTGCTATTGATGCATCACAGCCAAGCCGCGAAAAGATCACAGAAATAACCGCGTAATCCTTGGGTGGATGGGTGAAGCCTTCTTTACTAAACCTTTTGCCCCCTGGAGATATTCATCATGAAAACCACGCAAACAAACTCATCAGCTCAAACCACACAAACGAACCAAAGCCACCAAACCACGCAATCGCCTATTGCCAGCAGTCTCTTCAGCAATCGCGGTTTATATGCGAGATGGGAAACCTTTCAAGGCAAGCTAGTTTGCCGCTGGTTTAAGCAGCCTGACTAACGGCATCGCTTTAGCGATTAACAGAGCGCCATCTTGAAGACGGGAACGCAAACTATAGAGATTTGAAAGCAATGAATGCTTCTACTATTCAGACAGCTAAACAACTTCAAACCGCCATACTTCACGAGGCTGGCAGCGACGTGTTTATCTCCTATTCCCGCAAAGATCAGTCCTTTGTGAGGACATTAAGTGCCGCGTTTAAGCAATTGAACCATGATCCGTGGGTTGATTGGGAAGATATTCAGAAAGGAGAAGAATGGTGGAAGGCGATTCAGCGCGGTATTGAGAACGCTCACACGTTTGTCTTTATCATGAGCCCTGACTCTGTTAAATCATCCGTTTGTCGGGAGGAAATTGAATATGCAGCCGCGTGCAATAAGCGCTTTTTGCCTATTGTGTACCGGGAAGGCTTTGATCAGAAGCAAGTTCATTTTAAGTTGTCTAGTCACAACTGGCTCTTTTTCCGGGAAGCAGACGACTTTAATGAAGCTTTTCAGGAATTAATGAAGGCGATCGACACCGATCTGGAATATGTACGTATGCATACACGCTTGCTGGTGCGTGCTCTGGAATGGCAAGGAAAGGCAAAAAATCCAAGCTCTTTGCTGCGCGGGCTTGATCTGGAAGAAGCGCAGCAGTGGTTAATCAAGCGCATGGGCAAAGAACCGCTGCCAACCAACGCGCACGTCCAGTACATTAAGGCTAGTCGAGATACTGAGGTCGCCAGGGTCAGTGCCCGTAGAAAAGCACGACGAACCGTTTTGCTGACCACGCTTCTGGCCAATATTGTCCTATCTGTGGCAGGCGGCAGTTGGTTTTACCAGTTTCGCCTCAACGAGGCTTTAGAGCGTATCCAAAAAGAAATGGTGCAGGCGCTTCAAGCAGGGAGATTCGGCACTAATGGCGATCACTTTGCGGCTTTAGCAGACCTCTATGTGCCGAAAGGAAGTACTCCAATCGATAACCCACTTTATCAAGAGCATCAGAAGTGGTTGACCGATCTCCATACCGTCTTTCCCAATGCCATTCCTCGGACTTATAAGGTGGGATCGCCCGGCAAAATTATGTGGATTGGAGACCTTTCGAGAAGCATTGCGATCGGTCGTGAAACCACTGATTTTTTGGAGCCCTTTAAAGCCGAACACTCAGAGCGCAAGGTGTTTGACGACAAAATAACGGTGATTATGACTCCCTATGAAGATGAACTGGGTCATTGGATCTCAGCCTCTGGCCCGATCAAAAACTCAGCAGGGCAGATTGTTGGCGGTATCAGAGTTGATTTCACCGAAGCTTACTTGATTCAGGTACAGGCAGAAACCCAAAAGACGTTGCTTGTGGCCTATCTGCTGGTTGCCGTGTGGCTATTCATTCTGAGCTGGATTATTTTGCGATCGCTGCGTCCTATTGAAGAAGATTGAGCTGGGCAGCACGGCTTAACCCCAGCCTAAACAGCAGAATTCACTGCCCTTAACCGCATTCCAGCTTCTTAGTTTTGTCAGTCAAGCAGGGCTTTACCACGCTTTTTAGCATTGTGAACACACTCAAAAAAGCCGAGATATAACAGTAGCTTTTCCTGCGAGACGCCGCGATGGGGGCGGAACCAGGAACGAAAGAGAGACCAGAGACAAGATGACTTGAGGAGGAAACCCCAGGATTCTGCCCGGTCGGGGTTGGTCTCGCAAGCCATTGATGCCCTGTTTGATAAAGTTAACAGTTGAATAGACAATGTTGTATGGTTGAAACCATTGTTCATCCGTAGTTGACTGCTTAACTCCTGTGATCGGAAAACGGCTATTTCAACTCTCTATCGTGCTTCTGGGAGTGGGGCTACTACTTGATCTGGTCTGCCGTTTAGGAGCCGAGCTACTCTGGTTTCAGGAGGTCGCTTACCTCTCAGTCTTCCAACTCAAATTCCAGGTGCGACTGGTACTTCTAATGGTGGTGGCGGGGTTAACGGCAGTTTACTTGCTGGGTAATCTGGCGTTAGCGCAGCGTTTCAAGTACTCTTCTACTTCGACGGCGGTTGGCTACGGCCAGGAGCGCAAAAAAGGGTTATTGTCCCCCTACAAAGTAGAGCGATCGCAGTCTTCTCCATCGTCTACTCCATCAAAGGCGACGTTATGGTTCCGATCGCTTCTCCCTCTCACTCTGGGACTAAGCCTGCTGGTGGGGTTTTTACTGCTGTCTTATGGGCAGCTTGCCGTCCACTACTGGCAGCATGGGGCAACACTTTCCGGCCCGTTTGTGTCTCGCCTCAATCCTAAAATTCTCTGGCAGGCGATCACACAGAGGAGTGACCTGGTCTGGCTGCTAGGTGGAGTCTGGGGCCTTGCAATCCCCCTGCTCATCTATCCTCACTTTGGGCTAAGCGCGATCGCCGTGACGCTCAGCCTCTTATTTGGGTGGTTGTGTTCAAAACAATGGGCCGTCGTCCTGCAATTTTTACATCCCACCTCATTCGATAGCACCGATCCCTTATTCGGACGCGATATTAGTTTCTACATTTTCGCCTTACCGTTTTGGGAATTGTTAGAACAATGGCTCTTTGGGCTCTTTCTCTATGGGTTTATTGCAGTGTTACTGACGTATTTGTTGTCAGGCAATAGCCTTAGCCAGGGAAGCTTTCCGGGGTTTTCATCAGCGCAGCAGCGACACCTCTATGGAGTTGGCAGCGGCTTGATGGGTGTCATGGCGTTAAGTTTTTGGCTCAGTCGCTATGAATTGTTGTATTCACCGCGTGGAGTCAGTTTTGGTGCCAGTTACACCGATGTTGTGGCTCAACTGCCCGCTTATACGGCCTTAAGCGTGTTTGCACTAGCGATCGCACTCGTTCTCTTGTGGTACACCCTTTTCTGGCAACCGAAAGCCACCCATTGGCACTGGGTTAAGCTTGGTTTCGGTCTGTTTGGCACGCTGCTTGTTGCCAGCGTTGTTGTTCCTGAAATCATTCAATCTTTGGTGGTGCAGCCGAATGAACTCGCGCGGGAGCGCCCCTTTATCGAGCGCACGATCGCGCTGACCCGTCAGGCTTTTGATTTGGAAGTGATTGATGCCAGCAACTTTGATCCGCAGGGGCAATTGACAGAAGCCGACCTCACCGCCAATGAACTGACTGTGCGCAATATCCGTCTGTGGGATCAACGCCCGCTACTGGAAACCAATCGGCAACTCCAGCAGATTCGCCCCTACTACCGCTTTCCCGACGCGGATATCGATCGTTACACCTTGCAAACCGATGTGCCTGCTCGTCCATCTGCAACGCCCCAGAAGCGTCCAGCACCTAGTCCCGCGACTCCAACTGAACAACGACAAGTCTTGATTGCCGCGCGTGAGCTGGACTACAGTGCTGTCCCCCAGGAAGCACAAACCTGGGTGAACCGCCATCTCATTTATACACATGGCTATGGCTTTACCCTGAGTCCCGTAAATATTGTGGGTGCTGGTGGCTTACCAGAATATTTTGTCAAAGACATTACGGCTAGTGACGCTGGGGCACTAACGACCTCTAGCCCTGCGATCCGTGACAGCATTCCCATTGGGCAACCCCGTCTCTATTACGGTGAGATTGCTAATACCTATGTGATGACGCAAACCCTGACGCAGGAGTTGGATTTTCCTAGCGGTAGTGACAACACCTACAACGTCTACGATGGCCGTGGTGGCATCAACATGGGTTCTTGGTGGCGGCGAGGCTTGTTTGCAGTTTACCTGCGTGATTGGCAGCTTTTGTTTACTCGCGATTTTTTGCCAAAGACAAAGGTTTTGTTCCGACGCAACATCAAGCATCGGGTGCAGGCGATCGCGCCTTTTCTGCGCTACGACAGTGATCCTTATCTGGTGACAGCCAATGTGCCTAAACCAGGAGAGACCGATCAGAATTATCTTTATTGGATTGTGGACGCTTACACGACCAGCGATCGCTATCCTTATGCTGACTCTGGCACTGAAGGCATCAACTATATTCGCAACGCGGTCAAAGTTGTGATTGATGCTTATCATGGTTCCGTCGATTTTTATGTGGCTGATCCAAGTGATCCCATCATTACAACCTGGTCAAAAATCTTGCCTGGGTTGTTCCAACCGCTCAACGCAATGCCAGCCGCCTTGCGGAGCCACATGCGCTATCCCGTCGATTTTTTTAAGCTGCAATCGGAACGGCTGATGACGTATCACATGACCGATCCACAGGTGTTTTACAACCGGGAAGACCAGTGGCAAATCCCCAATGAAGTGTATGGCAGTGAACCTCGACCAGTCGAGCCGTATTACCTGATCACCAGTCTGCCTGCTGTGCCGTTTGAAGAGTTCATTTTGCTGCTGCCCTACACTCCACGCCAACGAACCAATCTGGTTGCCTGGCTGGCCGCGCGATCGGACGGTGAGAACTATGGCAAATTGTTGCTGTATACCTTCCCGAAAGAGCGACTCATCTATGGCCCCGAACAAATTGAAGCGCGCATTAATCAAGACCCGGTGATTTCCCAACAGATTGCCCTCTGGAATCGTCAGGGTTCGCGAGCCATCCAGGGCAATTTGCTCATCGTGCCGATCGAACGATCGTTGCTGTATGTGGAACCACTTTACCTGGAAGCCACTCAAAACAGTCTACCCACGCTGGTACGGGTAATTGTTGCCTACGAAAATCGCATTGTCATGTCACCCACGTTGGAAGGAGCCTTGCAAGCGATCTTTAAACCCCAAGTCACTCAAGACGCAACGATTGTGCGTCCTGTAGAAGAGCCAGCGATCGGACAGTAGCCAGTAAACAACGACTGATGCATCGATTAATAAGGCAAGAAAGATAATGGAACAGCTGTTGGTGATTCAATGCATCAGCCTCTGTTCCATCATGAGCCGGAATTAAACACCACAAAAACCGATCAAGGATGTTTGCGAAGTCCTATCGCTCTATTAAGAAAAGGGTGTAGAGCAGAACAAAGGCTAAGGATACCCTCTGGGAAACCCTTTGGTCTTGCCAGACCTGTGCCTTGGGCGCTGACAATTGACCGTTCTTTATGATTAGCTGCGGTAAATCAGTCTGGACAGCCGTAACCCGCGATACAGAATTACTGTTGGTGGATTGATGGAATGGACAGATAGAACCTGGCACTAGCAATGATTGAATGAGCGTTATTCCAGTCTTATAAAACCGTCAAGTGAATTTAACCTGGGCGATTTTTTGACTCCTAATTAACGGAACTCATAGATTATTGCGCAAGTGGATATCTATGAGCAGTTATTTGGTTTGCTTTAGCTGGCGTTCTTGCCGCTAATGTCTGTTTTCATTCACCTGAGGAAGCTGAGAAGTATGTCTAAACTTTTGCTGAAGCCGCGATCGAAACCGAGGCGCCGCCGCTTGTCTATGCATTTAAAATCGCTCCGCCTCGATCGCCATTGGCTGTCGCCTGAGTGGCTTAGCAAACGGTTGGCGCCCAGTTGGCAAGCTTGTATTCCCCTAGCGCTGCTCATCGTCGTCGGTTGGAGTGTCGCGGCTTCTGCTCAAGCGCCCACGCTAGAAGCTGTGGCTGAGAGCGTCGGTGGCCTGAAAGTGGTACTGGACACCATGTGGGTCATGATCGCTGCCATGCTGGTGTTTTTCATGAATGCCGGTTTCTGCATGTTGGAAACCGGGTTTTGCCGTCAGAAAAACGCCGTTAATGTACTCGCCAAAAACTTAATTGTGTTTGCCTTGTCTACGATCGCCTTCTGGATCTTGGGTTGGGGGTTGATGTTTGGCAATGGCAATCCGTTTTTTGGCACTGAAGGTCTGTTTTTCCTGTCAGGTGCGGACAATAGCCCGCTGACGGGTGATGCTTACCAGGGTGCTTACAAAGCCATCGGCTGGGCTGGTGTACCGTTGCTCGCGAAGTTTTTCTTCCAGCTTGTCTTTGCGGGTACGGCTGCCACGATCGTCTCGGGTGCTGTAGCAGAGCGAATCAAGTTTGTTGATTTTCTGATTTTCAGCTTGCTGCTGGTGGGCATCGCGTACCCCATTACAGGTCACATGGTTTGGGGTGGCGGTTTGCTAGCAGGCGCTGGTTTCTGGGACTTTGCGGGTTCCACAGTGGTGCATTCAGTCGGCGGTTGGGCAGCCTTGATGAGTGCGGCACTGCTGGGCCCTCGCATTGGGAAGTACAACAGCGATGGCACCGCCAATGCGTTTCCAGGGCACAATTTGTCGATCGCTACTCTCGGCTGTTTAATCCTCTGGCTCGGTTGGTTCGGGTTCAACCCGGGTTCGACGATGGGTGTGAGCTCACTGATTGCACACATTGCTATGACCACGAATATCGCGGCGGCCTGTGGTGGCTTGGCGGCGACCATTACAGCCTGGTTGCTCTTGGGCAAGCCCGACCTCTCGATGGTGATCAATGGTATTCTGGCCGGCTTGGTTGCAGTTACCGCCGCCTGTGCTTTCGTGCCGGTCTGGGCTGCGGCGATTATTGGTGCCATTGGTGGTGTGCTGGTAGTTTATGCCGTCTTGTTCTTCGACAAGAACAAGGTTGATGATCCGGTGGGAGCTGTTTCGGTTCATCTGGTCAATGGTGTATGGGGGACATTAGCGGTCGGTCTGTTTGCGACCGGTCCTGGTGTCACCAAATTTGGCACAGAGCTGTATGCCGAAGGGCTTGGGCCGAAAGCGGGTCTGTTTTTAGGGGGTGGACTTGAGCAGCTTTGGACTCAATTCGTAGGTGCTGCGTTGGTTGGTCTCATCACAGTGGTACTTTCCACGCTCTTCTTGTTGGCACTGAAGGTAACGCTGGGCATTCGAGTATCACCGGAGGAAGAACTGCAAGGTTTGGATATTGGCGAACATGGCATGGAAGCGTATGCTGGTTTCGTCAAGTCGGCGACTGAGACTCGTGTCGACGTGGCTGCTCCCAGTTCTAGCGGTGTGGTTGACTCCCCTTATTAAGGCCATTTGGCTTTAGTTGCATCATTTAATCTGGGATGATTTGTGGACATGACTTTCCTTGACTGAACCTCGATTACTGGCAAGGAAGGTCATGGCTGCAGAGACTCACCGCCGACTACGTAAAAAACTATTGCCCGATCGCCCGTTTCCAGGCCTGGATTTCTTGCTGGGCTTCAGCGTAGATGCCAGAGCGCGAAGGAATCTTTTGAGCAATTGCGATCGCTCCTGGCAAATCGTAGACGGCTTGACTTCTCGCTACCTGTAGGAGTTGCGTACTCCATTCGGTAATGGCATGATCAGCCTCCGATCGCAGGGCACTATCCGCTGGCACCTGATCGGCAGTTCTGATTGCATTCGCCAAGCCGTCTGGAGAACCTGAATTTGCTAACTGACGAGCAGTCTGAAGATTTTGCTGTGCTTGTGCCTGCAGTTCCTGGTTGCGTAGCTGACTGCGCCATTGCTTTACGTCTACCTGAGCATCGGCATAGAGCGATCGACCAGCCCCAATTTGTTCTGCCGTTCGAATCGCTGCGGTCAGATCGCCAGCGCTAGCAAATTCGCGCGCACGATCGAGATACGGCTGATCCTGAATTTGCTGAATCTGCCCTGTCCAGGTACGGGCTTTACCCTGAGCTTCTTTGTAAAGTGCTCGTCCCTGAGTGATTTGGTTTGCCTGGGCAACAGCGGCTTGTAAGGACGTGGGATCACCCTGCGCTGCTATTTGCTCTGCCTGATCGAGAATAGGACGGTCTTCAATGGTTTGAATTTGCGCTGTCCAACTCTGGATCTGTTTCTGCACCTCATTCCAGCGTGGGTTGGAACGGGAAATGGTGGAGGCTTCTGCGATCGCTGCAGAGAGGTCGCTAATGGTGCCGGGTTGCGAGATAATACGCGCCTTTTCGAGTTGCGCGATCGCCTCAATTTCAAGTTGCCAACGGACAATCAGCTGCTGTGCTCTGCGATAGAGCGGTCGATCGGGGCGAATGCGTTGTGCCTGAGCAATGGCTTCTTCGAGGTCAGGCACCGTGTTTAGCCAGACTTGAGACTGGGCGTTTGCCAGCACCGTCAGATCCTTCACGTGCTCGTTCAAATTGGCGATGTCAGGAATCTTGTTCAACACATTCAACGCTCCCTGCAAATCGCGCCGATCGAGCATCACCTGTGCCAAATCAAGCATCTTTTGCCCAAACTCTCCGATCGCCTTCTGAGCCGCTTGATGGACATAGCTATTTGGGTTAATCGACTGCGCCAGCTTGATGGCTTCTAGCAAGTTGGTGAGTCCACCCTGATCGGCTAGGCGTTGCGCTTTGCCTAGCGTATTACCATCGTCCCGCGAACCGTTAATTTTGCCCGTGAGTTCGTTGTACTTCGTCGTCTGCCAGAAATTATTATCGATATCCAGCAGCCGCACCGCATAAGAAAAAGCCTGTCGCCAATCGAGGTCTCGCAATGACTCTTCTGCTTTGCGATAGATGGTTTCGGCCTTAGACCAAATGGTTTGCCAGCGCTGCACTCGTTCTTCCACCAGCTTGTAGCCAGAAACTTTAGGCGAAAGCCGCCGTGCGGCCGCGATCGCCTCATTCAGCTTGCCAGCGTTGAAATCTGCTTCTGCCAGCTTCAAGACCTCCAGCGACCATAGCTCGACTAGTCGATCGGCCTCATCCCGCAGCGGGTGGTCTGGAGGCAGAGAATCGATCAACGCGATCGCCTCCAGCAAATCGTTTGAGGTCTGTTTACTGGCTGCCAGGCGTGCACATTCAAAGCGCAACGACGCCGAAGCCAGGGGCCAAAAAATGGCTGGGCAGTTGGGTAAGCCTGGCAATTGAAGCAACAGCGCTAACGCCAGCGCGCCTGTGCCGACACAGCCAAAACCCGTTGCTAGGAGCCAAAATTTCCAGCTATATAGCCATCCTAGCCATCGACGTGGTGGCCGGGGAGTCTTCGAAGTGTCCAACACAGGTTCATCACTACCCGATCGATTGACTGATCGGTGCGACGGCTGTTGGTTTGGTTTGGGCGGTGGCGGTGGCACAGGACGCGATCGAGCCGGTAGGTCTGCCCCTTTTGCCTGAGCCCGCGATTGCGATACTGAAGAGACAGGGATAGCATGAGACCCTGCTGGTTGAGGCCGCGTTCCATCCTTTCTAGGTTTTGGCGATCGTCCCAACGGCTTACGGTGAGGCATTCCTGGGTCTCTAGTCATACTCAAAAAATAAGCAGCAGTACCGCATGGAGTCTTCAAACCGCATGCATAGATGCCATGCTACTCTCCAAGTTCCAAAAAGCCAAATTGGTTTGTCATGTGAGTGAGGGTAGAACAAGGATCGTAAATACAATCACCCGTCATTTAAATTGCTGTAGGCAAGACTGCCGCATCCCTACAGCAATTTGCTTAAAGTTGGCGATTCTCAAAGCGACCCACTTTCACCCAGTGCTCATAGCCACTACGGATACTTCTGCGTCTCACCGCTTCTGCGACATCTGGATTTTTGGCTAAGTAGCTAGCTTCATTAAAGCGTGGAAAGCGGCCTTCAAAGCGCCCAGCCTTTTGATAATGCGCGTAGCCATCTCTAAACTGTCCCCGTGCAACTGCTGCTTTCACATCTGGGTAAGCCGTTAAATAGAAGCGTTCATCAAAGTTGTTAACATCCCTATCACGGTTGCCATAGCGATCGATGGTGCGATCGTCATCACGGTTGTTATACCGAGCATCATTGATGACTCTGCCACAAACGATTCTGCCGTTTGTCTCTGACTCAATACAGACTCTTTGTGCCATCGCGGGTAGTGCCACCACGGTCATGGCGGCCGTCATTGCAACACCCAGCAATCCCAAAACCTTCGTTATACTCATACTCTTTAGCCTTTTGGTTAGCTACAACTACAGCGAGATTTGACCGGGCTCAAGGCCGTACGGTCAAAAATTCCCTATTCGTAGAGTAGACGCGCAGAGCCTCTCCAGGTTCCTACGGTTAGTATGGCAGTAGCAGATTGCCATACTAACCGTAGGAACAAGAATTTAATCACTCCGGCGTTTCCCGTAGGAGCGCAGGGCCATGCGCCCCTACCTGCAAATAATGCGTCGATTTTATTTAATCCACAATCCTTACTTGTCTCGCTGAAGCCGCTTGCACCGTTTACGCCTTTTGCTAATCGCACCCCGTCCTTTGCTCAATCACAAGCATCCTCTTCATCTTTTAACCGTTGCAAGTAATCCCAGCCACGTTGTGCCCAGACTTGTTTACCCGTTTTCGCTGCGATCCAACGGGCAACTTTAGGCCCCGTCCAGCGTTCACCGTCTGGTGAGGCTGCTTGAAGTGCTTGTTTGAGTTCCTGCTGTTGTTCTGGCGTAAGGAGCGATCGTGGAGACGGTTGCCCTTGCTGACTGCGGTTTTTGACGCCTAAAGGGCCTTGTTGGTTGTAGCGGCCAATGATTTCCTTGGCATAGTCATAGTTCATCCCAATGAGTTGCGCTGCTTGTCTCACCGTCCATTGCTGCGCCACCAGATGTACCAGGTGCCACCGACGCGCTTCGATCTTGTCCTGCGCATGCCGATAAAGGTGTTTGATTTCGCTAGCTGTCAGATGTGGTTTGAGTTGTACTCTTGGTGGCACGATCGAACCCAGGCACTAAAACAATGGCTATGACACTGATCAGCAACTTTTGAGACGCTCCGGACAAAAGCTTGCTCGCAGATTGAAACAGCTCTAACTAGAGACACTTCACAAACACCAGGGAAGAACAAGCTGTGACAATCCCAAGCAGCATCAGGCAAACGCGCAGGGGCCGATCGAGTAGGGGGATTCAGGGGGCTAGACCTCAGAGGTCTGGAGATGCGCGATCGGGCTGGACTTTGTTAACATATCTTTATAATCCAAGGTCAACCCCTCATCCAAATCGCTTGTCTACAAACCATGCTGCTACGCCCCGAACAGCGCGCCAAACTTGACGATACAAACGATAGCTTCTTCTATGGGCAACCGCGTTTTGTCACCCATGTTGATGAAGGCTTTATCCAGCAGTTGACCGATCTCTATCAGGAACGGTTGCAGCCAGACATGCGCGTTCTGGATCTGATGAGTAGCTGGGTATCACATTTACCAGAGGCGATCGCGTTTACGCACGTCGAAGGGCATGGGCTCAATGGTGAAGAACTTGCGCGCAACCCTCGGCTAGATCATTACTTTGTGCAGAACTTGAACCAGGAACCGACGCTGCCGCTAGATGATCAATCCTTTGATGCGGTGCTGAATACGGTTTCTGTGCAGTACATGCAATATCCCGAAGCCATTTTTAGCGAGATTCACCGCGTGCTCAAGCCCGGTGGCGTTGCCATCATCAGCTTCTCAAACCGAATGTTTTATCAAAAGGCGATTCAGGCCTGGCGTGATGGCTCTGAGGGCGATCGTGTGAGACTTGTTGAAGGTTATTTTACGTCAGTGCCGGGATTCACCAAGCCGGAAGTCGTGGCGCGACAATCACAAGCACCCGGCATCATGCAGCTCTTTGGTATGGGTGGTGGCGATCCCTTCTATGCAGTCATTGCTCATCGTCAAGCTTAGGAATGAGAATTTAATCAAACCGACAATTTTGTAGGGGCTTAGCATTCGGGTAAAAGCGCTTGCCGTAGCCGAAGGCAACCCTGCCGAAGGCTAAGCCCTTACGTGAGAATGACCGATGTTATTTAATCCACGCTCCTTAGAGGTGTTTCGGTACAGTATCGCTACGGAGCATCGATCGCGGCCAAAAGCCTTACTGCCTCAGCACATAACTGGTCGTGGCAGTGCCCATTGCTGGCAACCAGACCACCCCATTGGCTGACATCCTCCTGGTTGTAGTGCAGCAACGAGCCATCAAAATGGGTGAAGCGCCCTCCGGCCTCCGTCAGGATTAACTCCGGTGCCGCCAAATCCCAATCTTTAGGAGCAGACGTACCAGAGAGCGAAAGGTAGATATCTGCCTGTTGTTCTAGAATCGCGGCGATTTTGCCACCCACACTCCCACGCGATCGCTGTTGTTGTACAGGGAAGCGTTGCAACAGTTGGTTCAAGCGCTCATCTCGATGGCTACGGCTGGCAACGATCGTCAGTTCTGCCAACTGTTTTCGTTGCGAGACATGGATTGGTACTGGTGTTTCGTGTTGCCGCTCAACAAAGGTGCCGCCGCCCAACGTGGCAAAGTAAAGCGTCCCAGCGGCTGGACAAGCCACCACTGCCAGCACGGGTCGATCGTCCTCTAGCAACGCAATATGAACGGCATATTCTCCGGTGCCCTTGATGAAATCTTTTGTGCCATCAAGCGGGTCAATAACCCAGACCAACGGCTTCGACAACCGTTCCTCCAGGGGCTGTGTTTTATACGTTTCTTCTGTTAAATACGCAAACTCACGCCTCCCCAAACTAGCGTGCAGATTGTTGAGGATATAGGCATCAACGGCCGTATCGGCAGCCGTAACGGGGCCATCACCTGAGTCCTGAACGTTGAGATCTAAATGCTGAACGTTGAGCAAGATATCGGCAGCACCCCAGCCAATGCTACGGGCGATCGTCAATAGTTCCTGTAATTCCGCAGCGTGCAAGTGGTTCAAATTGGGCAGTCTCCGAGAGGGGTGAGGGAAGGGTAAGAAGTTTTGAGTTTTGAGTTTTGAGTTTTGAGTTTTGAGTAGCGCTTTGCGCCGCTACGCTAGAGAGTTTTGAGTTAGTTTTATCGCTGACTGCTGACTGCTGACTGCTGACCGCTGACCGCTGACCGCTGGCCACTGACTGCTGACTGCTGACTCCTCAATTCACTCAAAACTCTCTCCTCTTCCTTCCTCCATCCAGCGGCGGGTACCAAAGTATTGGCAGGACTGAGCCGCGATGTTGGCAGCGATCGCCAGTGCGTCTCTAAAATCTTCTCGCAGAATGGCGTGGCAGAACGCACCATGAAAGATATCTCCCGCTCCTAGTGTATCGACCACGGTAACAATGGGCACGTCGATGTGTCCCGCTGAGGTTACTGTCCAGTACTGAATGGGTTGCTGCCCTTGCGTAATGGCGATATGGGGAACGCCTAAATTTAACAGGTACGCCGCCACGTCTTGCGGGCTTTGGCAGTGGGGAGGGTGAAAGTTGGCGGAACAGATCACATAGTCAGCCAGAGGCAGCACTGTTTCAAAACCCGGTTTCCAGCTACCGCCATCAATGACAACCGGAATTCCGCGCGATCGTGCCTCCATTGCGATCGTTCGTCCCACCGCCATTTGGTGCCCGTCGATGAGGATGACAGCCACATCCTGCAAGCTGTTGGCAGGGATGTTGGCACTCGCCTGGGCTCTCACTGCATTCAACGAGACGACTGCTCGGTCGCCTGTTTTTTCTGTCACCATGATGGAGGAGACGGGCGGCGGAGTCGCAAGAGTCGGACTTAGATCGTTGAGTGTCACCCCATATTGCTGAAGATCGGTCAGAATCAACTGCGCCATTGGATGCATGCCCAGCACACCCATCACGATCGCCTCGTTACCCAAATGACTAAACGCAACAGCCGCATTCGTCGCCGGCCCCCCCGCTGACACCGTATAGTCAGAAGCAGCGAGTTTTTCATTAGCCAACGGTGGGCGATCGACCAGATAGATGAGATCGAGCGTCACAACACCGATGAAAAGTCCCCGATGGGATTGAAGTTGGGACATTGGTCAGTAGTTAGTGGTTGGTCAGCAGTCAGCAGTCAGCGGTCAGCGGTCAGCGGTCAGCGGTCAGCGATAAAACTAACTCAAAACTCTCTAGCTTGTCGGCGCAAAGCGCTACTCACCCCTCACCCCTCACCCCTCACTCCTCACCTCCCATGCCCGGAACGCTCTATCTCGTCGGCACACCGATCGGTAATCTAGAAGACATGACCTTTCGAGCCGTGCGGATTCTGCAAACGGTGGATTTGATTGCTGCTGAGGATACGCGCCATACAGGCAAGCTGCTGCATCATTTTCAGGTAGGCACCCCCCAAATTAGCTATCACGATCACAATCGGTATAGTCGCACAACAGAGCTACTAGAACGATTGCAGCAGGGAAAAAGCATTGCGCTGGTGACGGATGCGGGGATGCCGGGTATTTCTGACCCTGGCTATGAACTGGTGAAAGCTTGCGCGGAGGCGGATATTTCTGTGGTGCCCATTCCGGGGCCGAGTGCCGCGATCGCCGCTTTAATTGCATCTGGTTTGCCGTGCGATCGGTTTATTTTTGAAGGTTTCCTACCCGCTAAATCGCAAGCCCGTCGTGCCCATCTAGAGGTGTTGCAGACGGAGCCTCGAACGCTGATTTTTTACGAAGCGCCCCATCGGATACGACAAACGTTGCAAGATCTTCTGCTTTTGGGAGCAGACCGTCAAATTGTGCTGGCGCGGGAATTGACCAAACGGTATGAGGAGATTTGGCGTGGCACGGTGGCAGCGGCGATCGCGCACTACAGCAGTCACGAACCACAGGGCGAATTTACGGTAGTGGTGGCTGGAGCAGACGCTACTCAGCCTGTGCTCTCTGAAGCAACCCTTAAAACCGAACTGCAAAATCTTTTGAAGCAAGGTCTGTCGCGATCGGATGCCAGCCGTCAACTGGCACAGCAAACTGCATTACCCCGGCGTCAGCTCTACCAGCTCGCGCTGTCACTGCCTGAGCAAGATGAAAGATGACGATCGCCTCATCAGAAAGTGGCTCACGTGATCGCGGCTTTTTGGCGTGTAGGGCGTTTGCGATCGGATTTTTTCTTCAAGCCGACGGATTGCGCTTCGTTACTATCGTGCAGGGTAACAATGCCGTTGTGGGGTGTTGCAATCGCATTGCAGGCGATGACAATCGCTACGCGAAGATCGTTTGTCAGTCAATCAGCTCCAACGCTTTGATCCAATGAAGCTATTTTTACAAGCAGTGGCGCTATGCACCGTCAAACGCACTCCAATCAATGCCTAACTGTCGAATGGCAGCCCGCACGGTGCCAAGTTTGAGATCACGGCTACCCCAATCTGGCAGTACAGTCGCTTGCTGTGTCTCTGGATTCAACCATTTACGGTGAGAGCCGCCCCCACGTCGAGGCAACTCCTCACAGCCCAGTACTTTTAGCTTGCGAGTGACATCGCGATACTTCATGGGGCAGTCACAACGGTTTCCAGCCAGAGAGCATTTTCAGCGTCTGCAACCTGCATATTGAGCGGCAAGTGTCGCCCTAAATCTTCATAGGCTTCCACAACAGCCGCCAATGCATCACGGACGTTTGCCAATGCCTCCTCGACCGTTTCACCCTCTGTAACCAGTTCTGGCAGCAGTGGTGATGTCACTGTAAAGCCCCCTTCCGACTGTGGTGAAAGCACTAAAGGCACTTTATAAAGCAACTAACTTTCTCCTTTTTGGGTGTTAGAGAGCGAATCTGAATGCCCGTGAGTCATGATGAGTGCAACATCGATCGCCTGCTGAAGTCGAGACGTTCGTAGGGCATCCACCATAGCGTTAGCAAGATTGAGTGAAGCGGTTCACCTCAATCATAAGGTCTGGCGTTGGCGATCGCTCCCTGGTTGCTAGATGGACAGGAGCGATCGCGCTGTTACCGTTACAGGAAGCGCGATCGTCGTTCCACTTCACACTTGATTCCCAATTACCATAGACTCAACCGAACTTTTTTCTGACCGTACTGAAATAATGCAGCGTTAAAGAGAAAATGACGACAGACACAGAGATTTTACAAACGATTGCCCAGATGCCAGAGCCTCTTAAGCAAGACCTCTTGCACTATGCAAAAGCCTTGATCGAAAGCCATTCAACGCCTGATGCGCTAGATATTCAAGCGGAAAAACCTGCGAAGCGAGGCGGGCTTGGCATCTGGAAAGGAAAAATTTGGCTTGCGGATAACTTTGATGAGCCGTTAGAAGACTTCAAGGACTATTCGACCGAATGCTGATTGCACAAGTTATGACCCACTCGTTGATCGTCATCAGTCAAGACAAACAGTTTGATGCCTATACGATTCAACGGGTATGGGCATAAAGTAGCGCTGTTATCGTTGCAGGAAGCACACGCTTTTACCCTACAACCCACACCCCCTCCCCCCAAGCCCCAGTTCATGAACCAGGCAGAACTCCTTGAACGAATTAAACACGCTGCACGGACAAAAGAGACTGTCCTTGATCTCTCAGGTCAAAATTTAACGGCGCTGCCAGCAGAACTTTGGCAACTCACTAATCTGAAAAGGCTTAATCTTGATCACAATAAATTAACTTTAATACCTCCCGAAATAAGCAAACTGATTAAGCTTGAGAAGCTAGAAATTAGGGATAATCAATTGGTGAATCTTCCCGCTGAAATTGAGCAGTTAAAAGCCCTTGTTGAGCTTAAATTGAATAATAATCGTCTCGTAGATCTACCTCTTAGATTTGGCAATCTAAAGAACCTAAAGGAATTAGGGATTGGAGGCAATTGCTTCAACTATTTACCTGCTCAAATCTTTCATCTAAACAATCTAACTAGCTTATGGGCATTTAACCTGTCATTGACGACTCTTCCAAAAGAGATTGAATTACTTAGAAACCTAAAAAGGTTACACATTCAAGATAATAAATTAACTAAATTACCCCTAGAGCTATGCAAATTAACTAAGTTGATATCGTTAACTTTAGGGAACAACCAATTGACTGTATTGCCTCCGGAGGTTGGTTATCTAACTGAATTAAAAGAATTTCCGTATGGGTCACCAGGCTTAGAGCTAACAGGCAATCCACTTACTTCGCCGCAGCCAGAGATTGTTGATCAGGGAACGAAAGCAATCGTTACCTACTGTCGCCAATTACTAAAAGGTAGTGAAAGAAAATGGGTTTCTAAGCTGCTGATAGTGGGTGAAGGAGGTGTGGGCAAAACGTCTCTGCTGCGAGCACTCAATGGGCAACCGTTTGACAAACAGGAATCGACCACGCGCGGCATTGCCATTGGCAGTCTCTCGCTCTCCCATCCCAGCGAAGCCGATGTCACCATGCAGCTTAATACCTGGGACTTTGGCGGACAGGAGATTTATCACGCGACCCACCAGTTCTTTCTCACCAATCGTTCCTTGTTTCTGCTGGCATGGAATGCCCGTTTGGGATGGGAACAGGGCAAACTCATCTACTGGCTCAAGACCATTCGCGCTAACGCACCTGATTCGCCGATTCTTTTAGTGGCAACCCACAT
Organism: Stenomitos frigidus ULC18; assembly: GCF_003003795.1. Lineage (GTDB taxonomy): Bacteria > Cyanobacteriota > Cyanobacteriia > Leptolyngbyales > Leptolyngbyaceae > Stenomitos > Stenomitos frigidus_A. Next base: position 55,448 of record NZ_PVWK01000062.1, on the reverse strand, counting down.
TGATGAACGCGATGCCGACCTGCCCCTGAGCGATTTGCAACAACAGTTCCCAGAAATCATCGGGCAGTGGGAAATCAGCAATCAAGCAGGAACGGGAATTGAGGCACTACGACAGGCAATCACCAATGCCGCCGCGCAGCTTCCCCTGATGGGTGAACGCTGGCCCACTACCTGGCTTAACTTTGCCAACGCCTTGCGAAACTCTCAGATGCGTCACACTACACCGCAGAAGTTTTGGGGCGTGATGAATAAACATAAAGTCGCGCCTACCAGTCAACGAGTGCTGGCAACCTGGCTGCATGAATTAGGCGAAATTCTCTTCTTTCAAGACAACGACGAACTCAACGATCTGGTTATCTTCAAACCTCAGTGGGTAACCGAACACATCAGCAAAGTATTGGAAGCCGAGGAAGTCACGCAGCGCAACGGCATCTTCACCCGTGCCTGCATGGAGCAGCTCTGGCGCGACCTGGATGCCCCCATGCGCGATCACTTTTTGCGCCTGATGGAACGCTTTGACCTCTCCTACCGCACGCTGGAGAACAAAGACATCAGCCTTATCGTCGAACGCTTACCGTTTGAGCCACCCAACTACGAATCGCTGTGGCAGAGCAAACAGCAAGAGCCGAATTGCAAAGAAATCATCATGAAGTTCCAGCTCAGTGAGGTGCTTCCCGGCATTCCCACCTGGTTCATTGCCCGCCAGCATCGCTTTACGATCGAAGAAGGCGAACGACGCGGCATCCACTGGCGCACGGGTGTCTTATTTCAAGACCGCGAACAAACCCATCTGGCACTCGCCAAAATTGGGCGCGACGACAAGACGAATGCAGAGTATCTGCAACTCACCGTGCGCGGTGCTATGCCCCACAGTTTCTTTGACCTGCTCAAAGAAGGCATCGAACTCACCTTGCGCCGTTACCCCGGTCTGCAAATCACTCGCCTGATTCCCTGTCCAGACCCAAATCATGAAAACTGCTTACACGAATTTGATTACGCCAATCTGGTTAAACGACTGGAACGCGAACAGCCGAAGGAAAGCATTGAATGTCCCTCTTGCCTGGAAAACATTTCTGTGACCAAACTCCTGTTTGGGCTGCACTGGACAACGCAAGATGCCGTCCTGGCTCGCTTAGATGAAATCCAGGATGGTCAATCAGAGCTACGGGAACTGGTACAGAGTCAATTTCTCAGACAATTCCGACAGCAGCAGAAATTTTTGGAATCGCAGTGTCCCAACCTCTTTGTACTCCGCCCCGACGATCGCAGAGTCTGGTCAAAAGACATCGGGATGCAGCGCATCAACCTGCAACTCTACTGCCAGATGCCCGGTCATATGCACCCCACCATTGACCCGACTGACCCCAAGCAACCCTGCGGACTGTACCCGATCGACGAACCCCAGAAATGGTTGCAAACGGTGACACCCTACTACCGTCGCATGGTCAAAATTCTCAAATTCGCCACGCCCTTAGTCGGCCCCTGGCTGGGTGTCATGGAAGCCAAAGATTACGAAACCATCTTCAAAAGCGACATTGACTTTGCCAAAGAGCTTGCCGGAAAACTGCCCGACAGCAAAGGCTTCGCCGATGCAGACTATGCCGATGCGTTGCCAGAGGGCGATCGCAAACTGGACGCGATCGATGGTGCGGCCTTGCGTGCCTTGCGGCAACTGCTCGACCAGAAAGATCCCAGTAAACAATGGGGCAACCTCAAGCAAATACTGACCCCTGAAGGCGATTACCTCTGGCTCTGCGAACATCACGCTAAAGAGTTTCATCCGTAAAGCAGACTCTTTTAGCATTCTATTCAAGCCTACAAACCGTTACGAAGACATCAGCGCCTTGCTCAAACTTCGCAGGGTTGCGTCTCCTCTTGCGACAAGCGCTTCACCTGCCCCGATGACAACGCCCGTTGTAGCATCGTCAGAGCTATAATATCGTGCAGGTTGCAGTTGCCATCAAAATACTGACACAACCGCTGCTCCGCTTCAGTCGTCAGATAGCCGCTACAAATGGCCGTTTGCACAACCTGGTCAATCCGACTCATGCTGCCGTTCCTGCCTGAAGATGATGAACTAAGTATGAAGTTCAGGTTTGGAAGCTAGTGTGACAGTTCGTCACCGATCGTGTGACACATTGGCACCCAATCGGTGATGGGACGGCGATCGTGTGGTGATACACTGGCAAACCGCTGGTGATGCAACTCACGTACCGTCAGCCAGCGTCTACTGACTCTTTTGCTGGGGCGTGTGTCGTAGAGCCCGAGAACTCCCTAAAATGAAGAGAGCGTAACCTGTTTGATGCAATTTGATCCAAGCTGAAACCCTTGAACTTCTGGAATGGTCGCGGCTTTGCCAGCACCTCTCCACTTTTGCAGCGACTAAATTAGGCGCGATCGCATCGCGTCGTCTCCGCATTCCCGATACAAAAGCCGAAACGCTGACCCTGTTAGCCCAAACGCAAGAAGTGTATGAGCTAGAAAATCGCCTCACCACCGGGTTGAAGTTTGACGGCATCACCGATATTGGCGAATCGCTAGAGCGGGCAGAACGACGAGGCTTATTGTCGGGCGAAGAGCTGTTGGCGATCGCGACGACCCTCGCAGGCATGCGTCAGTTGCGACGAGTCATCGACAATCAGCCCGATTTATTGGTGTTAAAGGCGCTCATTGAAGATCTGCGCACTTATCCCGAACTAGAGCAAGAAATTCATCGTTGCATTGACGATCGCGCCCAAGTTGCCGATCGTGCCACACCCAAACTGGGCGGCATTCGCGAGCAACAAAAGCAATTGCGCGATCGCGTCCATAGCACCCTGCAAAGCATCTTGCAGCGCAAAGCCAACGCCGTTCAAGAAAACCTGATTACCCAACGCGAAGGGCGCTTTGTCATTCCCGTCAAAGCACCGCAAAAGGACGCCATCCCTGGCATCGTCCATGACACTTCCATGAGCGGTGCCACTCTCTATATCGAGCCGCAAGCTACCGTTAGCCTGAATAACCAACTGCGCCAATTACAGCGCCAAGAACAAGTCGAAGAAGAAGCCGTCCGCCAAGCCCTTACCGATCAAGTGGCTGCAGTCAAGCCTGATTTGGAACGGCTACTGGCGATCGCCATCACTCTCGACCTTGCCACCGCCCGCGCACGCTATAGCCTCTGGCTCGAAGCCAATCCACCCCGCTTCATCACACGAGATGAGCACCCCACACCCCACACCCCACACCCCACACCCGAATCGATCGTCCTCCGCCACCTCCGCCATCCCCTCCTGATCTGGCAGCAGCAGCATGAGCAGGGACGCCCCGTCGTGCCGATCGATCTTGTCATTCAGCCCTACATTCGCGTCGTCGCCATCACGGGCCCCAACACAGGTGGCAAAACGGTCACGCTCAAAACGCTCGGTCTTGCCGTGTTGATGGCAAAAGTCGGACTCTTCATCCCTGCCCGCGAACCCGTCGAACTGCCGTGGTTCGATCAGGTATTGGCAGACATCGGCGACGAGCAATCGCTGGAGCAAAGCCTATCTACCTTTTCGGGGCACATTCGACGGATTAGTCGAATTTTGGAAGCGTTGGGAGAGACAGGAGAGGAGAGAGAGGAGAGAGAGGAGAGAGAGGAGAGAGAGGAGAGAGAGGAGAGAGGGGAGAGGAGAGAGGGGTGGGAAGAAGGGGAAGAAAGAGAAGAGAAAGAAAATGAGGAAGCCTCGTCCTTAACTCAGGTCTCGGAACTCAAAACTCCAAACTTAGCACTCGAAACTCAACACTCAACACTCAAGATTCAAAACTCCCTCACCCCTCACCCCTCACCCCTCACCCCTTACGCCCTCGTCCTCCTGGACGAAGTTGGCGCTGGTACTGATCCAACTGAAGGTAGTGCGCTGGCGATCGCGATCCTTAACTACCTGGCAGACCATGCTGGCTTGACGATCGCGACGACTCACTTTGGCGAACTCAAAGCGCTGAAATATCAGGATGAACGGTTCGAAAATGCGTCCGTTGAGTTTGACGATGTTTCGCTTTCGCCAACCTATCGTCTACTGTGGGGCATTCCTGGGCGCTCCAATGCATTGACGATCGCCCGTCGTTTGGGATTGGATGCAGGGATTGTGGAACAAGCACAAACCTATGTTGGCGGTGCCTCGGAGGATGTGAATCAGGTGATTGCAGGACTGGAAGCTCAGCGTCGTCGCCAGGAAACCAAGTCTCACGAAGCGGCACAACTCCTGGAGAGTGCCGAACGTCTCCATCGCGAACTGTCTCGCAAAGCGGCGTCTCTCAAAGAGCGAGAACAGGACTTGCAGCGATCGCAAGAACTGACGGTCCAGGCGGCGATCGCCGAGGCAAAAAGTGAAATCGCCCAGGTTATCCGTCAGTTGCAACAAGGCCCAGCCTCAGCACAAGCCGCACAGCAGGCAACCGATGCGCTGAATCAATTCGCCGAACGTCGGCTACCGTCCCGCCAACCCAAACCGCCAAAGCCAGGGTTCCGCCCGCAAGTGGGCGATCGTGTTCGCATGCCGCGACTAGGGCAGACGGCTGAAGTCTTGACAGCTCCCAATGATGATGAGGAAATCACCGTTCGCTTTGGGCTAATGAAAATGACGGTGCCATTGGATGATGTCGAGTCTTTGGCAGGGGAGAAAGTAGCGAAGAGACAGGAGCCAGCGGTCAGCGGTCAGCGGTCAGCGGTCAGCGGTCAACAGTTAGCAGTCAGTGGTCAAGATCAACTCAAAACTCAAAACTCAAAACTCAAAACTTCAAACGCTCCGTCTCCCGAAACCCAGCCCCCCCCACTCGATACTCCAGTCATTCGCACATCTCAAAACACGATCGACATTCGCGGTAGTCGCGTCGCTGATGCAGAACCCATGATGGAACAGGCGATCGCGCAAGCCTACAATAGCGGTGTGCTGTGGATCATTCATGGACATGGCACCGGAAAACTGCGGCAGGGTGTGCACACGTTCTTGCAGCACCATCCTCAGGTAGAACGCTATGAGTTGGCGAGCCGCACCGATGGTGGTGCAGGTGTGACGCTGGCTTATCTACGTTAAGAGGCTCTCCAGTGCTACGCCTTCCCATGCAATCTTGCTTGTCCAAACAGACAGAGATCCAGGACGGAGCATCGATCGCAGGCTGGGTTCTTGTGATAACAGCAGCGCTGACCATGCAGCATCATAACCTCGTAGTTGACACGAGTTCACTCAGCGGATCAAAGCTGTGGAAGTAAGCGATCGGGCAACCGTACTCGACACAGAGTCGTTGATGGATGAGCAGCGCACGTTGCTGTAGCGATGGGATGTCGGTAGTCATGCAATTAAGCTGGTACGAGTTTCACAATGACCACGCGATCGGGCACGTTTAACGTCAGTTGGTTACTGGTCAGGCGGGTGGGTGTGGTAGTCAGGCGACCATCTTCGCCCAGCGCATAAATGGCAACCGTGCGGATGGGCTGACCCAATTTAAGCGTGACGGGCAGTGCGGGCGGCTGAATCTCGCGGGGTGGCTGGACGCTGGTATCGTTGTTGGAAACCTCGTGCCAAAGCACCAGATAAAAGGTGCGATCGCGCTTTTGCAAAAGGACGTGATGGACATATTGAGTGCGATCGTAATTGGCAACGCGTTTTGACAAGGGTTCGCGGTAGTTTTGCACGGGGCGCACGTCCAGCGAGTAGGCGAGTCCACTCGGCGTGAAGTTCGCTCCTGGATCGCGCAGTAGAGCAATCAGATTCTTGACGGCGTTGTAAGCAGGTTTGGGTGTGAGATCGTGACGCAACAGACCAAAGTTCGCTTCGCGCTTTGTCTTCTGAGGATCGGCAAATTCGTCTACAAACTCATAGGAGCAGGTACGCTGCACGTTCTTGCGGAAAAATTCGAGAAAGAGACGTGGCATGTATTTGGCATGCACCTTCTCGGACACCCATTGCTTAAACGTTGAATAACCGGTTTCGGTTGTTGCCATCGGCTTGGGCTGAAACGGCGGACTGTAGGTGTCGAAGTTGTAGGGAAATTCGTCAATGTTGATGGAGGGGAAGTTGCTATTCCAGTAGTATTTCGCTGTGGTGTTGTAGTCAAAAGGAAAGCTGAATGGGTTGCCACCGGGATAGGGATGGAAGTTACCCCAATCGACGGCATTTGCAAGGCTTCCTTTGGGCAGTGGGTTGGGGTTGCCGCCACCCGGATCGTAAGTCATACCCAATGAAGGCCCAATGACTTTCAGTGATGCCGTTTTTGAGTCACGCTTGATCGCAGTGTACAAATCCTTTTGAAACGCAATCACGCCCTTGGGAAAGCCTTGTCCTTTATACTGTTTGTCAAACCGAGAGGGAATCCAGAATAAATCTGGTTCGTTCGAACCTTCTACCGCGTCAATCCTGGCTCCGGCGGCGTTGGCGGTTTTGATCTGGTTGACGATCGCCTGAATCGTTTTCTCATCACCATTGGAGCGATCGGGTACATCGGCCACGATCGTCGTCCGAATGCCGCTTTTGCCCAAGTCTTGTGGACGGCTCTGGTAAAAGCCATCCCGCACATTGCGAATGCCCGACGCGATGAGTTTTTGCTTCACTTCCTCATAGCGCTGACCATAGGGTGTGTCAGGATAACTCCAATGCGTGCCCACGCAAATGCTATCCACAAAGCGATCGGCGCTGCGAGCGGTTTCAACAGCAAAACTCGCAGGTCGCACCCCAAAAGCCAGCAATGTAGCGCTAATGGTAGCGAGGAGCAACACGGTTTGAAAGAGTAACAAACGGCGCGATCGCGTCATGGACATGACCTTCATTCAAAGGACGTTTGAGGTGGTTTCTTAACCCTGTAGGACACGCAAGACATTGCATCCCTACGTAAGGCTGCTTGCGACCTGTTTTTTATAGCGTGGCAGAAACGGCGCTGTCATCCCTCAAACGGCACTTGCTGTTGATATTGATTAGACTTTAGAGGCAACTGGTTCGATTGTCGTTCACCCAAGCCACCAAGAAACCCTGAGAACCCCTATGGCAGTTCGCAAAGACACCCTTTTCGAGCGTTTTCTTGCTCCCGTTGTCAAGACTTTTCTCATCGACCAGGATGAGCTTCGGCGTTTTTACGAAAGCATCGACTGGCAGTCTGCCAGCAACCGACTCAGCCACCCAGGGCTCATCTACCCAAACTATTACAGTAGCCAAAACTTTCACGGGATTGAAGGGGGCTACTTGAACATTAGCGCGGCGGTTTCCTATGACCCCATCACGCAATATGCCTTACCTCCAGGTGAAGCCCTGGTGCGCCAAGGCTTGCTGGATGCGATTCAGTCAAAACCGCGCCGAATTCTGGATTTGGGTTGTGGCACAGGGTCTACCACACTATTGCTCAAACAACAGTTTCCCGACGCAGAGGTCATTGGGTTAGATCTATCACCCTATATGCTGGTCGTCGCTGAGCACAAAGCCAAACAAGCAAACTTAGACATTCAATGGCGGCACGGGAATGCTGAACAGACTGGCTTCCCTGATGCCTCTTTCGATCTGGTAACCGCGTCACTCCTTTTCCACGAAACGCCTCCTACTGCCTCCCAAGCCATTCTGCAAGAGAGCTATCGCTTGCTCACAGTGGGTGGCGGAGTCGCGATTCTAGACGGGAATCAAAAGATGCTGCGTCAAACAGAATGGCTGACACAGATCTTTGAAGAGCCTTACATTCAGGCCTACGCTGGCGGTAGTGTGGATGCCTGGATGGGTGCCGCTCGCTTTGAGGCCGTACATACCCAAGAGCTGTGGTGGCTGCACCAGATCACGCTTGGCGTCAAACCGTTGCCGTATCAGTCGGTTGAGTTTGCGTCAGTGGCGGATGGTGAGAGAGGCGATCGACAGTGGGCTATGGGCTGATCAGAGAGTTGCTGGTGCTTAGCGGGTAGTTGTTAGAGAATAGATCGTCTAGCGCGACGGAGCTTAACGCTCCTCACCCCTTACTCCTCACCTGTACGCAATGCTGAAAGCGGTTCTTTTCGACTTCAATGGCATCATCATTAACGATGAGCCACTCCACGAAAAACTGATCAACCAACTCTTGCTGGAAGAAAACTTGCGACCCAAGCCAGGAGAGTTCCGTCAGTTTTGTCTGGGGCGAAACGATCGCGCCTGCATTGTCGATTTACTGAAGCAGCGAGGGCGTGTAGTCACTGACGACTATGCGGATAAGCTGATTGCCCGCAAAGCACTGCTCTACAAAGACCAGCTAGACCAACTGGAAACGCTACCCGTCTATCCAGGGCTAGAAGATTTGCTCTTTAAGCTCCGGGCAGCCAGGCTGAAACTGGCGATCGTCAGTGGCGCACTGCAAGTAGAAATTGAGTTGGTGCTGCAGCGTCTAAAGCTAAGTGAGCATTTTCCAGTCATCGTTTCTGGCGACCACCGTCTTCCCAGCAAACCAGAACCCAATGGCTATCTGCTAGCCGTCGATCGCCTCAATCAGCTTAATCCTGGCCTCCACCTCAAACCGTCAGACTGTCTGGCGATCGAAGATACCTTTGCCGGTATTGAAGCCGCGAAACGAGCCCACATTCCCGTTGTTGGTGTTGCCAATACCTATCCGTTTCACATGCTTCAGCGCCGCGCAAACTGGGCGGTAGACTACCTCTCTGATCTGGAACTCGATCGCATACAGCAGCTCTATGAGCAAATGGCAACGGCACCAAAAGCGGTGTAGGACGGGTGAATGATAAGATGGCAAAGCGAGTTGAATGATTGCCTGGGGAGTTAGCTCAGTTGGTAGAGCGCTGCGATCGCACCGCAGAGGTGAGGGGTTCGATTCCCCTACTCTCCATCTTTTGTCCTAGAATAAGAAGTCTGTCGCCCAACATTGCATCCTTCTGTGTCTCTGACGCTCCACGCTGATCATCTGCAGGCAGTCAAAGCCCATGCCGCACGCACCTATCCTGAAGAGTGCTGTGGTTTGTTGCTGGGCACGATCGCAGCAGACCAAAAAGCGGTGCATGACGTCTATGAAGTCTCGAACCTGTGGACTGTAGACGCCGCAAACGAGCTCAACGACAACACCGCTTTGACCAAAACTCGCCGCTACTGGATTGCACCTGAAGACATGCTGGCAGGGATGCGCGAGGCGCGTCGGCGCAGTTTAGAGATTATTGGTATTTATCACTCCCATCCCGATTATCCGGCAATACCATCCGAGTGCGATCGTGCGCTTGCCTGGTCACAGTATTCCTATCTAATTGTCTCCGTTGAGCAAGGCACTGCCAAAGACTGCCGCAGTTGGACGCTCAACGACCAGCAATCCTTTGAACCCGAAGTCATCCAGCTTGCTGAAACGGCTCGAATGTGAAGCCATCCAGCAACCAGGTTCCAGCTTTTTATCCTTTAGCCTTCGTCCTTTAGCTTTTCTTCCCATGCTCAATCCCAATCTCAACACCATTCAGCTCGAAAAAGAAGAGTACGAACGCTACTCCCGCCACTTAATCCTCCCAGAAGTGGGCTTAGACGGTCAGAAACGGCTCAAAGCTGCCAGCGTGCTTTGCATCGGTACAGGCGGGCTGGGTTCTCCACTCCTGCTCTACCTTGCCGCTGCTGGCATTGGACGCATTGGCATCGTCGATTTCGATGTCGTCGATTTCTCTAACCTGCAGCGTCAGGTCATTCACGGTACGTCCTGGGTTGGCAAACCCAAAATTGAGTCTGCCAAAGCCAGCATTCTCGAAATCAATCCCTACTGCCAGGTAGACCTCTACGAAACGCGACTCACCTCTGAAAACGCGCTGGAGCTGTTCAAACCCTACGACATCATCGTCGATGGTACCGACAACTTCCCCACTCGTTATCTGGTCAACGATGCTTGCGTGTTGCTCGACAAGCCAAACGTCTACGGCTCCATCTTCCGGTTTGAAGGTCAGGCAACCGTCTTCAACTACGAAGGCGGCCCGAACTATCGTGACCTCTATCCCGAACCACCCCCACCGGGATTGGTTCCTTCCTGTGCAGAAGGCGGTGTGCTGGGCATTCTTCCAGGGATTATTGGCGTCATTCAGGCAACAGAAACTGTCAAAATCATTCTAGGTCAGGGCACAACATTGAGTGGTCGTTTGCTGCTCTACAATGCACTAGAAATGAGCTTCCGGGAGCTCAAGCTGCGCCCCAATCCGGTGCGTCCTGTGATTGAAAAGCTGGTTGATTACGAAGAATTTTGTGGGATTCCCCAGGCAAAAGCCGCTGAAGCAAAGGAACAAGCTGGTATGCAAGAAATGACAGTCCAAGAACTCAAGCAGTTGCTCGACAGCGATGCGGATGATTATGTGCTGCTGGATGTGCGGAATCCTCACGAATACGAGATCGCCAAAATCCCTGGTGCAGTACTGATCCCACTACCTGACATTGAGAATGGTGCTGGCGTGAGTCAGGTGAAAGATCTACTCAATGGGCACAAGCTAGTGGTTCACTGCAAACTGGGTGGCCGATCGGCGAAAGCGATCGGCATCCTGAAAGAACAGGCAGGCATTGACGGCATCAATGTTAAAGGCGGCATCACAGCCTGGAGCCGAGAAGTTGATTCCTCCGTACCGGAATATTAGAAAGTTTTGAGTTTTGAGTTTTGAGTTCAATACTTCCAACTCAAAACTCTTCATTCTTAACTCAAAGTTTTTCCTTTCCCCATGTTGGAAACAGCTCGGTTCTTTCATCAGTTTGCGGCTTTGTTGAATGCGGGCATTCCAGTGCAGCAGAGTTTGGGCATGGCTGGGAGGGATTGCAGCGCCAACTTGCAGCGATCGCTAAAAGAAGCCAGCCTCAAAGTTGAAGCAGGACACGAGCTGGCTGATGCTCTCAAGACTCGATCGCCCTACTTTGATACCTGGACGATCGCCCTCATTCGTTCAGCCGAATACAGTGGAGCCTTGGCGGAAACCTTTGAGCGACTCGCGATCGCGGCGGAAACTCAGCACAGGCGGCAAAAGCTCTACAATGCCGTGATGGTGTCTGCCGTCATCATTGCCTTCGCTGGTGTGGCGTTGCTGATCGCACTCATCACACGCAGCACTGCTTTTGTGTTTCAACCCGTTTTTTGGGTACTGGTTGCGATCGTGGCAGTTGGCTTGCTACTTAAGGGCCATCTGTCCGCGATTATTGGTGCTGGAGCGAGGCAGCAGTTCATGGCAACCGTACCGTTTCTCAAAGGGATTGCTGAGGCACGCTCGCTCCTCTATTTCACCGAACTGGAGTTACCACTGCGGTGTGGAGTGCCACTGCTGCAAGCATTGGAGTTGTTGCGATCGCACATCCCTGATGTGGAGTTGCAAAAGAGCTTGACGATCGCCTCCCGTCAAATTCAGGCAGGAAAAACGTTGAGCCAGAGCATGACTGTAAAACTGCCACCACTCGCACTGCAAATGCTCCGTACAGGCGAAGAGACGGGTAATGTGGATGCCATGCTGAGCAAGCTAGCGGTTTATTACGAGAGCGATCTGGAGCGCAAGCTAAAACAGCTTCAGGCAACCCTACAACCTTTGGGCATTTTGGCAGCAGGCGCGCTGGTGCTGCTCATTGGCATGCAGGCGGTCACATCCATGCTCAAAGCCTTACCTGGTTAATGTCCAAACAGTTGACGACCCAAAGAAAAAGGGGAAGCTATCTTTCCCCTTGAGTGCCGATCGAAGGCTCGTTAAGCAATCAATTCGTAGCGTCAGCCGACGTTGCATCTGGGGATGATTTGTGAGTGCCAGCCTTGACTATGGGGGCGTTATAGCCTGCCACAGATAAGCAACGCGAATCGACCCCACGAACGTCAAGCTTGTACTTATGGCTGACAGCTGATAGCTGACCGCTACTTCTTGCCAGCAGACTCTTCGATCTGGTCGAAGATCGCACCGTCTTCAAAGAACTTCTTCTGGAAATCGCTCCAGCCGCCGTAATCTTTGATGGTTCCGAGTGTCTTCACCGGTGGGAATTTATCGGCATTTTCCTTGGTTTTGGCAGTAGCAGCATCCAGCGGTCGATAGCCAAGCTTCACAAACTCTGCTTGGGCTTCTGGCGTAAACAGATAGTTCACGAACGCTTCAGCCACTTTACGGGTGCCATGCTTATCGACATTTTTATCAATCACGGAAACTGGAGTGTCGATCGAAACATTAATTTCAGGCACAATGTATTCTGCTTTCTCGCCCTTGCTCTTCGCGAGAATGATTTCGTTTTCGTAGTTTAGTAACGCATCGCCCTGGCCCTGTTTAGCAAACGAGTCCGTCGATTCCCTTGCATCTTTCGCCAGTACGGCCACATTCTTGAAGGCTTTGGTGACAAACTCTTTGGTCTTAGCCTCATCCTTGGTGGTTTTCAGCCCATAGTCCCAAACAGCAAGGAAATTCCAACGAGCCCCGCCAGATGTTTTGGGGTTAGCGGTGATCCACTTCACGTCGTCTCTGGTCAAATCTGAGAAGGTCTTGATCTGTTTGGGGTTGCCTTCGCGGGTCACGATCGCCACGACCGATTTCGCTACGATGCCATTGTTGGGCACCTTCTTATCCCAGTCGGCGCTCACAAAACCAGCCTTCACCAGTTTGCCAGTATCAGCGGCTAAGGCAAGATGCGCAATATCCGCTTCCAGACCGTCAATAATGGCGCGAGTTTGAGTGCCAGAACCGCCGTAGCTTTGCCTGAAGGTCACCGTTTGACCACCGTGCTCTGCCTTCCATTTTTCGACAAACTTCGGAATAATGGCGTCATGAGCAGCTTTGGGGATGGCATAGCCCACCAGCGTCAGTTCAACATCCTTTTTCTGATCGGCAACAGGGCTAGCGCTACCAGAGGTGCCCGGAGCTGTACCAGTATTACTGCCTGACGAGCAAGACGCGATCGCTGCACTCAGCACCACTCCCACAACCATGAGGGAGATAAACCGCCTGAATGAAGAAAACCTAAACTTATTTGTAATTTGGTGAATTAAGGCACCCAACGGATTGGGCTTATGCGGCCGGACGGTCATTCCATGTCTCCTTCTTGTGCGGTTAGTCGGTCGAGATAGTGTAGCTTGTTTGACAACGATTAATCATACAAACAAACACTAGCGAATACAATACAAACCCACATTATTACATCGGATTACAGGGAAATTAGGGGGGAGTGGGAAGGCCAGTGCTTTGCGGTTAGTGTTTAGAAGGCTAAAGGCTGAAGGCTAAAGGCTAAAACTCAAAACTCAAAACTCAAAACCTCCTTCCTCACCCCGTTCAGCCAGAAAGACGATCGTGCGGTGTACTAGATCGATCGCGCCCGTCTCCTGAATCCATTGCTCATACAGTTGGGTAATGTCAGCGACTAGCTGCTCATAGATGGCGCCAGTTTGAGGCAGGTAAGAGGTACTTCGGACGCGGCCAATGAGCGCTTGCAGGTCAACGGGGTGGCGGTAGGTAAATTTGTGATGACGAAAATTTTGGAACAGCGAACTGGATGCCAGCGATTGGGCTTCCATTGTCCGGATGTGACAGCTCTCAGCCGGATGTTGATCAGACGCAACGCGAATCAGTTGGGTGTATTGCGCCGTAAACGGATCGTTCTGGTCACGATCGTTCCAAATGAGTGCTAATCGGCCGGAGGTTCGCAAAAGGCGACGAAACTCAGTCAAGCTTTTGCTTGGCTCAAACCAGTGAAAGGACTGAAAGCACGTCACCAGATCGATCGCCTCTGCCGCTAAACCTGTCTCTTCGGCAGTCCCCGCTTGAAACGTCACGCGTGGATGCGAGAGAGCCGCTTGTTGCATGGCAGCGTTGGGTTCGATCGCCCAGACATGGAGACCACGATCGGCCAGCAATCGTGCCGAAATGCCTGTCCCCGCTCCAATATCAGCAGCCGTTAAGTGTGCGGGCTCACCCAACCCGGACAGCACCGCAGTAATGGCCTCCGTCGGATAACTGGGTCTGTATTTGGCATAATCTTCCGCGCGATCGGAAAAGCGGCACAGCGGATTCATTGCATGTAGGGGGGTGGGCTCTGTCTGCATTGTTAAATACCTCACAGTCTCTGGCGTTGCTTGCTGGTGCTAAAGCGTTGGAGCGGTCAGCAGTCAGCGGTCAGCGGTCAGCAGTCAGCGATTAGCGGTCAGCGGTTAGCGGTCAGCCAGGCGTCGATCGTGGCAAATGGCTAGGTTCAGCTCACTCATGCTTTAGGACTCGAAGTAAGCGGACGTAGTGAATGCATACGCTTGATGCTGAAAGCTGACGGCTGCTGGCTGCTGGCTGACGGCGTTGAGAGATTCTCAGTTTAATTTGGGTCTTCTACTGATTTATGACCATGCGTTAGCTTAAAACGGGAACGAGTATCATCAAATAGCTGTGCATCAATCTTGACCAGCATCGAACCCATACGCTAGGCGATCGCTGCCGTTACTTGATAGGTTTTGCGATACATTTCCATAATGTGTTCTCCAGCCGTGATGGGTGGGTATTTAGGTGGATTTGTGGCTCCCTGACACGTGGGTAAACATTCCACCAGCGCATGGTAATTAAGATCAAAAAAGAAGGGCATGGAATAGCGCTCTTTGCCCGATCGATTGATCACTCGATGCAGTGTGGATTGGTAATAGTCATTCGTCCAGCGCGCCATCATATCGCCCAGATTGATCACAAACGTCTCTGGAATGGGTTCTGCTTTAATCCAATTGCCATCAGCATTGCAAACCTCTAACCCACCAACCTGATCTTGCAGCAGAATGGTGAGTCCACCCCAGTCGGTATGGGCACCACAGCCCAGCTGATCGGTCATTGCATCGACAGGGTGCGGTGGATAGTGTAGCAACCGCAAGACCGACATAGCGTGGTCAAGCATGCCATCAAAATACGGTTCATCGAGATCTAGCGACAGTGCCAGCGCACCCATCAATTGGCAAGCCAACGTTTGCATCATGGCAAAATACGCTTCCAACGGCTCCTGCCATCCCGGTAAATTGGTAGGCCATTGGTTCGCACCATGATTCGGTGTACCAGTCTGCACTAGCGGATCGTCGGCTCCCCGATCGACCCCAATGTAATACCCTTCTTTGAGATCAGGAATTTGATCAAGCGCTTGTTGTCGGATCGCTTCATACCCTCGTGAAATGGGTGATTGTGTGATGGAAACCGTATTTTTAACTGCCAATGGCTGATCAAAAAAGTGCTTGGTTTGGGCGAAGGTGGCCGCGATCGCCTCTGCTGGAATCCCATGATTCGCAATGTAGAAAAAGCCAACATGATGACTGGCGTGGCGAATCTCAGCAGCAACGGCTTTGCGATCGCTCAAGTCGGGCGATCGCAACCCACCAAGATCAATCACAGGAATCTGCGAAAACGCCATAGTCGATCGCCTCCAAAAACGCAACCTCGATACTTCCGCATCAACGCGATGTCGGTTGTATCTAAACCCACAAAATTTGTCTAGTTCGCGGCGTTGTCTGATTTACAGAAGCATGGTTTCGGTGATCGCTACAAGCAGAACAGCAATCGCCCATCATCTGATTTGACGATCGGCGATCGCCTATTGCATGAAAGCAGGTCTTGTGGTCTATGAAATGAGATCCAGCCTAAGTCATTGTGGCGCCTGTCTTACCATTCGTGGTGCTGGTAGCGCTGCCGTGACTATTTGGACGGTTGTTCAGAACTGGATGTGGACGATTCGCCGCGCAAGCCCTTGCCACGCTGGTTTTTGGGAACGCCGCCTGCCATGCCATATTCCACACAGCTTTTGCCGTATTTGGTGGCAACACCCAACAGCATATGTTCTGCCATATCTGACAATTCGCGCTCGGTTTCTAGCATTTCTTGGTAGAGTTTATCCAGGTTGGAAAGGGCGCTGTTGTAAGCGTTCTCCTTGGTGCGCATAGTTTCGATGAGTGTGGAGAAGGACGGCAGGGTGAGTCCGTTACCGACATCTAAATTGGCACCAATGGAACTCATGCAGGTGATACCGACACATCAATTCACCACGTGGATCTTTGGCAATCTGACTGGAGGGGAATACAAACTGCCATACCCAGCCTCGATTTGCCTTTGGATACTTGCGATCTAAGGCATAAGGCAACGTTACGGCGCCAAAGTCTTGCCCTAAGTCTTCCTGATGCTGACGCTTAACCCTTACAAGATGATCGCAGAGTTCCTCGCTCACGCTGGTTGGTAACATTGTGACGCGACTTTTACTGCCCTTACCGTCTCGCACGAGGATCTGTTGTTGGGCAAAATCGATATCCTTAACGCGCAAGCGCAACCCTTCACACAATTGCAGTCCACTGCCATACAGTAACTTCACCACCAACTGCTGAACGCCACAGATCTGTTGCATGACAGCCTGTGCCTCTGCTTTGGTCAGGACAGTGAGAAGATACTGGGTGCGTTTTGCCCGAATCGCTTTCACCTCAGACACTTCCAGCTTCAAGACCGCTCGGTACAGAAAGAGAATGGCATTGAGTGCCTGATTTTGAGTGGAAGCAGCGACTTGCTCTTGCACCGCCAGATGCGTCAGAAAGGCCTCAATCTCTGCTCGCCCCATCTCACGCGGATGCCGCTTTTCATGGAAGAGGATAAAGCGCCTCACCCACTGCACGTAGGTTTCCTCAGTCCGGTAGGCATAATGCTTGAGCCGAATGACATCTCGCAGTTGGTCTAAAAGCTTCCTGGGACGCGGTTCCATGAGCAGACCAGCCGCAAGAATAAATTATGTATTTAATGATACTTGAACAGGAGTCCGTACAGATCTGAAGCTATGCGGAAATTTTCTGTCGATCCATCCTGATCGACGTACTATACGGAAAGATTCCGCCGATCTAGCTAATTTGGGGTGGATCCGCCTGTTTTGGGGTGGATCTGCGGAAAGATTCCGTCTAATCAGTTGTTAGACTGATGCCTGCGCAAAATTCCAGCCCCTGAGAAGCTTGTACCCTTCTGTTGCAAATCTTGACAGATGGTTAGGTGGATAGATCCTTGATTTTATAGTACTCTTGTTCTGTGTTGGGTGTCGGCATATCATATCTGCTTTGACGCTCTATGTGTTGCCTAGGCGGAATCTCCGTGCTGTTAGATCCAAGGAAATAGGGCAAGCCAAATTATGTCTTTCAGGAGGCGGTAATGGAATACATCGAAGGTTTTGTGGTTTTGTGGTTGCAGTACCTACATCAAATAACGCCTTTCGACGGAAGCCGCTTGATCTTTGGTGGTTTTAAAATAGTTGTAGATGAATAAAAGAGTTGACTGGACGCAGTTTCCATACATTAGTCAACTGCGCTATAGCAATTCTCATTCAGATGAGGTACGCCTGCTTAAGGCAGGGTGTGGGGTGTAGGGTGTAGGGTGTACTTCATAGAAGTGAAAACCGCTATATTAACTTCACAAACTTGAGCAAATTAGTAATTATTGAGGAAAAATCTCATGGCAAATAATCCTGTAGCCTGGTTTGAAATCTATGTAGATGACTTAGCTAGAGCTAAGCAGTTTTACGAATCCGTGCTTAGTGTGAATTTGGATGTATTGGGTGACCCTAATGATACCAGTATCGAAATGTTGTCATTTCCGTCGGACATGGAGAAGTATGGTGCTAGCGGTGCCCTTGTCAAAATGGAAGGTTTTAAAGCTGGTGGAAATAGTACTTTGATTTATTTTTCATGTGAAGATTGTGCAGTCGAAGAATCTAAAGTCGAAGCAGCAGGGGGGCGTATCCAAAAGCCTAAAATGTCTATTGGCGAATATGGCTTTATTTCTTTAGCTATAGATTCTGAAGGCAACATGTTTGGCTTGCACTCAATGAAATAGTTTGAAAGGCGAATTCAAGAAAATCATTTCGTGCTTGGTTAGAGCAGACGTTAACCAGCACGATGCACCCAAGTCTTTGGAATCATTAATTCCAAGCTCAATGGAGAAGTGACATGACAAAGATAGCAAAGAACACGGTTTGCCTTTGGTATGACGGGAGCGCCGAGGACGCGGCACGGTTTTACGCTGCTACCTTTCCAGACTCTTCCGTTGACGCTGTGCAACGCGCACCAGGGGACTTTCCGTCGGGGAAGGAAGGAGATGTGTTGACAGTCTTGTTTACCGTAATGGGCATTCCTTGCCTCGGTCTCAACGGCGGACCTGCGTTCAAGCATAACGAGGCGTTCTCGTTTCAGGTCGCAACCACCAATCAGTCCGAAACGGATCGCTACTGGAACGCGATCGTCGGCAATGGCGGACAAGAGAGTGACTGCGGTTGGTGCAAGGACAAATGGGGAATATCGTGGCAGATCACGCCACTGGCGCTGACGGAAGCGATCACCGATCCCGACCCTGCGGCCGCCAAGCGCGCGTTCAATGCGATGATGACGATGCGAAAGATTGACATCGCCATCATTGAGGCGGCGCGCCGTGGATGAGATACTGACAGTCTAACAATCCCAATGCACACCGACCGTTGAGAGGTTGACTGTTAGGCGTTCGAGGTTTTCTGCGGCGGGTGATTGGGGTCGTTAGCCACCCACCACTCTTAGTACATGTGGCAGCCTCTCAGTTAGGGGCATAGACTCCCTAGACCTACGAATTTACGTTGAGCCTGCCTGCTGCTGCCGGACAGTCTCTCTCTTAAGGCGGTGACGATCGCCCAGGCATTCAACGTTGAGACCGTACAGTTTGATGTTGGTAAAAGCCAAGCGTTTGAGGGTGGACGATTCGCCGCAGACCCTGCCATTCCTTTAGCCAGCGTCGGTGGCGAACAACCGACCAATCCCGGTGAAGTCACGATCGTCTTTGAGCAGCTGGTGGCACCCGATAGTACTGTAACGGTCGCCATTCCAGTGAGGGCAAATCCTTCCTGGAGTGGTGTGTATGAGTTTGGCGTTACGGCTTATCCCGTTGAAGCAGCAGACAATCGTGGTCAATTCCTGGGCTATGGACGCATCAATCTCCATGGAAACTCAGACTAACGCCAGGTTGAGCGGTGTCTGACCACTGCCAAATGTTAAAAAGACACCGTTGTCATGTACCATGTCCGTTGCTTTTTAACATTTGGAGTAGTGTTAAAAAGCAACCTTTTTTGATACCACTTCTAGGCCAATAGTTAATGCTGCTGCGAGAGGCTTTCAACAGCCTGCCATTGAAACCTTTTCTTGACACCCTTGAATCGCAACTCAAGTCCCACTACTGGTGCACAAAGTCTTCGAGCGTATGGGAGAGCCAGTCCGCTATCCCTTTTGGTGCATTTACTTCAGCAGCGACTGCCGCTTCAATCTGCCGTACCGTCTCAGGTGACAGCCCTAAAAGCTGCACCAAGGTTTGATAAGCAGCAGCCTCTTCTGCATTGATGGTGGGTTCAGAGGGTGTGCGGGCACTACAGCAAATAACTTCATAACCTAAACGCAAAACGAGTGCTCGCTCAGCATCGCTTTCTAGTTTAGACACCAGTTCACTAAGGGGCAGATGCTGCATCAAATACTCGCGCATCTCTTGCTGCAGTACTTTTTGCTGTGCGGCGTTGGTTGAGAAAATGCGGCTCAGGCGCTCCAGCATGAGAGTCACTTCTTCAGCGGCAAGATGACCATCAGACCAAGCCATAGCTGCAACAATGCGCAGCAAGTTCATTTGACGTGGCGTAATGGAAGGGGGTGGGGGGATCTGTAACATCACAAGCTCCTGCTCCTGCATTGGTGTGCGGCCTTATGGAGTGGTAGAACCCGTTGGTTGAAAAAGCTGTTTGACGCTCGACAAATCTACTAGCTCCATCTGTCTTTAGTTTACAGGCGAAAGAGCGGCCTCAGCAGTTTCGCCTCTAACTTTCACATTGCGAGCTTTTAATGGAACTGGCCTCGCTTTGGAAGCACTCAACCAATGTTTAAGTTTGAGCGATCGCCCCAACCTCGATGCTTTCACCCCTTAACTGGCACACTCTCGACGCAGTATCGAACTTTCCAAGCTTCCATCACCAAGCTCCATTCATGCACTATCCCCTCTACAGACCGCCTTTTGGTCTCAAAAATGGTCTGTCAATGACTCTCCACACTGCACTATGGGAGAGTCGCCATTGGGAGAAAACGACGAGTCATCCAGAACCACCCTACCAACCGCAGCTTTTTGAGGGGGCATGTGGGGTATTTCAGCAGCAAAATGGGGCAATGGCAAGCTAACGATCCAGATCCGTGGTGGCAAGGATGTGATGATAGAGCCCTTGATTTAGCTCTGGCTGAATGAGTTCTTCCGCTAAAATCAGGTGCCGGTGAATATGCCCGTGATGAGGTGACGACGGCTTTTGTGAAGTCCATGTCAACACTATGGAAGGCTTTTGGTCGCTCTTCCGTTCCTGGCTGCGTCCGCATTAAGGGCATTCTCAAGCAAAGTTACCGTTGTACTTGGGCTTTTTTGAGTTCGTTCATAACGCAAAAAACGAGGCAAAACCTTACTCAGCGCTTTGCTGGAAAACCTACTTACTTAACTCCCCGGAACCCCTATGGAGCCATCAACGTTTTAATCTGCAGATTGTTTTATGTAACGGAGATATCCATTGACTCCCAAACGTCTCCTATTCGATGTTAGAACAACAAGTTTGCTGCCATTTTGATGTGATCGCTCGGTGAAATCGAGCGCGGTAAGCCCGGTAAGTGCACGATCGTTTGATCCGAGAAGAGCCCTTCCGTTAGTTTTTGACCCGGTGCAAAGCGGTTGTGGACAATGTAGTGTTGAGCCACACCCATCTTGGTCAGTGCTTCAGCCAGCCGTTGGGCTTCCGCCGTAATGGTCACTTGTGACTGGATGACACCAATAAACTCTGTATATTTGGGGTCTTTGAGTTGTTTCTGTGCCTGCATCACGCGCTGGCGGAGTGTTCGCAGTCTTCCCATCAGGTCGGTGCGCCCCAGTACATCCTGGTACTTCAGCCACAGCTTAAAGATCCAGGCAAGCCAGTCGCCCATTGCAGATGGCATTTCCAAAAAGCGCAGCAGATGACCTGTGGGAGCTGTATCCAACACAATCAGGTCTTGCACCTTCGATTCCAATAATTCCATCACCGTCACCAGTGACAGCATTTCATCAATGCCAGGGAGCGCCTGAGAGACTATTTTGCGCCAGGCTTCGGGTCCATAGGCAAGCTTGAGCGTCGTGTCGCCATCACTCGTTTCACCACTCATCATCTCCGCCAATGCCCACAGATAGTCCTGCCGAAACTGATCGAGCACCTGTTCCGCATCAATTTCTTGACCGCTCAGGTTCGGTGTCAAAGCGACGGGTTGATGCCCCAACGGCTGCCCAAACGCATCACCGAGTGAATGGGCGGGGTCAATGGAAATCACCCGCACGTTACGATCGGGATGCCGTTCTGCCATACCCCACGCGATCGCTGCAGCCACTGTCGTCTTGCCCACGCCACCCTTACCGCCCACTAAAATAAGTTGCCGTCCCTCAGCTACAAAGTCTCCAAAACCAGGCAAAATTTTGTCTGGTATGTGCAGGTGCGGTGCCGTGATGATGTCTGCCTCAACTGTCGCTGGCTGAATTTGAGTCAAGAGCTGATCCAGCGCGATCGTTCCCATCGGCTCCTTGACCTGCTGCGGGACCGCAAAAAGGGGCGTCTGGTCTGCCAGCGCAATGAATTTGGTCAACAGTTGCTGTTGTTCAGCAAGGCGATCGAGGAGGCTAGGGAGTCGATAGTGAGGAGTGGAAAGTGGGGTAGAGTCGCTTGCGTCCTGAATTGGCTCGGAGGTAGAAGACGTGGAGCCTTGCTGACTCCTGACTCCTGACTCCTGACCCCCAACTTCTGGCTTCACCAACCGATTCACAAAGACGCCACCGACTGGAATCTTCAGTGTTCCCAGCGCGGTGAGAAACCGTTGGGTTTCTAACAGGCTCATGGGTTCTGCGATCGCCACCACAAGACACGCAGTGGTAGCCTGATTCTGTAGTAGCTGTCGTCCACCCACTAGATCCGCCTTCATGTTGTGTAGAAAACCGTCGGCATCGTCATCGGCGTAGCGTCCGGTGAAGGATTGGCTGATCACGCGATGTTTTTCCTGAAAAAGTTCCAGTGCTTTGAGAAACTCATCCAGAAAATCCATCAAGCCAAACAGATTGAGCGTATGCCCGCTGGGAGCCATATCCACCACGACGCGATCGGCCTCATGTTCGCGTAGGAGTCGCTGAATCTCCAGGATGCCCATCAATTCATCGAGTCCGGGCCAGCTGAGATCCCAAACGGGGGTTAGATCTTCGTTGTCCACAAAGCTACCCCGTGCCACTAACAGTTCGAGAACGTTGCCGTAATCGCTTTTGAAGGCTTGCAATAAGGTTTCAGCATCCAGCGCTCGCACCTGCAAATTAGGCAAGTCTGCAGCCGCGTGGGAGACATCTGTAACGGTCATTTGCAGCACATCGCCCAGAGAATGCGCCGGATCGGTAGACAGCAGCAAAATGGCTTCGTTAGGAAACTGCTGTGCCCACCGTCGCGCAAAGCCACAGGCAAGGGTCGTTTTGCCGACTCCACCTTTACCACTAAACATTGCAAGCTGAAGCGAGTCGAATTGGTTCATCGTTTTGGGCATACTGGGGCAGCATTCAGTCACGCTATGCACAGACTACCCAGATTGAGACCGCAGCTATCCTGCACACGTCAGGAACGAGGATCGGATGAGCGACATATTTAAAGGCTTTGAGCAACTGCTAGAGCTGGCAAAAGCCTTGGAAGAAAAGGCGGAAAAGGGCGAACTGAAAACCAACATTCAGATTAACGCCCGCAACCTGAGCAGCATTCCCCGACAGGGCAACATACCGAGTGGTATCGGGGTAAGCCGGATGCGCACAGAAACAGGAGGCGCAGAAGACTCAAGAGCACAAGGAAGCAGCGCAACGGCTGTATCAAGTGATGATGTTGTCATTACACCACCGTCAGTTAGCGATGGCAACACGTTGGTGCCACTCAATGATGTGGGTGGGTTGTCTGAGGTGCTTAATGAGCTGCGGGAGCTAGTCGAAATTCCCCTGAAGCGTCCCGATCTACTGGCAAAACTGGGGCTGGAGCCACCACGAGGCGTACTGCTGGTGGGTCCGCCAGGAACGGGAAAAACGCTGACAGCACGCGGCTTGGCGCAAGAACTGCGGGTGAACTACATCGCGATCGTCGGCCCAGAAGTGATGGGTAAATATTACGGTGAAGCGGAAGCCCGTCTGCGTGGGATTTTTGAAAAAGCAGCGAAAGCGACTCCCTGTATTGTGTTTATTGATGAGATTGATAGTCTCGCGCCCGATCGCAGCAAGGTGGAAGGCGAAGTCGAAAAACGCCTGGTGGCACAACTATTGGGCTTAATGGATGGGTTCGCTCAAACTAAGGGTGTGATCATTCTGGCCGCCACCAATCGCCCGGATCATCTTGATCCAGCCCTGCGTCGTCCCGGTCGGTTCGATCGCGAAGTGCAGTTCCGCGTGCCCGATCGCGATGGACGCCTGGAAATTTTCACCATTCTCACCCGTACCATGCCGCTGGATGACACAGTAGATCTGGCAATAGTGGCTGATTTGACGGTGGGTATGGTGGGTGCCGATCTCAAAGCGGTATGTCAGAAAGCCGCTTACAGTGCTCTACGTCGCCAGGTACCCTCGCTGCAAGGAGCCATTCCTGATGACATGACACTCAGCCAACCTGACTTTCTACAAGCACTCAAAGAAGTGAAGCCATCAGTGCTGCGATCGGTCGAAGTTGAGTCACCCAAACTTTCATGGGATCAAATCGGCGGGTTAGAAGACATCAAGCGCACGCTACAAGAATCAGTCGAAGGAGCGTTGCTGTATCCCGAACTATATCAACGCACGGGAGCTAAAGCGCCACGCGGCATTCTGCTCTGGGGACCACCAGGAACCGGTAAGACCTTGTTAGCCAAAGCGGTTGCCTCCCAGGCGCGTGCCAATTTCATTGCGGTCAATGGGCCTGAACTGTTAAGTCGTTGGGTGGGTGCGGCGGAACAGGAAGTTCGCGAACTGTTCGCCAAAGCCCGACAAGCGGCTCCGTGCGTGGTGTTTATTGATGAAATCGATACCTTAGTGCCAGTGCGCGGCAAGTTTAACGGTGATTCGGGGGTAAGCGATCGTGTCGTGGGGCAACTTTTGACTGAGTTGGATGGACTCCAGGAGTGTCTCAATGTTTTACTCATTGGTGCGACCAATCGACCGGACGCGATCGACTCAGCCTTACTTAGGGCGGGGCGCTTAGACCTCCAACTCAAAGTTGATCTCCCAGATGCGTCTACAAGACTGGCTATTTTGCACGTGCACAATAGCGATCGACCTTTAACAGACGTAGATTTGACTAGCTGGGCTACCCAAACTGAAGGCTGGAATGGAGCCGATCTGGCGCTTCTGAGCAACCAGGCGGCGTTAGAAGCAATTCGCCGCCACCGAGCGGCAGGTGCAATAGATCCATCCACCATTCAAATCTGTACGCATGACTTTCTGTCCGCTTACCAATTGTTGTCTAATCAACGTCGGGCGGATTAGTTGTTTCGGTGGCTCATTATCAGCACCCCGCCTTCTCTATTTCCTTAGAATCATCGCAGCAAGACGGGTGGTTGCCTGCCTTGCTGCGACCAATGTTATGGCCATGCGTTAGCAACCTATCTCTATGACTTGGGGCATCCGGTCAGTGTGGTCAATCCTGGCTAATCAAAGGCTTTGCGCAGTGCCAGTTGAGCAGTGCCAGTTGAGCAGTGCCAGTTGAGCCGCACCAAAAACGACATCCAGGATGACCCCGGTCTGAGTGAGTTAACTTGTGCTTTTAGGAACCTATCATTTTCAGTGCATAGTGGTTGAGTTTCTCAGTGCTTTAGAATTTTTGACCCTGGATTATGGGCAATGAAGGCATCTGTTGAAGGCGAAAAACGGAAAAATAAGCCTCTAAAAAGCGAGGGGTGAGCAGACGCTCACCCCTCGCTTTTTAATTAACAGTGAGCGACTCACTTCATAGCGAAGTGCCAGACGCTATATCGCTGCGAAGTATTCCTTCGATTTTTTAGGGTCAGGATTCATGGTTGCATCACCGGGCTTCCAACCGGCGGGGCAGACTTCATCGGGGTGAGACTGCACATACTGAATCGCTTGCAGAGTCCGCAGCGTTTCATCAACACTACGACCAAAGGAAAGGTTGTTGATGGTGGCATGTTGAATAATGCCATCTTTATCGATGATGAACAGACCACGTAAAGCAACACCCGCATCGGGGTCAAGAACGTTATAGGCCGTGCTCACTTCTTTTTTGATGTCAGAAACGAGCGGGTAGTTGAGGTCGCCAACGCCACCGCTCTTGCGATCGGTTTGAATCCATGCCAGGTGCGAAAATTCGCTGTCAACGGAAGCACCCAGCACTTCAGTACCGATTTGCTTGAACTCGTCATAGCGATCGCTGAACGCGGTGATCTCAGTGGGGCAAACAAAGGTAAAGTCGAGCGGGTAGAAAAAGAGCACAACGTACTTGCCACGGTAGTCGGACAACTTAATCGTCTTAAACTCTTGATCAACCACAGCCGTTACTGTGAAATCGGGAGCAGATTGCCCAACGCGCAAGCATCCTTCTTGAGTCATGAGATAACAGTCTCCTTATCTTTTGGGTATATTGGGTGCGTCTTGATCTTTATCAGCGCATTAGGTTCGCAGAACAAGCGGCAAAGGTAGCCCAGCACTGGTTCGGTACGCACAACGACCGATAACTTAAGGACTGCTACGACTATATCATAGTCATAACGATTTTGAGTAAGGGTGTGCCAAAGGAAACGGGGGAGGCCGCCTAAGCGTTAGTGAAAGACCTCGGCTTTCTTCGACTCGACTTTAGCCAATCAGAATGAGAACGCGAGCAGTTGCTTCCACTGCTCGCGTTCTGCGTCAAGGCGTCAAACCGGAGTTGGGTTCAGTGCCGGTCGGAGAAGCCGGGAGTGCCCAAGGGAGGCCACTTTGGCATGGCCAAAGCCGCCAGCCCCGACGTACACCCAAGAGCGCTTTAACCACCGCTTAAAGCGCCCCGTCTAGGCTGCTTTTGTAGACTCGCTGGCCTCGAGGCGTCGATTCCGAGGGCACGAGCAGGCTCAAAAACGGCAAGCCCCAGACCCGACTGCTCCACGGCCACCGCACCCCACTACTTTTGACCGTGTGCTTGTGACTCGCTTGCACCCCATCACGATAGCGGCCCCAGCCCCAGCGCCGCTTGCCCCAGCGCCGCTCTAAGGTCTCATCAAGCCCGATGATGAGCCCCTCGTGGCCCACCAACAGCGCCCCAAGCAGGCCCAACAGAAGCGGCCCCCCGGCTTAGCCGCTCCACCCCACGCGACTCAACCTCCGGTAGTAGTTGCCATAGTGTCGGTCTTGCCCTCACCCCAGCACCCGCAACACCCGACTCACCGTGCGCTGGCCTGGACACAGGATGGCTCCCACCAACATCCCTGCCCCCTTCTGCCAACGCCGCTGCGGCACAAAGAAGACTGGAAACGGAGCAAACACTTCGGCCCTCTCTTTTGATAGACTCAGCATCAGTTCATTAGACTTGTTGCTTTATAAGGTAAATGAGTCCTATCCCCTGATGAAGCAGTAGACCATGCTCAACATTGATCGTGCGCTGGAGAATGAGCGCTTGTTGCGGGCGTTGACTGGGCTCAATCGGAAAGCGTTTGCCAAGTTGTGTGCGGTCTTGGAGGTCGTGTATCAAGAACAATTTGAGCGCGACGCTAAACCCCGCCAACGTGCCAAAGGTGGGGACGGCAAGCTCGTTTACAGAGCCTCGAAGCCAAACTATGCTTCATCTTGTGCTCTTTTAAGTGTGATCCGACATTCGCTGTTTTAGGGTTGTTGTTTGAGCGAGCGCGCGGTCGCAGCAATCGGTGGGTGCATCGACTGCAAGGGCTTTTGGCAACTGCCTTGGGCAAGAAGATGGTGTTGCCCGAACGTAAAATCGAGGGTATCGAGCAGTTTTTACAGTGCTTTCCTGCGGTCAAGGTGGTGAGCGTTGATGAAGCAAAAGGAGTGTGACTCCAGCAAGAAGCAACGGCAGACTCGTAAGCACATCACCGGCACGACCCGCCAAAAGCGAGTGCTTGTGTTGACGAAAGCCAGGGCTGGAAAAATCTATGACAAACGGCCACTCGATGAGGAAGAGCGAGTGGAGCCTCTTCCCGATGCGGTGAGCGGTGAGGGCGATTTAGGCTTTCAGGGCTTACAGAACGAATTTGTCAACATTCATCTACCCCATAAAAAGCCGAGAGGCAAAGAGTGGCGTCAGCAGCAACAGCAGGAGAACCGAGCATGTAGCCGACAACGAGTCAAGTGTGTAGCTTGCTTCCCGTAGGGTACATGCCCATGCTGGGATAAAGCGATAGCAGGCAGTCTCCGCCCTTTACAGGAATCGTGTGCCTGATTTTAATGACCGTCTGACGCTAACAGCGGCTGGGCTATGGAACTTCCATTTGGCAGCAGCTTCACTGGAAGAGGGTAGGGAAAGTCAGTCTCCGCCTCACTTCCATGTACTTTTATTTGGCAACAAGTCTATTAACCGAATGCTTCGCGCTTACAGGTTTGGGATGCAAGCCCCACCTGTTAAAACAGCCTCTGAACATTCAGTTTGCATTCAGGAGCACGATTTCTTGCAAAGCATGTGTCAGTTCTGTTGTGTCGGAAACTTGCACACAAGTGCGATCGCGCCTAGACTGCTGGTGAGCGTTATGTCTGCATGTCAAATGATCACCGTTACCTGCTGACAATTGGCTCATTCCTTTTAGCTGGAAACGCTGCATGTTTATTTACGTCATTGCTGATTATGGGACTGGCGATCCAGCCTTTGCTGAAGTGACACAGCGTCTTCTCATGGATCTGCCCAATGCGCAAGTACAGACCCTTTCAGTGCCGCCCTTCAGTACTCTGGCAACAGGGTTTTGGCTGGCTCAACTGGGTCTCAATCCTGGGCCTAGCGATCGCCTCTTATACCATAACTGTGCACCGCGTCAGGATGATCCAGAAGCCAGGCAGAATAATGAAGGCGAAGGTCTTACCTATGCGCTGTTACCCAACCACGTCAAAGTCGTGGGCGTGAACGCAGGCTATACGCTTTCCTTCATCAAACAACATGCGAAGGTTTTGCAAACGGTCAGTGTCTCTCGCGGTGGCTCGCAGTTTCGCTCACGGGATGTGTTTCCTGCTGCGGTTGCGGCCATTGCTCAGGAAGACTTCAGCCTCTTGGGAGAACCCCTCAACCCTGCACAAATCCCAGACGTGCCCCTTGACCGCATTGCCTGGATCGACGGCTACGGCAATATCAAAACCACTATCCCAGCAAGTACTGTTCGTTTGGAGCCTGAAACTAAAATCGTGGTTCGCATTGGTGATGTTGTCAGTGATGCAATCTATTCGGATGGTAGTTTTAAGGTTGCTGAAGGCACACTTGCGTTTGCTCCAGGTAGCTCTGGTTGGGCCTCTCCTGATGGCGGAGAGCCTGTACGTTGGGTTGAGTTGTTTCTGCGGGGCGGGAACGCCTGGGAACGTTTTGGTAGACCACGGATCAACCAATCGGTTACTCGCCTTGCTTGACCAGTAAGCTGTCAAGCCTTTTCTGGGGCGTTGCCAAGCCTCAAACGTACCAAAAACAACATCCTGCTATTCTTGTTTGCAGACACCTTTGGGCAAACTTAAGCAAGCTAGAAAGAAAAGACTTGTCGGCTACAATACGTCTGCAACTGATCGTCTATCTGCCTTTCAGCAAGCGAGCTCATACTAATGTCTAGATGTAAATGGTTAAAGACAATGCTTCTGAGTTGTGCGGCCTTTGGTGCCAGCTTAAACGCAAGCAGTTGCTCGTGGCAGAAGCAACCATTGAGCACGACAGACGCAAAAGTATCCCCGATCGCTAGCATTCAAGCGATCGTATCCTCAACACCCACGGCAGAAGACAAGGCGATCCCTAAGTATGACCATATCTTTGTGGTTATTGAGGAGAACAAAGGCTATAGCCAGATCATTGGTAATCCCAACGCGCCAAACCTTAATCAATTGGCAAAGACTTACGGCTTAGCGTCTAATTTCTATGGCATGGTGCATCCCAGTGAAGCGAACTATATTACTCTGCTGGGTGGGAGCACCTTTGGTATTCATGATGATGATGCCTACTACTGCCAATCGGGTAGCACTGATCGCTTTTGTAGCAACGCAAAAACACCTGGATATGCAAGCCACACGGTTGCCTCAAAAAGTTTGCTTGACCAACTAGAGCAAAAAGGTTTGACCTGGAAAGGCTACTTTGAGGATCTTCCTGCTCCTGGTTCTAAAGCTGTTTTTGCTCCTAGCGTGATTCGCGCTCTTTATGCAGTCAAGCACAACGGCTTTATGAGCTTTAAGACGGTGCAGGACGATCCTGACCGCGCCAGCAAAATCGTTCCCCTAAAGCAATTGACGGCTGACCTTCAAAGCGGAAAGGTGCCTAACTATAGCCACATCATCTTTAACCAATGCCATGAAATGCACGGATTACCAGAATGTGGAGAGTTGCAAAGGCTAATCCGCACTGGCGATACCTTCATTGAGAAGACTGTTGAACAGATTACCCACTCAACGCTGTGGTCTTCGGCAGGTAACAATGCCATCATCATCACCTGGGATGAAGACAATAATCCAGAAAAGAAGACCGAAACACAAGGGTGCTGTGGGTATGACGGGAAGAGTGCCGCAAACTTCGGTGGTGGGCATGTCGCTACCATTGTCATCACCAATCATGGACCACGCGGAGTCATTGATCCAACACCCTACAACCACAACTCTTTACTGCGCACGACTGAAAATGTGTTTGGCATCTATGAGTACCTCAATGGGGCAGGGGATAGTAATAAAGGAGTGAAACCCATGACTCCTCTATTCTCTAAATGAGTTTTCTGACGATCGCAAACCACGCCTATGAGGCTCGATGCCTATACTGTTTGCGAGTAGCGATCGCAAACAGCCACACCAAAAAGGTAAGCACGCCAGCCAAATAGAGCGGATACGTGTAGGTGACAGCATTTGATTGGTGGATCAAGCTGCCAGCAATGATGGGGCCAAACGCATTTGAAACATTTAGATACGATGCATTGAGACCCATAGCAGTACCTTGAACATTTGATTTGGAATTAAGCGAAATTAACGTCGTAATCATCGGCTGCACTAGAGCATTGAACAATGAAAAGAGGATGCTAACACTAACAAAATAAGCCAGACTTGGGACAATCGGCATGACAACAAACGATAAGCTGCGAATCAGCAGTGATAGGAGTAAGATTTGCACGAGACTCAACTGCTTGGTTAAAAGTGGAATGCCTTTGACTTGCATCACGAGAGTCAATGAGCCAAATAAAATAAATATGAGTGTGAGCGACTGACTATTTTGACCCAGTACGTGAATGAAGTAAGGTTGAAACGCAAACGTGAAAATGGTAAATGTGGTACCGATCAAAAAGTTGATCATCAGGAGAATGCCAACTCGCGGTATGGTTAACCCTTTGACCAAGTTT
Organism: Stenomitos frigidus ULC18; assembly: GCF_003003795.1. Taxonomy (GTDB): domain Bacteria; phylum Cyanobacteriota; class Cyanobacteriia; order Leptolyngbyales; family Leptolyngbyaceae; genus Stenomitos; species Stenomitos frigidus_A. Next base: position 24,995 of record NZ_PVWK01000062.1, on the reverse strand, counting down.
CCCAAACCAATATGAAAGACATTCGTTGCTTCCTCAGCTTTAACTTTCAGTGTTTCAGGTAGAAAGAAAAAGGTTACTAGCAGCGCGATTAAGGCAAGTCCGCTCGACACTAAAAAGCTTGCGCCTAGAGAGACTTGCTGCGCAATCAGACTGGTTGCTGGACCTAGAATGAAGCCTAAACCAAAAGTTGCTGAACTATAAATACCAAAGGCTTTGGCTCGGTCTTGAGGTGATACGACATCTGATACGATCGCTTGAGAGACAGACACATTACCACCAGTAATGCCATCAAAGAACCGTGCGGCAAAGAGAATTGCTGCACTATGGGCTGTACCTGCCATGAAACTAGCAACAACGGTTCCTGCCAAACTAAGAAGTAGCAATGGCTTGCGACCGTAGCGATCGGACAGCTTACCAATGACTGGTGTGGCTAAAAACTGAGCTCCTGCATAGGTCGTAAACAATAAGCTTGTCTGAAAGTCAGTTAGCCCTAACTGCTTACCATAAGGGTAAAGGATAGGGATGAGAATGGTAAAGCTAATTGAGTTGACGAAAGCAATTAAGGTCGTAATCCAAAAGCTCCGATTCATTTAGATTCAGCGTTAGACAACGAGACGAAAGCGTGCAGAAAAAGTATATAGCAGACTACAGAAGAGTCAACCCAGGACGAGCTAAAAAGGCTTCGGGAAGCTCGTGTCGTCCGCCTTCTTGTCTATTTTGAAATAAAGCAGTAAATGCACCTGCTCCTAGCTTCTGAAAGGGAAATATTCGATAACAAGGCAGAGTCGTTAGATGTGATTGATAGCTGCTGAGGTGGGGCACCTCTACACTTTGAAACTGCGGAAAATGCTCTAGGAACCAGGCAACAACCTGCTCATTTTCATCAGGTGAGTAGGTACAAGTCATGTAAGCTAAATAGCCTTTGGGTGCAACTAGTTGAGCTGAATTTGCCAAAATTCGTTTCTGCCGCTTGACGTTTGTATTGATTGTGACTGGATGAAAACACCCTGGTGCTTTTCCACCTTTAGCTAATAATGACTGTCCAGAACAGGGAGCATCAACCAGAACCAGTTGCGCCGCTTGAGGAATTTCATCGGCTAAAACTCGTGAGTCTAGTCGAAGCACGATCGCGGGCTGAATGCTGCACCGTTTAAGGTTAGAAATTAGTGCCGCTAAACGTTTACCAATGACTTCATTGCTGAGCAGCAGCTTCGGCCGCAAGGCAGTCCAAGCAAAAATGCTTTTGCCCCCTGGTGAGGCACAGACATCAATCGCTAGTTCGATGGACTCGCGAAGAATAAGTAATGTAGAAATTGCAAATATAGATGAAAAGTCAAGACAATAAAAGGCTCCCTGCTTGTGGAGTGGATGTTGACCAGGCTTCTGCTCAAGTGCCAGGCGGTCAACAAATCCAGGTTGCCACGCGAGTGGTGGTTCAAGTGCAAATGGCGAATGTTCCGGCTTTTCCTGGCACCAAAGGATGCAAGGATTAAAGCGTTTCGGATGCATTAAACATTCAATAAACTGCTCCTGATCGTCCGCTGCATGAAAAAGCTTCTGGCTCAGCTTAAGCAGTAGATTGGATGGTTTGTCCATTGCATTCTTAAATCGCGTGTCAGCAGTTTATCGTCTTACCCTGGTATCTGTCTCAAACGATCGCCCAAGGGGAAGGATGCTGAGCCCTTCTATGGGCAAATCGATGACAGCAAGCACTTTGCACACTGAGGCTTGTATTCAACGGCCGCTTCTCTGGAGCCTTAAATTAAACCGATCTGAACGTCTCTTTCAGGGCTTCGTGTAGCGGCTCTAAAATATAGAGGAATAGTCTCTGTTCGAAAGTTACATAACCTGCCCTGGCTAAAAGTGTAGTGAATCATACGGGTAGATAAAGACTAAATGAAGGATGGTTGTTCACGCATTGACGGTTACATCTTGAGCGAGCATAAATGGGTTATGGATACAAACCAATATCCTTGATGAATTCACCTGTTCTTCAGCTTTCACTGCTCTTGATCATACTTGAACTAATTTAGTTCAAGCACTTGTATCCTTGGCGAGGCGCTTCTTCGCTTTTAGAAAGAGCATCACTCAATTCTATGGTCTGAGTTCACCACTCACTGTATCGAAAGCCTTATTAAAGGCCTACAGGCTCTGGCGCCTTCCCTGTGTAAGTTCATCTGTATCGATGCGTCATTATTGCGACGATCTTTATTAATTCGTCATTATCACGATGATTTTCAATCCTCTTCAACCATCACGATCGGCTAAAACGGCGGCAGCTTTTCTCAGAACTCAGAAAAAGAGTGCTATCGCGAACCATCTTAAAACGTTTTGGAGTGACTTGCCCCTGTCCATAACATTGAAAAGTATGGAAACTTCATACCCACTCTCTCCAATGCAGCAGGGCATGCTGTTCCATAGTCTACATGAACCCGAGAATGGGGTGGATCTTGAGCAAATAGTCTGTACGCTGCGTGAAAACCTTGAGCTACCACTCTTCATCCAAGCATGGGAACAGGTTATAGAGCGACATCCCATTTTAAGAACCAGCTTTAGATGGAGTGATTTGGATGAACCTTCTCAGCAAGTCTATCAAGGCATTCAACTACCACTGACGCAATATGACTGGCAAGACATACCGGCTGCAGAGAAATTGGATCGCCACCAGACCTACTTAAAAGACGATCGCCAGCGTGGTTTTGATCTGGCTCATGCCCCCCTGATGCGGCTCGCTTTATTCCGGTTGGCTGACGCTGAGTATCGGCTGGTGTGGACATTTCACCACATTTTGTTGGATGGGCGCTCCTTCACCTTGCTGCTTAAGGAAGTCTTCGCCCTTTATGAAGCCATTTGTCAAGGGCAAACAGTACCATTACCAACCCCTCGTCCCTATAAAGACTATATTGAGTGGCTACAGCAGCAGGATCGATCGAAAGCAAAAGACTTCTGGCAACACCTACTAAAAGGCTTTACCACGCCCACTCCTCTGCTTCCAGTCCAGGCTTCTAGCCAACTACTTGATCGGGTAGAACATGGAGAGGCGCAAATTTGCCTCTCCGCAGCATCGACGGCCGCGCTACAGTCGCTTGCGAAGCAGCAGGACATTACACCCAACACGATCGTTCAAGGTGCCTGGGCGTTGCTCCTGAGTCGTTACAGTGGCGAGGAGGATGTTGTCTTTGGCGCTACTAGAGCCTGTCGTCATGCGTCTCTAAGCGGGACAGAAGCAATGATTGGGCTGTTGATCAATACACTGCCGGTAAGAGTCCAGGTTTCCGCTGAAGTATCCTTACTGCCCTGGTTGAAAGCGTTGCGATCGCAGCACCTCGCCGTTCGTGACTATGAGCACACACCACTGGTGAATGTACAGGCATGGAGTGAAGTGCCACCTGGGACACGCCTGTTTGAGAGTCTTGTTGTCTTTGAAAATTATTCACTGAACACAACGCTCCAGCAGCAGGGCGGCAACTGGCAAAACCGAGACGTGCAGCTCCATGAGCAACCTGGTTTTCCACTGGTACTTCTGGGCTGCCTGGATGCAGAGCTCGTACTAAAAATTTCTTACGATCGACGTCGATTCGACCAGGCGGCAATCGCTCGACTGCTGGGACACCTCCAAACCTTGCTAGAAGGGATGATTGCCCAACCAGAGCAGACGTTGGCAGATTTGACCCTGGTGACTGCAGCAGAACGACATCAACTGCTAGTGTCATGGAATGACACAGCGGTTCCCTATGCTCAAGACATCTGCCTCCATCAACTGTTTGAAGCGCAGGTAGCACGTAACCCTGACGCGATCGCCGTTGTTTACGAACACCAACAGTTAACCTATGGCGAAGTCAATCGTCAGGCGAATCAACTCGCCCATCACCTTAAAACGTTGGGGGTTGGTTCCGGTACCTTTGTCGGAGTCTACTTCAACCGTGGCTTAGAGATGATTCCTGCTCTACTGGGGATTCTTAAGGCCGGAGGAGCCTATGTCCCTCTGGAGCCAAGTTTTCCTGATGCCCGTGTGCAGTGGATTTTAGACTCCCTCGACGTTCGCTGGGTGATCACACAGCCATGCCATCAACCGACGTTTGAAGGGTTACAACCACAGCTTCCTCGGTTAGAGCATTTGATCTGCCTGGATCTAGCCTGCTCGAATATGAACGCGATCGAAACAGTGGTCGATCGTGTGCTGAAGCCTTCCTCGACAGGGTTACACATCTGGCAACACGCTCATCTGCACCTGCAACCAGAAGAAAATTTACCCAGGCAAAGCAGTCCTGATGACACTGCCTACGTGATCTTTACCTCTGGTTCGACTGGAACGCCTAAAGGCGTGGTCGTCCGGCATCAGCCTGTCATTAATTTGATTGAGTGGGTTAATCGCACCTTTGACGTCACGGCATCCGATCGTGTATTGTTCATCACCTCTCTCTGCTTTGACCTATCGGTCTACGACATTTTTGGGCTCCTGGCAGCGGGCGGTTCAATCCGAGTGGTGTCTAGCGAAGCTGTCCGCGATCCAGCGGCTTTGCTGCAGATTCTTTGTCGTGAGCCAATAACCTTTTGGGATTCTGCGCCACCTGCTTTGCAGCAGTTAGTGCCGTTTTTCACCAGTATTCACGCCACTGATCGACCAAACCTGCGACTGGTTTTTATGAGTGGTGATTGGATTCCAGTCTCATTGCCCAATGCCTTGAAGGCGGCCTTTCCCGGCGTCAAGGTCATTTCGCTTGGAGGAGCCACAGAAGCGACCGTCTGGTCAAACGTTTACCCTATTGACCAGATCGAACCCAGCTGGACAAGCATTCCCTATGGCAAGCCAATTCAAAATGCTCAGTACTACATTTTGGATGCTCGCTTGCAACCCTGTCCAATTGGGGTGACTGGGGAGCTTTATATCGGCGGTGATTGTCTGGCATCCGGCTACACTGATCCAGTCAAAACAGCAGAACGCTTTATCTCACATTCATTTCACTCGTCATCGCAGGCGCGACTATATCGAACCGGCGATTTGGCGCGCTTTTTCCCTGACGGCAATATCGAGTTCCTGGGTCGTATTGATCACCAGGTAAAGATTCGGGGCTTTCGCATTGAGTTAGGCGAAATTGAAGCTGTACTCGCACAACACCCTGCGATCCGAGTTTCTGTCGTCATGGCACGCGAGGATCAACCCGGTGAAAAGCGTTTAGTTGCATACATCGTTCCTCGCGAGCGGCCCGCTCCCACGATCGGTGAACTGCGCCGCTGCTTGAAGGAAAAACTGCCAGAATACATGGTGCCTTCAGCCTTTGTCATGCTGAAGGAGCTACCTGTCACCGCCAATGGCAAGCTCGATCGTCAAGCGTTGCCTGCCCCTGAAGCGGTATTCGGGGACGATCGCCAAACACTGCTAGCATCTGCAACGAACGCTGGTGGAACGGATGCGACTGCAAGTGCGTTTGTGGCACCGAGAGATGAGCTAGAACGCCAGTTAATTGAAGTCTGGCAAGATGTTTTGAAAGTCAAGCCGATCGGCATTCATGATAATTTTTTTGAGCTGGGGGGACATTCGTTATCAGCCGTACGTGTGTGGGCGCAAGTAGAAAAGCGCCTCAGCAAGGGGCTGCCGTTGTCCACTCTTTTTCAAGCACCCACGATTAGTGAGCTCGCCAATGCTCTACGGCAAATAGAGCCCGCTCCCACGTGTCCATCGCTAGTCGTCATTCAGACGGGCAAACCGACGAATCAGAAACCACCACTCTTTTGTATCCATGTGCTTGGCAGAGGCCTGGAATTTTACCTGCCCTTAGTGCGTCATCTCGATCCAGCACTACCAATTTATGGGCTAGCGGCTCAAATTGCCGGAGAAGCGATCGCGCTTGATCGAGTCGAAGCGATCGCAACGCATTACATTAAGCAGATGCGAGCCTTGCAGTCTCAAGGCCCGTATTTACTTATAGGGGTTTCCTTTGGCGGGTTGGTTGCCTACGAAATGGCACAACAACTTAAAGAGCAAGGACAGGAAGTTGCCTTACTGGGATTGATTGACACCTATCCCTTGTTCACCCCTCAAGCTCCCTTAGTACTTGAGACAGCTGCTAAAAACTGGCATAAAATCAGGCAATCTGGTCTATTAACCATGCTCAAGGATCAACTTCACTGGCGGGCTCATGACCTGACGGAAGCACTAGGGGATCTTTACTGCCATGTCAGAACGCGGTTCTACCAGAGCGTAAGCCTGCCCCTACCGGATAAGGTTATGGATTTTAACTATGAGCAAGAAAACCAACAGTTAGCCAATCGCTACTGTATTCGTCGCTATTCCGGTCGTGTCACCTTGTTCAAAGCCACCGAGCTTGCCAGAGCCCATCGTCATCTTCCTGACAATGAATTGAGTTGGCGGGGTTTGGTAGAGGAGAGTCTAGAGGTTTATTTTATCCCTGGCGATCACCTGAAAATGCTACAAGCGCCTCATGTTCAAACATTGGGTGAAAAACTACAAGAGTGTCTTGCTCAAGTAACAGCACCGCCGGTCCAGACTGATTTGCAGCCATAAAGTCCAAACTGTCAACGTCTTAGCGGTTTTGGCTCTGCCTTGCGGACGGTGATGGACTCGCCCCAGACTTAGATCCAGGGCTCGTCGTCATCGATGTCGCTTGCTTCTGGATCAAGTTTTTGTAGGTGGTTTGGGTGTTTTTTTTGCAGCGGCTCGATCGCGGGTGAAGCTGTAGCGTTGATAGGGGCTTCTGACCAGGGTTCATCATCAATCCAGGGCTCATCATCATCCCAGAAAGCATCATCATCCTTAGAGTCGTCAACGTTTGTGTGAGTGGCTGCAACACTCGGTTGGTCACTGGCTTGTGTTGCAGATTCTTGTGTTACAGAGTGTGTTGCTGTCGATGAGGCCGATGTTGTCTGCTCCGGAGCAATGGTCTGCTCAGGGGCATCCGCTGTCGGCTCAAGGATTTCTTTTGCCTGAACAGTTAGCGTTTGGATGCCGTCTTCGACCTGTTCGCTCAGAATTTGGATGCCATCTCCAAACTGCTCACCGAAGGTCTGGGTGCGTTCTCTCATCCGTTCGGCAAGCACCTGACTGTTCTCTCTGGCTTGTTCAGCCAACGTTTGCGCCTCTTCCTGGAGTTGATCGTTGATGCTTTGGATCGTTTCTTGCGCCTGCTGAGAGAGCGATCGCGCCCGCTCCTTTAATTGTCCTCTCAGGGATTGCAGCCGACCTTTTGCTTGCTCAGTGGCGGCTTGCGCTTGTTTTGAGAGCGATCGTAACTCTTCCGTCGCTTGACCATAGTCTTCTTTTAGCACTGATGTGGCTTTTGCTAACGTCTGCTTGATGCCGCTTTGATACACCGCCAGCGTTTGGGCTGACGCATCGGTCACCAGCACTCGCTTCCGCCCTATGCTCAGCACTTGCGCAGGTGGTAATTGGTACAGATCGCCAGCAATGCCGGCCCAACCGCTTGATGCCAATAAGTAATGGGTAATAGCGCCTGTTTTGAGATTGAAGCAGTAGTCGATGATTTTCCCGATTTTGTTGCCAGTGTCACTCCACACCTCGCAGTTGAGCAGTGATTCAAGCTGACGTACCTTTGTCGCATCCGTCGCTTCGGGCTGGTTGTGGGTCAGAATACCGTTAGACCCCAACGTGCTGATTTGAGACAGTTTGAAGGCTGCTTTTTGGGCACCAAACGCACCAGTTTTGCAAACAAAACCTAAGACGCGATGGGTAACAGGATACATCCACACGACTTCAACTCGTCCCAGTTCTTCCATGGTGGCGCGATCGAGTACTAACTGGTTGAGCAGGTCGCTCTGCCGGATTACATCTGGTAGTGTTGTCATCGTGTGCTGCACACTCCTGGTTGCAAAATTCGTACATCCAGAGTTTGGTGTCTGTCTCTTGATTTTATGCTGCTTGAAGCCGAGTTGCTTCCCGAAGCGGCGCCCTTCGACCTTTAACGGCCCTAATGTTCCACATTCACCCAGCCAATATTCATCCAGTCCATATTGTGCCTCGATCACATGCGCTGTTGAGGCAGAGGTCAGTGACCCATTTGGAACAGGTATCAGTTGGCGCTAACCTCAATTCTTCACAAAGGGGCAAAGGAAGGAGCCTAAAAAGAGCTTGAAACCGAATAGAATCAAGCTCTCTAGAATTTTTAAGTGTCCTCATTTTGCCATGACAGAGTGTAATTCAGAGCTACCCTGCGCTTTTTATTCACATCGGCCACTGGTTGTACACTTTTTCGATCTGGATATGGAGGGCCGATGCCGGGATTTTACTGGCACGACCAGCTGAACAGCTAATGCCGTGTTTGTTCTGGCGCTTGAAGCGAGCCCTGCCGGGTGAACGGATAGTCAACCACAAACTTTGGTAGAGACATGGCACTGCCATGCCCCTATGCTGGGATACTATTTGTTTGCAAGTCCCTAAGCTCTCAGCACCCAATCCCTTACCTCTTGCTACCACTCTCTATGGTTGACTTTCCTCAAACGTTAGAAGACGCGATCGCGCAGGCACAAAGTGCTACTCAAGCCGCGATCGCCGCTGGTTATACTCGCTTAAAAATCGACTTGTTGCTGCCAGAACTAAAGCCGACGCCGATCGCACTGCAATATCTGTCTGTATTTAGTGAGCTCGGCACAACGCTAAAAGTGTTATTCACGGATGCTGGAGCAGCCGCGCTAGCCAGACGTGATTGGGGTCCGATCTCGCATCAAATTTGCAGCCTGGATGTAGCGGGTGCGCGGCAAACAACACCCGTCGAAGAACTGGTGAGCTCAGAAGATCAGATGTTTCTCTTTGTGGCGCCTTCTTCAGTAGAAGTATCGCCTGTAGAACAGGTTTGTCTTGCGGCTGGAGAACGCCCAGTCATTCTCTTCGCTCCTCGGTTAGAGGATATTGGCACAGTCGGTATTGGCTATGCTGCACGCAAAATTCGCGAACGGTTTCTCAACACCTTTGAGCCTTGCTATTATGTGCGTCCGCTTGATCGGGCTGCGTTGCTACGTTGCTACCCTTCACCCTGGCAGGTGTGGCTAGAGTCAGACAATGCCTATACACTGGCGGCAGAAGAGCTGTCCAAGCCAAGCTCAGAAAGGTTAGAGGAATTGTTGCTCCAGGTTGGTGGTTCGCAAGCATCGCCTAAACGCGGTCTTTTAGAAGAGATGCAGCGGTTCCTCAAGGCATTAGGGCAATGAATTTTTACTGTCCTAAAATAGCTCAGTGAAGGTTGAGTAAACTTCTAGACAATAAATGTAAGCTTTGAGACCAACCGTGGAAACTGGCAAAAAAAACAGGGCATAATGAACTCAGTGATTCAAATCACTTCCAAATCAAACTGTTTAATGACGCCCGACAGCGTGAGTGCCGCGTTAACCCTGGAGAACTCATGGGTGCCAGCGTGATTTGAGCTTAAGTTAAGACTACAGAAACTAAGAGTACAGAGAAGGCGATCGCATGAGTGAAGCTAATCATCGTCGTATCATCATTGGCGATGTGCATGGTCACTACGAAGGATTGACGACGTTGCTGGATGCGATCGCACCGGGTGAGGGTGACCAGGTCTATTTTTTAGGGGACTTGATCGATCGCGGCCCCGACAGCTCCAGTGTTGTAGACCTAGTACAGCAGCAGGGCTATCACTGTTTGCTAGGTAATCATGAGCAGCTTTTGCTCGATGCGTTTCCTCATGGGAAGGCCTTCCATCCGGCTCTACAGGCGTGGCTTTATAGCGGCGGACGGGCTACTGTAGCAAGCTATGGTGATACGGGTATTCGAGCTGATCACATTGATTGGATGCGGACACTGCCCAAGTACATTGACTTAGGCGATTTGTGGCTAGTGCATGCAGGGGTTCATCCTGGCTTGCCAATCCAGGCTCAAACAACGCAAGAATTCTGCTGGATTCGCGACGAGTTTCACAGCAGTGCAAAACCCTATTTTTCAGACAAGCTTATCATTACCGGACACACCATTACCTTTACCTTGCCCAACGTTGCGCCGGGTGAACTTGCTCGTGGGCGTGGTTGGTTAGATATTGATACCGGTGCTTATCATCCCAGAAGTGGTTGGCTGACGGGTGTTGATATGACCAACCGTCGCGTTCATCAAGTGAATGTCTTCAAACCTTGTGTGCGGATGCTGCCGTTAGACGAGGCGGTGACTGAGGTTGAGCCAGCGCAGGTGATGGCTCAACGACAGGCGCTCTTTCTCTAGACAGCCATTTTATAGTCACTCTGCTCCAGCCACGCTGCCCCTTTTCATCATGCCCCTCATTAAAGTTCAAACATCCATCCCTCAGCCTGAGGCAGCCGTCATAGAAGCCTTGCTCAAAGCGCTTTCGGCTAGCCTTGCAAAACATACTGGTAAACCAGAGTCCTATGTGATGACAGCCTTTGAGCCCGGCGTCAGTATGACGTTTGCCGGGACGCTTGATCCGGCTTGCTACGTTGAAGTGAAGAGCGTGGGTAGCTTTACGCCTGTGCAGACACAGGCGATGAGCGCAGCCTTTTCACGGCAAATTGAGGACACGATCGCGGTGCCCAGTGACCGCATTTACATTGAGTTTGCTGATGCCAAGGGCTATCTGTGGGGTTGGAATGGGTCTACGTTTGGCTAGCGAGAATGCGACGGGAGCGTTGATTGATTCAGGTACAATGCTCCGCATAAGAACAGGCAATGCCTTGTCTCTACAGAGCCTTAATTTTACAGGTGATGAATCCACGAGCCGCAGTGATCTGGCTGGCTCCTGAAGCTAAAATCTCGTCTCGTACTCAACAACGGCACGGCTATCACCCGAAAAATCGCTGGAACCGCGTAGTAAAAATTGATCATTAATGCGGTAGCGAAGACCAAATTGAGTTGGTTGGCTTGACGTCAAGATTCGTAGAGCCGAGAACGAAATGCTGGGGGTAATATCGATCGCCGCTTCTGCGCCCAGGCCAAGTGCAGAACTGCCACCGCTTGTATCACGTGCCCGATCGGGCCGAGTCACAGTGGGAAAGAGGCGAAATTCGCTTAATCCCAGCGCGTTACCAATCACGCCCTGAATGTTGCTGAGCAGAGCAGAACCGGCCAGATTAGCGATGCCAAGCGCCGTGTCGCCTCGCCCAAGTGTACTCACAAAACCAGCGCCCAAGAGGGACACAATCTCGGCTTCACTGCGAGAGGGGCTGCTGGTGAGTCTGAGATTATCAGCCAACTGGCTGGCTGGTCCTTGCACTTGCGCCTGAATCCGCACCGTTTGCAACGAACCGTAGGCAGAGGCTGTGATGGTTGAGTCGTTGATTTCAGACGACAGCGTGGATGTGGGTAGGCGGCTATTGGTCACTTCTGCGACAGAGGTAATTAAGCGCACGTCTAGATTTGGATCAAGCCCTTGTTTTTCGACAAATTCAGCCGTTTGGGGATAGCCGCGAGCCAGAGTGAATTGCGTTGTGAAAAGGTTGACCTGACCTGATTTAAGGCTAATCAGTCCTTTCGGCTTCAAGTCATCCAGGGTGCCATTGATGGTGAGATCACCCGTTGCCACAAAACTCAACAGAGGTGCACTAACAACCCGGATGCGATCGCCCAAGGCAATACGCAACTGATTAAAGGTAATAAGGTTCGAAGCATTGCCGAACGAGGCCGTTGAGTTTCCATTGGCAGCAACAGCATTGGCATTTGTACCACCATTCTCTGAACTTGCTAGAAGCACCTGTCCGTCTGACAGCCGAATCGTGCCACCGATCACAGGATTAAGCGCCGTGCCTGTAATCTGCACACCACCACCGACCACACCTTGATAGAGCCCTTTCAGGTTAATCCCAACCTGGTTGAGGGAGACCTGAAGGGGTGTTTGTTGGTCAGGATCGGTAGGCGACAGTGCTGTAGCGATCGGCAGCACGCCAGCCATCTTGACATCACCGCGCGTAAATTGCCCAGTTACTTGATCAACCCGCAGGCGATCGCGATCAAAGCGAATCGTACCAGTAACACCTCTCAAAGGCTCTGGGAGTAATCTTGCCTGTAAAGTGGCATTTTCGAAGCTAGCAGTACCTGTCGCGATTGGCTGTTGGAGTGTGCCCTGTACATCAGCGTTGACCTGCCCTTTGCCATCTACCCAGGCAACCTGGTTATTGAGGAGGTTCAGCAGCGCCAGTCCTTCGTTTTTGACATTCACGCTCAGTTGAATTTGATCACCTGGCTCAACGGTTGAAAAGGGAAGCTTTTGAGGGATGCTGCCGGTGAGCGTAATCGGTTCGTTGCCGCTCAGCAACAGCCGACTGCCAAAGTTGAGACGGGCATCGCTATAGCCGAAATTCCCTTTTGCTTCCTGGACATTGGTGCCGTTCAGCACCCCATTATCTAGATCCAAAAGCCCAACCACCTGGGGATTGCCTTGGGTGCCTGTGATCGTCGCCGTCGCGTTCAGGTTGCCTTGTACATTCAGCGGCAGGTTAAACAACTCCGTCAAGCGTTCCGCAGGGATATTCTCCATGCGAAACTGCCCTGACTGTGTTGCACCACCAATTTGTCCGGAGAAAGCGACCAGCGACTGATCCGATTGAAACCGTAACGGCAGCAAGGTCAGGATGCCTTTCTCGAAGCTACCTCTTGCCACCACCCGCTTTGCCGAGAGGGCGCTACCCCACTCCCAGTCTTGCCCTTGAAGATTAAAGTTAGCACTGAGCCCCGTCCGGAGTGAACCAGTAGCGCTGACAGTGGCACTGAACGCCCCTTTGAGTTCACGCAGCTCTGGTAGCGGTGATGCCTGACGACGCGCGTCTGCTTGTGCTTTTAGGGTTTGAATTTCGGCAATGCGGCGGATTTGAGTAATGAGAGGGATACGGTTTAGCTCAACCGGCACTGTCTGAAGATCGGCTGCGGTGCCATAAGCAGGCAGTGTTGCGCCTCGTGAGAAATCAGACAGATTGAAGAACTGCAGTAGCTCCAGCACATCTTGGAGCTGGCCTTGAGGAATGGTCAACTGTGCCTGAAATTTAGGGTCTGTGCCAGCAAGTTTGGCACTGGCGTTGAGTTGGAAGCGGCTTTGTCCTCGACGCAGTTCAGCTCCACTCAGGGTTGCGACTCCATTTGTCAGGCTGACCCGTCCACCAAATTGATCGGCTCGATAGGTACCGATCGTCGGATTGGCGATCGTCAACTGCCCATTAGCGCTCAACTGGCTGAGATCGCCAGACCGGAGCTTGCTCAAGCTCAACGCGACAGTGCCATTCAGCTCTCCAGCCAAGGGGAAGAAGGCGGCTGTTGCGGGTGTGTTGAGCAGTGAAAGCGGAAAATTACGGGCTTCTACAAGCAGCAGATCGCCCCGCGTTCTACCGGCTGCTATTGCTCGATCGCGCCGGATGTCAAACGCCACAATTTGATACGTTGGACCGAGAGTGAGCGCAATACGGTCTTGTTGACCTGCCAGATTGAGCTGAACGCCCCTTGCGACTCGTAGGTTGCCGCGCAGCGGCGACTCAAACGCATTGCCGTTTACGACAAACTGACGTAACGTCACTCCACCGTTGATATTGGGGTTGGTGGGGCTACCCGTTAACCGTCCGGCAAAATCGACGCGTCCAGAGTAATCGACGCTGTTCGGAATGGGGAGCGCGATCGCCTGCAAATTGTAGTTGTTCGTGCGGACGTTCAAAGCCAATGCTGTGATCGCTGGGGTACCAGTCAACCGCGCAAAGATGGCACCGTTCGCGCTGAACCCAGGAGCCGTCGCTCTTTGCAGGACAACCTTTTGTCCATCCCAGGCAAATTGGGCATCCAGCGGCTCCGCGATGACCGAAAGCCCTTGCGAAAAGCGTGCCCGTCCCTGCGCACGCACGTTGGCTGGACTAAAGTTGGCTAGTGACCCTGACAGCGCTACAGCACCGTTAAACTGCCCCCGCAACGCTTTGGAGAAGCGATTGAGCTGAACCTGGGTGCCTGTAACTAATGCCTGCCAACGTCCTTTTTCGGCCCGCGCCTGAGCATTGACAGTGCCGCCAGCGACAGCCAGGTTGGTATTTTGGAGTGTCGTTACGCCATTGGCGATCGCGATTTCACCAGAGCCTGGGTACTGGGCTTCGGGTGCCTGCCAGCGGACAAACGTGCGAGGACTAGCCGCTGTTCCCGCCACGACGACTTGAGCGTTAACGCGACCGATCACAATCGGCGCAGCATTCCCGCCCCTATAAGCGCTGGCGATCGGCTCACCGGGAACCGCTTTTGCCTGAACATTGAAGGCTAACTGCACTGGATTATTGAGCTTGACTTGCCCCGCACCGGTCACCTGCCCACCAACGGTTGGTGTTGCTTGGAGAGCTGGAATCACTAGAGCCAAAGTCGCTGTATTCAGCTGAAACTGAGCGCTGTACTGGCTTAAAGCAACACGATCGACCTTGCCCGGTTTAGTATTACGAGCCACGCCACTGATCACAGGTTTCTGCGCTGGACCCGTCACCTTCAGGTCTGCCACCACTTCACCCGATACGGGTACAGGTAGCTTTAACCGAAAGGTATCAGTGATTTTTTTGAGGCTGACTGGCTTTACCTGCGCCGCGAGATTGAAACCTTTTTTGAAATCCAGTGTGCCGGTTGCCTGCACGGGAATTTTGCCACTACCAAAGAGCGCTGCCGTCTTTCCTAGCGTCAGCAGCGTTCCCTGGAGTTGCAGCCCGCCGTTTGCCTGCGTAAAGGCGTAGGGTACCTTCGGGATGGTCAGTGTTGCCCCTGTAAAAGTCGCTGTACCCGTTAAGTAGGGAAGCTTTTGCTTGGGACGAATCTCTGCGTTGATCGAGCCGTTTGCACGACCAGCAGGGAGATTAACGGGAAGCTTCACCAGGCGATCGATCTCTGCCAGTGCAAAATTTTGTCCCTGTATCTGCACATTCGTCTGTTGTTGAGGCTTCGTTACCGTCTCACCATTCAGTTTCAGGGTGCCCCCGCTATCCGATCGCCCATCGAGTTGGTAAGCAATACGCTGATTGCCATCCAGAAACGCCGCATCACCATTCAATTGCGACAGTAAAACAGGCGCTGCTTTTCCACCCGTCTTACCCGCAGGCACTAACGTCGCTCTTGCATCCTGAAAGTGGATCGCGCTGAGCTCCGTTTTAACAGGACCTTTCGATTCTTTTTGCGAAATTTGAGTAGAGATCCATGTGCCATCGGCTGCCTGTTCCAGGTAAATATCGGGTTTGACAGCAGTGATATCCAGATTGAGATTGCGGGTAAACAGCAGCCTCAAGGGATTGAATTTAACATCCACAGCATCGATCGTCAGACGATCGGGATCAGTCGCAGTGGCTGGCACTGATGAAGCGCCAAAGCGCAAACTGGTCAGCGAAAACCGTTCGACCTTGCCTAGCTTGACCGGACGCTTCAGCGACTCACTGAGATTTGACTCTATTAGCGGAGCCAGCTTTTCATTGACAAAAACCCACCCATACCAGGCACCTCCCACTACTACAGCCAATGCCACCAGCCCGACTGGAACACCGATTTGCCTCAGGAGCCGCAGCCGTGAGCGCCGATTAGAACCTGAACCGGGATCGCTACCGGGACTGGGCAGATTCGTCATTTGCGAGGAGGGAGGTAACTACTGGAGCCAATATACTGCGTACGCTTGCGAATCTCCCATTCTCTGGAAACTTTTAATTTGGGAATTTCGCAAGAGACGTTTTGAGTTGGAAGAGAGAAGAGTGAGGAGTGAAGGGACGTTTTGAGTTTTAGGCACCAATGTTTGAGCTTTGAGGTTGAAGCAGCAAGCTCCAGGGTCGAAGTGTCGAGTTCTGAGCTTGAATCGCCGAGTGCTGAAGCCAAAGTGTCAAAGTCTGAGGTCGAAGCACCGAGTTCTAAGGTATGAGTATCAAGTTTTGAGGTAAAAGTTCCAGGCTTGAAGGTCAACATACCGAGCTTTGGACTGCAAACACCGACTTCTGAGCTTGAAGCGTGGAGTTCTGACATGGGCACTTCAGGCTTGAAGGTCAACGTACCGAGGTAGAAGCGCGATCGCCAAAACTCTACGCTTCTGCCCTGAGACAGTGAGCCTGCCTTTTCATCCCTCTCCCCTCTCCCCTCTCCCCTCTCTCCCCCGTCCTGCCTCCAAATCGGTAGAATGATGGAAACGAATCGAGAGCAAGTACCATGATTCCTACCGTTATTGAGCAATCTGGTCGAGGCGAACGGGCCTTTGACATTTACTCGCGGCTACTGCGGGAACGGATTGTGTTTCTAGGCCAGCAGATTGATGCCGACCTGGCAAATTTGATTGTGGCTCAATTGCTCTTTCTGGATGCCGAAGATCCAGAGAAAGACATTTATGTGTATATCAACTCCCCCGGTGGCTCAGTTTCAGCAGGGATGGGCATTTACGATACGCTGCGTCACATTCGTCCTGATGTGTCAACCATTTGCGTTGGGTTGGCTGCCAGCATGGGTGCGTTTCTGTTGAGCGCTGGCACCAAAGGCAAGCGGATGAGCTTACCGCACTCCCGCATTATGATTCACCAGCCATTGGGCGGCGCTCAAGGGCAAGCGACTGATATCGAAATTCAAGCCAGAGAAATTCTCTATCACAAGCAACGGTTGAATGAGATGTTGGCAGAGCACACGGGGCAGCCGATCGAGCGCATTCAAGAAGACACAGAGCGCGACTTCTTTATGTCTGCAGAAGAAGCAAGGGACTACGGATTGGTGGATCAAGTGATCGATCGTCGCCCTTCAGCAACTCGCCCAGCGGTGTTGAAGTAGAGCGGTCAGCCGTCAGCCGTCAGCTATCAGCATCTACGAGCGCTAAGGAACAGGAAGTGATTCAACGCCAGGAATGGTTGCCAATCCGGGCTTTTATCGCTGTTTGCTGGCGCATCGCTTCTCGTCGTTGGGCCACGCTCTGGAGATTGCGTGCTCTTCGACTGTGGAGAGCTGATCGTGGTGGCTGCTGGCGACTCCGAAGAGTTGGATTGGGAGCACGCAGTAACGCTGCCGATCAGAAGCATTCCTAAAAGCATGGTGACGATCGTCCGGTTCATTTGACTCACTCGTTTAACATTTCTAAGGAATGAGAATTTAATAAAACCGACCATTTTGTAGGGGCTTAGCATTCGGGTAAAAGCGCTTGCCGTAGCCGAAGGCAACCCTGCCGAAGGCTAAGCCCTTACCGTGAGGACGACCGATGTTATTTAATCCACGCTCCTAAGTAAGCTTGTTAGACAGTTGCTACTCGCTTGGGGTTCATCACAGTCTGCAAGGACCCAATGGCAATTTGATTAGTCATGCTTGCACTCACGATCGCCTAGACGAGCAACCTTAAGCAGAGGCACTGTGTCAGAATGAGGCAACTGTGAGCTTGGATGCATGTCAAACATACTAGAGCCAGCAGAAGCAGCATTGAAGCAGGGCAAGTGGCCATTGCTCTATCAATGTCTACACCAAGTGTTGATCGATCGCACCCCAGAACAACTCTCTGATCACACCGCTGCCCGCGTTGTAGAGTTGGCGATTGCCGTACTTGAAGCGGGCGACTTTCAAGACCGTTGGGATGTTGCCAAACTGTTGCCTGCCTTTGGTAATCGCGCGATCGCACCACTTGTCGGCTTACTGCAGGACGATGACGCTGATTTAGAGGCGCGTTGGTTTGTTGCCCGCATTCTCAGCAGTTATAGCCAACCTGGCGTTGTCATCACACTGGCAAAACTCCTGCAAACCGCTGTGAACGAAGAACTTCGCAGCATCGCCGCTGAAGCCTTGGCCCACATGGGCAGTCCAGCGATCGCGGCGTTGACAGACCTTTTAGTGCAAGACGACACCCGTCTCTTCGCTGTGCGATCGCTCGTGCAGATTCGGCGTGCCGAAACGATCGATCCGCTGCTAAGAGTCGTGGACGATCCCCAGCCAACGATACGGGCGATCGCGATTGAGGCGTTGGGCAGCTTTCATGATCACCGCGTCCCTCCAGTGCTAATGTGTGCGTTGTCTGATCCATCAGCAGCTGTCAGGCAACAAGCTGTAGTGGGTCTGGGCGTGCGTACGGACTTAGTAGACGCGATGCCGTTGGTACCGTTATTGGCCGATCGCTTGCTCGATCTTGACCTGGAGGTTTGTCAAAGAGCAGCCGTAGCGCTCGGGCGGATGCGCACCGATGCAGCCGCCATTGCTCTTTACCAGACATTGAAGGCATCGCAGACTCCGCTGCCCTTGCAGCTTCGCCTTGTGCAGGCGTTGGGTTGGATGGAAACGGCGATCGCGCTTGACTCGCTGCATCAGGCGCTGTTGTGCTTAGAAGCATCAACAGCATTTCGTCCGGTGCATCAGGAAATCATCACCGTCATCGGGCGCTGGACTGACCCGGCTTTGCAAGTGCAGGCTACCCAGGTTTTGCTGTCGGTGCTGAGCCGTCAGTCTGCTATCACCGTTGATCCTGCTGTACGGCAGGCGATCGCGGTGAGTCTGGGTGCGTTAGGGCAACTAACGGCGATCGAATCCCTGATGCAGCTTCTAGCCGATGAAGATCTGAGTGTGCGTCTGCACGCGATCGCGGCTCTCAAAGCGCTAGATGCAAGCACCGCTCACCAGCAGTTAGAAGCTCTCATAAAGCGTACCGACGTGCCAGAGGCTTTAAAGCAGGGGGCAGCGATCGCCCTTCAAGAATGGTAGCGACTTGTTACATCTGTAACACCATCAGCTAGCCCCTAAAAACGAACAACCAACCACTCCTTTTAGCCAGACACTTGCACGGACACTGTACAATGCGGCAAACTGACGCTAGTCAGATACATTGACTGATTCCGCCCGTGCCAGTTGCCCCTGGCACCCTTCCTACTCCTTCAAAATGACGATTCATGCCGCTGCAGAACACCCAACGCCGAACCAAAATTGTCGCCACCATCGGTCCAGCGACCAGTAGTCCAGAGGTTCTGCGCGACTTGATTGAGGCCGGAGCGACAACTCTACGCCTCAACTTTTCCCACGGAACCCATGAGGATCATCAGCGCAGTATTCGCCTGATCCGCCAAACGTCGTTTGAATTGAATCAGCCAGTGGGTATCTTGCAAGATTTGCAGGGACCCAAAATTCGACTGGGACGGTTTGAGAACGGCTCAATTATTCTCAACAAGGGCGATCGCTTTACCCTGACCAGCAAGCTTATGGAAGGCACTCAAACCATTAGCTCCATTACCTATGAACCTCTAGCAGACGAAGTTCCCGAAGGCTCTGTCATTTTGCTGGATGATGGCAAAGTGGAGATGTTTGTTGAAAAGGTCGATCGTACCTCACGAGAACTTCACTGCGTCACAGTCGTCGGTGGCACACTCTCTAACAACAAAGGGGTTAATTTCCCAGGCGTTTATCTCTCGATCAAGGCACTCACCGACAAGGATCGTAAAGATCTGACGTTTGGTCTTGATCAAGGTGTGGATTGGGTCGCCCTCAGCTTTGTGCGTAACCCCCAAGATGTCCTAGAAATCAAAGAATTGATCGCCAGTGCAGGTAAAAATGTACCGGTGATCGTCAAGATTGAGAAACACGAAGCGATTCAAGAGATGGAATCAATTCTCTCCATCAGTGATGGGGTGATGGTAGCGCGGGGCGATCTGGGTGTGGAATTGCCCGCAGAAGATGTACCCGTTCTGCAAAAGCGCCTGATTGCCACGGCAAACCGTATGGGCATTCCGGTGATTACAGCCACGCAGATGCTAGACAGCATGGTACATAGTCCCCGCCCAACCCGCGCTGAAATTTCTGACGTGGCCAATGCCATTCTCGATGGCACCGATGCAGTCATGTTGTCGAACGAAACGGCTGTGGGCAAGCACCCAGTTGAAGCGGTTGCGACCATGGCACGCATTGCTGTCCGCATTGAACAGGAAAAATGGAAAAAACCGATCGAAGACAGCGGTCGATCGATCCCCAATGCCATTAGCCACGCCGTAAGCCAAATTGCCGACCAACTCGATGCAGCTGCCATTATGACTCTGACGAAGAGCGGAGCGACTGCGCGTAATGTCTCTAAATTCCGCTCCACAAAGCCCATCTTAGCCATCACGCCTCACGTGGATGTGGCACGACAGCTGCAGCTGGTTTGGGGCGTTAAACCCTTACTCGTGCTTGATTTGCCATCGACCGGGCAGACCTTTCAGGCAGCAATCAATGTGGCGCAGGAGAAGCACCTCTTGAGTGAGGGCGATCTGGTAGTGTTGACGGCTGGCACCTTACAAGGCGTCTCTGGCTCGACTGATTTGATCAAAGTTGAGGTTGTGACGGCCGTTCGTGGCAAAGGGGTTGGCATTGGTCAAGGCATGATCAGTGGCAGAGCCAGGATTATTCATAACAGCGCAGACATAAGCCACTTCTGCCCAGGCGAAATCTTGGTGGCGCAACATACGCGCGCTGAGTTGATTGAAGCCATTCGCAAAGCGGCAGGCATGATTACAGAAGATGGGAGCCTCACCAGTCATGCCGCTGTGATTGGTCTACGGTTGGGCGTGCCCGCGATCGTGGGTGTGAAAAACGCCACCTCAGCGATCCGCAATGGCGAAATCGTCACCCTGGATTTAGAGCGGGGTTTAGTCTACTCTGGTGCAACCATTCCCAATCAAGCAGAATCAGCGCTACCGGTTTAGCCGCATCGAGCAACCGGGTTTCTTCAAGAAACTCGGTTGCTCGTTTCTTGAAGAAACCCCGGTTGCTCTTAAAGCCTGTCGCTCTAATTTGCCCAGTCTTTTGCCCAATGCAGGGTCTTGTGAACCTGCTCTATTGTTGCGGCTTCGCAGTAGAGTCGCAAAACGGGTTCGGTGCCGCTGAAACGAATCAAGAGCCAGCTTTGGTCGTCGAGGCGGAACTTGTAGCCATCAACAGAGAGACAATCGATCACCGCATGTCCGGCGATTTCAGTGGGTGGGTTCGTTTGCAATTGGTGGAGTAGCTTTGCCCGCACATCCATACTGGCAAGCGGCAAATCGATGCGATCGTAGCTAGAGAAAAAGCCGGTTCGTTCTTGGAGGTTGCGGTAAAGGTCACTCAGATCCAAACCGGAGTGGACGATCGCTTCCAGTACATAGAGCGCTGACAGCAAGGCATCACGTTCGGGAATGTGGTTGCCATAGCCGATGCCACCAGATTCTTCACCACCCAAGAGTACCTGGGTTTCCAACATGCGATCGGCAATGTACTTATAACCAACAGGCGTTTCAAACACTGGTAGGTCGTACAGTGCCGCCACTTTGGGCATCAGATCGGAACCACTGATGGTCTTGACCAGTTCGCCACCAAAGCCGCGATTGGCCACCAGATGCTCAATCAACACCGGAATCAGAATTTGTGAACTCAAAAAATTAGCCTGTCCATCCACGGCAGCGATGCGATCGCTATCCCCATCAAACACCAGCCCCACTGCTAGCCCAGTTGGGTTTTCCTGCCGATAGTCCCGGATGTGTGTAAAAAAGTCCCCTAAATAGCGTGGTAAGGGTTCTGGTGCGCCACCGCCAAACAACGGATCACGATCGCTGTGCAGTTCTCGAATGGGCGTTTTAAGCAAACGTTCTAGCCCACTGGCAGCAGCTCCATGCATCACATCGGCAAACACGGTGAGCTTCTCTTGCTCGATCGCCTGACGAATGGTGGCAATATCGACCTTCGTTTCCAGCCCCTTGCAGTAGCCTTCCCAGGGATTGAAGGTTTGCAGGAAACCGGGTGCCCCTACAACCGTTTTGCCTTCTGCCAAAAGAACTTCAATTTGCTGCGTCACTGAGGGCGGCACCGAGCCACCAAAGGCCCCTTTGACCTTTAAACCAGAGTAGCTGCCGGGATTATGGCTAGCAGTGATCACTAATGCGCCTAACGCATTGTGCTCCTTAGCAGCCCAGCTAAAAGCAGGCGTGGGTGCGTAGCCATCTGACAGCAAGACATCAAAGCCAGCGGCTCTTACTGCTTCAGCGGTGGCAAGCGCAAAGTTTTCGGACAAGAAGCGGCGATCGTAGCCCACAATCACCAACTTATTCGTCGTCGCACTGCCGTAGACATCCGCTAACACTTGCGCTGCCAACGGTGCCACAAGGGTCAGGCGATCGAAGGTAAAATCTGCAGCGATGAGCCCCCGCCAGCCATCGGTACCAAACTTGATCGGATTTGACATCACCGAGGTTGGAGAAGGTTGATTCATGGACGGACAGCCTCACATTCGTTTCGATTCCTGCCTTTCGAGTGTATGCGGAGAATTGTTTGTTCAGCCACCCTATGCCTCATTTCAGGATGAGTTTATGATCGACGCTAAGCCCGATGAAACTGCCTTTTAGCACTATTTTGCGATCGTGCAGCTCACGAAACAGCTTCACCAAACCTTTACATCTCACCGAGTCACGTTTGCCTAGAGTCAAGAAGAGTTGGGTTGTCCGGTTGTTTGAAGCGGTCAGCAATCAGCGATAGTAAGAGTTTTGAGTTGATACGAAGCACTGACCTTACGGTTTGAGTTAATGCTGACGCCTGACGCCTGACGATTAAAACTGATAGCTTAGGCTGAAATAAAAGCCCTGATCCTGAGCATCGGTACCCCGATCGCTCAAGTCCACAAACGGAATGGCATAATCGAGTCGAAGATTGAGGCGCGGTAAGGGTTGCCAGAGCAGTCCTAAGCCGATCGCGGCGAGAAATTTCTGGGATGGTAAGGGGTTAGGGTTGTCTGACTGATTCCAAATAGTGCCCATATCAAAAAACGGTGCCAGTTGAAAGGTCGGCAGTCCCGCTTCATCGCGTGCCAGAGTAACACGATCTTCGACTGAGAAACGGAAGCCATTGTCGCCAGAGCGAGCATTTTGACGGTAGCCGCGCAATGATTGTCCGCCACCAATGACAAACTGCTGTGAGGGCAGCAAGCTATCGGGTGTCAACTGTACGTCGAGTTGGGCGATGAGCAAATTACTATTGCCCAGCCGCTGCACTCGTTGCGCCTGCGCCAACCAGCTAAAGAACCGTCCATCTGGAATCGGAGCATCGTTCTCAGTGGCATTCAGGATGCCCAAACCGAAGTTGAACTGCGATCGCAACGCCCAGGCTCCTTGCGGATCACGGCTGACGTAATCTTGCCCAAACTTGAGCACACGTGTTTTGCTGTTGCCATCGGCATCCGGCCCAATGCCAAACGGGAAGCCTAAATCATTAAACAGAAAGGTCTGACCATCCTGGATAGCGAACCCAACAGAAAGGGCAAGTTCTTCACGCGGCGTGCGGATCAGCGGCTGACGGTAGCTCAACTCATACAGCGTAGTCTTCCCGCGAATGTCCAGCGCCTTGAAAGCAGGGTCAATAATGCGGTTCTTGCTGGGTGCGATGCGTAGCTGCACAGTGCCATTCATTGCATTGATAGGCGCAATGTAGTTGAAATCAAACGCATCTGATCCACCGCGAGTGGTACCAAAGTAGGAAGCCGATAATTGATCACCAATGGCCGTCAGGTTCCGATAGCTGAGGGCTCCACCCAGGCGCACGGCACCCACGCTGGGCGGCGAATAGTTATCGGTTTGCAGCAGCCCGTCGATCGCCTTTGCTTCGGTCACCCGCACGACCAGGATGCTCTGCCCCAGTTGAGCACCGGGTCGCAAACTGGCTTCTACGTTGGTAAACAAGGGGTCGGCTTTGAGCAAGCGCAGCTGGTCTTCTAACTTGTCGCGGCTGAGTGGTGGGTTTGCACCGAGCTGAATCCGGTTGCGGACATAGGAAGGCTTGAGGCGCTGCGTCCCTTCAATGTCGATGCGCTCTAACGAACCTTCCACCACTCGAATTTGTACCACTCCATTCGCAACCGTCTGGTCTGCCAGAATGGCTCGTGAGGTAATGTAGCCGCGATCGAGATACAGCTGGGTAATCGCATCCGCCGTCTGCCTGAGTTGCTCTAGGGTGACGGTTTGCCCCTCTAAAGGCTGCGTAATGGGGGTAAGGTCTTTCGCGCCCAAAATAGTGCTGCCTGTCACCTCAATTTTAGTGATGGCGATTTTCGGTGATGGTTGCGTGGATGGGTTATCTTGTGGTGGTGTCGGTGTGGATGGTAGAACAGGCTGCTGATCTGGCGTGGGTGGTGTCGGTGTGGGAACCGGTTGAATGAGACGATCGCGGTTGGGGTCGGGGGCAAGCTGGCTCGGATCAGGCAACTGCGCTGGCGGGTTCTGACCAGGATTGGGCACTTGCGCTACCAGCGTCACCGTTGGAGCGGGCAGTACTACGATCGCATCATTGATTGGAGTAGCAGCAAGCACTTTGACTGGCAGCAGCCAAACAATGACTCCTGCGATCGAAACCCCACACTCAAAGCCGAAAACCCGTCGTTGCATGTGTCACCCGATTTTTTAATGTTTAGAGGGAAATACCGGACTGCATCAGCCTAACCGATGTCGGCAGCAATTTTATGAGTTAATTAAGCGTCTATCAGCTAATTTGAAAGCGATTGATAGGTACTCGCTCAGGTGTTGCCTCATTTTACGAGGGTGTGGCGACAAGGCAGGAAATTTTTGCCTGAACAAAGCCAGGTTTCGTAGACTATCTGCAAATGACTAACGTAGTGAGTCAAATTGGTATGACAATACTCGTGTGATTGCATTGGAAGGATGGCAAAGCTATGCGTCTGACAAATCGTACTGTACTCGGTCAGCGCTGGCTGGGGTTTCTATTGGGCCTATTGGTTTGTAGTCTGCCGCTGCTAGCAATGGCCGCTGAATTTAAGCCCCCTCGACGTGGTTTGCCAGGACGGCGAGAAGGTGCCGGTACACGCGACCCGTTTGTCTGCGTGCAAGGCACATCACAGCTAACCGCCTTGCTTCCAGGGACAAATCTAGGGCTGACAACCGCAGAATATCCTCGCTTTTTCTGGTTTACACCCAAAAGCAAAGCAAAATTTGCTGAATTTGCCTTGTTCGAGGTTAACGCTCAGATGGAAGACCAGACGCCGATCTACAAAACGATCTGATACCGTTGGCGAACTCTGATCGAGATCACCCTCCTTACTTCAGTACTTCAGCTTTCGGCTAGAGCCGCGAAGCGA
>NZ_PVWK01000066.1 GCF_003003795.1 Stenomitos frigidus ULC18 | reverse complement strand
GCAGATAAGGGGCAAGACAGACCCACTGGTCAGCACTCAAGTCTGTGTCGTATGCTAGTCGTGTCATTGGGGGTCTCTGATCGACCCCTTTACTCTACATGACTACCTTTTCAAACAGGTTCTTAGCCGTTCAGTCGTTTTTTGTTGCGAGCAACGGCGTTGTAGTCCTCGTGAGAGAGCACCTGCAACGGGATGATGCGATCGACATACCAGCGACACAGTAAGCGATAGCGGTACGTGACCGGAAAGCGCAGTAGGGTGCGATCAAAACTAAACCGTTTACCCTGCAACTGGGCTGGAGGCACGCCTTGATCGAGGGCTGCGAGGATTTTGCGAGTTTTGATAATAATTGGTTTGGGTAGATGGGTGAGATCAATTGGATCTGCCGCGAAGCTTTGCTGCCACTGCTGTTTGGTCGTGTGTTGCCCAGTCACTTGCCAAACACGACAAGGCTGAGATTGGGTGTTCAGAGACGAACTTTTGAGGTCAGGCGCTTGGGACTCGTCGATTTGCACGATCTGGTGACAGCGCGGGCAGTCCTGACTAGAGCCCAAGTGCTTACAGCTAAACCCTTTACGCTGCTTCTGGCGGCGTTGAGCCATGCTTCCTCCTTACGTTTCAAGTTCTACTGGCATCACCTAGGCGGCGGCATGCTCAATCAAATGGTCTAAAGCCATTAGCACTTGCCGACACGCGTGATGCAACTCCTGCCCCACTTCGGCATCCAGATAGGTGCCGAGGACGGCTAGCTCAAGCCAGACCTGCGTCGCGGCGGCTTCGGCCTCTGCCTGGTTTAAGGTGGCAATGAAAGCAGAGTGATAGCGTCGCCTGAGCCATGCCTGAGCTACATAGACACAGACGAGTTGGGCGGCACGCAGCAGTGGCACGGTCAGGAGTTCACGTTCTTCTGGCGGGAATGTCTGCGAATGCTCAAACACCTGCACGGCAAGATCGATCGCAGCCTGGTATACGCGAAGTTCTCGATAACTGATGATGAATGGGTGGTTCATAATGACCTGGCGGAAGAACGGCTTTAAGCAATGAAGACGGTGTCATCGACCTGACGTAGCGGTTGCATCCCCAGCAGCAGCACAATTTTGCGATGACGGGGTGACATGGGGTAGAAGCGCAACTGGTCTTCGGTGGGGTTGAGATAGCGCTTGGTCTGGAAGCGCTTTTGCAAGAGCGCATACTGGTCTGGGGTTAACACACACTCAAACACGGATTTTTGGACACCCAGCCCGTAGCCTTCCAGTAACCGAGACACCCGATCGCGGCGACGATCGTTCGTGATGTCGTAGCAAATGAGATAAAACATCTTTGGCTCCTGCAAGTTGAATGTGCGAGCGGCGACAGTGCTAGAAAGCCGCCGCTCGACAATGGCTAGAGTGTCGACAACATGGGGTGGTAAAAGGGTTCGTCCTCCAGGAGGCAGGCAAGGTACTCCTGCGCCTGTAGTTCCAGGCATTGGTGGTAACTGGCATCTCCGTCATAGAAGAGATGGTGCACCGTAGCAGACAGCTTTTCATCCCAATGCTGAATGAACCGTTCTAAGGCTTCAGGGCACAGAAAGATACCCTGCTCAAACCAGATGAAATCGTCCGGCAGAATCTGTTGGGCCTGCAGTAAATCCATGACCAGGCTGTCTACAATCGGGCCTTGCAACTCCGTCAAGAAATCACAGACCAAGGGTGGACGGGTGAGGGCATCCACATGAAGATTGGCGACTTCGAGATCCAGTCCCAAAGTTTGCAGCACCGTTTGCAGACGCTGGCTGAGCAGGGCAACACCCAGGTTAGTCAAACGCGGGATGGGATTGAGGCCGAAGTTCTGGTGGCGGAAGGCATCAGGCAAGAGACGACTTAAGGCAGCACGGTAGAAGGCCGCACCCGTGCTTTCATAGCTCTTGAGGTCTGCCAGCGTTGGAGCCAGTGGCAGATCATCCAGTAACCGTTGCAAAAGCGCGATCACCTGTTGCACCGTGGCAGGACAGGGATCGGCACTCAGTTGCAGCAGTAAGACACGTGCGTTATGGAGCTTGGCACGTACCAGGCTTTCGGCGGTGCTGCGGGTAAACTCGTGGTCTTGCGATCGCTGCCGCTGGACCGTGAGATAGCGTGCAGGCTCGAAGCTCGGTGGATGAGTATACTCAACGCACTGCCCATCCGGCTCAAAATACAACACGGGAATGTGCAGAGACAGTGCCAGGTTGGTCGCTTTCCGAGTCCACGGTTGTTGACCCAGAATCACCATCTGATTGACACGACTGAGGGGAACAGCAAAGCAGAATTTCTGCCTGTGAAAGATTTGCAGTTGCCGAGACTGCAGCCTCAGCTCAGTTTGGGGTTGCGCCACATAGATTGTGGTCATAGTTTCTTGCCTGTCAGCAATGGTTGGCAAAGTCAGTGGACTCAAGAGAGGCTATCAACTCTGGTCGTTTGCTTTGCCTGGACAGTTCTATGCTCTCAAGGCGGGATCTGACTATAGATCTGAGTCAAGGCGATGGGTGTATGAGTTGAAATATGAGTTGAAAAGCAGGTGTTCGTTCTGTGCTTGAACGTGTTTCTCCTACCTCATGCGTTATTTACATGCGGTGCCTTCCAGAGATATTTCGCGATCGCGTCTTGCCAGTCTTGTGCAGGTTTGGGACGAAGGATGCGTTTATATTCCAAGCGTGATCGACCAAAGTTGAGTAGAAGTCCGACAGAGGCCTGAGTGGCAGCAAGATAGCTCAAAACTTGAGCAATTTCATCGTCATCCATGCCATGAGATACCGCTTTGTCTTCAACGACAACGCATTCATTGACCCAGTGATCAAGGTACAGCCGCCCTAACCAGGTTTGCTCACTGTAAATTTCGAGGTGATGCTCTTCTGCAACCAGCAGTCCATCCTGGCGCATTGCCTCGGTCAACGCTTTTTGGTAATGCTTTTCGCGCAGACAGCGTAGTGCACCGTCACTTTTTAGCAAAGGTATACGCCTGTACTCCTGCGGTTTACAGGACAACAATGTTAGAGGCGCGCATCTAAAGGAGTTTCAAGCAGGCTTTTTAGGGCTAGCTTAGATCTTGCACCAGTGGCATCAGCCCGCCCTGCAATAAATTGCGGACTAACACAACGAAGTCCGTTGAAACGGACTAAAACACCGCTCAGTTGGCTCCTAGTCCACTGAAGTGGACTTTCCTCGATGAGCTCGAACTTAAGTTCAGGGCGGGGCGATGCAAGCGTCGCAAGACCTGAAAAATGCTTTCTTGAGAATGGAGCAAGATGTGAGTTAGAGATCCCCTAACTTGTCAAACGCGGTTGAGGGAAAATTTGTTGAGGAGTCAAGTTTAGATCTGGTAAGAGTGCATCGACGATCGCGGTCTCGCCTCGATAGGTTTTGGGCAGTGATTCTGGCAGAAAAACGGTAATGCTTCTGGCTTGAGCATCAAGCACCCAAACCCGTAAAACGCCTGCAGCTAAATAGTCAGTGGCCTTTTCAGTCATCTCACCAAACGTTTGACCGGGAGAGATGATTTCAATCACTAACTCTGGTGGTAATGGACAGGCTAAGTCTTCCAGCCAATCAGCAGTAAGGCGATCGTAGGAGATGTAAAGTAAATCGGGCACTGGCACCCAGTCTTTACCATTGCGCTTCAGGGTAATTGCCCATTCTGGCTCTACACGCCCGGGCTCCTGACTCCAAGGGTCTAGCAAGAACAGTAAATTCTTTTGAACTGTAGCATGAAAATTTTTCGGTGACATTTTTGGCACAGCCTGACCATCAATCAGCTCGTAGGCGGTATCGCTTTCTGGTAATGACAGAAAGGCTTCTAGGGTTAGAAATTGGGTGGGTGACTGAACCATAGGTGAGAGCCTCATGTGAGGGGAAACTGGCTAGGCAACCGTGCCAGCGGCAAGAATTTGTGCCACTGTAAGGGTTAAATTTGGCAAGGTTGGAGAGGCGATCGATTGTTGATCAACAAACACTGTTTCCTCATACAAGCCTTCTTCCCATCGCAAAAGCGTGACCTTTGCGGTTAACGGATCCACAATCCAGTACTCTGGCACTGCTAAGGCGGCATATTCCGATCGCTTGTAGCGGTAGTCCCGTGCAATTGAGTCCGGGCTGACAACTTCCACTGTCAGCAAGGGAGCAGTCTGGAAGACAGCCGACTGTCCCAACAGTTCTTTTGCTTGCTCTTTCGTCACAATGCAGAGATCAGTGAGCCTAGACTTGTTATAACCAGTGCGCACACCCGTCTCCCGGAAGGTCAACCAGGGTAAAGACAACCGCTGAATTTCGGCATCCAAAACCTGCTCAAGAAATTTAGTAATCAGGAAATGTTCAATGGTTGGAGGGTTCATCAGGACAAGTGAACCCTCAATGAGTTCGTAATGGCTATCAGTACCATCGTCATAGGTGAGGTATTCCTCAAACGTGAGTCGTTGAATGGCAGTGTTGACCATAACGTGACGCAGTAATGGTGTGCTCTTAGTGTAGGTGATTTCTTGGTAGGGGGCACATCCGGGGTTTGGGGGACTTGAAACGGAATTAGCGAGAATGGAAGAGGATACAAAAAAGGTGCGCCTTGTAGACGCACCCCAAACAATAAAATTCTGCTTCCATGCTAACGCTAATACCAATTCCTTAAATACCAGCTACAGATAGTGCTTGGAGAATGGATTGCCAGCCCACAATGGACGCAATCACCGCTTGGGGCATCGCCTCTAACCGCGCCCGCATCAACAACCGCAATTCGTCCAGGTGCTTCGGCAACTGCCAGCGCAAGCCCAACTTGAAAGGCTGCCAGACGCGCTCTATCGGATTGGTTTCTGGTGAATGCGACGGTTGAAACAGCAAGATGATATTAGGCGGAATCTGCAAGCGTTTGGTGAGTGCCTCTTGTGCCCATGGGGGAATGCTTTGCTGGCGTCCAGTCCGGGGTTTGTGTGCGAGCATGGCGACAAGACCGCCAGCGCGGTAGAGGTGTAACCACTTTTGTACGGTGATGCGATGGCGAGCGAGGAGCGTGGCTGCAGCCTGCACCGTTTTGGCTTGCCCACTTTTGAGTAGATAAAGCAATTGGAGCCGTTCTTTGTCAGAAGCAGTCTTTGCGTGTCTGAGTCGTTGCTTCAGATCGGCTTCGGTTTCGGTGATATCGAGCTTGTAAACGCCTGCCATGTCTATTGATTGAACCCAATAGCTACTTTATATCATCTGTAGCTTAATCTTGAGGAATTGGTATAAAACACATCGTTGAACTCGATGCTCTTGAGTTGCAGCAGTTGTATGAAAAACTGCAAAAGAGCGTCACGCTCGCCAGTCTGGT
>NZ_PVWK01000065.1 GCF_003003795.1 Stenomitos frigidus ULC18 | reverse complement strand
GGCTTTGGCAGAACGTCTGCAAGCATTCATTGCCGAGTGGAATGTGTATGCTCACCCCTTTCATTGGACAACCAAGTCAGTCGCAAAAATAATGGCAAAATACGACCCTAAATCAACTCGCGCCAAGGCAAGTTGATTTCCGTACCCCTTTTATGGTGACGTGTACTTAGCGATTCTGTTTGGCTGATAGAGAGCCATCCTTGTTGACCTCTCCATGCTTGCGATGGCGATACTGCGGCTTTTTGACTTCCCAATATAACGGTCTTAGTTTTGCCAAGGGTTTCAGGTATGCCCACTCTGGTTGAGCGATAACACGATCGAGCGCCGCATCTCTCTGTACAAGGGGACAGCCAATACAACCCGTTCTGGCATTGATCGGTTCTTCCCCATCACTGACATCCTGCCCATAGACCTTCGCAATCTCTAACGTTGGGAAGCCAAGCTCTAAGTCTGCCTGAAGCAACCAATCCCAGACATGGCAGACCCGCCAATGAACGATCGGAGCCAGCTTATCCGCGATCGCCCCCGAAGACGAATGCTGAAACCAGCCCTGCCCACATTCACCGCCATCTTTCGTGCAGCTAACCGCAATGCGCTGATCGCGAGCAGCACTTTCGCCAATCCGCAC
Organism: Stenomitos frigidus ULC18; assembly: GCF_003003795.1. GTDB lineage: Bacteria > Cyanobacteriota > Cyanobacteriia > Leptolyngbyales > Leptolyngbyaceae > Stenomitos > Stenomitos frigidus_A. The sequence goes on along the minus strand of NZ_PVWK01000065.1, from coordinate 4,699 downwards.
GCCCGTCAGCATCAGAAACTTTTCGCCCCGCGCCTGGCGTAATGCTTCCAGTTCCCGCTCCATGCTCATCACTTTCAGCTTAGGCGTACACCAGCGAAAGGTGTTGGAAGGCGGCGGCACACCTCGACCCAGCATGTAGACAAAATAGCGATGATCGAGGTCGGGCGGCACGACACGCGTTGCCAAACAGCCTTCGTTAAAGAGGGGCTGGAGCCGATCACGCAAGGCAGCCAAGATATTGAGCGCACTCGTGTGTAGTGGCGGCAATTCCTGGCGAGTGTCGGCATAAAGAATCGTCAGGCTTTCGGGCTTGGGAATCTGCTCTGTTTCAAGTAGATGAGCGACAAGTGTGGCGGTCGCGGCTGAGTCTTTACCACCAGAGAACGCGATCGCCCAATGCTTGTAGAAGGAACCATAGTGACGCAACGATTCGACCGATAGCTCAATGCTTTTCGGCAGCGTCAGGCGCTCCTCTTCAAACAAGCTCAGAGTTCTCATCGCTGGCGCTCTTATCTTCTCAGTGGCTCCTAACCATAGCAGAGATCTTGAATCCTACACCAGGTTTAGTGGCTAGGAGAGTAGCGGTGGCTTTTTGGACACCAGGTAAACTTGATCACCTGGCTTTAGTATAAACATACTGAAACACTTTCTCTCTGCCTTGTTTAGACCAATGCCCTATGCTGGTTTTAAGCGGCTGGGTAAGCAGGATGGAACGTGTCGAACTGGCAACGGGCGCTTCCAAAACAATCGAGCAGCAATTCGCTGACATGGTAGCGTGCTGTGATCGAAGCTCGATCGGTAAGCGGCTCTTGGGTGCTTTTTATATTCACATTTCCGCCCTGCCAAGCCTTGACTCAACGCTGCAAACCTATGAGCAATTGGCTCGCCGCTATCTGCAAGAGCCGATCGCACCAACGCTGATTAAATTCAGCACCGCTCAACCCAAAATCTCCTATTTGCTCTACCCAGACTGCGAGATTGACCCGCATCCCGCCCTTGAGCAAAGTATCCAAGTAGACCTGAGTACAGGGCTGGTGAGCAGTCGTGATTATCGGGATACCGACAATCCACCCGTACTCCATCGCAAAGAGAACTTTATTGCGCCCAGCCATCCCCACTACAGCGAATTTGCCGCATTGACACGCCAGCAGGATCGTCTGGGTCTACTGAACAACTCGCGTGAGCTTGGCACCCGTTTTGGCTGGCAGCAGCGCTTGGCAGCCCACCACGTTGAACTGCATGGTCATCGGCTAGCTTGCCCGCTGAGGGCTTCGTCGAATCGCACTCCACCCAAGATCGATCGACACAAAGCGGCTCTGGTGCGGACCGGTCATCGGCTAGCTTGCCCGCTGAGGGCTTCGTCGAATCGCACTCCACCCAAGATCGATCGACACAAAGCGGCTCTGGTGCGGACCGCGCTTTCTAAACCTATGCGATCAGCACTGGAAGCAGGGCTATTCACAACAGGCACCACGTTCTTTGACTATGGCTGTGGGCATGGCGGCGATGTGCAACGCATGGCTGAACAGGGGTTTGACGGCTCTGGCTGGGACCCCCACTATCAACCTGATACTCCTCGTGTTGCTGCCGATGTGGTCAATCTGGGCTACGTCATCAATGTGATCGAAGACCCAGTAGAACGGCGAGAAGCACTGGTCAATGCCTGGGCGCTAACCCAGAGAGTGCTTATTGTCTCAGCACAGGTTCTGATTGAGGACCGCATTCGCGGCACGGTCATCTATGGCGATGGTGTGATTACGCGCCGCAATACGTTTCAGAAGAACTATGAGCAAGAAGAACTGAAGGTCTACATCGATCAGGTTTTGGCAGTCGATGCGATTCCAGTGGCGTTGGGTATCTACTTCGTGTTTCGGGATGAGATGCAGGCGCAGAGTTTCCGGGCTTCGCGCTTTCGATCGCGCACCACTACACCGAGAGTTAAAGCCAGCGTCCAACGCTTTGAGGCGTATAAGGAACTCTTGGCTCCTCTCATGGTGTTCGTCAGCGATCGCGGACGCTTGCCCACTGCTGAAGAAACTCAAGCCTTCGCCTCACTGCAAACAGAATTTGGGACGCTTCGCAGAGCCTTTCAGGTGGTGTTGCAGGCAACAAATGCTCAAGAGTGGGATGCGATCGCCGACAAACGCCGTCAGGATTTGCTGGGTTATCTTGCCCTCAGTCACTTCAGTCGCCGTCCCAAACTACAAGAATTTTCCTCTGTCGTACAGAACGATATCAAAGCGCTCTTTGGTGGCTATCAGCAAGCCTGTACAGCCGCAGATCTGATGCTGTTGAGCATCGGCAAGCTCGAAATTATGGGTGCCCGTTGCCATGCCAGTGCCGTTGGCAAGAAACTGCCGCATTCGCTTTGGGTACATGTCTCTGTAATCGAAGCCCTCGATCCACTGTTGCGCCTTTATGAAGGTTGCGCCTCTCGCACGAACATGCTTCGCATGGCAAGCAACGGTCGTCCTGAAGAGGCAAACGTGATCAAGTTCCATTGCGGCAAACCCAAAATCTCTTATCTGGTTTACCCAGAGTTTGACGCTGATCCCCATCCTGCCCTTTACACGAGTATGCAGGTTGACCTACGGGATTTACACGTCAGCGATCGCGACTATGACCCAGAGGACAATCCACCCGTGCTCCACCAGAAGGATTTGCTGGTGCTGTCGGATTATCCACTCTACGAGAAGTTTGCCAAGCTGAATCGGCAGGAGAAGGATTGGGGGTTGCTGGAGGATTGGCAGCAGATCAGTGAGCGGCGAGGTTGGCAGAAATGTCTCGAAGACCACTGTGCAGAGTTGAAGGGGCATCGGGTAGTGTGGCAGAAGGATGCTGACCCGTATCAAATAAAGTTGATACGGTCTGCTCGTCCGAGAAAAACGGTAGAGTAGCCTGTAAAGTTAACGTTTAGAGGCTGAAAGCTTCTTTGTTGAAAGGCTGTTTAGTCCCAGCAGGCAAAGTGTATTCCCGATACAAGGTTATAAGTATAAACATCCTGTAAAAAGTGAAATTTAACTACAATAACCGGATTAAGCTGAGGTTTATAGAAAATGGTTCCTAGAGGATGCTCTGTCTACTAGACTTGTTGGAAAATAAAACCAGCTACTCAACAGGATTGTAGACATCCTCTACTAATCTATGCCGCATCCAAGTAGAAGTGCCATAGACCTGCGGCGTTCAACCTTAAGCCGTCATCAAAATCAGTCACACGATTCCTGTAAACCGCTGTTACTGCGTTGTATCGCTTGATGCCAGCATGAGCATGTACCCTACGGGAAGCAAGCTACACACTTGACTCGCTGCCGACTAAACGCTCGATTCTCTGGCTTTTGTTGCTCACTCCACGCTTTCCCCCTCGGCTTTTGATGCGGTAGGTGAACGTTGACCAACTCGTTCTGCAAGCCTTGAAAGCCTAAAGCCCCCTCCACAGCAATGGCATCAGGGAGGTCACCGACCCAGTGCTCCTCATCCAACTGCCGCTTGTCAGGCACTGTTCCAGGTCTGGCTTTGGTCAGAATGATGACCCGTTTTTGGCGCGTGCTGCCAGTGATCTGTTTGCGGGTGTGGCGTTTCTTTTTGCCGGAGTAAGGCTCCTTCTGTTTTTCTGAGTCTTTCGGTCGCTGTACCGGACGTTCCGTGCCCTCTAGAATGACCGCGTTGACATCGGGAAAGCGTTCCAGAAAGGCCTCCAGGCTCCGCAACTTGCGTGCTGGTAAAGCCTGTTTGGCTCCCAAAGTCTGCTCCAAAAGTGGCAGCAATCCCTGTACCCAGTCCCAAGCACAGGCACGGTCAAAGCCAAACAAGACACTCATCAAATCAAAGGTGGGATAGCCTTTACAGTACAACAGGATGTAAAACAGCTTCTTCCGACTTGTCCGTAAAGTTGCCTTTCGTCCCCCTCCAGGCGCACGTTGGCGCTCTACAGCCGCTTTGATCTGACTGCGCTGATCGGTCTCTGTAAAACCAGGCAAGAGTGCCTCAAAGGCTTTGCGGTTAAGTCCTGTCATTGCCCGCATCAGTCGGTCACTTTGAAGAATGCGGTCTAGATTCAGCATGGGTAGAACATTAGGCAACGGTGGGTTATTATCCCTTATTTCCCAACAGGTCTACTAAAGCTGTATCTCAGTCATCAATGCTTGTTTAGCCCTCCTTTGAGGATTGTTTGTGCCCAAAATTAAGCAGCAAACTAAGATCTTTTTTACTCCTGCATGCTGCACTATGGCTGCTGGTATCTCCTTAGCTGTCGCTACATCTGTCTTTGCCCAGGTTGTTCAGCCGAAACAACCTGAGCCTACTCGGTCTGAAGTCACTCCTCTTTCGCGTGATAGGACAAATGGGAATGGAGAGACGAAAGTGTGTGCAGATGCTGATGTTGAGCGGTATGTATCAAAATTAGGCACTGCAAATTTGACTAATGCTGATTTCGATGCACTGGTGAAGTGTGGTGCTCAAGCAGTTCCTGCCCTTTCTCAAGCTCTTAAAAGCGATCGCGCTGAGGTACGCGCTAGTGCTGCTTACGCGTTAGGTCAAGTTGGTCAAGAAGCCTACGTAGCAGTACCCAGGCTTGTAATGATGCTTCGTGATGACTCCAGCACTGATTATGGGGCGTTGACTAGTGGTCTGTCAATTAATTGTTGACGGGTCACAAGGGGGTAAAGTTGAGAAGGATTCCCTTGCCTTCAATTGAATGACG
>NZ_PVWK01000064.1 GCF_003003795.1 Stenomitos frigidus ULC18 | reverse complement strand
CAGTGGCAGTTTAAGGCTACCGACCTGTACGGCATCGTGGAACCAGCCACGGGTGAGCACTGCTTCTATGCGTTCACGCACCTCAATAGCGACTGCTTCCAAGTGTTTCTAGCTTTGGTGAGGGCACAGTACAAAGACTGTATGCTCATCATGCAATTGGATCAAGCCGGGGCACACAAAGCCAAACGCTTAAAGCGGCCAGCTAACCTCATCTTGCTGTTTCAGCCGTCTCGGGCACCAGAAACCAATCCCATTGAGCGCCTGTGGCAGCCTTGCAAGTTAGGGCTACGCTGGCAGTTGCCTAAAGACCTGGACGAGTTGCGGTGGTTGATGCGGGCACGGTTAGAAACAATGACCCAAACGGTGATTGCTTCGATTGTGGGCTGGCACTCTATTTTAGACGCACTATCTGTAGCCGGATTTTAAGGGATTGGTATAACTACCTCGTCGTCAGTGACCACCACGATACTCTTTGCCGTTGCCAGGTTGATCCGGTTCAACGCCTCTTTCATTGTTCCAGTCACTAAGGGGGTAGCGCGCTGAAGGTAAGGATGTTTGGAACTCCTTGCTAGTCTGTGTTGTTATTGTTAGAAGACTTGAGCTTCAAACAAAGTGGAGACTTCTACGACAGCCCTACTATGTTGGTGGGCAACAAGCAGGAAATGATGGAACAGTGATGTTCAACCTCGATTCGCTCCGCTGGTTCCCCAGAGCATAGAGACGCGATTGATGGTACTTTTTTACTCAAGTAGCGATCGCATCGTCATCCCTCAAACTTCCCTTAAGACTTTTTCGGTAAAGGTTCTTGAGGAGGGCGATGATTCAACTCATGCCGCAGATTGGACAGCATGTGATAAGTCTGCCGACGGGCGCGGTTAATGGCTCCCAAAGGTTGATGTTCGGGCAGCGTATGCCACGGCGTATAGGACAGATTTTCACAAAAGGTCATTTGTTCTTCAGAATCAAAGGTTTGGGGCGGAATACGGATGGTGGCGACCTTGATCCAGGGGGAATTCCAGTGGCGGGTGGGATCTTCGATCGGCATCTGTACCGGGTCAGTTTGCACCTGCACTAGAAAATCAAACATCATCCCAGAGCTTCCTTGCAAAGACTCAATCATGGACTGCCGCAGATAGTTTTCCGTGCGGACCCAGAGCAAACCACCTGTCGCGGTACCCACAGGTTTAGCCGAGAACTTGATCGCTCGATCGCCTAATTTGTAGGGGGTTGTGCTCCAGTACTGAGTCAACAACGGATTCCTAACATTCTGACTAATGGTAGACCCAGCAATCCACAATTCCCGTAGTCGCCAGGTGCGGGGATTCAGACTGGGAAGAAAAAATCGAATGGGCAACGATGCTTTTTGTAACGCGCTAAAAAAATCCACATAGTCGGTCAGATCGCGAATAAAAAACAGGGGATAGTTAATCATCACAAAATCCTGGGTACCCTGTTCGTCGTCGAGTACCTTTTTCCCGGGTACGTCCATTAATTTAATTGCCATGCCCCGACTGTCGAATTTCTGGTCATCCTGTTCTTGAGCATTAGAAAAGCGAATCCAAGCTGGAAAAACGCGCGGTTGGCTGAAAATGCCGACTTTTAAAGATGCTGGTACATCTGCTGCAATGGTGAATTCGGCGCTGACACAGCCGTGATGCTTGGGATGCTCGGTGCGCTTGACGGGGCGGGTGTTTCGGTTCAGAAACGATTCCACATGAATTTTGATAATGGTCTGAATTGCCTCGGCTTCATCGGTCGTGGGATATTCTTGGCCCAGTTCTAAATTCTGTACTTGATTTTTCATAGGATTTTTCCTAAAGAATGTTAAGTTAAATCGGGTTAGTTCAATCAACTGCTCAATCCTTGAATTAGACAGAATGAATGAAGCAACAGGATGCAATCCAAGGTAAATTTTCTAACTTTTTCTTTGTGGGCTTATGGACGGTCAATAAAAAGTAACTATTTTATGATTTATGACGTGCGCCTTTGTCCCAACCCCCCTTTCTTGGATGCCCGACAGGACTATATTATGGGGCTTTAAGCAGCTCTGTTCCCCTTTTCCTGAATCCCAACAGGAGCATCAGCTCGGAAGACATCAGCACACAGATTCATGATGGGTTTTCTAGCGTCAATACGGAGAATGAATGGCACCTAAAGCACTAACTGTGATTGTCAGGATTAAATCCGGGGAGGCGGTCGCTCTGCACAGCCTGCTAGCGGAGATTGGCAGTCATATTCGGACCAATTCCTACGTGCGCTGGACGGAGAGTCGGCTCGTTCATTTTGCTCGTTGGGCGATTCTGCCGGACACCGATCGCGGTGGCAGTCGCTTATTGTTTGCCTGTAATTATGATGGCGAGTTGGAAGCATTCTTGGAGGAATTAGTAGCGATCGCCCCCGGACTCGATCAAATCTGGGGTCGCTGTGAAGGCTATACCGGACAGACAAATCTCCTCGCCTTCATCCAGGAGCACACCTACAAACCTCAGGCATTTTTCATTGCCTTTCAGACCGCCACCGTCCAGACCATCCGCAATGCCATTGCCCTGCGAGAGCAGATGCAGAACGTCCTCGATTTGCCCTGCGTGGCTCAGTGGCTAGTCGATCCCAGCATTACCTCCTTTTTAGATCAGCTTGCCCAGGTGCCCAAAGTGATGCCTTGGTGGAAGTCGATCGGGCACTGGGGGATGCAGGTGATGATGGCGGTGGGCACTGGAGTTGAAGCGATCGCTGATGCCATCCGCAGAGCTTTGATCGCGATCGCTAAACTCCTCGTCAAACGCCTGGGGCAGCCGACAAAACCCCAGACCCTGGGTAGTTATAGCGGACTCGACACCGACAAAACCCAGGCACTGGAAGCCGTCGAAGACCGCATCGTCCAAAACCAGATGAACATCATCACCGACATTCAGCCCGTTCGCTTATTGCGCTTACGACTCATTCTGCTGATGATCGATGTCGCGGCTAAATACCTATTTCCCCCCGGCGAACTGTTAGACATTCGCACCATTCATTTTGCCCGCTGGGTGATTATCGATGGCGGCAAACGGCTTCTGTTCATCAGCAACTACGACGGTTCCTGGGAGAACTACATCGGTGATTTTGTTGATAAAGGTAACTTTGGCTTGAATGCTATCTGGAATAATTCCGTCAACTATCCCCCCGGCGGTGCCCAAGACATTGTTTCTTTCCGCAAATATGTCCGCGACCACCAATTGCCCTCCCAGGTGTTCTATTGTGCCTATCCCCAAGCCACCGTCAAAAACATCCTCCGCGATCGCCACATCAGCCAAACCCTTGCCGCCGACTTCAGCCGAGAAACCGTCGAACATTGGCTAGAACTTCTATAGCCAATCCAAAATTCAAAGTTCTCTAGCCTAGCTGCGCCAAGCGCTAGCCAAAACGACTATGCCAGATCTCACACTCGCGGCTCGATCCGATATTCAGGGCATGATTCTGAGTGGCTATGGGCACTTGCCCGATGCAGCCTATCAATTTTTGCAAATCCACAATGTTGCCCAGTTCAAAGTCTGGTTGAGCCGTTTGATTCCTGCTATCACAACCGCAAAGCCCTGGGACATTCAGCCGGATGGCACCAAAGCCAAACCAGAAATGGCGGTCAATTTAGCCTGGAGCTATGCCGGATTGCGGGCGATCGGGCTTGCTCCCGAAATTCTCAATACCTTTGCACGTGAATTTATTGAGGGCATGATCACCCCTAAACGGTCCGAGCTGCTGGGCGATACGGGCACCAGTGCTCCCGAACATTGGGACGTTGGCGGTTCCCAGAATCCCGAAATCCACCTGGTGCTGATCCTGCATGGATTGAATCGGGAGCAGATCCAACAGTACCTCAGAGACCTGTTGCCGGAAGCTGCCGGAGTAAGGACGATCGCCACCGAATATGGCTTCCGACCGCCCCATCAAAAGGAGCATTTTGGCTTTCACGATGCCATCTCCCAACCCCAAATTGAGGGCACCGGCGACCAACCCACCGCTCCTGAAAATGTCATCCGCACGGGCGAGTTTATCCTGGGCTATGCCAACGAGTATGGTTTGCTGCCGTCACCGCCCACCGTACCCCGAACCCAGGATGCCAACGATCTCTTGCCCGATCTCGTTATCCCCGATGCAGCGACCGGAGCCTCCACGTTAAAAGATTTGGGACGACATGGCACCTACCTGGTGTATCGCAAACTGGCTCAGGATGTGGCAGGATTCTGGCAGTTTATGGCTCAACATGGGCAGGATGCCACGGGGTGCCCCGCTGCCAGCGATATGTTGTTACTGGCTGCCAAGTTTGTCGGGCGCTGGCCCAATGGTACACCCTTGGTCTTGTCTCCCACTCAGGATGATCCATCCATTGAGAATGCGAACCAATTCCAGTACATGCCTGAGGATGCGGGCGGATTCGCCTGTCCGATCGCCTCCCATATTCGCCGCACCAACCCCCGCGACTCTCTCGATGGCTCTCCAGCCGAGTCCTTCAAAACCGCACGGCGACACCGCATTCTCCGGCGGGGATCGATCTACGGAGAGCCGCTATTCCCCCTGGAAGCACTGGATCAGCATACCGTCCCCCTGGACATTGCCGAAGATGGACAACCGCGTGGGCTGCACTTCTTTGGGGTAAATGTCAACATTGAGCGACAGTTTGAATTTATTCAACAGACTTGGAGTAACAATCCCAAATTCAACGGGCTATACAACGATAAAGATCCCATTTCGGGAGACAACGATGGATCGGGAGTAATGACGATTCCCCGCCATCCAATTCGCGAACGGGTGAACCACCTGCCCCGCTTTGTCACGGTGCGGGGAGGCGGTTATTTCTTCCTCCCCAGCCTGACAGCGATCCGATTTTTTGCGCTCTAATTTAGCGGACCAGTGGCGTGCAACAAAGCGATCCGTTTCGTTCATGTTCCGGTTGGACAGCAGTAGTTCGAAGGCTTGGAGGACAGCGATCACATTACTGGTAAGTGGAAGGAAAAAGACTCAACAGAATTAGCCTCCGTTTGTCAAACTGATGTATTTTTTACGCGCCGCTTGCCACGAGACCAATGACTAAACCGCCATAAATAAAGCCATCCTGGACGCGGCATGGGGTGAACTCCAACAGAAGACATCTGCTGTGGCTGCAAAGTCAGGCAATCTCGTCTGGAGTACTAACCCACGCTGTTCGTCTCAGGAGTGCTCAGTCTGCCACTTTATTAGCCCCACCAATCGAGAGGGCGAGAAGTTCCTTTGCGAAAGTTGCGGAACGCTAGATGATTGGACTTTGGACAAATTTATAGGGCAGAGTAGCAGAGGAAGCAGCAATAGGCGATAAAGAGCAAATCAAACACGCT
>NZ_PVWK01000037.1 GCF_003003795.1 Stenomitos frigidus ULC18 | reverse complement strand
TTTAGCTGCTCTCGCTCACAGACCTCCATCCTCTCCTCACTTGATCCTGCTGTCAAAATTTGAATTTAGAATTGCTGATCCCGATCGCAAGTATCAAAGAAGTTCAAACCCGCTTTGTCAGCTTAGATAATGCAAAACAAACGACAACCTATTATTACAACCATTTAATTGACGGGGGACGTAAACCACAAACTGGCGATTTGATTCTCAGTCGTAACGCTACCGTTGGTGAAGTTGCCCAAGTTGCGGATTGGCATCCTCCTTTCGCAATGGGACAAGATGTCTGCCTGTTGAGAAAAAATCTGCTGACTTTTCAACTGGTTTTCTCCAATCAATAATCTCTTCCTGGATAGTTTGTAGCCAGTTAGAGGATTTGATGGTTGGTTCAACTTTCCGCCGAGTGAACGTCCAGCAAATCAAAAATTTGGTCGTTCCAATGCCACGACCAGAAGAACAACGATCGATCGCCCAAGCTCTATCCGACGTCGATCACCTGATTGCCGCACTGGATAAAGCGATCGCCAAAAAGCGCCATCTCAAAACCGCCACGATGCAGCAACTCCTCACAGGCAAAAAACGCCTGCCGGGGTTTGGTGAGGGGAAGGGCTATCAGCAAACTGAAGTTGGTGCAATTCCTGAAGATTGGAGCGTTTTCAAATTCTCGGACATAATGAGATTGATAACTTGTGGCATTGCAGCAACACCTCAGTATGTTGTTGAGGGAAGAGGATACCCTTTTCTATCCAGCAGCAACGTAAAGTTTGGAAGGGTAATTTGGTCAAACTTCAAGTACGTCACTAAAGAGCTTTCATCATCAGCTTTATAGAAATAATCCGCCCCAGAAAGGTGACGTTCTCTACTCAAGAGTAGGCACTATAGGTGAGGCTGCTGTTATTGAAGTAGATTTTGAATTTTCTATCTATGTATCTTTAACGCTTATAAAGCCTGGGCAGAACTTAGATAGTTACTTCCTAATGCATCTACTTAACAGCCATCCATACAAGCAGCGGGCAAATGAACAAGTTTATCTGGGGTCAGGCGTAGGTAATCTGAATGTCGATGTTGTGAGAACTTATCCAATCATCCTTCCAGCAAAGGAAGAACAACAGGCGATCGCCACTGTTCTCTCTGACATGGATGCCGAAATTGCTGCCCTAGAAAACCGCCTCGCCAAAACCCAGGCACTCAAACAGGGCATGATGCAAGCACTCCTCACTGGCAAGGTAAGGCTTAAAATTGAGGCATGAATCGATAGAGGGAGGGAGGGAAAATGGTTGATCCAGAGTTAATGCAAAAGCTGCAAGGGGTATCGATCGAAGATCGCATTCTTGTGATTGAGGCAATTCTGCAAACGGTCAAGCAGGATATGCAACAAGGAACCTCTCCCAAACCTGAGCCTAATCACCGTCCCGCTTTTGGGTTCATGCAAGACACCGGGGCAATTCTTGGCGATGTCATTGCTCCAGTCCTGCCTGAGACTGCCTGGGAAGTGCTCCAGTGAAACTTCTCCTTGATACCCATATCTGGCTCTGGTACGCTCTCGGCAACGCTCAACTCTCAGAAAACCTGCGATCATCGATCGCAGCAGAAACTACGGAGCTTTGGCTCAGCCCCATTAGTGTCTGGGAAGTGATGCTTCTGGTAGAAAAAGGACGCATCTCTCTGCAATTGGATGCTGCCACCTGGATTGATCAATCCCTCAAAGCACTGTCAATCCGTGAAGCTGCCCTTAATCATCAGATTGCCATCCTCAGTCGTCAGGTCAATCTATCTCATCAAGATCCTGCCGATCGCTTCATTGCTGCCACTGACCTCCACTACCAACTCCAGCTTGCCACCGTTGATGCCCGTCTCACAAATGTTGATTGGTTGCAAACCCTCAGTTAGCGAAAAACTATGCCTAAAACCCAGCAAGAAATTGTTAGTCAGGGCTATCAAGCGTTAGTCAATTCCCTTGGAGTTGTCGATGCCATTCGGTTTATTCAGCATTGCACACCCGGTCAAGGCGATTACACCCACGATCGCCATCAGTGGCTAGACAAAACCCCACTAGAAGACATTCTGACCGCCATCAGACAGCGCCAAGAAGACGATCCCAACCAGTACGATGAAATCATCGAGTAGTGTTCTTTTGTGTTTCAGATGAGGAATGGCGATCGCTTCAGCACTGTGAAGATAATGGAACCCCTGTTGTTTCATAAAACTGGGTTGTTATAACTGGGAAAGCAATCCATTGACAGCGATGCTGCTATCTGGCATCCAACACAAGGAAAAGAACCCGTGAGCACTGTCGGTCAGATTGAGCGGATCACCCAAACGCGCATCGTTAAGCTGTTTCAAACCCATCTGGGCTATACCTACCTGGGCAATTGGGAAACCCGCGACAACAACCGCAACATCGAAGCCGCCTTGCTGAGCCAATGGCTGAAGCAGCGAGGTCTGATCGACACCCTAATTAATAAAACCCTGCGCGAACTCGACCAGGCAGCCGTTCTCGGCGAAGGGCAAAACCTCTACGATGCCAACAAAGCCGTCTATCGCCTTTTACGCTATGGGGTCAAAGTCAAAGAAGGCGCAGGGCAACAGAACCAAACCATCTGGCTAATCGATTGGGAGCATCCAGAGCAGAACGAGTTTGCGATCGCCGAAGAAGTCACCATCAAAGGGGAAAACAAAAAACGCCCCGATATCGTTCTCTACGTCAACGGCATCGCGTTAGAGGTGTTAGAACTCAAACGCTCCAGCGTCGCGATCGGCGAAGGCATCCGCCAAAACCTCGACAACCAGAAAAAAACCTTTATCCGTCCTTTCTTCACCACGATGCAACTGGTGATGGCAGGCAACGACACCCAGGGTCTTCGCTATGGCACCATTGAAACCCCCGAAAAATACTATCTGCAATGGAAGGAAGCGGTAGACAATCCCTTCAATAATCCCCTAGACTGGCACCTCAGTCTGCTGTGCAACAAACACCGCTTCCTGGAGATGATCCATGACTTCATCGTGTTCGACTCCGGCACCAAAAAGACCTGCTGCCACAACCAATACTTCGGCACTCAAGCCGCCCAGCAGCACGTCCAGCGCCGTGAAGGGGGCATCATCTGGCATACCCAGGGTTCCGGCAAAAGTCTGACGATGGTGTGGCTCGCCAAATGGCTTCGAGAAAACGTCACCGATGCGCGGGTGTTGATTATTACCGATCGCACCGAACTTGACGAGCAGATCGAGAAAGTCTTCAAAGGCGTGGATGAAGATATCTACCGCACCACCAGCGGAGCCGACCTGCTTACAACCCTGGATCAAACCACACCCTGGCTGGTCTGCTCTCTCGTGCATAAATTTGGTGGGGGTGAAGGGCGATCGCAGAACGATGCCCACCGCCCAATTCATCAAAGACCTGCAAAGTCAGCGGCTCAGCAACTTCAGCCCTAAAGGTGAACTCTTTGTGTTCGTCGATGAGTGTCATCGCACACAATCCGGCGAGCTGCACAAGGCAATGACAGCACTCTTGCCCCACGCCGCCTTCATCGGGTTCACCGGCACGCCCCTCCTCAAACAAGACAAGCAAAAAAGCATCGAAATCTTTGGCAGCTACATCCACACCTACAAATTTGACGAAGCCGTTGCCGATGGGGTCGTTCTCGACTTGCGCTACGAAGCTCGCGATATTGACCAACACCTCACCTCCCAACAAAAAATCGACCAGTGGTTTGAAGCCAAAACCCGTGGTTTATCAGACATCGCCAAGACGCAGCTCAAACAAAAATGGGGCACGCTGCAAAAGGTACTCTCTAGCCAATCGCGCTTGGAGCAAATCGTCAAAGACATCCTGCTAGACATGGACACCAAACCCCGTCTAATGGATGGGCGCGGCAACGCCATGCTGGTCTGTGCCAGCATCTACCAGGCGTGTAAAGTCTATGAACTCTTCAGCCGCACCGACCTGGCAAACAAGTGCGCCATCATTACCAGCTACAAGCCCTCTCCCGCCGATATCAAAGGCGAAGAAAGCGGCGAAGGTCTCACCGAAAAGCTGAACCAGTACGCCATTTACCGCAAAATGCTGTCTGAGTACTTTGGTGAGTCCGAAGATAAAGCCATGGTGCGGGTCGAAGAATTCGAGAAGAAGGTCAAAGAACGCTTCATCAATGAACCGGGACAGATGCGCCTGCTGATTGTGGTCGATAAGCTGCTGACGGGCTTCGATGCGCCTTCTGTCACCTACCTTTACATTGACAAGCAGATGCGCGACCACAGCTTATTCCAGGCAATTTGTCGCGTCAACCGGCTAGATGGCGACGACAAAGAATACGGATACATCGTGGATTACAAAGACCTGTTCCAGCGCCTAAAGGGAGCGATCTGCGACTACACCAGCGGCGCACTCGATGGCTATGCCCCAGAAGATGTCGCCGGACTGCTCACTGATCGTCTGGAGAAAGCCCGCGATCGCCTGGAAGAAACCCTGGAAACCGTCAAAGCCTTGTGCGAACCTGTCCAGCGCCCACGCGAGACCCAAGATTACTTGCACTACTTCTGTACCATAGACACCAGCGACCAAGACACTTTAGCCAACAACGAACCTAAACGGGTTGCCCTCTATCAGGCAGTAGCCGCCTTAATGCGTGCCTATGCCAACCTGGCAAACGAAATGGCTGAAGCAGGCTACAGTGCGCAGGAAACTGTCACGATCAAAGCCGACGTGGAGCATTACACCAAGATGCGTGATGAGGTCAAAGTTGCCAGCGGTGACTACCTCGATATGAAGCGCTACGAACCCGCCATGCATCACCTGCTCGACAGCTATATTCGTGCGGATGAAAGCATCGTCGTCTCTGAGTTTGAAGACCTGGGACTAGTGGAACTTATCGTCCAAAAGGGACTGGGCGCACTGGAAACACTGCCTACCGGGTTGAAAGAGCCAGCCGCGATGGCAGAAACCATCGAGAACAATCTGCGGAAAACCATCATTGATGAAAATCCAGTCAACCCCAAATACTATGAACAGATGTCCGCGTTGCTCGATGCTCTGATTCAGGAGCGCCGGGAACAGGCGATCGATTATCAGGAGTATCTAGAGAAAGTCAAACAGCTCGCCCGCCAGGTCAAGCAACCTACAGGCACGTCCCAGACAGCCTATCCCCCGTCCCTCAACACTACCGCCAAGCGATCGCTCTACGACAACCTGGAAAATGATGAAGCCCTTGCGCTCCGCATTGACACCGCTGTACGGTACACCAAAAAAGAAGGCTGGATCGGCAACCGTTTCAAAGAGCGAGAAGTCGCCAAAGCCGTGTGGAGGAAGCAGCAGGGTATAACATTAGAGCTGTTGCTTTATAAAAAGCGCTCAAACTCTTTCAAAACCTATTCTTTCTTCTTCCTTTTCTCTCTGGGT
>NZ_PVWK01000039.1 GCF_003003795.1 Stenomitos frigidus ULC18 | reverse complement strand
AAAGGGGCGTCCTGGCATGACCCATGACCTCAAAGGGGACTCCTTTAGTTTGGCGCAACTTCATATTTAATTGGTATTACAGCCTCGATCGCGTCCTTCATAAACCGTCAGTACACTATATTCAAGACAGGGCTATAGGGAGCGTCGATCATGACCGTTAGTAAAAGCCATGCCTACTTCACACCCGAAGATTATTTAGAGATTGAGCGCATTAGTCCCATCAAACACGAATACCTCCAGGGACAACTGGTGGCAATGGCAGGTGCCAGTAAAGCCCATGTCATTATTACAGGCAACCTCTCCGCCCTCCTCGTCAATCACCTACGCGGCACAGGCTGTCTTCCCTACACGTCCGACATGAAAGTGCGCCTGCCCACCCTCAACCTTTTTTACTACCCCGATCTGGTAGTGACCTGTGACGATCGCGACCGTCGCTCCGACGAAGACTTTATCCTCCATCCCAAACTCATCATTGAAGTCCTATCCGACTCCACAGAAGCCTTTGACCGGGGCGACAAGTTCGCTGATTACAAGTCAATCTCAGAATTTACCGAGTATGTTCTGATTCACCAAAAGCAAGTCTTAGTCGAGCGGTTTCAGCGTAAATCCGATAATTTGTGGATGCCCCAGGTTTATCGAGCCGGAGACACGATCGAATTTGCCAACATTGGCTTCACGTGCGCGATCGAAGCCCTCTATGAAAACATCGCCCAGCTTTTGTAGGACTTGAGAAGGATTTTAGGCACGACAGCCGTGTTGAGGCGATCGCCCATCTCAGCCAGTCTTCTTGATTCTCTCTTGATACTTCACCATCGCCGTGAAACGCATCCCACAGTGATGACATTTCCCATCCGTCTACAATGCCGGAGTCTGAAAAGGCTTCTTGCAACTGGGGCACCGCTCCAGCAGACGCAGCGGATGATGGGGACAAACCGCAGCAATATCCTTGTGCTGCCACGCCATGCGATGACAGGGCACCTCAGCATAACAAGCCCCACAGAGTCGAATCGGGCGCGGTTGCAGGGTCATCCCTCGGCTCGGCAACATCGCTTGCAACAGTCCAGTATCGAGTCCAATTAAGCGGTGACAACAATTTGGTTTGTTGCTCCTACCTGTTCAAATTCTGAATCACCTCACATTTCCTTCTGATACCGCTTCATCCCCGTAAACTGTGTTTGACAGTTATGGCAATGCCCCTCAACCCACAGTGCCGGAATCTTAAAACGCTTGCCACAGCTGGGACATTCCGAGAGTAGGCGGAGTTGATGGCGATCGCACCCTCTCGTATCCTTAAACTGCCATTCCAAGCGGTGATATGGCTTCTCCTCATAGCAAGCAGTACAAACTCGTATGGGTTCATGCTTCATCGCTACACCCTGTGGCGGCAGTAGCAGTCTGAGTTGCTCAACCTCTAGCTGCACCACT
This sequence comes from Stenomitos frigidus ULC18, assembly GCF_003003795.1. Classification (GTDB taxonomy): domain Bacteria; phylum Cyanobacteriota; class Cyanobacteriia; order Leptolyngbyales; family Leptolyngbyaceae; genus Stenomitos; species Stenomitos frigidus_A. Next base: position 3,998 of record NZ_PVWK01000039.1, on the reverse strand, counting down.
TGAGCTAACGCTTCTAATTGTTTCTGACTGGGTGGCGGAATGAAGCGAAACTTCTCCCAGCGAGCCAGTACACCGCCCAAACCTGTCTTTTGCCCTAATTCACTTGATGAGGCGTAATTTGCCCGACGAAATCGACCGAGAAAGTGGCTTAAACTTTCACCCTTATAAGGTTCGATAGGAAAAATCCAAGATGGAATCTCTAAACAAGAGTTCATACGTATTCTTCCGCTACTTGCTTCAAAATCGATTTGTCAATATACGTCAATCGGTTCTGTAAGCATCGCACTGCTGCTTTTCGCAGAATCATATCAATTAACACGAGACGATAATCATGCTCAGGCGTAAGGGAGGCGTCTTGAAGAATGTTTAGATTTGGGCTTTTGTTAAGATTAGATTCGTCTGGAAGAGCAATGACATCTTTCTCCCACACCCAAATGACTTCTTCCACTTCTTGAGATGTGATGTGATGCATCTGGTAATGCAAATGAAATTGACCGCTAAGTTTCTCATCTTTACGAAGAATTGGGGTTAATCTTCGTTGAACTCCCACTAGAATTACAGCAATATTTAGCTCATGAGCAATAGCCCGAATATCAGCAATGTTTTTCGTTGTTAAGCGATCAGCATTATCAACAAGCAGCATTTCAGTTTTCTGCTCGTGCAAGAGCTGGAAGACCAGATTACGGGCATCTTGGGTCGTCCTTTCGAGTGAGTTGTGTTTATAATAAGACGCAATATGTCTAAACAGCTGTCTTGAGGGGCAAGTTCCCGGAAAAGCGATATAAGCAATAGGAGTAGAAAGCTTTTCACTAGAAGGATTAGCTTTTCTGTACAAGTTCAGATAGCTAATACAAGCCATCGTTTTACCCATTCCGGCTCCACCAATTATTTGTCCACACTGCCTCAAGCCGCGTCTGCTATTAAGCCATTCATGAACTTGTTTAACCTGCTTCAAAACGACAATACGGTTCTGCTTTAGGCGCTCAATGTGAACTTGGTATGCCCTCTCATTCAGCATCAATCGACTCCTTCTAAATATTTGCAATCAAAATCCTAATTTCAACAAAGTCAACTGTATTCCTCAGCTACCTGAGCCAAAATCGCTTTGTCGATATACATAAATCTGGCCTCTAGAGATCGAATAGCGGCTTCGCGTAAGACCATGTCGATGAGACCAATGTAGTAACCACGTTGAGCAGCACCAACCGCAGGCCGAATAATTTTTAGCATTGGTTCGTTGGTCAAATGTGATGGAACAGGGAGGGCAATGATGTCTCGCTCCCAAACTCCCACGATTTGTTTGAGTTGGCTCCCTTGAATTGTGCCCATGCGATGGTTAGAGCGGAAGCGATTATAAACCTGCTCATCCGCTTGAACAGCAGGGTCTAAGCGCTTCTTCGTCCCAATTAAGATCACAGCAATCTTCAACTCGTCGAAAATATCCCGCACGTCAGCAAAGGTATTCTTTCTCAGTCGATCAGCTTCGTCAATAAACAGAACTTCTGTTTGACTTTGACGCAAAACCTTTAAAGCGAGGCTGCGAATATCGCCAACAGTACCTCTTGGCAAGTCAAAATTATAAGCCTCTAAAGTTTGTCGGAATAATTCTCTCGATGTGCACTCCTGCTTAGGGAGAATATAGCTCACAGGAATGATAGGCGTTTTGCCAGAGAAATCGGGTTGTCCCCGGCGCTTTAAGTAGGCATCGCAAGCTTTGGTTTTGCCAGTTCTAGATTCACCTGTGATGCGACCACACTGGCGCGAACTGCGCTTGCGATCGAGCCATTGGTGCAGCAATTTCACCTGTTCAAGGGCCACCATTGTTTCTTTTCGCAAGCGCTCAATGTGGGTTTGAGCATCGTAGTTGTAAGCATCTTCCATGTTTCGTACTCCACTTAGTCCTCGTCAAAGTCCCAAATTTCAAACCGGGGAATCTCAAGCTCCTGCTCCGGTGGCAGCACCGATGAAGGCTGAGCGGCATCAGGCTCGATAGTCTTGGCTAAGCTGGATAATCGCGGTAGTGTTGCCTGTTCCTCCTTCTGGCGATCGCGACGACTCTTTTTCTTCTGGTCTAAGAACGCTTCGCGATCGCGCATTTCATCCAGCATTGACTGGTTATCCACCGCTTTTCCAGTTTCTCGAATACTGCGACTAATGTTCTTTGCTTCTTCCCAGGACAGTTGCTCAGTTTCTAAGTCTTGAGCGTGGGCAGGGGCAAGGAAAACTTCTTTGGCAAGGGCTATTGTGCCCTGAGTGTCAGGTACAGTTTCTCGGCGATAGACCAACACGGTTGTAATGTCTCGTGGTTCGTAGCGCAGTACCACGGTCTCACCTGCATAAGAAGCCAAGTCATCACTTTGATACGTCAAGTTCTCAAACTGAACGTAGCCACCCCGATAGATCGATCGTCGAGTCTGTTTCATCAAGCAAATGTCTAGCTCACGTTCTGGAATGACTAGTGGCTTTCTCAGTAAGCCAGCATCCCAACGTTCGGCTCGCGTTTGGTTGCCCATGCGGGCATCCAGTCCCTTGTTATAGCGATTCACCAGGTACGCTACAAAAAGCTGATCGAGTTCTCGCAAGGTCAAACACGCATCTTTTTCAGCAGTTTCGGGACGTTCCTGAACATTCGATCCGGTGTAGCCCGGTAGCGTTGCAAAGAATTCCGTATTGAAGGTGCCAAAGGGTCGCTCGACGATACCACCTTCGGAGGGACGATCGCGCAAGTGGCAGGTGAACCCAAGTTGCACGCCGATTTGTTCCAGGTGCTTGGAACGAAAATCTTTACCACCATCGGTAAAAAAGTGTTCTGGTTTTCCATAAGCAGCCCAATCAGCATAGAGTTTGTAAGCTGCACCGTACTGCTTTGGCAAGATCGCGTGACGCAGTGCCAGCGCCACCACTTTAGAACTGGGGGCATCAAAGCCCAGATTGAAGCCAACGATGCAGCGGGAATAGATCTATGACCGTGGTGAGCCAGGGACGGTTGAGTAAGGCACCGTGCTGGTCAACCAGCAGAATATCAGCACGGGTGTGATCACACTGCCAGACCTGGTTGCTGTATTCAACAGCCAGTTCTTCGCCATCGCGTGTTTTAAGCGCAAGTCTGGAACCACGCCAGCCAATATTGCGGATAGAGTCCTTTTGCTGCTGACGTTCGATGAGGGGAGCCAGCACTCGATAGACCGTCATGTGGCTGGGGTAGCTGGTTAAACCATCCGCCTTGGCTTTGGTTTTGACCTTGATCGCGACTTGTGCAGGCGTACACTTGCCTTTGCCGTAAGCACCGATGATGAATTTCTGCCACTCTTCACTAATCCGATAGGCACCTTTATCGCTGCGCCCCTCTTGAGCAAGGGCCGCTAGGCCCTCTTCCTCCCACATCTTTACCAATCGTTGAACGGTGCGAACCGAGCAGTCTAGCTTTTCAGCAGCTGACCTGAGATTTTGACCGTAGGTTACTTTGTCGCACGGCTCAATCAGTTTTTGAATGACCTGCAACTTGAGGTTTGCTTCAGCAGAAACCAGTTCAGTAATAATGGCGTTGGCTGCTTCAGGGACAGTCGATGAGTCAGCACTGCGGGTATCCATAATTTAGTACAAACGAACTAATTCGCCGCAGCATATCATTTGCTCTGGTGGTAGTCAATCTGTTAAGCGAAATTCAAAATGTGGTTGGAGTATAGGGCAGGAATATGGCTTCTGTGAGTTAATCGCCTCTCTACCAGGCTCCAGACTCACAGGGCTGAAATAGCCGATCTCGCCTCACCAGCGCATCCTTTCACGATGAAGAAGCCATACGGAAAGTGGCACTAACACCTTCTTCAAGGACTCCAAAGCCACAGCCCGAAGCCTGGAGAGCGTGAATTCTTTTCGCGAAAGCTCCTGACGCTGTTTATTCTGATAGAAGGATTTTCAGTAATACCAATTCCTCAAGTTTGGGCTACAGATGGTATAAAGTAGCTGTTGGGTTCAAGCCGCAGACATGGCAGGCGTTT
>NZ_PVWK01000002.1 GCF_003003795.1 Stenomitos frigidus ULC18 | reverse complement strand
AACGATTTCGGTTTCCCTCGAAATTGGCTCATTCATGAACCGTTACATACCTGAGCTTTGTAACCCTCAGCTACTTACTCCCACTCAAGTGTCACATCAGTTTAGTCGTGACAATGAACAACACATAGATTTGGTGATATGGGCAGCTAGTAAATACCTTACATACATTGAAACATTTCTTGCCAGTCAAACTCCTGCCCGAAATATTTCTATCAGTGTGAATTCAAGATCATCTGTATGAGTGGAAAATTGTTCTCTTTTTATTGGTCCTCGTCCTTATCTAAGTGCGGAAACTGCTCAAACAATTTAGTAATCAGCATATAGAGTTCATCCAGAACCTCCTCTGCTCCTTCCTCATCCACCTCAGTTAACAGTTGCTCCACCCCAGTGATGTGTTGTAAAAGGCGATTGGATTGCTGACGGTCAAGCGAAGACATAGGGCTTATCGGTTCCTGATGGTTGCTAGCAGGTCATTGTAGTCGCTCTTCCAGCCTTACCCAAGCGATTCATCCAAAGCCGCTTTCGTCCGAGCCACCGAAACCCGAACCCGCTCTACTTGCGACTCATAAGCCACCTTTTGTTGTGGCGACGAGTCAACTGGGTTCGCCCTCAAAATTTGCTCATAATAGCGAAAGATTTGGAACGCATAGCTGGCGGTTGCTACCTGTTCCTGGGAAAGAGACGTGATGCGATCGACCAGATCTACACAGGTTGCTGAATGGGGCAGAGCAAATACATCGGCATATAGGGGCGGAAAGATATGCGATCGTGTCTTCAACTCATCCAACAGCTCTATGGCATCCTCAGATAATGCTCCGTCAAAATCAGCCAGCGAGTTGAGCAAGGCTAACAGTAAGGACTTTGAACGTTTCTGCTTCAACTTCAAACCGTACAGGGAATACAACTGCTTCAAAATTCTAGCAAGATCCAAATCAGCAGTTTTTCTCTGGATATATCTTGAGTATTCGTCTCAAGCTGGTTCAGGAGGATAAATTTCTACCGTCGCATTCTTTGCGAAAAAGCGGGCTACTGACTTCGGTTTATCTCCCACAACACAGCCATGAGCAGGATTAACGCATTTCAAGGTTCTAGATAATCCATTGGCTTGATAGGCACGACAGCCTGGATCAGAGACGCACACTGCATCGCCCGAAGCCTCACAAATCTGCGTAGGGCAGTGATGTACTTTCTGCGCCTTTTCAAACGCTTGCTCTGCCAGAATCGCGGCTACAGCATCTTTATCTGCCTCCGTTCCCCGTTTGTAACTTTCCTCAAGTGTTGCTAGACGGGCATGATCGACGGACATATAAGGATCTCTAAACGCCGCTGAAGTTGGACGCCTTTCATTCCAGTCAAATTGCCCAGGATGAAGCCACCGGAAGAGTTTGTCAGACGGCTGAACTTGATGAATCTGAGACATTTAGCTTTCAGTTGCAAATAGCCAGTCAAGTAGAGCGATAACCCCTTCAGAAGAGAAACTTCCTTCCTCTTCTGCGTCATCCGTACACTTTAAGTACTCCAGCGGGCTTTCCATAGTGGACGGCACAAAGATTTCCAGCTCTCTACTCGGAAATCGCCGACCTGCCCACTCAAACAAAATTGCCCCATCTGAACAAGGAGCAATAAATGGAGAGAGCTGTGAGAAATTTGTGCTCCTCGAAAGATAGTAATTATAAATGTCAGAGTATAGATCAAAGGCTCTACTCACCTGCGGTCTCAAAAATCGGGACGCACCGTATCCATCCCAGTTTTCATCTAGTGTTAAAAGATTGCGAAGCCGTTGAAAGGTATTAGTGTTATGAATCCAGTCAAATTGAGTCTGTGAGGTTCTCAAATTAGCAGGGTGTAGAGACTGTGACCTATCATGAGGTGACAACATTTCAAATCTTGTCTGATACTGCCCTGAGAGACTATTTACAGCAACCTCTCTTAAGTAAGGAGCACCTGATGAGGTAGCGATATTGCCGATCTTTCTCGTAAAAAACATACAGACATTCCTCTACTTCAGAAACTCATAATAACTAGGATTCAATGATGAAATGAACGCTTCTTCAATCCGTTCATGAGCTTGATCAAGCCAATTTCTTAGCCACTCTAAGGCTTTTGCATTGTCTTGGAAAGTTGAGGTTTCTTGAGAGATGAAGTCAAGGTCTAAAAGAATTGCAGTATCACCTTCAGGTATTGCAACAACGGCTGTCCTATGGACAAGAGCTGCCTTAGGCAGCTCGTAAGAAAACTCATAGACTTGCTGAAATCCGTTCATTGGTCTATCAATCGGCTTAGGAAATAGAGGAATGACCGTTAGAAAATCATCAATCTTAAACCCTCCTTCTGCTGGCGGTATCAAGTGATTGATGTAACGCAAGCCAATTCGCTTAAGAGTATATGTTCCACAAAGTTTTATATAAATCGTAAAAGCCTTAAAAATAAGTTCTCTGAAGTCTTCCCAGCTTACGTAAGGCTGGAGCCGATTGACAATCAAACGACCACGACCAATCTGAAGCATCGCTGAACCGTCTGTTCGTTTCAATTGAAGCCTCTGAGGGCTAACAAACTGTGGGACACCTCCCACCTCACCAAGTTCAACCTGAAGACTAAATTCATCAACTGGAGTCTGAAACGGAAATTCCTCTCTGACCTCAGCGTAAAACAGTCCTGGCATCGTTAGCTCGTTGCTATCGTCCAGGTTGAACTGAAACTCACATAGAGCCTCTACCAGTGGTTGTGACTTCAGTTGTTCTCCCATACCTTTCCAGACTTTCTAAGCCCACTATGGCACAGAGACATATTGCGTGTATTCCCTTCACGGAATAAACTTGCCAAGCAAAATTTAGCCGTTAATGCAATTTTCCACAAGTTTCTGCTGTAAAGCCTCCCAAAGCTCAAGCTGCTGCTCTAGTTCATGGCGGCGATCGCCCTCAGCTCTTCTCCCCTCGTAAACGCCCTGTCCTGCGAGTTCATCTCTAGCAAGGGCAATCTGCTGTGCGAAAACTTTTGGATAGCTCCTGCCAATCCTCCTGGGTCAACCCGACAGGAGAAACCGACAGGAGACGGCGACCAATACGATCGACCAGTTCACTCTTGGAACGGAACCCCAATTCCTGTGCTAGCGCCTCCAAACCCTCTGCGCCAGTGGGCGTGACGGTCAGGTTGAGACTTTTCTTGAGTTCATCGTGGTAAACGGGTTCTCCCCGCATCCGCTTCTTACCCTTGGGCATAGCAATGAGTTTATGCGCGTTTTCTGCGAATCATGCTAGCACCCTTATCATTGCCCAGTTCACGCGCATATTCTATACTCTTAAGACGCTTTAGAATACGCGCATTAACTAAGCCTTCATTTTATAGAGGGTTATGGAGTTCATGCGGCTTGCAAAATAAAGGCAACTCATCGCCATGCCAAAAGACCTGCTCTTCGCTCAACATCCACTCAATCTCGGAGTAGTGCCATCACCTGTTGACTTACCAGCTCATTTCCCAGAGGTCGAAATGCCCCGTTTCCTCTATGGCGATCGCCTCCAGTGGGTAGCAAAGCAAGATGAAGCCGCAGATTGGGGCATTGTCATTGGACGGTTTTACGGCTTTGCTCCCCATGCTAATGGCTGGCAATGGTGCTATCTGATCTGGCTGGACAACGATGCGCCCAGTGCGCGCTGGGCAGTGGCCGATACAGCCTGGGAAGCCGACCTGGAGCCAAAAGAGCGAGAGGAAAGTGTATGAACCCTCGCCCTCTCAAGCGACGCGAGCACGCATTGATTGCACGCTATAGCGACTGCCAGCTTGGTATGACTCCCCAACGCTTCTACGCTAAATGGGAAGTGAGCCAGGAGTCGGTGGCGAAGCCTGTGCGAAGCACGTATCGCGATCATCTGCTCTCGCTCCATGTCTACAGTGCGACGTTGGTTCAAACGTGGGAAGAGCTATCGTCGTCCCACGCCGACTGATCTGCGCCACCTTGCCCAAATGGATTTCCTGCTGGAACACTTCGAGCACATTCCAGCCGACCTCCTAACCTCGCTGTGTCCCCCGAAGCCAAGCAACTCTAAGGTCGAATAAACCATCTTTAACAGGTCGAAAATGTCAATGCCAGTTTGACCTTTCTTGCGAAGCCATCCCTTTGTAGGGTGGCTTTAATCTTGATCGAAATTGAATATGGTCTATCTTGAACGACTACAGCCCTGGTGCATCATCCGTTTGCTCCCCAACATGCAGCATCTTGTCGTTGTCCGGTTACGTCGCCGTCATGAAGCAGAAGCCTATTTGAAGTCGCTGCGGTGGTTAAATCCAACGATCGGGTACGAAATCGTATTTGATTTACCGGGCAGTCCACAAACCGACTTACAAAGGCAGTCTCAAGCCATCTCTAACCCTACAAAGCCCATCGAGTAGATAGAGGCAGCAACCACTCACGCAGCTTTTTGGTGTAAGGCCATTGCAGCAAAGGGTGTTAGACAACGATGGCAATTGCCATCTTCCCACAGCGCAGGCATTTTGAAGGGTGCTTCACATTTAGCACACTTGCAAAGAAGTTTGAGTTGGTGGCGATCGCACTTCCAAACTGACTTGTACTGCCACTCCATCCGATGGCAAGGCATTTCGCCATAGCAAGCCCCACAGAGCCGAAGGGGAGTCCACTGCATCCCAATACCCTTCGGCGGCAACATTCCTGCTAAGCGCTCGGCACTGACACCGACAACGATCGCTAATAACTCCAGTTCCTGCGGCGCTGGAAACGGATTCAAGTGAAACCGTTCCCAGCGAGCGACGACTGCGCCAATACCTGCCAGTTGTCCCAACCCGCTGGGTGTCAGGTGATTGGGTCGCCGAAAGCGTCCTAGGAAGTGGCTGAAGCTTTCCCCTTCGTAAGGCTCAATCTGAAAGAGCCAAGGTTGGATGTCAACTTCTCCCATTACTTGTACTCCTTGGCGACTTCCTCAAGGATTTTCTTGTCCACCTTTTTGAACCCCGCTGAGAGCGAGCGAATGGCAGCCTCCCGCAGAATCTCATCCATGCGCCCGATATAACCTTCTGTGCCAGCGGTCAAAAGGCGCAGCATTTCCTTACTCGTTAAGTTGGAAGCAACTGGCAGCTTCAGGATTTGCTGTTCCCAAAGAGCAACTGTCTTCGCGAATTCCTCACCAGAAAGCTTACCAAAGCGGTAACAGGCGCGAAAGCGGTTATGGACCTGTTCATCACACTTGATAACCGCATCCAGGCGATCGGTGCCGACCAAAACCACCGAAATTGCTAGTTTGTCGTAAATGTCGCGCACATCCGCAAAGGTTTCGGGTTTCAGGCGATCGGCTTCGTCAATGATCAAGATCTCCACTTCACAGGCCTGAAGCACTTCCATCGCTCTACCCCGAAAGTCTGATATGGTTCCTTTCGTCGCCCGATGCTTTAAGAACTCAATGATTGCTTTGAACAGATCCTTCGCCCCGCATTTTTGAGGGGGTTGGATGTAGACAACCGGAACGATCGGTTTTTTACCCGCTGCTTGCTGCGGCTTGTGGCGATGGAGGTAGGCTGCGCAGGCCACGGATTTGCCCGTTCTGGACTCACCGACGACCCGGCAAGATTGGCGGGATTGACGCTTGCCATCGAGCCAGCTATGCAACCGACTCACCTGCTCCAGAGGCATAATCGTCTTTTTGCGAAGACGATCAATCTCAGTCTTTGATTGGTCTTCGGTGGGCTTAAAATCGCCCAAAACCTCTGCCAATTCCTTTGCCTGCACCATGCTTACCACCCCCCTTTCAGTTCATCAAAATCTATGGGCGTGAAGTCTGCCAAACCCAAATCGAACACGATCTCTGGTTGAGGTTCAGGTGCTTGAAGTGTCGTCTGTTCAGCAGACTTTTCCGGCTGCGATCGCAACAGCTTCTGCTCTTCCTGCTGGCGCTCTTTACGGCTTTTCTTCTTCAAAGAGGCGTCCTCCTCTAGTGGTCTGTCAATTAATTGTTGACGGGTCACAAGGGGGTAAAGTTGAGAAGGATTCCCTTGCCTTCAATTGAATGACG
>NZ_PVWK01000007.1 GCF_003003795.1 Stenomitos frigidus ULC18 | reverse complement strand
TGCGTATTTCGGTCGCTGATGGACACTCAGTTCGGTTTCTCTTGGACAGCGGGAACGGTGGGAACTGGACACCCGGTTCGGCTCCCTTGGACACGCGCAGTTTGCTACCAGTTGGCATCGATTCTGCGGCGCCCAGTTGCCATGTAGGTTGTCAGGGTAGATGTGCGGCCGCCAAGAGTTCAGCGTTCGGCGGCCAAAACGGCCAAAACGGCCAAAACGGCCAATGCTCGCACGGCTCAGCTCGGCCATCGGTCGCAGACGTCAACATAGCGCATACGCGCTCAATATCTGGTGAGTGATCCGAGCTGCGTCACCGCCAAGGGTAGTCTGCTAACAGTTTCCCAGCCAATACAAACATGGATATGAAGACTAGGATGTCCAATCCCTGCCAAACACGTGGGTTCCGGAACATTGGAGCAGCGAGGCGTGAGCCTACCGTCAACGCGATGAACCATAGGAATGAAGCCACCACCGCCCCACTTGCAAAGAAAAATTTATCCGCTCCAATTTTGATTGCACTTATTGACCCGATGACCAATACTGTATCAAGCCAGGCAAAAGGTGAAAGAAGCGAATGAAAAATTGCGCCCTTAACAACATAAGCGCGCGTCATTGGTGCATGAATAACACCCAGTTCACCAACCGATGTTTGCCCAAGATATGCCGACTGCAAAGCTCGAATACCAAAATAAATCAAATAAAGAATGCTTACGGTCATTGTCAGCACCATAACCCAACGATTCGCAGTGATGACCGCCCCGAGTCCAACCACGCCTAACATAATTAACATCGCATCCGAGAGAGCACAGATCAACACCAAAACAACTGCATTGCTTCCGGCAAGATTGTTTTTGATTACAAAAGTATCCTTGGGTCCAAGCGCTATCAACAGACCTGCTCCAAGAATGAATCCCTCGATAAGTTGCAGGTTTAACACATTAGTCTCGGTAAAAAGTGGAGAGGGCGAAGGCCCTCTCCAAATGCATTAGATCAAGGGGGTGTTTCCGAAGGCGCGGTGACTTTCATCAGCGAACGCGGCAACGTTGATAGGGTTCTTTCCCAACAATGTGGTGTACGAGCGCTGGAGATCTGGGATGGCAAAGTACACCAACGACTTGCGTGCAAGTTCCATCTTCGGGTTTCGAACTGCGTGATACATGGTGGGAATTTGCCCATCAGAAAGTAATGTCAACAAAGAGCCTGTGATGACGATGACTTCATCGTCTGCCAAGTGCACAGGGATTTCCCTGTCGTTGAGAAAAATGACCAGTCCATCGCGAGTTGGTTTGATCAACGTGATGAGATGGCCGTCTTCATGCCTGTCTTGCAAATAGGTGCGGTCGTCCTCTTGGTATTTGCGCTCGTACATACACAGTTGTATGTAGGAGCTATCACGAATAGTCACTTGCTCCTCATTGCGGAAAAAATCCCACAAACTTGTGACGATGCTCTGAGCTAAACACGAAAGTTCGGCTTCACTATTCACTATGTTTTGGTATGCGGGCGTGTGAATAAACGGGTGCCCTGCATGAAGCGCTCGGTGGTGGTGCCAGTAGCAAAAACGATCGCAAAGGTCGACGTTATCTGTGTACTTAGCGTGCTCCCCACCTTTGGGCAGAAAGCCGTCTGTTCGATCAGGAAAACAAAAGTCAGCTTGCACGTCCTCCGGAACTCGCGAAATCTCATCCAAAGCGGACCACACAGCCTTTTGAGCCGATGTCGTCATTTTTACGATGGCATAGCCATGCGTGATCAAAGAAAGTACGGAACGCGCAGGTGATCACTATGCGCATTTCTAACAACCATCTTCTCGTGCGTGACAGCAGAAAAAGTAGTAACAGAACTCATTTTCAGACTCCCTGAAACCGGCAGAATTGCCGTCCGTCATGACATCACCAAGCCATGACTCTTTCGTGTCCAACGTCATGCGTGTATGGATGACAAGGCCGTTTTGCGTCCCGTCTTTCATCACATTTGGGGAACGTACGCGGTCACGCTGCGCTGCACATTGAGTTTTTGATCGCCAACGACCTCGCTATTAGCGAACCGACCAACGGTGAGCCTGCGAGGTTGTGTCATGGCGCGTGTCGTCCTCGGCATGTAGGTAGGTGTTGGTTGTCGAGATATTCGCATGACCGAGGTTGTCACAAACGACTTTGAGGTCCACCTGATTGCTTTGGTGGGTTCCAGCCGTGTGGCGCATCCAGTGGGTCGATGCCTGCTCGATGTGTGCGGCCGCTTCCGACTTGGGATCACCGAGCAGGCGCAGTATCTCAGCCAAGATTCAAAGCGGCCCGCCCCCTGATTTTGCGCATCGATTCACCCTTCAGCTGAACCCGATGCGCTTGATGCACAACGCGATCAAGAACCGCATCCGCGACGGTTGGATCAGGGAAGAAACCGTGCCAGGTGTCCGAGGGGTACTGACTGGTCAAAAGCAGAGATCCCGTTCGCATGCGCCGGTCGGCAACATCGAGCAGGACCTGCGCTGCGGTTGGGGACATCTCCCCGATTCCAAAGTCGTCAAGGATCAGCAGGTTGGGTTTGTAAAGGGCTGTTTTGAGTTTTGGCAGCGAGGCATCGAGCACCGCTTGACCGATGCTGGTGAAAAGGTCGTTGGCCACGTAGAAGGCCACGGTCATTCCCAGCCGGCAGGCCTGGTGGCCGAACGCCGACGCTAGCCAGGTTTTACCCACACCCGTGGGCCCGAGGATCATGAGGTTCTGCTTTCGCGTGATCCAGCTGCAATTGACCAACGTTGACATCAGCGCCTTGTCCAGCCCTCGACTTGCACGCGCGTCATAGTCTTCAAATGCGGCAACTTCCGGAAAGCCGGCCGATTTCACGAGGCGGTTGAGCTTGCGGGAATTCCGGGTGGAGACTTCCGACTCAAGAAGCAAACCAAAACGATCGTCAAACGCGAGATGTTGCAGCTTGGCCTGCTCTTGCTGAAGTTCGTAGGCTGTCGCCATGGCGTTCAGGCGCAGTTCGCGCAACTTGTTCAAGTTCTGGATATCGGTGTTCATGTTTAATCTCCGAAGTATTGGGCGCCGCGCAGGTTGTCGTGCTCCATGCGGGGCGGCGGCATGGCTGCACGAGGCCGCAGGTCCGCCTGGTTGGTCAGGATCGAGGTGATGCTGCGCAGCGAAGTGATGTTCAGTGGGAGTGCGTAGCGGCAGACGGACTCGAAGCGATCCTCGCCATGGTCCCGCGCCAGATCACGCATGCGTCGGGCTGCGCGCATGCCATTTGCGGGATCGCGCCGCCCGTTGAGGTGGTAGCCGATCATTTCTTGCGCGCTGACGCCCACCGCAGTGGCCCATTGCATCAACGCCTTGGGCTCGCCTTCCAGAACACGCTGGTGGGCCACGGGCCGATGTTCAGGCAGCGTTGTGCTGTTGCCTGGCTCAGCGAGCAGCGCGTGAAACGCTACCCGGCGGCCACCTCGAAACACCTCCACCATGGACGCGGTGGTGCGCAGGTCGACGCGCTCTCCAGCCAACTGGGAGGGAACTGAGTAAAAGCAGCGCAGGTGCTCTACGTGGTGGTCATTGCCCACGCGGACTTGATAGCGCCAATCGCACAACTCGAAGCGCTTTTGCACAAGCGGCTTGAGCGTGGCGCGTTCATCGCTTTCAAACCTGCTGCGCCGACAGCCTGGCAGCTTCTTGAACGGATGCTCGTTGAGTTCGTGGTTCAACCGGCGCAGCTCGTTGTTGAGCTCGTCGATGCTGAAAAAGACCCGATCGCGCAGTTTGAACAGTATCCAGCGCTGCGCGATCTGCACTCCCACCTCTGCTTTGGACTTGTCCTTTGGGCGCCTTGGCCTGGCGGGCGCAGGAGCCGTGTCGTAGTGGTGGAGACAGTCGCGGTAGGTCGGGTTGATGACCAGTTCATCGCGGCTGCGGCGCCAGACAGCGGCTTTGAGGTTGTCACTGACCACCCAGCACGGTGCCCCCTCCAAGAACTCGAAGCACTCGACGTGGCACTGCACCCAGTCACCTGTTGTCTGGGTGGGGACCGCGTGCACAAAGGTGTAGTTGGAATAGCCAAGCACCGCGATGAAGATCTGTGCGAACCGAGAGGGGCCGCCTGCAGGGTCTCTGATCTCCACGGTCCTGCCAGCGAAGTCCACAAACAACTTGTCGCCAGGCCGGTGTACTCGGCGCATCACTACGTGAAGATTCTTTCTCCAGGCCCGGTATCCGACCGCGAACTGGGTGTAGGCCACCCCCTCGGGGCATGTTTCCCTCCACTCGCGCCACAGCTGCTCCATGGTCGCATCGGGGCGTTGCATTTCCGTGTGCACCCACTGCCAGTCGGGCAGAGGCTTCCGCTGCGCAATGGAGCGGTCGTGCGTGCCAAGGGTGTCTCGCCACTGATCGTCGTCAAGCGGCGCTATCGCTGACCATTCGTGCGCCTGATTTCGAAGCATTCGGCGGAAGCTGCCGATCGTGGAAGGCGACATGCCCACGGCGCCGGCGATGGCGCGGTCAGAATTGTTGGGATCGTAATAGTGCAGGCGGGCGATTTCCCGCTGCAGGTGAATTGGAATGCGCATGGACTCACTTCTTGCGCAGGGCGGGAGGACGCGCTGCAGGGACGAGTTTGCCCAGCACGCCCAGCACTTGACGTGCCGAACGCTGCGACCGATACTCCATGCCACGAGATCTTTCCAAATCTTGCTGGCCCCGGCCGGACAAAAAAGCCTGAGCTGTAACTCGGGCTTTTTCGTTTCTGGACGTGTAGTTTTTTTGCTCGGTGAGGCTCCTGGTTGCTGTTGATATGACGGCGCGACGCCATCGACGTTGCGCGCGTTGTCGATATCCCCGTCCACGTTGCCGAAACAAGTGTCCACGTCGCCGAAAGGAACGTTTGGGCCGTCAAAACGGCAAGCTCGACACTTGGATCGGCACGCCGAATGCGCGGATCGGCCATCGTACGAAAGTCGATCACGCCAAACTACTGGGCTATCTGGACACTTGAAATGCCGCTGTACCTCGACGACGCAGTGCCGCCATCCATTCCCCGAGCTTTCCTGGACGTTCTGCTCGATGGCTACACGTTCTTCGGCGAGGAGGCCGTGAACCCAGCCATGGTCATCGGTCTACTGCGTGAACGCTTGCTGCCGCTCTTGCCGGATGTGCACAAGTCACTATTTGATCTACGGGGGCAGACCAGTTGGGATAGCCTCTGGCTGCTCTACGCGAACTTGGCAACTGCCAGTGGTGGTAACGACAAGCAGCTCATGGCAAGCGCTGCTGTCGTGAGCATCTTCGTGCGGCACACCACTCGCCCGCCGCGCGAAGTTGAGTTTCCAGCTCACTTGGAATTGGCGTCATTCGCGCGGATGGCTGACGTGCTGGGCCTGCCCAAGGCACATCCACACGTGGGCGCACAAGAAGTCGCTGCGCCACTTTATGCTTTCTGCCGGTACTGCTGGCTGCCGCAGCGCTCACGCAGCGTGTGCGAGAACCATTCCACCAACTCTATGTCTCGGGACAAGGAGGGTGGTCCAGTTTGCGCCGTGGCCACCCACAAGCAGGTACAGCGGTTACGACCCGCTTTTGAGAAGGAACTGCGCCGCCTGGTAAGCGCCGAGGAATGGCAGTTTCACGAGTCCGAGTTCAGCTTGGCGGTCATGGTGCCGCCATCAGGACTTGGCAGCTGGTTGAAGGAGCGCCGGCCTGCTCTGTCGCAACAGCTGGAGGCTAACGGTCGCAAGGGTGAAGTGCGTCTGCTGCCCGCTTTGCTACAGGTCCTGTATGGGGACAAAGGGGTAGATGTGGCGCAGGCTGTTGGAGGATCAGTGCACCTGCTCACCCCTGCTACTGCCAGAGCGGAGGCCTGGCTTTGCGCATGGGAAGGCAGAGCGAGTTGGGGCGGCCAACGACGGGGTGCAGGCAAGGCTGCGGCGCCTAGCAGGATAAAGGACACCACTCAGCCCAACCAGTGAGTTTTCAACAATCGATTGACTATGGTGAGTTTTCCACGGGGGGTAAATGAAGCTCACTGACCGCGGTGCCGAACGCTGTGTCAACGGTGCCGAACTTGATGTCCATGAAGACCGAAATACGCA
>NZ_PVWK01000158.1:97965-127910 GCF_003003795.1 Stenomitos frigidus ULC18 | reverse complement strand
CTGTTCCGCAAACAACGCCCGTGCTGCATTCGCCACAATCGTGGAGGAGTTGCTCGTGATCCGATTCACCGTATCCAGGCGCTTGGTACCATCCGATACCATTGCTTTCAACGCATCAATCTGCGCATCACTCACGTAATCACCGCGTGTATCGGCCTGGGAAACCACTTTAGTAAAAGCGTCTAGCATTCCAAGTATCTCCTGATAGAGGACGAAATAAAGTGTTCAAAACCTGTTTGCTTCGATATGGAGCCGTAAAGATTGACGGTGAAACTGAGCCCAACGAGTAAAACCCCATTTGGCAAAGAACGTGTATTCCAAAACCACTAGCTCAGAGCAACGTCCAACACGGCTCAATGAATGCAGTCAATACCTTTAGCAACTAGATTCCCAACGTCTATCGTCTGAAGCATTTAAATGTCTTTCGATAAACTTGAGATTCCTAAACCCTTAGCTTCGCTAGCCGAAGGTTCATCTGCTTTTGAACAGTTTGATTAAAGCAACCTAATTGTGCAAGATTTGTGCAATTCTCAGAATAGAGGGAAAAGTATCAGAATTTAAACCCTAAAAAAAGGTGAAACCTCTGCCTGGAGGTACTTTTGAAAGCTGAGCAAAAATGATTTCGTTTTAACTTATCTTTACATTCGGTTGAAATCTGTAACATAAGAAACGAAATTTCTGAGAGTCGATCGCTCTCTGGCACAACCTCTGTGTGTAGTAACTATGTGTCCGTCAGCGAAACTATGTGTGCGATCGCGTGTCGCTTGATCGCAAAACTCAAGAGCCGTTAGGCTGTACAAGCCCTAATGCGCTGGAGACGATTGAGAATCCGATTGGCTAGATCAATACCGACGATAGGCTTACATAAATAGTCATCGGCACCGACAGTAAAGGCTTGATTTTGAGTGACTCGATCGTTCAACACGCTCAGAAATAAGATGGGTAGTCGCTGCCAATGCGGATCACTCCGCAACGCCTGACAAAGCTCAAAGCCATTCGTCTCTGGCATATTGACATCTAAGACCAGTACGTGAGGCATCACCGCTTGTAGCACCGTCCAAAACTGCTGAGTGTCTGCTAAAGTCGTGAGCTTAAAGCCCCAGGGACTGAGCAACTGTGGCAGCGATCGCAACCAGGTTTGATCATCATCGACGACCATGACCTTTGTTTCTGCCTCTGTCTGACAGAGTATCGGTGGGGCGTTCAGCGCTTGATCGGTTCCCAGTTGCAGGCTCTGAATCGAGTCTGTGTGCTGTATTTCCTGCTGGAGTATCTGCACCAGCGCTTTGATTGATACGGCGTGATGAGATTGCCAGCGGTCTTGGCTGCCGAGTACCTGTTCGAGTTGACGCGCTAACGTCATGGCGTGATGTAGCCCAAAGGTGCCCAGAGTGCCTGCTAATTTATGAGCTGTTTGTTGAGCCTGTTCATATAATTGGGCATCGAGCGAACCCAGTTGTAGCCCTGCGATCGCTTGGGTAAAGACGGTCATCTGGGTAAGGATTTTCGGTTTGTCGGCGACCCATGTTTCATTGAGAAAGGCTATGTACTGGGCTTGTAGGTTGTCGGAGCCCTTCGATCGAGGGGCAACGGTCTCTAAAGGGAGGCGATCGCCAGCACCCTCACGGGCTTTCAGGTAATATCCTCGTCCATGTACCGTTGCAATGAAATCTGAGGGAGCACCGGCTAAAAGGAGTTTGTGACGCACCCGCCGAATATGGGAGCGGACAGTCGCCTCTGACAGAAATTCATCTGATGACCAGAGCCGACCCAGAATTTCATCCGTACTGAAGACATGCTGACTATCTTGTAGCAGCAGTTCTAGTAACTCATATTCCTTTGTCGTGAGTGTGAGAGGCTGCCCATTGTAGGTCACGGCGCACGTGCTGGAGTTTAAGAGTAAATCACCCCAGCTCAACAAGGGGAGAGGATTGTTGCGGCTGCGTCGGAGTAAAGCCCGAATCCGGGCACTCAGTTCTGTAACATCAAACGGCTTCACGACATAGTCATCCGCACCTGCATCGAATCCATTCACTTTAGCCGTACTAGTATCTTTAGCCGTGAGCAACAGAATAGGTGTGGTGTAGCCTTCTGCTCGAAAGCGTTTGCAGAGGCTAATCCCATCTAGCTTAGGCAACATAATATCCAGCACGATTAAGTCATAGTCAAACGATGAGCCATAGGTCCAACCCATCTCACCATCTTTGACCGTATCAACAACGTAGTGATGGCTGGCGAGGCTCTTGGTGACAATTTTGCTGAGTGACTCATCATCATCGACTAGTAAGATTTTCATCGCCCTAATGACCAATCGAGAATTTTGGCAATCTGCTCTGGTAAATCTAGTGAATTGAATGGTTTCGTAATAACGCCACTCACACCCAAGCGATTAAATTGATATTTTTCTGAGGTTTGTGCTTTAGCAGTTAAAAAAATCACTGGAATCTGCTCTGTTCCAGGGTGAGATTGGAGCGCTTTTAACGTAG
This sequence comes from Stenomitos frigidus ULC18, assembly GCF_003003795.1. Lineage (GTDB taxonomy): Bacteria > Cyanobacteriota > Cyanobacteriia > Leptolyngbyales > Leptolyngbyaceae > Stenomitos > Stenomitos frigidus_A. The sequence goes on along the minus strand of NZ_PVWK01000158.1, from coordinate 125,424 downwards.
CAATGCCGTCCATATCGGGCATCATGACATCGAGCAAAATCACATCTGGCGCTTCAGCCTGAGCTGTTTGGATCCCTTGAGCCCCTGAACTGGCAGACAGCACGTCCCACCCAGCCGTCATGCGAATGCCAAATTGCACAACTGTTTGAATCGTTTCTTCATCATCAATAATTAAAACCCGTTTCGATCCCATAGTTAGCGTATCTCAGTGGTTCAAAGGGGTAAGGTAAAGAAAAAGGTGCTGCCTTGACTCATGCGGCTTTCTGCCCAAATTTTGCCGTCATGCTGTTCGATAATTTCACGGCAAATCGCAAGCCCTAACCCAGTGCCGCCTTTTTTGCGCGAATCTGAGGAGTCAACTTGATGAAAGCGTTCAAAAATACGCTCTAGCTTGTCAAACGGAATACCTTGTCCTTCATCGCGCACCTGAAATAAGGCTTCAGAAGCATGTGCTTCACAAGGCGTTGCTTTAAAGCCTTGGGCTTTAGAGGATTGTACGGCAACGGCTAGCCAGACTGTGCCTCCGGGCGGTGAGAACTTAATCGCATTGCTGAGCAAATTAGTGAGCGCTTGCACGATGTAGTCTGCATCCACCCAAAGCTGAATGGCTACAGGTTGAACCACCAATTTGATGCGGTGTTGTTGCGCCATGAGTTGCATCGCATCAGTGGCCTGCATCATTAAGGCAGCAGCATCACAGGCTTGTTTCTCCATTTTGACTTCGCCCGCTTCAATCCGCTGCAAATCTAAAACATTATTGACGAGATGCACTAAGCGTTCTGCATTCTCATCCGCAATTTCTAACAGTTGCTGTCCATCGGCTGAAAGGACTCCCAATTGCCCTGTCGTCAGAATTTTGAGTGCACTATGGAGTGACGTGAGGGGCGTGCGCAATTCATGACTAACGACAGCGATAAACTCATCTTTCATGCGCTCAATGGCTTTGTGATCGCTAATGTCACTTGCTAGGGCAAAAAAACCGATGACGGTACTGTGCTCGTTGAAATGGGGAATATAAGTCACGCTAACAGGGCGACAACTATGATCCTTTAGTGCGATTTCATTCTCGTAGGTGACGATCTGCCCAGAGAGGGCTGCCTCCACGTGCGGTTGCATCCGCTGGTAGCAGTCTTCTCCCCAAACCGCCTGAAGATGGCTTTGGTAAATCTCTCCGGGCGATCGCCCCAACCAATCACAATAGGCTTGATTATTAAAACGGTACTGTTGTCGATCGTCCACATAGGCAATCAGCACGGGTAGCGCATTGGTGATTAAACGCAATTGCTCTTCGCTTTTTCTCAGCGCCGCTTCTGCCTGCATCCGATCGTTGATTTCCTGTTGCAGATTATGGTTGAGATCTTTAAGTTCAGCCGTGCGCACTGCAACAACTTCTTCTAAATGTTCTAATAATTGCGCCTGCGCTAAAGCAATGCTGATTTGATCAGCCAGTTGCTGCATGAGCTCTAGTTCAAATTCCATCCACTGATGCGGGCGATCGCAATGATGGACGATTAACAGCCCCCAAAGTTGGTTCTGAGCAATGGGTTGGCTGTGTGTATGGGCATTCAGGTTTTGCAGAATCGGCACAATCAGCTTGGCTTTAATCTGAAGTTGGTCGATGAAGGCGATGAGGCAATCGCTTAAACCCGCCGTCGGGTCGTGAACATCAGCGATGGCACGTACCCGCCCCATGGCATAAAGCTGCTGGTACTCTTGCGGAAAGGCTTCCTCCGGGAATTCCAAATCTAAAATGGCGGGATAGGCTGGCAAAACGGCTTCACTAATGGTTTTACCGCTGCCGTCGGGTAGAACTTGATAGATCAGAACTCGATCAGCGTGTAAGAGGCGCTGCACTTCCGTCACCGTAGCCCGCAGAATTTCCTTCAACTGCAACGACTGTCGAATCTTGAACGTCACTTCTGAAAACAGTTTTACCCACTGCCGCTGCCGCCACAGCTCATTTTCTGGCGACTGTTGCAACCGATTCTGTGACAGCTGCGACTGATCCTGTGACGGCTGTTGTAAGGGCGTCGGCGTTGTCTGGGTTTTGTGCTTACGGTGCTGGGGCGATCGCTGAGACGATGAGCGCTTAGACATCAAACAAATCCCATCTTGCAAAAGAATCTTAAGCGGTGCGTTTGACCCCTTCCCTATTATTGACCAGAGATCTCCCCAATGCTGCGTGATCGGTAGCGACTGAGTTTTATAATAGGACGTGTCAAGGGTACCCAGCTGATAAACGTCGATTTCCATAGGTTGCGGCACACCCACACGGCTCAATGATTAGGAATTGGCTCGCTTTATGGATGCAATGGAATTTTTTGAATTAAGCACGGGGCAGTGGCGATCGCAACGCACCACCCATCACCTTGCCTTCAAACGCGCTGAAATGGGTGAATCTGAAATTCACATCGAAGTGCTGGCGGTTGGTGACCCGAAAGTGCTGGAGATCTGCGAACTCCATGACGTTGACCCCAGTTTGGCGATCGGGGGTGCGTTTGTTTCCTGGCAAGGCTCTATGGGATGGGATCGAAACGAAGAAAACCATGCTGGCTCTACTGTCTTTGTGCTCGTTCCCGATGCCGATCAACCACAACAAGGCAAGCTCCTGCGCGAACGTGGCTATGCTGAAATCGTCCCCGTGATTGGGCAATATCACATCGACGATGACAATGGGTTGGTGTTGACGACCGAATATGAAACAATGAGCTCCACTGAGCGCTTTTGGTTCGCTAACCCTAGCCTGCGGTTGCGGACTAGCACCGTGAAGCGGTTTGGCGGCTTCAGCACAGCGACCTTCTGTACTGAATTTCGCGTTGAGTCAACTGTCGACGACGCCTCTAGCGTCGATGGCACTGACCGCTCCAGCTTGCCTTCCGATCAGGTTCAACCCGGCAGTGAAGCCACGAAACCCTTTTCTTTCTTTGGCTGGTAACGGTTTGGCTCGTGACGTGCACGTTACGACCAGTACCGATCCGTTTACCAGAGGGTTGGATTATTTGTATGGCGTTCGCAGTTTGGCGTTAGTCCCGGACATGGTGGATGTGGTGCATGACATGGAGCAGCGCCGTCCTATCTGTGTTTGGGTTGGTCATCACATTGAGGCAGTAAACAGCGCACTGAATGAGTGCCTTCTGGCTTGCCATGCCTGTTTTCACCCGTGGGAGCAGCCTGCTATCCAGATTTTTGCCGCACCGCTGGCTCAATCATTTGGGTTAGATGGCTTGTGCAACCTGAAAACTAAGCCCATGACGATTTTGATTGATGTTGGGCGCCTGGCACCCAAAGACTGGTTGTTGCTCGTGAGTCATGAATATGCTCACGCCCATGCAGGTTCTCCTGGTCATCACGATGCCTTTGCCCGATCGCTGACGCATCTCTGCCTTGGCTTAGGCATTGTACCCCCACCCGATCAAGCCGCTAACCTACCGTCTTATCCTGACTACCGTTCTACCAAAGACCCATTGGCATTCTGGCGCGGAAAAGGAGACGACTGGCGCTTGCGTGTTGGTCTGACGCAGACACCAGATGAATCCCACGCAGATGCGATTTGAGCAGTCTATTTGGGCCTCTAGGTAGTGAATAATGGCACCCTTTTTATGCGCCTTTAAGTGAGGGTAAGTCGTCCCAACGTGAGCTTTGCTAACTTTTATCAAACCAAATCGAATAATGGTTCTGTTCTCCCGTATGATGACGAATATATTTGTAAGCTTTTGTAAGAAAAGGGAGCTTTTGTAGGCGTGGCAATTCCTCTTCTCGACTATAGTCCCTCTAGTCAAAACCAGCGACTCGCTGGTTTTGAAGTCCCTGGTGATGAGCAGCCCCGGGTCTATTCCACTGACAATGTGCTTTCTTCTACTGACCTGGATACGTTGATTGAAGCAGCCTACCGTCAGATTTTCTTCCATGCGTTCGCGGCCGATCGGGAGCGTTTTTTGGAGTCCCAACTCCGGAGTGGGCAGATCACGGTGCGCGACTTTATTCGCGGTCTGTTATTATCCGACACCTACAAGCGTAGTTTTTACGACCTCAACAGCAACTATCGGTATGTTGAGCAAACGGTACAGCGTGTGCTGGGTCGCGATGTTTACAGCGAACGGGAAAAAATTGCCTGGTCGATTGTTGTTGCGACTAAAGGTTCAGCAGGCTTTATCGACGACCTGCTGAACAGCGAAGAGTATTTGGAAGCCTTTGGCTATAGCATTGTTCCCTATCAGCGCCGTCGGGTCCTACCCGGTCGTACTGAAGGTGAACTGCCGTTTAACATCAAATCTCCCCGCTACGACGAATACCATCGCGCCAAGCTTGGCTTCCCACAATTTGTGTGGCAAACCGCTGTTCGAGGCTACAAACCGACTGAGAAGAAGCCAACAGCAGGCAATCCAGCTTTGTTCCTGGAGATGGCACGAGCAATCAGTCCCAAAGTGAATCTACCGCAACGTCTCTCAGCAACCAACGTTGACTACGAAAAGTTGGTTCCTCGTCGCCGCTAATGAAGCTGGCTTCATGCAATTCGATGAGTTCATAGAACTCTAAAGCCCCGGAGGCTTGGGAAGGAGAGTTGGTTCACGGCTCTGCTTGTCAAGCCTCAATTTTTTTCTAACCGATACCCACTCGTTATGACGATCGCCCAACTCTTTGACGGTGCCAATCTTTTTGTTCTACCCTTCTGGGCGCTGATGATCTTCTTGCCAAGGTGGACGCTCACAAAGCAGCTGATGGCGTCTTATTTGCCGTTTGTTGCTCTAGCCGCGTTGTACCTTTACTTCATCTCTGGGACGTTAAATGCTGAAACAGCTCAGGCATTGTCAAACCCAAAACTAGCTGATATTGCCCGCTTTTTTAGCGATGAACGCGCTGCTGCTACTGGATGGGCACATTTTTTGGTGATGGATCTGTTCGTCGGTCGCTGGATCTACTGGGAAGGGCAGCGCACCGGCGTCTGGACAGTGCATTCACTGCTTCTTTGTTTGTTTGCTGGACCGATCGGGTTACTATCACACATCCTGACCACTTGGTTGACGCCGAAGCCGTCATCAGTGACGATCGATACCACCGATGCTTCTGCTACAGAAGTGATGCTGAGCCCAAGACCAGAAACGGAGGCCTAACGATTCATCGTCTCTTCTCGTTCTGCTCATCCACATGGGGGAAGCCGTCTCTCGTTCTGACGCGCCAATCTAAGACTGGATACTGTCCGAAGGAGACTAGGAGCATGATGAGACGCAATCGTTTAGCAAGTCTGCCGCAAAGGTCGCGATCACTTGTCTACGTGTGGAGCTTGGTGTAGTGCGAGTGAGCACATACTTACTTAAGCTTGTTGTCATTACGTTAGCCTGCTTCCTATCGGGCAAGTTGACGGTTTCAGTGATGAACCTGAACTTGGAAGCATCACCCATTTGGTTTCCTGCAGGCGTTGCGTTGGCTATACTCCTGTTGGGTCATAAACATGCCTGGGTCGGCGTGAGTGTGGGTAGTTTTTTGTTTGCACTATCGACTGGTGCAACGTGGCTTGCGGCAGCCGTTGCGGCGATCGGGACAACGAGTAGCGCGATCGTTGGTAGAGCGTTGCTCCAACGCGCAGGCTGGTCTCCGGCTCTCGATAGTCTCCGAGACACCTTACGCTTTTTGGCACTGGCGGTTGTCCTGTCGCCGATGCTCAATGCGACCATCAGCACTTTGAAGGCCTGCGCAACGGGTCTCCTTCCCTGGCGTGAATTTGGTCTTCATTGGTTGTTAATCGAGTTAGGCGATGGCATTGGCATTCTGGTCACAACCCCGCTCCTCTTGCTTTGGTTCAGCCATTCGTCCTTTAGTCATCTTTTATTGTGGGCACGCCCTCTAATCGCCTTGAGACCGCAATCGCAGCGGAACCAATGGCAGCAGAGTCCAGCACAGCAGAGCCAAACGTTGCGATGGCGCATCCTTGAAGCATTGCTTTGGGTTGCGTTGCTCTTGACCTTGAGTGGGTTTGTGTTCTTTGCCCCCATGCAGCCAGGTGTAGCCCGCTATCCGCTGGAATATCTCCCCATTGCCCTAATGGTTTGGGCAGCACTACGGTTTGGGCAACGCGGTACGGTGTTGAGCGGATTTATCGTTTCCTGTTTCGCGTTTTGGGGCTTAGCGCAATCGAAAGGCCCGCTCTTGATGGATGCCAATGGCAATATGGAGCAGGCAATTTTTTTGCTCCAGGCATTCGTCGGTGTCACGATGGGCATCGCGCTAATGTTGACAGCTACCATTGCCGAACGACAGCAGGCAGAAATTCAACTGCGGTTTGCTGCAGAACGTGAACGCTTATTGGCGCAGACCGCACAACGGATTCGCCGATCGCTCGATTTAGAAGAAATTCTCAATACAACAGTGGCTGAAGTCCGACAGTTACTGCACGCCGATCGAGTATTCATCACCCGCTTGGGCATGTCTGGTCACAGCCTGGCAGTAGCAGAATCTGTCGATCCTCACTGGCCGTCTGTGCGGGGGTGGATGTCCGATCAGCGGGTCGCTCAAGAAGTGGAGTTACTCTTTAAGCAAGAGTCATCTGATCGCCCCTGCGGCGTAAAACCGATTCGAGCGATCGACGACATTGGGCAAGTAGAGCACCCACCTCTGGTCGCTGAGTACCACCGTTATTGCCAGGTCAAGGCAAGCATCGGCATCCCCATCATGGTGTGCGACAAGATGTTTGGCATACTCCTGGTCAATCAGTGCTCTGAACCGCGTCACTGGCAGCCCCTCGAAATTAATCTCCTGGAACAACTCGCCACTCAGGTTGAACTTGCGCTCCAGCAAGGTCAACTGTATCAACACCTTCAAACCCTGGCCGCTAGTTTAGAAGGGCAGGTGCAGGAACGTACCGCCGAATTGCAGCAGCGCATGCAAGAGTTGCAAAGCCTCAATCAGGTCAAAGATTTATTGCTGCACGCCGTTGCTCACGACTTGCGGACGCCAGTACAAGGTATGTCGATGGTGCTGAAAAGCTTGAGAAGTAAAAATCTCGACTGCTCAGCGGTTGCGGTGCCTTGCGTCAAGGTCGATCGCATGATTCAAAGCTGCGACCACCAACTCAATTTATTGCATGCACTCTTAGAAGGGCATGCCGATGATACACCCACGATCGTGCTGCAATGCCAGCCGCTGCAACTCCACCAGGTGGTAGACAGCGCGCGCGCCAACTTGGGTTCGCTGTTGACCGAAAACCAGATCACGCTGAACGATCAAATACCATCAGCACTGCCCTGTATTCATGCCGACTCACAGCAACTGCGGCAGGTGTTTGAGAGTTTGCTGCTCAATGCCGTGAAGCACAATGCGCCTGGGTTAACGCTTACTGTGAAGGCCACGATCGAACGATTGCCTTCCCTCTCCCCGACACGCATGCTCCATTGCACGATCGCAGACAACGGCAAAGGGATGAGTCAAGACCAATGCGATCGCCTCTTCCAGCTCTACATTCGGGGTATCGATAACCAGCATTTGACTGGCATTGGGCTAGGGCTACATCGCTGCAAACAGATCATTACAGCGCATGGTGGACAGGTAGGCGTTACTAGTCATCCCGGTAAAGGCTCTCAATTTTGGTTTACGTTACCTTTGGCGGATGGCAAAGCGTAACCTGAGTGAACTGAACTCTGGTGCTTGCCTATCCATCACCGTTTAGTCAAGACGATGGCCGCAACTCGCGCAAAAGCGATCGCTCGGCTTCACCACTACACCACACTGGCTACAAAAATTTCGCTGCCCACAAGCCACATTGGCTGTGTCTGGCGAACTGGTTGGTGAGGGTTTTGTTGATTGCAGATTGTCGTCCGATCGCGCGATCGGGTTCATGCTCAGCCGCATGTTGCCCATTTGCATCGACATCGTGCCTGGCTCCATTTGCATGTCACCCATCGTCATCGGTGGCAGGGGCGACATCGACTGCATTGGAGGCATTGATGGCATTGGGGTTACAGGTCTCTGAGTCATCGGCTGTACGGTTACTGGTTGCGCCTCAGTCAAAGAAGGAGTCTCATGCAAGGTGCTCAAGCGGCTTCCCTGAATGTGTAAAAAACGTTCACCGTGAGCAGTATGAAGCTTGACTACAACACCGATCGCCGCCCGAAAGGCCTCTGGTATTGCCGTCCAAATCCCTGTTTGAATGCTGCTACTCGACTGCTGTTGCTGTCCAGGGCCGGTGGTGGTGGTGGTTACATGAGTTTGTTCGCCCAAGTTCTCAAGGTAGACACACTGCCCGCTATCCAGTTCAAACGTATAGCCCACGCTCGTCGCCTCTCAACACAATTTACCTCACCTCTATTTTGCCAGGTCTCTACATTCCAGTGTGCCAGTTCTCTACACTCCAGGTCTGCCACGTCTCTACATTCCAAGTTTGCCACGTGTGAGAAGTCCTCAGTTGCTGTTAACTCTCGAAAATGGCACCGCGTCGTTTCAGATCGGCCACCACCTCCCTAGTTAAACCCTGATTGCCACCCAGCAACGTCTTCTCAAACGTAGCGCCTGCTAAGTTGGCGTCGCTCAAGTTTGCCCAACGCAGGTCAGCATTGCTGAGATTTGTGCCATAGAGGTTGGCACCTGCAAAGTCAACGCTAGTGAGGCTAGAACGGCGCAGGTCTACGTGGTTGAGAGAAGCTAAATGTAAGGTGGCATGATCAAGTTTGCAACCAATTAACACGGCACGCCTTAAATCGACATGGTTTAGATTTGCTTTGGTCATGTTTGCGCCCGTGAAATTAGCACTCAACATCTGCGCTCTCACCAGGTTAACGCCCATCATGTCAGCGCTCACTAGGCTCGCATTGTTCAAATTGACGTTGATGAGCGTTGCACCGACCAGGCTCGCGTTAATAAAACTGGCATTTGCTAAGTTGGCATTGGCCAGGTTTGCTTGAGAGAGATTTGTAGCAATAAAATTTGCCCCTGCCAGTTGAGCAGAGCGCAGATCGAGCCCGCTTAAGTCTGCTGTCGAAAAATCTTTGGCAGGATCAAGTCCAGCAATTTTGGCCAGTTCAAAGAAGTCGTCGGTTTCTGCCTCTACAATCCGCTGAATCAGTTCTCGAAGGCGCTGCAGCGATCTTTCACTAACCATGTTTTAATAACCTACCCCACGAGTGCAGGGCGTTGCGCAAGGAACACCTACGGCTAAAACTACAGTGCAGTCTCAGCTGGTTTCGCAATGTTCTCAATGCTGCCTGCTCTGCTGACCTCAATGCCGATTGGGTCATGCCTACCGCAGCAAGGCTTCGAGCTGAAGTATGAATACAAAAAAACCTCATGCTCTATTGTAGATGAGGTCTCATAAAAATAAATTGTCGTCAAAAAAAACTTTAGCCGATCGCGGAGCTACAGTGACTAAAGTGAAAGTCATGCAGCTTAAGCTTGCTTTGAGAGCAACTACAACCCTAAGTCTGGCTAAAAGAGTTCCAGTTACGCAACGTCAAGCTCGGCTTTTGCAACCCACATCTCAATGAGACGTTTGACGATCGCTTCTTTGTTAGGGCTAAGACCTTGAGGCATCAAGCTTTCTACTAACGCATCAGTATCAGAAGATACAGCTAAAAAGCGACTCTGATTATCTTGATTATCTGACGCCGATGCTGTTGTACTGCGCTCTGCGGGAGAAACGAGACGATTCAAGGTGTTAAGTTGGCGGTGTTCTGGTCGAAGCATCATGGTAGGAGTGTTTGCGTTTCAAATGGAGAGCGGCCAACTCTCTCAGGACAAATAACTGCAAATCTTAAAGCTGAACCTAGATCTTCAGGAAACTATCGCCAAGGGCAGGCTCCAACATGAGAGCTAGAAAACTCACCCCTAGTGAATATTAACGCTTCAGGGCTAGCAGTCAAGCGCTATCTCAAGAAAGTCTCATTCCAAAAATGGCATCGCAAGTCAGATTTTGATCTAGCTACTGATAACAGTATGCCCAAGATGACCCGACGATAACATCACCCGATCAGGGATGAACCCGTGTACATGGAATCTTCATACAGTGGGCAGACGGTAGAAGTTAGTGGTCAGGAATGAGTGGGGGCAGGCGTCAGGCGTCAGCGTTTACCGATAGGGGTAGTTTATGGATGATGGAGGACTAATGTTTGAAGTCCCATCGTCTAAAGGCTCAGACTAAACGTTCAAAGGGGCTCTTGAGTAGGATGCGCTTTGTGATCATCGATCGCCTGAGCGATGAACCATTCCAGTTTGGAAACGAAGACAGGTTCGGCAAATTCGCGCGCACGCTCAATACATGCCTGGGACGAAAAGCGTCGTCCTTCAAATTGCACGATCGCGTGACACAGGCTGTCTACTGTGGGTTGAGTGAACAACAGACCTGTGCGATCATTCAAAATGACCTTGCGCATGCCGCTTGACGCCGAGGCAATGACAGGAATACCGTGCCCCATCGCTTCAACAGGAGCAATGCCAAAATCAGCATCCTGGCAAGGAAAGAGCACTGCCTTTGCATGCGCGTAAAGATCGGCCATTGCCTCTTTGGCGACATTGCCTAGAAAACGCACCTGAGCACCAGCAAGGTGCTGGAGTCGCTCTCTTTCGCTGCCCGAACCGATGACCCAAAGCGGACGATCGAGCTGGCTGCAGGCTGCCACCGCTAGATCTGGCTGCTGGTGCTTGGTTAATGGGCCGACGTATAAGTAGTAGTCATTGCCCGCCTCACCGCTGCCTTGGATTTGGACGGGTGGCGGAATGATGGCTGCTGAGCGACGATAAAATTTGCGAATACGTCGCGCTACGACTTCGGAGTTCGTCACAAAGCGATCGACTCGCTGTGCGGCATAAAAGTCGTATTGCCGCAGATGAGTCTCGATCCAGCGCTGATACCAATGGCGATCGCCATTGGTTTGAGGCAAATCCCAAAGGTCGCGGGGTGGCGTGTGGCAATAGCTGATATGTAGCGTTTCGGAACGGGTCAACACAGATTTGCTGAGATACTGACCGGATGATGAAAGCACCAGATCATAGGCAGATAAATCCAGCGCTTCCCAGCAGTAGGGCAAGAGTGGTCTAAACGCCTGATGGTAAGTGGCAATTCCCGGCAGTTGCTGCGAGGGTGCTGTGCGAATATCCCAATCGTCAAAAATGGCGATCGCGTCGCCCAGCTGTTTACGATCAACAAAGGCGGTATAGACGGGAGCTTCAGGATACATCTGATGGAGCACTCGCAAGACTTGCTCTGCCTCACCGTACTCGCGCAGGTAGTCATGAACGAGAGCAACTTTCATGTGAACAAACCTTCACGATCGCGATCGCCTGACTGAATCCTACTCTGAGTTTGCCCTAATGCAGTCAACCTAATGCAGTCAAATGAACGCTGCATCGCACGACATTGCCATCGTCAGCCCGATCACTCCTTGCTTCACAGGTGCGTTAATAGAGAAAAGCGCATCCCTTAGAGACGGACTCATGGCAAAAGCACCGAAACCCAGCGAACAGAGGATTGTGCTAGAGAAGATCAGCTGGCAGCAGTTTGAGACAATCTTGGCGGAAACGGGAGTTGAGCGCACGACTCGCTTCACCTTCGATCGTGGTCGTCTAGAAATGATGACGCCACTTGACGAACATGAACGTTGCCACAAGCTCATCGAATCACTCATTCTGGTGCTCGTGGATGAGATGCAGCTACCGGTTGAAGGCTACAAAGCGCCGACACTGATGCGTTCTGATTTGAAGTTAGCGATCGAGCCAGAAACAGGCTACTACATCCAACACGCGGCTGATGTTCACAGCAAAGCGGCGATCGAACTCAGGGTAGATCCACCACCCGACTTGGTTCTGGACGTTTCTCTCAATGCCAGCACTTTGGATAGACTGTCGATCTACGCTGCGTTGGGTGTCCCTGAAGTTTGGCGCTATGTCAGCCAAGCGGGAGATGATTTTTTCAAGGGAAATTTGCAAACTTATCGGTTACATGGCACTCGCTACGTTGAGTCCACCAACGGGTTTGCGTTCCCGTTTTTGCCTGCGGGTCGGATTCTGCAATTTATTGACGAGAGCGATGCGTTAGGTTTAATGACGGCACTGCGATCGCTGCGCGACTGGGTGCAAGGTCTGCGTTTGTAGGGACGTGACATGTCACGTCCCTACAAAGGTCTGTAACGTTCTGATTAAATCGCAGGCGATGTCCAGCACATTGAGATGAAACTATGAACTCTCTAACCTCTACAACCAAATTCCTCAGTGCGGTTCCAGTGCTGCCAGCGGTTGACATTGCCGCCACGATCGCATTCTACGACCAGAAACTCGGCTTCGCCATTGATTTTCAGTCTGATGACTATGCTGGTTTGCGTCGAGGTGGGGCACAAATTCATCTCTGGCAGTGCAGCGATCGACAGTTAGCGGAAAACACCAGTTGTCGCATCAACGTCAGCGGCATCGACGCTATCTATGACGAGTATCAGACGCAAAACGTGATTCATCCGAATGGTGCGATCGCCACCAAACTTTGGGGCTTGCGCGAATTTGCCGTTTTGGATCCAAATGGTAACTGTCTCACCTTCGCTGAACCGCCTGCAACGCTGAACCGCCGCGATCACACCGACTAATTTCAGCGACGGAACTTTAGGAAACGTCAAAGATCGATACAATAAAGCCTGTTATCCTGGCGTGCTTTTTTATGTCTGCCCCGATCGCTGCCCCGTTCTCTCCTGAAGACATTGCTGCAGAAGGCATTAAGCCAGAAGAGTACGAAGAAATTGTGCGTCGCCTCGGTCGCCATCCCAACAAAGCCGAGCTTGGCATGTTTGGGGTGATGTGGTCAGAGCACTGCTGCTACAAGAATTCTCGACCGTTGCTCAAGCAGTTTCCGACCGAAGGCGATCGTGTCCTGGTGGGCCCTGGTGAGAACGCAGGCGTGGTTGATCTGGGCGATGGGCTGCAACTGGCATTCAAAATTGAGTCTCACAACCATCCCTCTGCTGTAGAGCCGTTTCAAGGTGCAGCAACCGGGGTCGGTGGCATCTTGCGGGATATCTTTACGATGGGGGCACGCCCGATCGCCCTCCTTAACTCCCTTCGCTTTGGTTCCCTGGATGATGCCCGGACTCGTCGCTTGTTTAGCGGTGTCGTTGCTGGCATTGCTCACTACGGCAACTGCGTCGGCGTTCCTACAGTCGGCGGTGAAATCTATTTCGATCGCGCTTACTCCGACAACCCACTGGTAAACGTCATGGCGTTGGGCTTGATGGAAACACCGGAGATTGTTGTGTCAGGTGCGAAAGGCCTTGGCAACCCTGTCCTCTATGTCGGTTCGACAACGGGACGCGATGGCATGGGTGGAGCCAGTTTTGCCAGCGCTGAGTTGAGTGATGCCTCAATGGACGATCGCCCCGCTGTGCAAGTCGGCGATCCCTTCCTGGAAAAATCTCTGATCGAAGCGTGTCTAGAAGCCTTCAAAACTGGAGCCGTGGTTGCTGCTCAAGATATGGGCGCAGCGGGCATCACCTGTTCCACCTCAGAAATGGCAGCCAAAGGTGGCGTTGGCATTGAATTCGATCTCGATCGGATTCCAGTGCGCGAAACGGGGATGGTGCCCTACGAATATCTATTGTCCGAATCTCAAGAGCGGATGCTTTTTGTTGCGCATAAGGGACGTGAACAAGAACTCATCGATATCTTTGAGCGCTGGGGACTTCACGCTGTTGTGGCTGGCACCGTCATTGAAGAGCCGATCGTGCGCATTTTGTTTAAAGGCGAAGTCGCTGCCGAAGTTCTCGCCACGGCCTTATCCGACAACACGCCCATTTACCACCGCGAACTGCTAGCCGAACCACCCGCCTACGCTCGCGAAGCCTGGGCATGGACTCCCGATCGTCTCCCCTCTTGCACGCCTGAAGGTATTGAGATTCAAGGCGTTCAACAAACGTGGAGTGACATTCTGTTGCAGTTGCTGGCAAGCCCGACGATCGCCTCCAAACGCTGGGTCTATCGCCAGTATGACCACCAAGTGCAGAACAACACTGTGATGCTGCCTGGTGGAGCCGATGCCGCGATCGTCCGCATCCGTCCCCACACCCCACACCCCACACCCCACACCCCTCCTGGTGTTGCTGCCACTGTTGATTGCAATCCCCGTTACGTCTATCTGCATCCCTATGAAGGTGCAAAAGCAGCGGTGGCTGAAGCCGCTCGTAACTTAAGCTGTGTCGGAGCCGAACCCTTAGCGGTTACTGACAACCTAAATTTTGGCAGTCCTGAAAAGCCGATCGGCTACTGGCAGCTGGCCGAAGCCTGCCGTGGCTTAGCCGAAGCCTGCAAAGAATTCAGCACTCCCGTCACAGGCGGCAACGTCTCCCTTTACAACGAAACGCTGGATGCAGATGGCAAGCCCCAACCCATTTACCCCACACCTGTAGTCGGCATGGTTGGTTTGATTCCCGATTTAACCAAAATTGTCGGTCAAGGTTGGCAAGCAGAGGGCGATTTGATCTACCTTCTCGGAGCACTGACCGAGAGTGTTGAGCGAAGCAACTCGGAGCAATCTTCACCCCTCTCTCCTCACCCCTCTCTCCTCACTCTAGGCGGCTCTGAATATCTGGCAGTCATCCATCACACGATCGCCGGCATGCCTCCCATCATCGACTTTGATCTGGAGCGCCGCGTTCAAGCTGTCTGTCGTGAGGGTATCCGTCAGGGTTGGGTTCAATCTGCTCATGACTGTGCTGAAGGTGGTTTAGCAGTGGCGCTGGCGGAGTCTTGCCTGAGTGGACAACATGGAGCCGCGATCGCCCTGCCATTCTCATCCTCCCGCATCGATCAACTGCTATTTGCTGAAGGCGGTGCGCGAATAATTGTATCGATCGCGCCTGCTGTGCGAACCGATTGGGAAGCTTATCTAAACCAGCAGCTTTCAGGCAACTGGCAGGAGATTGGCACTGTCACCGCTCAAGAAACGTCTTTACAGATCTGCACCACCTCGCATCCACTGCTTGACCTCACTTTCGCAGACATGGGCGATCGCTGGCACCACGCGATCGAGCGTCAGTTGGCTCAGTAGACTCTTGAAGCTTCCTGTGAGTACTCCTCAGTTTGGCAGCATTGGAGCAAGGTTCATAATTGTTACGATGGAATTGTCAGTTAATGAGAAGATTAAATAAATATTAAGTGATGGTTGTTTTCGTCCTCATTGTCTGACCTTTTTCTCACTAACCCCATCCATAATCAGGAGCTGAACTGCAGCATGACATCCGACCAACTCTTCCCTGTTGACCAGTCCTTTGCTCAGTCTGCTTCGCTTCTGGCAGAGTCAACCGCTTCAGACAAGCCAGAAGAAGCTTGTGGTGTGTTTGGCGTTTTTGCTCCAGAGGAAGATGTGGCTACGCTGACCTATTTTGGGTTGTATGCGCTGCAGCATCGTGGGCAGGAGTCTGCTGGCATTGCAACCTTTGATGGCGATCGTGTGCGTTTGCATAAAGAGATGGGGCTGGTTTCACAGGTGTTCAGCGAACCTGTTTTGAGTAAACTGACTGGGACAATGGCGATCGGGCATACTCGTTACTCCACAACAGGCTCTAGTCGAGTCGTCAACGCTCAGCCTGCGGTCGTTGAAACCCGTCTGGGCAACTTGGCGCTGGCGCACAACGGCAACTTGGTCAACGCACCCGACCTGCGAGAAGACTTGCTCAAAAGCAACTTCACGCTGCTCACTACCACCGATTCGGAAATGATTGCACTGGCGATCGCTGAAGAAGTGAACAACGGTAAAGGCTGGCTGGAAGGAGCTATCAGCGCGTTTCATCGCTGTCAGGGTGCCTTTAGTCTCACGATCGGTACTCCAACGGGGATGATGGGGGTTCGCGATCCCAACGGCATTCGTCCCCTTGTCATTGGTACGCTACCGCAAGCCAAGCCAACCGATTCCTTACGCTATGTGCTTGCCTCTGAAACCTGTGGCTTAGATATCATCGGTGCTGACTACGTGCGCGATGTGGAACCCGGTGAGTTGGTGTGGATTACAGAAGAAGGGCTGGCATCGTTCCATTGGACAAAGGAAACGACGCCCAAACTCTGCATTTTCGAGATGATCTATTTTGCACGCCCCGATAGCGTTATGCAGGCTGAAAGCCTTTATAGCTACCGGATGCGGATTGGTCGTCGTTTGGCGATCGAGTCTCCTATCGACGCGGATATTGTGATTGCTGTACCTGATTCGGGTATTCCCGCCGCGATCGGGTATTCCCAGGCGTCCGGCATTCCTTACGCAGAAGGATTGATCAAAAACCGCTACGTGGGTCGTACCTTTATTCAGCCCACCCAAACCATGCGTGAATCGGGCATCAAAATGAAGCTCAATCCGCTGAAAGATGTGCTGGCAGGTAAGCGCGTGATTCTTGTAGATGATTCGATCGTTCGGGGTACGACTAGCCGCAAAATCGTCAAAGCATTGCGCGATGCAGGCGCGACTGAGGTGCACATGCGTGTCTCTTCACCACCCGTCACTCATCCTTGCTTCTACGGCATTGATACCGATAATCAGGATCAACTCATCGCTGCGACCAAAGACGTTGCCGAAATCGCTGACCAAATTGGTGTCGATTCCTTGAGCTACCTGACCTGGGAAGGCATGTTAGACGAAACGCGCCATGATCCCAATAACTTCTGCTCTGCCTGCTTTACAGGCGACTATCCCGTGCCAGTGCCCGAACCCGTGAAGCGATCGAAGTTGAGACTTGAGGCGATTGCCCCCCTGGAAACAGTCACAACGGGTTAACCCCTGCCAGAAACCGGGTTTCTCTTTGTTGCATTAACCAGTGCTCGATGCGTCACTCCAGAAACCCGGTTTCTCTCGGTTCGTTAGGACAGAAAGCCGACTGCTTGAGCGCCCTTTAAGTCATCTGGTGATTAAAGTACTCTGAGGTCATCAAACCCGATCGGCTAGAGCGTCGCGTATAGTTCTTCAACATGTAGTTCAGGTCGTCTGGGAAGAGAGACGCCGTTAGCGCATCGTGGGGCGTGATTACGCCCCCTTCATAGAGATCAAATAGCGCCTGGTTGAGGGTTTGGCTGCCGTCTTTGCCTTCTTCCATGAGCTGATAAATTTCTTCGATCGCTCCCTTTTGCAGGTAGTCCCGAATGGTGTCAGTGTTGACCATAATTTCTAAAGCGGCTGTGCGTCCACCGTGGACGGTCGGCACCAAAGCCTGGGCAATCACGGCACGAAGCGCATCGACAATTTGAATCCGCACCGTTTCTTGTTCTTCAGGCGTATAAAAATTGAGCAGACGCTTGAAGGCGTTGACAGAGCCTTTGGTATGCAGGGTGCCTAAAACTAGATGTCCAGTGAGTGAGGCACGAATCGCAGTATCGACGGTTTCACGATCGCGCATCTCGCCAATCAGGATGATATCTGGGTCTTGGCGTAGCGCCCCTCGGAGTGCATCCTTAAATTCTTGGGTATGCAGCCCGACTTCGCGTTGAGAGACGAGCGATTGATTGGAGCTGTGGACATATTCGATCGGGTCTTCGATCGTTACAATCTTACGCGGCAGCGTTTCATTTACATGCCGCAGCATGGCAGCTAGCGATGTCGATTTACCAGAGTTGACCGAGCCGGTCACTAAAATCAAGCCTTGCCGTTCTTCTGCAAGCACGCCCAAAATATCTGGCAGTCCCAATTTTCGCAGCGTTGGTACGTCCAGTGAGATGAGACGCAACACCATGGCACCGCCCATAATCGATTGCGAGCAGTTGACTCGACACCGCACCATACCCTCATAGAGAATCGCCGTGTCCAGCTCTTGCCTGACTCGAAACTGTTCCTGCTGATTGGTCGATAGCACCTCGTGCAAAAAATCTTCAAACTGGCGCGCCGTAATTTTACCGTACGTCTCCTGCTTGACCATTTTGCCTTGAATCCGGAAGCGCACCGGCTCACCGACCTGCAGGTGAATATCAGAGGCTCGTTGTTTGCACGCATCCTCCACCATGACCTGCACAGTGCCCCGTCGTTGCACCTCTCGATCGGGTCCATCTAGCGCGATCGCGTTGAGACTCATGGCTTCCGTTCCCTGCGCTGTAGGACCGCAGTTGATGCGACCCTGCATGAAGCCAGGAATCCGCACCTCGGCATCCAGCTTGCGAATTTCCAGATAATGCTTGAGTTGCTGAGGGCTCAGCACTTCCTGAAGATAATGCCGAAACTGTTCTGGTGTCAGTGGCGAAAGGTGATCCTGCGGCAGGAGCTTGCCGCTCATCCGATAGAACGGGGGGCGACCAGGCTGAAGATACAACGCTGTTGCACCACGGTCGTAAGCGTCTTGAATGACAAACCGGATAGAGGTGCTTGCATCAGACTTCGATCCGGTAGAAGCGTTAGTAGCGGTCATAGCAAGTGGCTTCCAAAGCGAGGAGAAAGTGAGCGTGAATCCCAGGGACGACTATCAAAAAATGTGCTGAAGCGATCGATCACAAGTGGTTGAACCATAGCATTGGGCTAGCAACTTTAGAGGGCTGCTTGAGAAAACGGCATACTCACTCAGCCTGACACTGCCACGTCCTGTCAGTTAACTCACAGCCAGTCCATGCGCTAGGGTCAGCCACTTCCTGATCACCTTTTGTTCTATGATGACCAACCATGACTGCTCGAAAGCAGCCATAAATAAAACTATTTAACCGGACTCGTAAGCGTTTTCGCAACCGAAAGAGGCGATGAACTCAGCAATCGTTGGGTCAAACGAGCACTGCTCGACCAGATGCCAACCAGCAGGAACGCTAAAGGCTAAAGACATTCGCACCTGCAGTTTAATCTACCCTGCACAGGTAAAGCACTATCACATAAGCTTTCGTGAAGTTTGATGAAAGTTTCATCAAGAACTGCTGATTAGTATCGCTTCTGTCGATCGCCGTTAGGGGCTGCCATCTTCGGTGGGCAGAGAGAAGCCTAAAACTCTCCCACAGACAGAGGAAAAGCTAGTTTACCTGGACAATCTTTACAAGTGGAATCACGAGAGCAGGAATGAGAGATGGTAGCACAATCACTGAAGGGCAAGGTTGCCGTCATCACAGGTGCAGGCTCTGGCATTGGTCGAGCGGCGGCGCTGCTGTTGGCAGAACAAGGTGCCGCGATCGCGACGATCGACCAGACGCGAGAGCACAGTGAGGAAACCATTGATCACGTACATCAGAATGGCGGCAACGGCATGGTGACAGTTGCCGATATTGCTCAGCCCGATCAAGTGCAGCAATCCTTTCAACAAATCGCCAATGCCTTTGGTCGCATCGATATCGTGTTTGCGAACGCGGGTATTAATGGCGTCTGGGCACCGATCGAAAAACTCACTGCCGAAGAATGGGACAAGACCCTGGATACCAATCTCAAAGGCACCTTTCTCACCACCAAGTATGCGGTTCCCTACCTGAAAAAGCAGGGTGGCTCCGTTGTGATTACATCGTCTGTTAACGGCACCCGCATTTTTAGCAATACTGGCGCAACTGCCTACGCCACCTCTAAAGCGGCTCAAGTTGCGTTTACCAAAATGGTGGCGCTAGAGTTGGCACCTCATCGGGTGCGGGTGAATGTGATTTGCCCCGGCGCAATCATGACGGGCATCAACGAGAGCACGACGCGACGCGACCTGGAGCAAATCCAAACACCAGTCGAATTCCCTAAGGGTAAAATTCCACTCACTGATGGACAACCAGGTACCTCCGAGCAGGTTGCTCAACTTGTCTTATTCCTCGCCTCCGATGCCTCCAGCCACATCAGCGGCACCGAGATCTGGATCGATGGCACCGAGTCGTTGTTGAAAGGATAAAGGATGAGAGCCAAAGGCATTAAGCATAAGGCTAAAGGCTGAAGGCTGAATTCAAAACTCTCTAGCTTGTCGGCGCGTACACGCAGTGGCTCCTTTGGAGCTAGCGCTACTCAAAACTCAAAACTTATCCTTCATCCTTTATCCTTTCTCTCTATGCCCCAAGTCTTTGGCAAACTTCCCATCCACGCCCGTTCCTGGACGACGTTAGGCGCTGTAACATCTGTTGAAAAAGACGATCGCGGTGTTTACTGTCGCTGTGGCGATGCACTCTTGTCAGTCACGGTACTGACTCAAGCATTAATCCGAGTGCGGGTAGCACCAACGGGACAACTGCTGCCGCGCCGATCGTGGGCAGTCGCCAAAGATGATGCAGACTATTTGCCCGTGCTGATGGGCGTGCAGGAAACGGAGGATGCGATCGAGATCAACACCGATAAAATGCTGGTTCGCATTGAGCGCGATCCCTGCCGTATCGTATGCATGGATCAAGCAGGCAGGAGGTTTGCTGAAGATGCCGAAACAGGCATCGGCTGGTCTGAGAATACAGTGGCTGGCTGGAAAAAAATTGCAGCAGACGAACACTTCTATGGGTTTGGTGAACGTACGGGATTGCTAGACAAGCGTGCCGAGCGCAAGACCAACTGGACGCTTGATGCCCTGGACTACACGACGCTGGCAGATGAGATGTACCAGGCGATTCCATTTTTTATGGCGTTGCGTCCCCACGTCGGCTATGGCATTTTTTTCAACACCACATTCTGGAGCCAGTTTGACTTGGGAGCCAGCAAACCCGGCATGTGGCAGATGGAAACCCACAGTGGCGAATTGGACTATTACATTGTCTACGGGCCGACGCCTGCTGAGATTCTGGAAACCTATACGCAACTGACGGGACGGATGCCACTGCCGCCCAAGTGGTCGATCGGCTATCACCAGTGCCGCTGGAGCTATGAATCGGAAGACGTGGTGCGGAAACTGGCACAGGAGTTCCGCGATCGCCGTATTCCCTGTGATGTGATTCATCTAGACATCGACTACATGAATGGCTATCGGGTTTTTACCTGGAGTCCGAAGCGCTTCGCAGAGCCAGCGAAGCTGATTGGCGACCTGAAAGAGGCAGGCTTTAACGTGGTGACGATCGTCGATCCCGGTGTGAAATACGAACCGGAAGCCGATTACACCCTCTTCGAAGATGGGTTAGAGCACGACTACTTTGTGCGGCAAGCCAACGGCGAAATCTTTCACGGCTATGTGTGGCCTGACAAAGCGGTGTTTCCTGACTTCCTGAAGCCAGACGTGCGGCACTGGTGGGGCGATGCTCAAAAAGCACTAACCGATGCTGGCGTGGCAGGCATCTGGAATGACATGAACGAACCCGCCATCGTCGATCGCCCCTTTGGAGACGAGGGCGTTCACATCTGGTTTCCCCTCGATTCGCCGCAGGGGCCTGCAGAGGAGCAAACCACCCATGCCGAAGCGCACAATCTTTATGGGTTAGGCATGTCACAAGCCTGTGCCGAAGGGCTAGAGCGCTTGCGTCCCAACGAGCGATCGTTTGTGCTGACGCGATCAGGCTATGCGGGAGTGCAGCGCTGGTCGTCAGTCTGGATGGGCGATAACCAGTCCTGGTGGGAGCATCTGGAGCTATCGATCCCCATGCTTTGCAATATGGGGTTGTCTGGTGTGGCGTTTGTTGGCGCTGACATTGGTGGCTTTGCTGGCAACGCGACGGCTGAACTGTTTGCCCGCTGGATGCAGGTGGGGCTGCTCTATCCGTTGATGCGTGCCCACTCATCCATGAAGACCGAGAAGCATGAACCGTGGGTGTTTGGCGAACAAACGGAACGCATTTGCCGCGAGTACATTGAGCTGCGCTATCGGCTCTTGCCCTACCTCTATACCCTGTTCTGGGAAGCCGCGACTACAGGCGCGCCCATTCTGCGTCCATTGCTCTATCACTATCCCAACGATCGCCAGACCTATGCTCTGTATGATCAGGTTTTTCTCGGCGCGTCAATTATGGCGGCTCCAGTCTACCGTCCTGGTGTCGATCATCGAGCCGTCTATCTACCCGAAGGCGTTTGGTACGACTGGTGGACAGGCGATCGCTACGAGGGATCAACCCACCTTCTCGCCCACGCACCGCTGGAACGGATGCCGCTCTACGTCAAAGCCGGAGCCATCATTCCCATGCAGCCTGTCATGCAGTATGTCGATGAACACCCGATCGACGAACTCCGCTTACGCATTTGGCCCGGTGACGGCGAATTCACCTTCTACGAAGATGACGGCCACAGTTTTGAGTATCGCGACGGTGCTTGGGCAACCACCGTATATCGAGTTGCTGCGGATGGCGAACACACGACTGTTTACATCCAAGCTCGACAGGGTCACTGGACGCCGCCAGCCCGAACCGTCATTGTCGAACTCGTCGGCGTTGGCGAACAGCCGTTTGAGGATGATGGCAGCGATCGTACGCTCACGTTCTAATTGGCTAACTAAGCGCATATCGGGTGGGCGTCAGTAGTTAGTAGCCAGTAGTCAGTAGTCAACCGTTTAGAGTAACGTTGATAGCTGACCGCTGACCGCTGATAGCTGACTTACAGCAAGAACTCCTCGATCGCAGCAGCAACCCCGTCCTGCTCAACGTCTGGGGCAATCCAATTCGCCAAAGCCTGGACAGGCTCCGGTGCATTGCCCATCGCGATTCCAATGCCTGCGTATTCAATCATCTCAACGTCATTAAAGTTATCGCCGATCGCCATGACGTTTTCTGCTTTCAACCCTAAATGTTCTTCAGCAAGGTAGCGTACTGCGGTGCCCTTACTGACCAGCGGATTGGTGGCTTCAAAGAAGGTGGCAACCGATTTGGTGAGATACAGTTCTGCGGGCGTGTAACGCTGTTGCAGGCTTCCCAGCAGCGTATTGATTAGATCAATGTCATCACTCAGCGCCAGCACTTTGGTTGGCTCGGTCGCTAGAGCAGTACGCAAATCACCCACCGCGATCGGCTGAATGCCTGAACGTACCGCGTACTCTTTTGTTTCTGAAGTGATTTCGCGCACGTAAAGCTGGTCATTGATATAAAAATGCACTGAGAGCAACGATCGCAGTTCGGGTTGTTCAAAGTGATCTAGAAGCTGAAGTACCAGTGCTTTTGGCACCGTCCAATGACGATAGACTGCTTGGGTCGTTGGATCTTGAATGAGTGCACCCTGATACGCCATCAGCGGCAGCGTGGAGCCAACGGCCTGATGAAAGCGCACCGCAGCTTGATACATCCGACCCGTTGCGATCGCGACTTGAATCCCCTTTGCCTGAACCGCACGAATCGCCTTGATAACCGGCTCACGAATCTCATTTGAAACACCTGCGATCGTGCCGTCAATGTCGAGCACGAGGAGTTTGATGTCTACAGAAGAGGATTGGTTTGGCATGGGGAAAGGATAAGGGATGAAGGATAAGTTTTGAGTTTTGAGTTTTGAATTTAGCTTTTAGCTTTTAGCCTTTAGCCTTTAGCCTTTAGCCTTCAGCTTTCAGCTTTCAGCCTTTAGCCTTCAGCTTTCAGCCTTCAGCTTTCAGCCTTTTTAGCGATCGTCCATTACTTTCCGTCCATTACTAAATTAACGGCTGATAATGTGAAGGCAAATCTCATAGTAGCTTGTGGGCTATGGCAGAGGCAGAGAGTCGTCGTCGGGCAAGTCGTCAAGTATTGTTAGCATCACTGTGGCTGACACTACTCGTTTTGGTTGTAAAGGTTTGGATCGGTTGGGCAACGCAGTCCTTGAGTTTGCTTGCAGAATCGCTACAAACGCTGATTAATGGGTTTAGCCTTCTGCTTAGCACGATCGCGATTGCGTCGCGCTACCCTGCGACCCGTGAGGTGGGCGGTCATGGCAAGGTAGAGGCCAGTATGGCGCTGCTGCTGGTAGCGCTAATGGGGTTTGCCTGCCTGAGTCTGCTGGTGCTATCAGTGCAGCAGCTTGGAGCGATCGCCCAAGATTCTACTTTAGTGTTTGTACGCATGAATCCGCCGCTGTTTCAGTTGCTAGGTGTAGTGCTGGCGACCAATTTCTGCCTCGCCTGTTTTCAGCGCTACGAAGCAGGTCTTTTGGAAAATAATGCCCTTCGCTTTAGCGCTGCTCATCTGTTTCGGGACACATGGTTGATGCTCCCTGTCCTGGGAGCATTGCTTGGTGTGGGTCATGGCTACCTTTGGCTCGACCCCATTTTAGCGATGGTGCTGGTGTTTCTGGCTGTTTATAATTGTTCAAGCGTGGTTCATTGGCAATTGCCATCGCTGATGAAGCAAATTGCGATCGCCCCCGAAGCGTTAGCCCAAACCATTCACCAGGTTGATGGGATTACGCATTGCTACGGCATCCAATCACGCGGCATGGTCGGTCGTCAGGTGTTTGTCGAAATGCATTTGATTCTGCATCCAGAGTGTATGAGTGTGGCACGGACGATCGCGGAACGGGTGGAACGGGTGATCCGCGATCGCTATGGGCCTGCGAAAGTGGTGATTTATATCGATAGCGATCGACCCAAGAGCGATTAAACCCAAGATCCCCGACTTCTTCAAGAAGTCGGGGATCTGATGAGCGATCGCGGCTCTGATTTAGCTGATGCAGTCTTTGAGATGGCTTAAGCTAGCTCTGAACTCAGTCGAGCTAGCTTGGAACTGGGTCGAGCGATCGTTGCGGCTACTGAAGTCATCGTTGGACTCAGTTGAGCCAGTGTTGTACCGGGTCGAGCCATGGTTTCGCTCAGTCAGGCGATCGCTGAGATGAGTCGAGTGATGGTTTTGCTCAGTCAGGCGATCGCTAAGCTGAGTTGAGCCTGTTTAAAGCTGAGTCAACCGACTGATGAGGTCGCTTGAGCCGTACTTGACTCTGCTTTGGCGTGTCGCTTGCCCATTGCTTTAAACCGCTCACCGAGTTGGTCTGCAACGCTCTTGAGGCCGGGTGCGTGTTTGGCAGCGGTTTTCACATAGTCATACACCAACAGACTGCTTGCCATCGATTCACTGCCCACTGCCATGAGGGTGTCATCTACTTTTTCGGTGAGTTGCTCCAGCAGGTTCAGTACTTCGGTGAGGGCGACCGCTAACTGATAATCGCGATTGAATTCGGCAATATTAAAGCTGGCAGGCACGACTTCAGCATTGTTTTGGGTGACGTTCAAGCTGTTGTTGACGAAGGCTAAACTCCTGTCGCCCATTTTCACCCGTTTGCGGCGCTCGTCGGGGGTGAGGCTAACCAGGAAGGGCATGTTGGTATGGATAGTGGCGATCGCGGCTTTGATTTCCTGCAATTTTTCGGGTGTCAGTGTGGCGCTAATGTTTTCGTAAGGCATGAGAGGATCTCCAAAGAGTAAAGGCGGCGGGATGGGTTGCGGTTGCGGCGATCGCCACAGCCACAACTATTCGTCTTAGAATTCCCGCTGACGGAGATTTAGAACAGGGCTACGTCGATATGCTGGATGCTTCAGAGGAAGGACTTTTCAGACATCCTCTTATACTGTGCAGAGGCGACATTGGCATTTGTGGCAGTTCTCGGCTATAACCAAGCTAAATTTCTCTAAGAGATGATGAAAAAAGTAACGCTGTTTCTGGCATCGTCGTCTGAGCTAAAAGACGATCGCGAGCAGTTCGAGCTTTTTATTTACCGCAAGTGCAAAGCCTGGTTCGATCGGGGTATCTTTCTGCATCTGGATGTCTGGGAAGACTTTTTGGATGCGATGTCGGCGGGGGGCTTGCAGAGCGAGTACAACAAGACGCTCAAAGCCTGCGACATCTTTGTGCTGCTGGCATTTAACAAAGTGGGTAAGTATACGGCTGAAGAGTTTAGCCATGCGTTTGGGCAGTTTGCCGCCACGCAGAAGCCGTTTATCTTTACCTACTTCAAGACACCCACCACGACCCAAAACCGGGATGACCTCAAGAGCCTGTGGGCGTTTGAAGACACGCTGAAAGAATTGCATCACTACAAAACGGAGTATCACACCATTGAAGGCTTGCGAGAGCACTTTGGCAACCAGCTCGACAAGCTGGCGGCGGCTCATTTCCTGGAATTGCAGCCTGAGGTTATGAATCAAGAAGGGGTGCCCTCAGCTAGCTCAGCGAATGCAGCAACGGTGTCTGGGCAGGGGAGTAAGGTGTATCAGGACATTAAAGACAGCACGATTACAGATAGCTCCAAAACCTACAACATCGACAAGATTGACCAGGCGCGGTTTGAGTAAGGCAGGAGACAAAACCTCCGAGGTTTCGCAAACCTCGGAGGTTTAAGACGAGGTTTATACGATGACAGACACCAAAACCTATAACATCGGCAATATTGAAACGGCGCAGTTTTTCGTTCAATCGCTGGACTATCAGGCGTTAGAGAAGAGCATCGCTAAACAGAAAAAAATGGTGCAACTGCTGATGCAGACAGGTGAAGCTGAACAGGCAATTGAGGCAGAAAAAGAGCTAGACGACCTGGAACACCAAAAAGAGCAACTGAAGGAAAACGTCTTGCGGCTGTATGAGGCGTTTACCAAGATCGAGATCAACACGGAACGGTTAGCGCAGGCAAAAGCCCACTTTGACCAGGGTGAGTTTCGGGAAGCCGATGCCATTTTGAATGCGGCAGACATGGCGCGAGACCTGAACCAACTGCTAGAGCGGGATCAGCAGCTTGACCAACAAAAAGCCGAGATTGCCCAGCACCGCACTCAGCTTGCCAATGAGTTTTTGATTAAAGCGCGCCTGTGGGCGACCTTCTATGACCAGCCCAACCGCTTTGAGCAAAGCTGTGCTTATTTTGAGGAAGCGTTGCGGTCAAGCAGAACCTCCGAAGCCGTCTTTGAGTATGCTTATTTTCTACAGGAACACAACTGCTTTGACCAGGCAAAACCGCTTTACGCAGAAGTCTTGCAGACCTATCGCACCTTAGCGGCGGAGAACCCGCGCACCTATTTGCCTGACGTCGCGATGACCCTGAACAATTTGGCGAATTTGCAAGCGGATCAAAATGACTATGCCACGGCGCAAGGCAGCTATGAAGAGGCGTTGCAGATTCGGCGCACCTTAGCGGCGGAGAACCCGCGCACCTATTTGCCGTATGTCGCAACGACCCTGAACAATTTGGCGATTTTGCAAAAGGCGCAAAATGACTATGCCACGGCGCAACGCAGCTATGAAGAGGCGTTGCAGATTCAGCGCACCTTAGCGGCGGAGAACCCGCGCACCTATTTGCCTGACGTCGCGATGACCCTGAACAATTTGGCGATTTTGCAACAGACTCAAAATGACTATGCCACGGCGCAAGGCAGCTATGAAGAGGCGTTGCAGCTGTATCGCACCTTAGCGGAGTCGAACCCGCGCACCTATTTGCCGTATGTAGCAACGACCCTGAACAATTTGGCGAATTTGCAAAAGGCGCAAAATGACTATGCCACGGCGCAAGGCAGCTATGAAGAGGCGTTGCAGATTCGGCGCACCTTAGCGGAGTCGAACCCGCGCACCTATTTGCCTGACGTCGCGATGACCCTGAACAATTTGGCGAATTTGCAAAAGGCGCAAAATGACTATGCCACGGCGCAAGGCAGCTATGAAGAGGCGTTGCAGATTCGGCGCACCTTAGCGGAGTCGAACCCGCGCACCTATTTGCCTGACGTCGCGATGACCCTGAACAATTTGGCGAATTTGCAA
>NZ_PVWK01000158.1:0-97896 GCF_003003795.1 Stenomitos frigidus ULC18 | reverse complement strand
ATTTGCAATCGGATCAAAATGACTATGCCACGGCGCAAGGCAGCTATGAAGAGGCGTTGCAGATTCGGCGCACCTTAGCGGAGTCGAACCCGCGCACCTATTTGCCTGACGTCGCGATGACCCTGAACAATTTGGCGAATTTGCAACAGGCGCAAAATGACTATGCCACGGCGCAAGGCAGCTATGAAGAGGCGTTGCAGATTCGGCGCACCTTAGCGGCGGAGAACCCGCGCACCTATTTGCCTGACGTCGCGATGACCCTGAACAATTTGGCGACTTTGCAATCGGATCAAAATGACTATGCCACGGCGCAAGGCAGCTATGAAGAGGCGTTGCAGATTCGGCGCACCTTAGCGGAGTCGAACCCGCGCACCTATTTGCCTGACGTCGCGATGACCCTGATCAACCTCAGTATTTTTTACCTGCAAGCAACCCCAGATCAAGCGCGATCGATCGCCCTGGCAACCGAAGCGTTGGAAATCACCCAGCAGTTTCCCCAGGTTCCGATGGTGCAACGCTATGCAGAAACCGCGCTTCAAGTATTACAAGCAAACGGGGTCGAGGTTGAGGCGTGAGCCGGACTTGTCAAATGATTCGTAGCCAGTTTAGTTCAGACCTTGAAGGTTTTGCAAACCTCCGAGGTCTAAAGAGCGATCGCCCTGAAGCTAGTGCACTGTATAGCTGAGCAAGCCTGCGATATAGTTGAGCCGTCTCTAAGAGAAGACGAGTCAGCTCGGAGCCTGGTTGAGTGGTTGAAGAACCTGGATGAGCGAGTAGCAGCGCTCAGTCCAGTCATTAAAACGATCGCTCCAGTCGATGCGGAACTCGATCGAGTGGTCTTTGAACTCAGTCGAGTCATCGTTGCACTGAGTCGAGCAGTCTTTGCACTGAGTTGAGCCATCTCTAAAGCAGGTCGAGCTATTTCTGAACTGGCTCCAGCGATCGCAGCAATAGCCAAGACCTCGGAGGTTTTGAAAACCTCCGAGGTCTAAGCCAACGACGATCGCCTGAATTCCTTACAATAGATTTTGTGGAGCACGATCCAACGATGCTAGCAGAAGTGACAGAGGCGCGGAGAGCCTACGGAGCCGGAGAAGATCAGACGCTTCAGGACTCGTCGATCGGTCTGAACAAGCCTCATGAGCTACACGGTTATCATTCCTAAACCTGTGCAGAGACAAGGGGGGGTAGGGTATAGGGAGTGGGATGTAGGGAATGCCAAAGAAGATTAGAGAGTTGAAGAGCGTTTTGTTGAAAGCAGGCTTTACCTATGAACCTGGTAAGGGTAGCCACACCAAATGGGTTCATCCGTTGCTACCTGGCAAATTAACCCTATCAGGTAGCGATGGCGACGATGCCAAACGGTATCAGGAGAAGGATGTAAACGATGTGCTGAAACGATTGAAAGAAATTAACCAGGAGGACGCATGAAGAGCCATTACACGATCATTATTCAGTGGTCTGACGAGGATCAGTGCTACGTCGTCAGCCTGCCTGAGTGGGGAGAGTTCTGCCACACGCATGGAGAAACCTACAGCGAAGCCTTGACGAATGCTCAAGAGGTTTTGGAGTTATTGGTTGAATCTGCTGTCAAGCAGGGTGAATTGCTACCGGAGCCGAACGTTTTTGGCACGTCATTACAGGCTGTCTGAGGCAGAAGAACGAAAACCCGGTTTTTGCATCTGGACTTGCATGAAACCTCCGAGGTCTAAGCCAACGACGATCGCCTGAATTCCTTACAATAGATTTTGTCTCATTCAATGGCATTCCCTTGGCTTCTCCTGCTGACTCTTCAACCAAACCGCTGATTCTCCTCATCGACGGGCATTCGCTGGCATTCCGTTCCTACTTTGCCTTTGCGAAAGGGCGCGATGGTGGACTTCGCACGAAAAGCGGCATCCCTACCAGCGTTTCTTTTGGCTTTCTGAAAGCGCTGCTGGAGACGATGGAGGCGGAGAAACCGCAGTACGTGGCGATCGCCTTTGACCTCTCCGAAAAAACCTTTCGCCATGAAGCCGACGACACCTACAAGGCAGGCAGAGCCGAAACGCCGGAGGATTTCATCCCCGATATTGCGAACCTGCAAGAGCTTTTGCTGGCGCTGAACCTGCCCATTCTCACCGCAGAAAACTACGAAGCGGATGACGTGATCGGGACGCTGGCGCGACGGGCAAGTGCGGATGGCTTTCTGGTCAAGATTTTGAGTGGCGATCGTGACCTGTTCCAACTCGTCGATGCCGAAGCCACCACGAAAGTCCTCTACCTCAGCACCGTCTACGGCAAAGGCACGCCTCCGCCCAGAGAATTTGGCGTGGAGCAGGTGAAGGAGAAGATGGGGATCTTGCCGTCGCAGGTTGTGGACTACAAAGCCCTCTGCGGCGACAGTTCCGACAACATTCCGGGCGTGAAGGGCATTGGCGACAAAACAGCGGTGCAGCTACTCACCACCTACGGCTCCCTGGAAAAAGTTTACGAGTCGCTGGATCAAATCAAGGGTGCGGTGCGGCAGAAGCTAGAGGCAGGCAAAGACGAAGCGCGTCATTCGCAGTGGATGGCGCAAATTCATCTGGATGTGCCGCTGGCGATCGAGTGGGAGTCGTGCCGCATCCGCGATTTTGACGAAACAGCGGTGAATGAGCTGCTGGAAAAACTGGAATTTCGCACGTTTATCGATCGCATCCAGAAAGTCCATCGCCAGTTCAGCGGCGATCAGCGCGGGGAAGCCTCAGACGCTACGGCTTCAATCGCAAAGGCTACTGTCACACCCTCACAGCGAGAGGATGGCGATCTATGGTTCTTCAGCGCCGACGATACCGTTGCCGCACAAAAGGTCTTACCCGTTGCCATTACGCCGCACATCATCGATACGCCTGAGAAGCTGACGGAGTTGATCGATCGCCTGAGAACCTTCACCAGCCCTGACATCCCCGTCGCCTGGGACACTGAAACCACCGCGCTCGAACCACGCGATGCTGATCTGGTGGGCATTGGCTGCTGCTGGGGTGCCGAACTGTCAGACATGGCGTACATTCCGCTGGGGCACACTAATGGCGGCAACCTCGATAAAGCTGCCACGCTAGAGGCATTGCGCCCCATTCTCGAAAGCGCCGACTATCCCAAAGCGCTGCAAAATGCCAAGTTCGATCGCCTCATATTGCGCTGTCAGGGCATCAAACTGGCAGGGGTCATCTTCGATCCCATGCTGGCAAGCTACGTCCTCAACCCCGATGACAGCCACAATCTGACCGAACTGAGCGGCAAACACCTGAACATTACCGCTCTTAGCTACAAAGATCTGGTGCCCAAAGGGAAAACGATCGCCGATCTCCCGGTTCCTGCCGTCGCGGACTATTGCGGCTTAGATGCCTACACCACCTTCTTGCTGGTGCCCAAACTTCGCGCCCTGTTAGAACCCATTCCCGCACTGCATCGCCTCTTGCTCGACGTGGAGCAACCGCTAGAACCCGTTCTCGCAGAAATGGAATACTGCGGTGTGCGGATTGACGTTGCCTATCTTAAGGAACTGTCTCAGCGATTGGAAACCGATTTGGCGGCGATCGAAAAACAAGCCTACGAAGTCGCCGGACAGCAGTTCAACCTCGGTTCACCCAAACAGCTCAGCGATTTGCTGTTCAACACCCTGGGACTCGACACCAAAAAATCACGCCGCATGAAGACGGGTTTCTCCACCGATGCTGCCACGCTGGAAAAACTGCAAGGGGATCATCCCGTCATTGATGCCATTCTGGAGCAGCGCACTCTGAGTAAGCTGAAGTCCACTTACGTCGATGCGTTGCCGCTGCTGGTGCGCCCAGACACCCATCGCGTCCACACCGATTTCAATCAGACGGGCACGACCACGGGGCGACTCTCCTCCTCCAACCCCAACCTGCAAAATATTCCCATCCGCACGGCATTCAGCCGCCAGATTCGCAAAGCCTTCGTCTCCGAACCCGGTTGGGTGATGGTCGCAGCAGACTATTCCCAAATCGAACTCCGCATTCTGACGCATCTGAGCCAGGAGCCTGTCCTGCTCGACACCTATCGGCAAAACGGCGACATTCACACACTCACCGCCAAACTGCTGCTCGAAAAAGACGACATCAACTCCGAAGAACGACGGCTGGCGAAGATCATCAACTTCGGCGTGATCTACGGCATGGGTGCCCAACGGTTTGCGCGAGAAGCAGGCGTAAAATCTAGCGAAGCCCGCTTGTTTATCGATCGCTTCAACGAACGCTACTCCAAAGTTTTTGAATACCTCCAGCAAATGCAGCGAGAAGCGATCGCCAATGGCTATGTCGAAACCATCCTCGGTCGCCGCCGCTACTTCAACTTTGCCAGCGAATCACTGAAGCGATTGAGAGGAACGGAACCAGGGGCGATCGACCTCACCAAGCTCAAACTCCGCGACCAGTACGATGCCGGATCGCTCCGTGCCGCTGCTAACGCGCCCATCCAGGGTTCCAGCGCCGACATCATCAAAATTGCGATGGCAAAACTCCACGACCTCATCGAGCCATATCAGGCACGACTCCTACTCCAAGTCCACGATGAACTCGTCTTCGAGATGCCCCCCGACGAATGGACAGAACTGGGACCCAAAATCAAAGCCACAATGGAATCAGCAGTCGAGCTATCCATTCCGCTAGTCGTCGAAATCCACTCTGGCGAAAACTGGATGGAGACAAAGTAGTGAGCCTGCTGAGGTATTGCCTTTGCCAGCAAAGCTATAATTTCCGCAAGAACAGAGAGGTAACAGTTGATGTCACTTGAGAACATTGAAGATGCAATTCTCTCGCTGCCTTCTCAAGAGTTTGAGAGACTAAGACTTTGGTTTTTTGATCTAGATTACGATCGTTGGGATGCACAAATCGAACAGGATATTGCAGGCGGGAAATTAGAAGCATTCGCGCAAGAGGCGATCGCTGAATTTGAAACTGGGCATTATCGAGAACTGTGACATCCACATAGGAAGACGACAACGATGACTGAATTGCTGGAACGGGCGATCGCCCAATTAAAGACTTTACCTGCTGAAGAGCAAGATGCGATCGCGGCTCGTTTCCTGGCTGAGATAGAGGATGAGCGGACATGGAAAGCACAATTTGAAGCGACGACAAACGATCAGTGGGATCGGATAGCAGCAACGGTACGACAGGAAATTACTGCTGGTGATACCACACCTCTAGCTGAAGTTTTTCCCTCTCAGCCTGAGTTGTGAAATCAAGCGTCACGAAAGCATTCCGCAAGAAGCTTGACGGACTTCCTGCATCAGCTCAAGAACAAGCTGCAAAAGCCTATGCACTCTGGCGTTCAGATCCTTATCACAATAGTCTTCAATTCAAACGGGTTAGCCAGCGCCAACCAATTTACTCGGCGCGTGTGAGTTTAGACTACCGAGTTCTCGGCTTGTTGGAAAATGATCGCCTTTACTGGTTCTGGATTGGCGCACATGCAGAATACAACGAGTTGCTTCAGCGGTTATAACGCTATCGATCCAATATAATTGGCTGCTTTAAGTGAGAAATTGCATTCACTCAAAACTTATCCCTTAGCCTTCATCCTTTAGCCTTCATCCTTTAGCCTTCCAATGAATTCTCCCCCCATCGGCATCATCATGGGCAGCGATTCAGATTTGCCCACCATGCAGGACGCGATCGTCGCTTGCGAAGAATTTGACATCCTCTGCGAAATTGGCATCGTCTCAGCGCACCGCACACCAGAACGCATGGTGGATTACGCTCAGCAAGCCCATGTACGAGGGCTGAAAGTGATCATCGCAGGTGCAGGCGGTGCGGCTCACTTACCGGGAATGGTGGCAGCACTCACGCCCCTACCTGTCATTGGCGTACCCGTCATCAGTCGCCACCTGCAAGGACTAGATTCGCTGTACTCGATCGTGCAGATGCCAGCAGGGATTCCGGTTGCAACCGTGGCGATCGGCAATGCCCGTAACGCCGGACTCCTCGCCATCCAAATTCTGGCAACCCACGATCCGGCACTGCTTGAAAAAGTGCAGGAGTATCGCCAAAGTCTTGCTCAGATAGTGATTGAAAAACAGGCAAAGCTAGAGGAAAAGGGCTATAAGCGCTACCTGGATGAGGAGATGAGGCTGTAACGTTAGCTTAAGCCTTGGGCGATCGCTTTTTGGGGCGCTTCCAGACCTGGCGTTCGGCTTTTTCGCGTTCGTAGGCGATGAGTTTGCCGTAGTATTCGTGCTTGCTCAGGTTCATTGATAAGTAGACGTGCTTACGCATATTGCCGAAGCCTTTGCGGGCAAAGAACTTCAGCGCTGGCGCATTTTCCGGGTCGGTGTCCACCATCATGAACCGTGCGCCATCGTCGATCATGCGCTCAACGAGTCGATCGACCAGTTTGTCCGCAATGCCGCGTCGATGAAAGGCAGGATTCACACCAAGCCAGATGATGTAGCCATACGTCCAGGATGATTTGTTAATAATGGTGCCCAGGATAAAACCCGCTAGTTGATCCTGTACTTCAGCAACCAGGCAGTATTCTGGGTCAGTGTTATATAGCCCAATCACTTCCCATTGATCCCAGGTGCGGTAAATGTAAGGGTAAAGGTCACTGGTGAAGAGGGTCTCGCCCAAATGGAAGACGGGCGCAAGGTCATCGATTTCCATCTCGCGCACTTCGATCGCGAGTTGTGGCTCGTCGGATGGTTTGGTGATGTCTGTCATGGAGCGGTTGGGACGGAGTGAAGAGTGAGGAGCCAGCTACTTAGGAGATTTCTAGCAAACAAAATGCCCCTATGGGCAGGTTTGACAGTAGAGCGATCAGCTAGAGGCAAAGATTTTGGCAAAGCCTGCCCGTACCAAACGGCATATTTTTTCTCGGAAATCTCCTTGGTAAACCGAGTGCCTGAGGAAAGTACCCTCAAGGGTACTGTGGAATTTGACTATTTTCTCAAAGAATAAAGACAGACAGACATGCTTGCTCAAGCTTCATTTTGGCTAGCGATCGATAAGCGCATCAAGGTGGCAGTAGACCAGGTTAGTTCATCGAGCTAAGACGCCTCTTCATCAGTCAAAATCATCAGTTAAAATCAACAACTTTGGCTTCGCTTCAGTCAACAATTCAGTTTGTGTTCCGATTCAGACTCGCTTCAGCATCAACTGTCTACTGGATACACCCTCACTACGAATAGAGAGTACTAAAATGACACATGACACAACGGATCATACATCGCCACCACCGACCAGTTCTGTGTTTGTCCCAATGGCGGAGCCAATACTCAACTTAGAAGTTCCGGTAGAACCTCCAGTTGTTCCTCCACCCATACCGTCTCCAATTCTCTCTCCAGTACCATCCCCCTTTCCAATTCCACCCTGGCATTTCTGCTTCATTGATCTAAAGGAAGGCTGTTACCAAATTACCTTCGCCCCCAATTCCGAGTTTCTGACTTATTACAGAGGCACGATGCGGGTTGATAAAGCGAATGGTGGTCTCACTGTGAGCGGTGATTTATATCGGTTTCGCTTCTTTATTCCTATTCCTCTACCCATTCCTTCTCTCCCCATTCCTATACCTGATCCAAGGCTGCCTCAATTACCAGGATCCACGACTCCCGCGATCGCGTCGATGGATACTGCTGATGCAACCGAGATTCCAATTCATCCAAGGAATCGGTACCATTCGTATTTAAAGGTCACAAACGTTCAATTTAGTCCTGTTATTACAACCGCACATTGCCATCTCACGCTCACCATTGACGAATATCGGTATACCCAACCCCCTGCTGGTTCCTTCGACGGCTCTTTCCCGACCACGCCAAGTCGCACGGTGACAGCAGTGCTTTCACCCAAGGCTTCACCTGTCGGTCTCTCAGGTCCATACTTTGAGGGCAAACTGTACGAAACTGGGGTAGAGAAAGGCACCTTCTCAATGAGTTGGGTTTCGCCCTTCTTCCGCAGGGCTACCGTCGAAGTTGATACCTTGACAGGTTCAGTGGCACCACAGGCTGTGCCAGCTACTTCAGGCAGCGGCACCGAGGACTTCAAGACCGTTTTTGCAACCGCAGGCTGGGATCTGAACGTGATTTATGATCAGACGAGTATTCCTGTGCCCGCAGGAGTGACAGCGACCAATTGCTGGTCATCTGCCGATCTTCACGCTCTGATGCTCTCGGTACGCAATCCGGCCACCAATCTCGATCGAGATTGGCGCATGCACCTGCTCGTTGTGCCTGCTCACCTGGGTTGTGGGCGAGGAGTCATGTATGACACGATTGAAGTCCCCCGTGAAGGCGTTGCCAGTTTTTCGGACGATGGCTACCCAGATTCAGACTCATCCAATTTCGGCACTGCAACCAACCAGAAGCAGCGGGACGTGGCGCGAGCCTTTCTACGCAGTGCCTGTCACGAAGTTGGGCATGGCTTTAACCAGCAACATCAGGAAATAACCTTATTTGGTGAGCCTGGAGCGGATAACTCGATTATGACAACATCACCCAGCGTTGCCGATGTCCTTGGTGGAGCGACTACTGGAGATCCAAGTGTGTTCCCTGACAACATCGCGCTGCGGTTTAACGCTCACGTTCGACACCACTTGATTCATTTCCCTGATCCCGTGGTACGTCCGGGCGGTATGACCTTTGGAACCGGGCACAGTTCTACCGTTCCAGAGGTAGATGTCGATCGGTATTTCTATAGGTCTGAGGTTCTGGAGCTGAAGTTGGTTGTCAAGAAACAGCGCGTGAAACTGGGAGAGCCGCTGCCTTTAAGTTGGGAGTTAGTCAACAACACGAAGGAAGCGATCGCAACGCCGAGTGACATTAGCATCGAAGCTCAGCACGCCGAAATCACCGTGATTAAAACAGATGGAAGTGCAAAACGGATGTCTTCTTTTGTGATTCAAACAGACAAAGGAAGCATTAAAGACCTGAAGCCAGGGAAGAAGCGCAAGGCTGAGACAACTCTATTCTGGAGTTCAAAGGGCTTTGCCTTCACTGAACCCGGCAAGCACACCATTGCAGTTAAAATTCGCTGGAATCAGGCTGGCATTCCCTGTGGTGTACAGTCCAATCTGGAGCTTTGGGTAGACTATCCCACTTCCGAGGCTGATAACGAAGTGGCGGCTACGCTTCTGGATCAGGAAGTGGGTAAATTTGTGGCTCTGGGAGGCAATGCCAAACATTTGAAAGCAGGGGTTAGTCGTGTCGAGGAAGCGATCGCCCAACACGGCAACCATCCTGCGTCCAAAGCAATGATGGCGTATGGTGGTCATAAGTACAGCAAACTCTCTGAGTAGAGGCTGGACAGTAGATCAGGCGTCAAGCAGTTAACGAGCGGTGAAGAGACATGATTCCCGTATCTCCATCGCTCGTCCTTTGAGTTGATTTGCCTTTAGCCCAACGCCTGCACCCTTTCTACCGACGGCTGTTTCATAAAGACACTTCCTGAATTTCACCAATATCAGGTAACGAGAACCGATGGGCACGATCGGTCTCCGATAGTGACGGTTGGATTTCATCCCGCAGCGCAACCCGATCGCACCGGATGGCAAAGCTACAGCGATCGCATTCTTTTGATTCCAGAGATACCTGCGGAAAGGGTTCACCATTCTGATAGCGCTCTAGCCAGCCTGTCAGTTGGGTCAACAAGTGAATGAGATCCTTGCGGGTTTGTTCATGCTGAGTCGCATCGTAGGCAATGCTGAAGCGTCGAGCTTCCGGGGCTTGCTCGCCTGACTCAAAAAACCAGTAGATCATGGCAATGCGATCGGCATCGTAATCGCTCGTTTCCGCCAGCACAAAGGGGTAAAGCCGCGTTTGCCAATTTTGCAGCAGCCAGCGTGGGTTTTGTGGGCGCGGATAGGTCTTCCAGTCCAGAATCTGTGCTTGCTGGTCATTGGTCAGCAGCAGGTCGTATACCACTGTGAGTAAATAACCCTCCAATTGCAGCGTACGTGAATATTCACTTTGTCCCCAAGCGGGTCGATCGCCCCCCAACGTCAGAATTTTAGGAGCCACTGCCATAAACGCACTAAACCAGGCTTGCAGTTGAGGGTCGTTTTGCACCAACGGATCGACAGGCAGGCCCAACAGCCACTGCTGCATCAATAGGTGAAACCGAGTCCCCTGATTCTGCCGCTCTTGCTGATCTGGTTCGCTCGGAGCCGCCAACTGCTCTAAATCCGTATGCTGAAACTTACGCGGACAGACAGAAAGGCGATTCAACTGCGACTGAGACAGGCGGATGGGAAAGTCTAAAGGATAAGGGCTAAGGGCTAAAGATTCCCCCGATTGCCTTCCTACAGTCTTGTCTATTTGATCCCTCATGACTTTATCCCTCATCCAGCCTTTAGCCTTTTCCCTCATCCCTTCGTCAATACAAACACGCTGCCTTCATTGCCACGCCCAATTCGCATGTCCTCATCGAGATAGGTAATGTCGAGCCAGCCTTGCCGATCACGATTGCCAATATTGAAATCGATCGCTGCAAACTTTCTGCCTGCTTCGATGTCTTGAATAAAGCGATCGGGCGACTGGTAGCCGATGAGCCGCGTGAGCCCGATAATGGCCCGTTCAAATTTGACATCGACTCGCCGTTCGGAAGCCGGACTAAAGTGAGCCGCCACACTGACTAAACCGTCGAGATAGGGCAACCCGCTAATTTCAGCAATGTTGTAAATCTTCGCTTCTGCGGTTCGAATGCACTGATAGATCTGCCCTAATTTGACCAACGGCACGCGATCGATGCCCAAAAGCTCCTGGCTAGTCGTGTACAGCAAACGCCAGTCGCCGTCCAGTAGATGGCTGGCTTCAATCGGTCTCGGGGTGGGGTTATACCCTTCTAGCTGAGCGATCGCGACGCCAATGGCCTGCTGATCGCTAGCGGTTGCCAGTAAGCCACGATTTTTACCGGCAATCGCCTGCAACAATGCCGCTTTACCAATCATTTCTGTCAATCTCCAGAGCAACGACTTAAGCAAGGACTCGATTCGATCAATGTCTTACGGGAACGTTAGAAGGTGTAGCCTCCGAGCAGGCGATGATTCATGCAAAAACCTCATTTTCTTACTGATAGATTTAAGAACTGGGCGAAAGTTTAAAGTAAAGCGGGCAAGTTAAGGCAAGTATCTATATTGCTTGCTTATGCGTGCAGTATGCTTGAATAGCCAAAAAGTAGTTGTGTGACTAAAAAACTCTTGCAATTCTTTTCTATGGTGATACACTCTGGTTGTTTCATCCGTAAAGTCTGTAGCTGTCGTGTTGATTGTGTCTCTAGGATTTGCATAGACTCGATCGCACGACTGAGTTCAACCCTAAAATGCGTATGACCTACAATCCTTCTCTTCGTGAAGAACCTCGTAGCCAACGAGCCGCCGTAATCCCGCTCAAACAAGAAGCCTCCATCTTGGACTGGCTTGAGAACACAGGTCGCTTGTTGGCGCGTGATAACCAGGAAGTGAGTTACCTGGAGGCCGATGGCGAAGAACTCAACGCTTTGATGGCAGGCGAAGATAACAGTTTTGACATTGACGATGACGATGATGATGATTTGGAGCTAGAAGATTAGGCTGACCTGATTTGCTAAACTTCAGGTGTCTTTTCCGAATTGTGGCAGTGAGCGCTTGTGTGTAGTGTGTGGAGTGAAGTGAGAGTTTAGTGGACGCTAAGTTATTTTCAACTCAAACGTTAAATCTGTCAGGGATGCGCCTGTTCGTACTCTTAACGATCGGTCTCAGTACCTTCGCTCTGATTGCCGATGAAATGGCCGGACGATCGCTAGCGCAGGTGTTCTCTCTGACTCTACCATTTTGGTTCTGTGCTGTGTCGGCAGCGGGTCTTGGTTTTTGGGCAGTCCCTTCTCTACGGGCACTCAAAGCGGGTCAAGTCATCCGCGAAGACGGTCCCAAATCTCACCTGAAGAAGGCTGGCACACCGACGATGGGTGGTGTTTTCTTTTTACCCGTCGCCTTGCTGGTAGCGCTGATCTGGTCTGGGTTTTCAGCTTCGGTAGTTGCAGTGTCTGTCCTTACCCTTGCCTATGGCGCGATCGGCTGGATTGACGATTGGCAAATCATCCGTGGTTGTTCGAACAAAGGCATTACGCCGCGGATGAAGCTCCTCCTCCAGGTTGGAGTCGGTTCATTATTCTGTCTCTGGTTAGCCTGGACTCAGCCAGCAACGATTACAACCGTCGCGCTGCCCCTTGGTTTCATGTTGCCGCTGGGGTTTTTCTTCTGGGTCGTTGCGGTCTTCGTGCTGGCGGCAGAAAGCAATGCGACTAACCTCACAGATGGTGTGGACGGCTTAGCAGGCGGTACGGTGGCGATCGCGCTTCTTGGTTTGGGCGCTCTCATCGGGCCAACCTCACCGGAATTAATGCTCTTCTGTGCTTGTTTGAGCGGTAGCTGCCTTGGTTTCCTACTGCACAACCGCAACCCAGCAAGAGTCTTTATGGGCAACACAGGTTCAACGGCGTTGGGTGGTGCCCTGGCTGGTGTGGCGCTACTGACAAACAGTCTCTTTGCACTACTCATTCTGAGCGGTTTGTTTTTAATTGAGACCCTTTCGGTCATGCTCCAAGTCGGCTACTACAAGGCAACCAAAGGGCCGGATGGCATTGGCAAGCGTTTTTTCAAAATGTCTCCTTACCATAATCATCTGGAGCTTTCTGGTTGGTCTGAGACGCGCATCGTGGCTGCCTTCTATGTGATTGCTGGCTTGCTATCCTTTGTCACGCTCGCCGTGTGTTGATTGACGGACACGCTTTTCCACATTGAGGGCGCAAAGTTCTAGGCTTTGCGCTCTTTTTAGAGCCCATTAGTTTTTTTAATGCGTTGACCATCAAAGTGGCTGTGAAGGGCTGTTGTTGGTAGAGCGAGATCTGTTATGATGATGTTCCATCACCTGGAGAGGTGGCTGAGTGGTCGAAAGCGGCAGATTGCTAATCTGTTGTACGAATCGTAAGACCGTACCGAGGGTTCGAATCCCTCCCTCTCCGTTTTATTGGCATTGTCTAAGGCTTGATGGCCTCTTCTAGATATTTTCCTTTGCTAGAGGAGAGACGTCTCGTTAACGCTTTATGAGTTTCTCGTGCATTTTTGCCGTCTAACCGGATTTACGTTTGCCTTGCTCGAATGCATGTATAGCGGTTGCCACAAAGCTTAGGACATTGGGATCAAAGGTGGAGTGGGGTGTGCCCCAGCCAGAGGTTCCACCCGTGCATCCCGTCCTAGCCAGTGTGGCTATAGCTATAAAGGTAAATAAACGGCGTGGATGATGTCGAACAACGATCGCTCTTGCTTCATGGCGGCCTGGTATCAGCCGTGGCTCAGTATTGCCTTAGTGCTCTTCTTGGGTACAGGATGCACTCGGTTGTTGCAATCTAAACCCTTGCAGGACATCAACCTGAAATTCACTGTAGAAAAGCAGTTGCCGGGAGTCTATACGCTTGCGGGAAACACCAACCTGCCTGAGAAAAGCCAGGTAATGGTCGCTGCTATTCGCTATCTCTATCCAGCCAGCCAAGCCTCAAAAAATTTCAATCCTGGTCCGACTTATACCATCCTCGCTTACCAACCGGCAGAAGTGAGCGGTGGACGGTGGCAGACGAACCTGAACTTATGGGAGACGGCTCGGGATGGGCGCTTTCAAGAAGCGTGGCAGCTTGATCAGGCGAAACTGAAGCTTTCTCTCAACCCTGCGGGTGAGGTTGTCTTTCTGGCAACACTCGCACCAGTGGATGGGAGCGATCAACTACAGCAACTAGAAAATCAGTTAGCCAAGCAGAAAATTCAGCTCTCTCGCAAACTGGTTCATGGCACAGCGGATGGGCAGCAGTATATTCAAGTGACCCAGACGATGGCGATCGACCTTCCCACGGGTGGCACTACAGCCCCTGCAATCCGCCCACAAGATATTAATGGTGGTTGGGGCAACCGCTTCCTCATTCCACCGGAACCGCAAAATCCAATTAAGCTAGAACGGCCTAAAGAGCGACGTACCAATGCGCCTGCAACGGCTGAGGAGTTTCTTAAGTAGAGTCGGTGGGAGTCAGTAATCAGGAGTTAGGAGCCAGCAACCAGAAGCGATCTGCCTTTCAGAGTGCTTTGCCTTAGAGTTTTTGGCGCGAATAGTAAAGACCACCTGCGCTCGCTATCAGGTACAGCACTGATCCTAGAAAGAACGTGAGACTGCCAACCAGCTGAGCTTGTGCTAGCAGGTGCAAATCGAGCAGTAAAAAGTGCCAATCGTGCAGAACGCCTTCGCCACCCAGCAACGGCAGCGATCGCTCCTGAGCATCCTTGATGTAGATCGAAACATCCCAGAGGCTCTGCGCCATCCAGCACAACGCGATCGCTCCTGCATAGGGTTGGCGTGTCACCATAAAATAGCCTGCGATCCCTGCTGGCACCATAATCTGCATCAACGAACCACCCAGAATATGCAGAAACTGGCCGAAGCCAGACAGAATCGTATGTCCCGCTTCGTGAAAGATCAAATTCACGCCATGCAAAAACATCATGATGCGATCGCTACCGTCCAAAAAGCCATCCACCGTATAGTTCGATGCCCCGAAGACAGCGTACAAGCTCAGAAGGCCGATGAATCCGGCTTTGAAAGGATTGAACTGAGCCAGAAAACGGCGCACATCGCTGAACGTAAGGGTGAATGATGCTTTTCGACGGGGGTGCTTGCCGACAGGTGATCGCTGTGGTGAGTTGGAAAGAGGCTCTGCTGAAAGCTGAAGCTCCTGCACCCAGGCAGGCTGCTCGGCTCCAGTCTGCCTGCCGCTAATGGTGACAGTTGTAATTGTTGCCTGCCGGAGGCTGATTAGCTCCCGTTGAATGAGCGTGGTAGCAATCTGCCGATCGGGCATCACGGGTGCTTCCAGGTTAATCTCCAGATGGTTGGCGCTAAACGCGACTGTTGCAGCTATCTCCTTGTGGGCAACAGCGTAGTTGATCAGCTGCGCGATGGCAACTCGATCGCCCTGTTTTGCACGCTGCTTTATTGTTTGCAGTCGATCGGGTTGCGTCATCCAGTCTGCGCCTCCTGGCACCATTACCTTAAACGCATTATTCCCGATCAAGGCCGTCATTACACGCCCGTCACCACAAAGTAAACCATTGTTATCGCCACAATCACAAAACCCAGCTTGAAAAGCTCAGACCGTTTACCAATCGGCGGTGGCAACGTCAGTGTTGGCATTGATGGCTGCGAAGGAGCTGAAGTCTCGTCACCTGAGGGCATAACTGCACTTGCGCTGGCTGGTTGATCAATCACGGCCTTGAGTTGACCTTGAAGCAACGAATCTTGCTCCAGGGAAAAGGTCGCAATCCACAGCGGAAACGCATCACCGACCCGCCACGCGTACGCTCTAACTTGCTTGATCGCGTCTGGCTGTAGCCGCAGTAAGCCTCTCTGCATGAACGTGATGCAGGTCAACTGATGCAAAACGGCGGGAGACTTCAGCATGACTTGGAGACAGTCACTTTCTAATGTCGCTTTCACCCAAACGTCTTGTGCCTGCAAGACATCATTCATGAGGGCTGCGATCGCTCCAGCGTCTCCTTGCTTCGCGCGTTCTAGCAGACTCAGTGAGGTAATCATAGGAGTCGTAAAAAGAGGGAAACGATCGCTCCCATTAGCCAATAAGCGATCGTTGTTTTTGTATTATAGTACAAATGTACGATTCTGGATCAAGCTATTTCATATGACGGTTTTAGAGCATGTTTGAAGCCTCCTCACTGATTGCGTCACATGCCCGTGATGGAAAATTCGGTTTGTGGTGCGAAACCCATTGAAACGATGACCGTCTAGGGAGTGATGGCCACTTTAACCACTTGCCGCTGTTTCATGGCTTCAAACACCTCTCCCAGTTTTGCCAGTGGCTGCTCTTCGCTAATCAAGTGCTCAAACGGCAACGCGCGGCTTGCTAAGAGGGTCAAAGCGGCTCGAACGTGAGTGGGTGTGTTGTGGAAGACCCCCTTTAAAGTCAATTCGCTGTAATGCAAGCGTTCTGTGTTCACCGTAATACTGGTATCACGAGGGCAACCACCAAAGAGGTTGACTGTGGCACCCGGACGGGCACATGCGATCGCCATTTCCCACACGGATGGAACGCCTGTCGCTTCGATCACCACATCTGCGCCCCAGCCCTCTGTCATTGACTTCACCAGCGCGGGTACATCCTCCACTTGCCGATAGTTGAACGTCTTTGCCGCTCCTAGCGTCTTGCCAAGCCGCAACCGCTGCTCGCTGCCGCCAAACAAAATCACTTCACCAAAGGGCTGACCGCTGACCGCCGATCGCTGACTGTGATGCCATTCACCAAGACCGGATGCCAAGGCGGCAACAAACATCAGCCCGATCGCGCCGTCGCCCAGCACCACAACCCGATCGCCTGGCTTCACATTCGATCGCGCAGCCCCATGCAACACACAGGCCAGCGGCTCGGTCATCGATGCCAACGCATAAGGCATGCCATCAGGAAGCGGCAACAGGTTATGCTGCACGATCGCTGCTGGAATTTTGAGGTATTCAGCAAAGGTGCCGTTGTTAAACAGCAAATTGTAGCAGAGCGAGTACTCCTCTTTTTGGCAAAAAAAGCAGGTCATGCACGGTGCAGAATTGTTAGCAACGACGCGATCGCCCACGTGCCAATGCGTGACACCGTGACCGATCGCTACGATATCACCAGCGGCCTCATGCCCGAATAGCGTCGGCGGTTTTAGCATTCGGGCATGTCCGCCTCGCCGCCACACTTTAAGGTCAGTCCCACAGGTTGTAGCGGCTCCCACCCGAATGACGACTTCTCCTTCTGCTGGAGTCGGCTCTGCAACTGTTTCCAGGCGGAGATCTTCTTGGCCGTATAGTAGTGCTGCTAACAAGACGCTTTAACTCTCTTTCAACGATCACAGTGTAAGCTAACCCGATCGCGATCTACCGAAGGCATTTGATGCAAAGCCGATCGCCTAT
The DNA here is from genome assembly GCF_003003795.1 of Stenomitos frigidus ULC18. Classification (GTDB taxonomy): domain Bacteria; phylum Cyanobacteriota; class Cyanobacteriia; order Leptolyngbyales; family Leptolyngbyaceae; genus Stenomitos; species Stenomitos frigidus_A. The sequence continues at coordinate 80,942 of NZ_PVWK01000158.1, read as the reverse complement.
CCTTAATCGATGCGCACAGATCCTGCAGCCCACATTCCTTGAGCGTTGGTTGGACTCTGCACAGATAGGCGTTGGGTTCTGCCCTCGCCGATCGGTTGGGCTGCATCACAAGCCTGTTTCAACCTCAAACGTGTTAATTCAAACCAAAAACATGAGGCGCGACAATGCCGTGCCCCTCGTAGAGATAATATGTTGCGATCGCGTTTGCAGCTAGTACTAGCCAGCCTCAGTGCTTTAGCACGAGGCGATAGCGTGGTTTGCCATTGCGGAGTTTCTCCATTGCTTCATTCACCTGTTCAAAGGGGAACGTTTCGGTAATCGGCTCGACGTTGTGACGGGCAGCGAAGTCCAGCATTTTGGTGATGGTGACGGGGCTACCTGTGGGACTGCCAGAGAGCGACTTCTGTCCGAGAATCAGCGGGAAAATGCCTACGGATAGAGGGCTTGGCGTGACACCGACTAAGTGCAGACGGCCTTTCGGGCGTAGTGCTGCAATGTAAATGTTCCAGTCTAAGTCGGCGTTGATGGTGGAAATAATCAAGTCGAACGTATTTTCCACCGCTTTCAGTGCTTCGGGATCGCGGGAGTTGATGAAATGATTCGCGCCCAGCTGACGAGCTTCTGCCTCTTTATCAGGACTGGTTGAGAAGGCAGTGACATCGCAGCCCCAAGCACGTAGAAAGCCCAGCGCCATGTGTCCTAAGCCACCAATGCCAATGACACCGACGCGATCGGTTGGTTGAATGTCAAACTGCACGATCGGATTAAACACCGTGATACCGCCACAAAACAGTGGCCCTACCACCTCTGGATTGACCTGTTCTGGTAAAGGAAAGACCCATTTATGATGGGCACGCACCTTATCGGCAAAGCCTCCGGGTCGACCGACAATTGTCCCCTCTGCCGTCAAACAAAGGTTGTGGTCACCTGACATACACCACTCGCAGTTCATGCAGGAACGGGCATACCAGCCCAGTCCGACTCGTTGTCCCACTTTGACCGTAGTGACGCTATCGCCGATCGCACCGATCGTCCCCACCACTTCATGGCCTGGAATGAACGGATATTGCGTGATTCCCCATTCGTTGTTCAACATACTCAGGTCGCTGTGGCAGATCCCGCAATATTCAACGTTGATCTCCACATCCAGAGCACCAAGCGCACCCGGATCGTACTCAAACGGTTTTAGTTCGCCACCCGGTTCATGCGCTGCATATGCTTTAATCATCGTTTTAGCCTCTAGTAGCCTGTGTCATGCATAGACCTTGTGACCAAGTTATTGTACGGTGCTGACTTAAAACTGCAAAGTAGCGACAGATGCAGATAGCAGCCCTGGCTCATTCATGAATACAAAGATCTCTGATTTGTGCGATCGCTGCAGACCAAATTGCCCCAAACAAGCGGCTTGCCCTGGTACGTCAATGTGAGGCGTTCTGCCGCAGCGATCGCTTCTTTCTGAGCAACGAACTATAACTTTTGTCAGAGGGCTCGTTACGTTTTGAACGTTAGTCTTAATGCTGTGCTGACGCATGCACATTGGCTTGGGTCCGTTGGTTTGTAAGAAAGACGATCACTGGCTGAGATGTCTTTCTTGCAGGCGATTTCAAATTTTTCGTTTGCGATCGCAAACGTTGAAGCAAGCCAAAGCCGTTTAAAACGGCAGCAAAGATTGAGAACGAATTGATGGAGTAACGGTATGACAAATTTGATTTCTGGAGCGATCGCTCACATCACATCCTTACTGAAAGGACTGCAAGTAAAGCAACTTTTAACCGTTGTTTTCGTTGGGTTTCTACTGCTAACCACGAATGTCGATCCTGGTCGAAATGACAATGCCTTGCCCCAAAATCTCCGCGATCGCATTGACCAGAATGATGCCGATCGACCCAAAACAACGGGACAGTGGAACCAGGAAGCGCGCGAAACGGAAGGCAATCCTGGTGAGCGCTTCAAGCGCATCGGCAAAGAATCCGCTGAAGCCTTCAAAGAGTTTGGGTCGGGCTATGTGAAGGGTGCTGGTAAAACGGCCGATGATGTCCGCCAGGGCGTTGATGAAGTCGGTCACGATCTGTCTGATCGCGCTCAACGTTAGCATTCTGAAAAAAAGCACCGGACCATACCCAGGCTACAAGGGCAGGTGACTCAACTCTTTTCCCTCATCGGTAGAGTCATTTGAGTCACCTGCCTCTCATTTTTTAGAGTTTAGTTTGCGACACCAAAGACGCTACCGATCGCCCGCATCATGTTTTGTGGCTGCATAGCATCTACAGCAGCGGTGGGTTCGTAGCCACAATGCACCATACAGTCGGCACATTGAGGATTCCCGCTAGAGTGTCCGTACTTGCTCCAATCGGTGTTGTCTAACAGTTCCTGAAAGGTTTCGTAGTGTCCCTCATTGAGCAGGTAGCAAGGCTTTTGCCAGCCCAGCACGCTATAGCTTGGCATCCCCCAGGGCGTGCATTCATAGTCTTTGACACCCGTGAGAAAGTCTAAGAACAGCGGATTGTGGTTGAAGTTCCAGTTCTTTTTACCGGCTTTGAACGGAGCCAGTATTTCGCGGAAGAGTGATTTTGTTTGCTCGCGCTTGAGGAAATGCTCCTGGTCGGGTGCCCATTCGTAGCTATAGCCGGGGGAGACCATCATGCCATCCGTACCGAGAGTGCCGATGAAATCAAAGAAAGCTTGCATCTCTTTGGGATCGGTGCCATCAAAGATAGTGGTGTTGGTCGTCACTCGGAAGCCTTTGGCTTTGGCAGCTTTAATGGCTTTGACGGCCACATCAAACACGCCTTTGCGATCGACACACTTGTCATGATGTTCGCGCAGACCATCTAAATGGACGCTGAACGTTAGATAGGGGGAGGGCGTGAACTTGTCGAGGCTCTTCTCTAGCAAAATGCCGTTGGTGCAGAGGTAAATGTACTTCTTGCGCTCGACCAAGCCCCGCACAATCTCATCAATCTGGGGATGCAGCAATGGTTCACCACCAGGAATGGCGACCACAGGCGCACCGCATTCTTCAACGGCGGTAAAACACTGCTCTGGCGTCATATTCTGCCGCAGAATCTCGGTGGGATGTTGAATTTTGCCACAGCCAGGGCACGCCAAATTACAGCGAAACAGCGGCTCTAGCATTAAGGTCAAAGGATACTTCGTGCGCCCTTTAAGACGTTGAGAGACGATATACTTACCAACTTCGATCGCCTGCTGTAGAAGGACTGCCATGCGTTTTTCACTCCTCGAAATGGGAACACGGGTGGGGGAAAGGATGAAGTATGAAGGCTAAAGGATAAAATCTCAGAATTTTTAGCCTTTAGCCTTTAGCGTTTCCCCACGTAACCATACTTCACAAACCACTCTATGCTATCGCGCAGAGCTTCAGAAATGGGCGTTTGCGGCAGACTGAGTTCCTGAACCGCTTTGGTGGCATTGTAATACATGGGCTGCTGCGCCATACGCACACCATCCAGCGGTACAGATGGGGTTTTGCCAAGGGGCGCAAGAATTTGTTCGTCAATCCAGGCAACGCTGAGCGGAATCCAGGCAGGAATGGCGCGTTGGGGCGCAGGTATGCCAGTGAGTTGCGCAAGCTGATCGAGCAACTGCTTGAGCGTGAGGTTTTGATTGCCAAGAATGTAGCGATCGCCCGTCTTACCTTTCTGCAGCGCTAGCAGATGCCCCCAAACCACATCCTGCACATGGACAAAATTTAAGCCTGTATCGACATAAGCGGGCATTTGCCGACGCAGAAAGCGCAAAATAATGTCACCTGTGGGTGTGGGTTTGATATCCCAGGGGCCGATCGGGCTGCTGGGGTTCACAATCACAATATTTTGCCCCGCCTGAACCGCTTTCACCGCTTCCTGCTCTGCCAGGTATTTGGATTTTTTGTAGTGCCCAACTAATTTCTCAACGGGGCTTTGGTGGGTTTCATCCACAGGTTTGCCGTCACTGCCAACCCCGATCGCTGCGACAGAACTGGTATAGACCGTGCGCTCTACGCCTGCCTTCTGCGCTGCTGCCAGAATATTCCGAGTCCCCAACACATTGTTTTGATAGAGCGCGTCTCGATCGGTCTGCCACAGCGAGTAGTGCGCCGCGACGTGGAATAGAAACTGACAACCGAGAAGGTGCTGCCACAGTTTGGGATCGTTCAGATCACATTTAACGATCGCGACATCCAGTCCTTGAAGGTTGTCCAAACGACTACTCGATCGCACCAACGCTTTGACCGTATAGCCTTCTTGCAGCAGTAAGCGAATTAAATTCGCACCGATAAAACCAGTTCCACCCGTAACGAATGCCTGCATAACCCTGCATAACTTAGTTGTTCACGATGAGAGGCGTAATCGATAATTTTTGAATAATTGAGTCTCAGACTTCTTTAGTATCTACAACCACAATCGTTCCTTCGTTGAAGGAACGACACGATCCCCTCTCCAACTCAATCTTTTCGATCACTCCTCTTGTTCTAATACTTGCATGGATGCGATTGTGCAGACTGAGTAAAAATCTAAGCGCGATCGTCCAATCCTTACAGGTGAGCTGAATGGTTGTAATGGTGTGTAAGAGGGTCGATCGCCACACAACCTCTTCCTACCAACTCGTTACGGTATAGTGATGGCGCTGTTTGACAAACGAGTTGAGGCTACCGTTGATACCGTACAAACCGATCCAAAACGCTGACACTGACCCGCACGATCGACAAGGGTTTGCTCACTTCATGCTGAAGGAAATCTACGAGCAGCCAGAGGTCGTGCGTCGATGTTTGGCGACATATCTCAAGCCGGATTGGAACAGCGATCGGGATGCAGCATTGCCAGCTACCCCGTTTAACCTTGCCTTTCCAGAGGCGCTTTTTGCTGTGGCAGAGATTCAGATTGTGGCGTGTGGCACCAGTCGTCATGCAGGTTTAGTCGCGCAGTACTGGCTAGAGCAGTTGGCGGGCATTCCCACCAGAGTCCGATCGGCATCCGAATTTGTCTCTGCACCCTTCCCGTTGACCACAAACACGTTGACGATCGCCGTCACTCAATCGGGCGAAACGGCTGATACATTAGCCGCGATTGAGGTTGCCAAGAAACGTCGATCACAGTCAGATGTGTCCTTGCAATCCTGGTCACTCGGCATCACCAACCAACCTGACAGTTCGCTGACAAAAGCAGTGGATTACACCCTGCCGACGCTGGCTGGTGCCGAGGTTGGGGTTGCCGCAACGAAGACCTTTATGGCTCAACTGGTTGTGTTTTGCTGTCTAGCGTTGGCATTTGCCGTGCGTCGTCGTGTTCTGTCACCACAACAATTAGTGGACACGATCGCCGCCTTGCGATTGCTGCCCGACCAGATCGAAACGACGCTCAAGCAGCAGCATGAACCCATCCAGACAGTTGCTCAAACCTTTACGGACGTCAAAGACTGCATTGTTTTGGGGCGTGGTATGAATCGAGCGATCGCCCTCGAAGGTGCACTCAAACTCAAAGAAACAACGTACATCCATGCTGAAGGCTATGCAGGCGGCGAATTTATGCACGGGCCGATCGCCCTGCTGGATGCCAAGGTGCTAGTCATTGCGATCGCGCCTGCTGGCAATGTTTATGATCAGATGCTTGCGAATGCTCAAAAGGCAAAGACCAACGGAGCACCTCTGATTGGCATTACGAATGTCACCGAGTCATCCGATCGCGCCGTATTTGACCACCAGATAACAGTACCCGCCATCGATGAACTGCTTTCTCCCTTCCTGACCGTGACTCCGCTGCAATTGCTGGCGTATGCGATCGCTGTGCAGCGTGGTCTGGATGTCGATCGTCCTAGAAACATCACGAAGACGCTGATCCATTGAGCCATCAGACGACTATGACGCATCCTATTCTGTCCACAGTCAAACTCGTTACCGCTGTCGGCTTGTCGGCGTTTTCCTTAGCGATCGGGCTGCAACTGGTCGAAAAGGGTTGTCCAATGTACGGCGAGATCGGTGTCTTCTGCTCTAACTTCAAAGGTGAGGTTACAGGCTTGCGGTTGTTCGATCGCGTGAATACAGATTGCCGCTACATCATCTCTACTAATTGCGCCTCGCAAGTTATCGCCTTGATCAAGCGTCAACTGCTTGCCACCGTCTGCTTCCGTCAGCGCACAGGGTCGAACGATCGTATAAGGAAGACCGCTTTCGCGGACAGCCTCTTCACCACGCCGCTTCCAGGTGAGGATGCCGCCTAGTTGGTCATTCATGCGCACAGCAGGGGGTTCTTCATCGAGGTTAATGCCAGGGCGATCGATGCGGGTAACGCCTGCGGAACTGACTAAAACGAATTGTGGCATTGTCGGTCTACCGTACGCACTGATGGATTGCACTTCCAGCGCAAACGTTCCTGGAGTAAAGAGAGGGTTCAGATTGCCGTCATACTCAAACTTACTGAGCATCAGTTGCAGTGAACAAATGCGATTGGCATTCAGCGGTGCTGCGTCGGTGAGCGTTTTAGCACGAAAGGCCGGAATCAATGTGTTGAAGGGAATATGTACATCAATCCATGCGTTTGCGGTCGTGTCGAAGGAATGGGAGTAAGCGATGCTGTCCCACTTGTCATCGCTTCGCATTAGAAATTTGTACCGCTGCCCATCGCCTTTTACGCGCAGTTTCACGCCTTCGTAACCCGAAAGATTCAGCGCAGGCTCCAGATTACGAGTGCGAACGGAGGCGAAACCACCTGAGTTGGCAGTGGACACATTCCCTGTAAACAGCGCTGCGTGATCGATCTGGCGCATGGTGCTGTCACTCACTCCGCCCATGACGACATCATCGAGTGCGCCCCAGAGGGCAGGGAGTGGGGGTTGGGGTGTCGGGGGGCTGGGGTCGGGTGATGAGTGGTCGGTGAAATCGAAAAGAATTTTTTCGTTTGTCTGAGCCGCTTTGAGTGGATCGGCGATCGCGTGAAGCAAATTCTTAATGCCCTGGTAATCCGTGCTTTCAGGCGAATCGCCCACTACTTCCGGCATGTAGAATTTAAGGCCCTGGTAGTACTTAGCGCGATCGGGCGTATCCCCTTCCTTGGGCTGCACACGCGGCCCCGTACAGCAAATCACTGCACGAATATCCTTCACAACCGCAGGCGTTAAGGTTTCGGGAAGCGTGATATCGGCGTCGATGATATCTACGTCATCACCCAGCATCGCTTTGCCACGCTCTAAATCTCGCACTAAGGCACGGACAGAATAGCCGCGATCGTGCAGTTGCTTAACGACGCGCTTACCCACACCACCCGTTGCACCCACAACGAGGACAGTATTGGCTGAAGCGGTTGTCGTCATCGTAGGTTGTGGGGCTGTAGAACTCTGAAACAGCTGCTGAAACCAGTTCAAGACTGGGATCACCTCAAAATAGGTGAGGGTTTGCAAAAATCTGCCAGGGTTCCAGGAGGGTTTTGTTGCTTTCATCAGCTTATGTGGAAATATGCCTCGATAAAGCGCACTAGGATAAAACGCAGTAGTTCCATCGTAGCGAGTTTGCCATGCTGCAGTTTCATCCCCCTGGTATAGGACAACAGGTTGTCGAAACCTCTCTAGGGCGAATGGTTTACTACACTCCCGTTGGTCAGCCGTGGACAATCCCTTCCCCCAAGGCACCACCATTGCTATTTTTGCATAGTTTTGGCGGTGGGGCTTCTGGCTACGAATGGTCGAAGGTCTATCCGGCGTTTCTGGACTCGCATCGCGTCCTGGTGCCTGACTTAATCGGATGGGGACAGTCAGCACATCCAGCGCGAGCTTATCAGGTAGCGGATTACCTGACCACGTTGACAGAGTTTATCCAAAAAACGTGTACGGCTCCGGTGACGATCGTCGCCTCCTCACTAACTGGGGCGATCGCGATTCGTCTTGCCATTCAGGAACCTGCCTTAGTGAAAGCGCTGTTTCTCATCTCTCCATCAGGCTTTGCCGATTTTGGACAAGATGCCGGACGGCGATTGCCACTGCAAGCCATCAATACGCCGCTGATCGACCAACTCATTTACACGCTAGGTGCAACCACTGAGATTTCCGTTCGCAGCTTTTTGGAGCGGTTTCTGTTCGCCCAACCCGATCGCATTTCTCAAGAAATGGTCGAAGCGTACCTGGAATCGGCTCGTCAACCCAATGCCCAAGACGCCGCACTAGCCTTCTTGCGTGGCGATCTTTACTTTGACCTTGCCCGCTACCTGCCGCAACTGCGTGTTCCCACAGTGATTTTGTGGGGCGAAAAGGCACAGTTTATTAGCGCTGATAGCGGTCAACGACTAGCAGGTCTGAATCCATCCAGAGTGAAAGCCTTTGTGCGGCTGTCAGATGCAGGCGTCCTGGCCCATCTGGAGCAACCCGCGATCGTGATTGGGTTGTTGCGGCAGTTTTTGCCAGAGTTGGAGGCGGAGCGCTAAACAGAAACCGGGTTTCTTTACAAAGAATCCTAACTAAGTTTATACAATGACCAGAAACTCGGTTTCTGGATCCACTCCTTTAAACTGTTTGTGGCAAGTGCTGGTCGATCGCGTCCCCACACTCTGCCACTGACGCGCCTTGAGTCATCGCGATCATCAGCGCTTCGTAGGCAGAAACGTTGTCTTGAAGCAAGGTTTTAGCACGGAGGAGTGACCAGCGTTCTTTTTGCTCCAGCTCAGCGGGCGGCAAGCCCAGTTGTGCAAGTAAGCCTCTCAGCTTTTGGCGATCGTCTGCGCCCCCTTCGACGTTGCCGTAAATCAGCATCTCAGCCGCAATGCCTGCCATCCAAATGGTGCAGTAGCGATCGAGCAGTTGCCCCGATAGCTGACCTTGCTGAATCGCCGCCTCCAGTTCTTCAGAGTCAAACCGCACTCCACCTTGACCGGGATAACCGTGCTTGAGTGCATCCCAGGCATTGAGCGTGTAACCAGTGGCGGGAATATTTAACTGGTGCGCGACCAAAAAATGTCCGGCTTCATGACGGATGACGCGATTGCGATGTCCCGACGAGAAACCAGCCAACCAGTCAAGCATGAGCGTTGAACCTTGCCCACGCCAGCTCAAGGTGTCTAACGTTGCCAGTCCTAGAATGCCAGCGGCCGCGATCGCAGGCACCAGCGGCGACACGCTAATCATCGGTCCCAGCAAGCTCGTCATCGTGATGGTAAAAATGCCGATCGCCACCAGATTGAGCGACAGTTGATTCATAAACCAGTTTGTTAATATTTGTTGCTGACTTCTAGCCTAGCAATGAATTGGCAGGGGCGATAGTTGATTGTGTAACCAACCTGCCAGCAAAAGTCTATCCGAAAACCACCTTGTAGGACACTCCCCACCCTACCTCTACGCTCCACGATCAACCAATAAAATCTTTTTCGGCAAAGTGTGATTGTGCAATCACTTCAGCAATTAATTTGTTTAACTATCATCCACACTTTGTTGGGAGTGCAGCATTATATTGAATCCACATAATGAATTTTGGGATAAAGGCTATGGAGAGAGCGGCGGATAAGCCACCACTAAACCAGAATGGCTTGGTTTTATCCCAATACTTCAACATGAGATTAACTCCCCAAATAATTAATGTAGTTAACCAAATGAGAGCTAGAAAAACCGCAAAAAGAAACTCGGCACCTTTGTCACAATCAATGATGTTTGGATCACGATATTTATTGAATTCAAGAAGCCACCCGTAGAAAGAGAGATAAAGTAGCCAGATTGTAGTAATTGCTTGTTGTAATAAGCGCATATGAATAGCAAGACAGATTTTTTGGCTATGTTGTTTGATCTCGATTTAGCTGTTAGCGCAACGGTAGAAATCGCACTTGACCCTCCCATTCTCCTTCTAAACTACACTCCGCTAGCAGCAAGATTTCTTCGATCGCCAATCCAACAGGAACACGACGACTGATTTCAAATAATCCTGGCATTGACAAATTTGCTTTTACTCGTTGGTAGGCAAAGTCTGTCATCGTTGCCACATCATGAGTTAGGACAATCCGCTTTTGATCGGCTGCCCATTCCAGCACAGTTGGATCATCCGCTCCTGATAGGCTGACATCTTGAACACGAGCCATATCAACATCGGCATTTCGGCGGAAAACACCGCGCACAATCTGATTATTGAAATTTTCATCCGCTAAGAAGCGTAACATCTCAAATTACTTTTACTGGTTGCGTCTTGACAGTAGGCGATCGCGGATGCCAAGTGGAGAAAAACGCTTTTCAGCTTTCTGGCGAACCGCTGCGGCAAGGTTTTGTCGCTCTGCAAGATAGGCATCAACTTCAATTGGATGCCGTAAGTAATAAGCAATCACTACATAAATGTCAGAGAGTTGAAGCGAAGTGTATTGCTCCTTAATTTCTTCCGCTGTGGCACCTTCAAGGAAAGCTGTAACCACCGTATCCAGCGTGACACGGGTTTTACTAATGCGAACAACCCCAGTTGCATCAGCAGCGAGTGGAATCAGTTCAGTGGTAGGAACCAATAGCATCTTGAGATCACGCTAGTTTTGACAATATTACCAAACTAACAACTAACAAGGTGATGTTCAAACCTGCTTGTTTGCGTTTGTAGGGACGTTACATGTAGCGTCCCTACAAACCATCAGCCACACGTCTAGGACATTACCAACCAATAACTAACTACTTCTGTCCCCGCGCTTTGTAGAACGTCTTCAGGCTTTGAATATCGCCGACGTAGCGCCAGTGCCAGGGTTCGTAGCTCACACCCTGACGGTTATTTTTGGGGAAGGAAAGTTCAAAGCTGTAGCGGTTGGCGTTTGCTTTGAGCCAGCGATAGGCTGAAGTCTTGTCAAAATCTTGATTCAGGTTGACTGCGGGTGTGTTGCCATCGCCAATATCCACGGCATAACCCGTGTGGTGTTCGCTGTAACCGGGAGGCGCGCTAACCTTGGCGCGTTCGGTGGCATCCTGATTGCGATCGGCTTTCACGTCAAAGTACAGATATTTTTGGTCAGAGATCGAACGAAAGCCCGAAATCGGCACCAAGCTTACTCCTTCTCGCTGTGCGGCAGCGGTCATCTCGCGATAGGCTTTAGCGGCAGCTTTCCGCATTTTGATGCTGCCATCGGGAACGATCGGGGACAGTTCCGCCTGGGGTGCTTCGCTGTAAGCAAAGTGATTAAGCAGTGTATCCGCACCAGGAGAGGCGGAGGGTGTGGTGGGAGCGGTTGGATCAGCCGATGGCACTGGATTTTCGGTTGCCAGACTGGCGGTTGGCGATTGCTGCAGCCGGAACGCCACTAAACCACCTGCCGCCAAAGCCGCGATGCCTAGACCAATCAAGCCAACGGTCAGTACCGTAACATTCATCCGCGGCTTGGGTGCACTATCAGCGCTTTCGCGTAGCGCCACGGGGATATCATCAACCGGCGGGGGCGAAACGTTTGGCTTGGTTTCTGGGGGCTTTTCGGGTGTACCAGCGTTATCCAATCGTTCGACTCCTACACTCAAGCGACGGCTACTACTAGGAATTGTAAACTGAGTCAGATCTCCTGGAACTGTCTTCATGGGTAAGTTCAAGCGCTAAGGGAACAGTTTTACCGTTGTACAACCCTTTTGAGCGACCAAGCCACTATCTCTACTTGGATTTGACAAACACTCATGCTGACCGCTGCCAATCTGCTAACGATTTATTTGCCGCTGTTGGGCTGGACTTTTTGTGGGTGGGTGTTGGGTCGTCTGTTGCCAGCGACAATGCCAGTTTGTCTAGGCAAGTTTCTGTTTTGGGTGGGAGTGCCCATCAGTATTGTCGGTTTTCTGCGCCATGCGCATCTATCGACCTCTCTGTGGCTAGCGCCTGTGGTGGCATGGCTGGCGATGTTGCTTGGTATGGGTATCGCGTGGTGGATTAGCCAACGATCGCCAATCAAGGCTCCTCGCTCATTAAGCCAGCCAACACAAGGCAGCTTTCTGCTGGCATCAATGCTGGGCAACACAGGGTATATTGGCTATCCTGTAGCGCTGGCGCTCGTGGGCCCACATGACTTCGCCTGGACGCTCTTTTACGATCTGCTGGGGTCAACGCCGGGAGCCTATGGCCTGGGGGTGGCGATCGCAGCCCGCCTGGGAGGAGCAACGCGCTTAAAGCATTGGCAAGCCCTCAACGCAATGGCAAAGAACCCTGCCCTCTGGAGCTTTGGGCTTGGGTTGGCCTGCCGCGATCGTCCATTGCCAGTGCCCTTAGAGCAGGGACTGCGAGGCTTTGCCTGGGGGATGGTAGCGCTTTCTCTAGTTCTGATTGGCATGCGGCTCAGCCAACTGTCCTCTCTGGCTCGCCTCAAACCGGCTCTGCTCAGTGTTGGGATTAAAATGCTGCTCGTTCCGCTGCTGTTAGGCCTTGGGCTCTGGGTACTGGGTGTTACAGGCTTGGTGTATCGAGCCATCTTATTACAAATGGCAATGCCACCCGCCTTTGCAACTTTAGTTATTGCCGAAGCCTATGACCTCGACCAGGAGCTGACTGTGACTACGTTGATTATTGGCAGTCTGGTGCTGGTGCTGACGCTACCGCTCTGGCTGTGGCTCTGTGGCGCGCTAGAAGGAACGCTTTAACCAACCCAGCTAATATCTCCGTCAGGCTTGCCAGACGAGGGTAATGGCTTAGCTATGGGAAGCTCACGCCGCATCAGCTGTTTACTGGGTTCCGGTTCAGCTGGGCTGGCGCTGACGGAGACACGAGCATTGGCAGCACTTGTGGCCTCGGGATGCTGGTTGTCGATCGCCCGTCCATTCGGCTGCTTCACTGCCTGTTGTTCTGGCATCACAACTTTGTGCATCAGATACTCGATCGTTTGCTGCTTGACCCAACCGCGTGCTGCGAGAATCTCGCCAAAGCGCATACCAGTCAGCTTCTGATCGTTAAGGGCCACGTCGATCTGGGCAGTCGTTAGTAAACCCGCTTCGACCAGGTAGCCGCCTAGACGCTTCTTGGTATACGAAGCTTCGGCTGCTCTTGAGAGCGGTCGGCGATCGCTAGAATCTCGCATTGCAAACCTCGGAAAAACTTGGAAAGCGCCACGCCTTAAGCACACTTAAGACTAGTTGCTGCCATCGGCTCAATGGCTGTATGACACATTTACGGAGCCGTTCTACACCCCATTCGTTCTAGTATATCAACAGAATTACGGAAACCTCATATCGGTAAGATTACTGAAATTTCACAGCAAATTTAGGATGACTAAAATGGCATCCTTGCCCGTCATTCAGCCTGGCGTACTGTCGGTTCGTACCTGGAATGGCGCTGAAAGGCCGCTAGACGGCACTAAACGGATGACGTTCCAGCTGATGAAGTCTGCGCTGCTGCCAAATCAGCTGGATTCATCTTTTCATACTGTTCAAACGGTTGATGAATCCACGGATTATCGGGTAAGTAATCTACGTAGTAGTTGGGTGCAATGATCGAGCAGTCTTTATACCAGAGCACGGCTGTACGGACATCCTCAACATAGAACCCGTAGCGCCGATCGAGCCAAACGAGTGTTTTCTTCAGCGTCACGCCAGAATCAACGAGATCATCCACCAGCAGCACGTGACTACCCAAATTAGCGGTGGTCATCGACAGATCCCGCGAAATGGTGATCGAACCGCGCACCTGACCGCCAGGACCGCCATACGACGAGGTTGCCAAAATTGCCAGCGGTAAATCAAAGATGCGTGCCAGGATATCACCGACCCTTAGCCCACCTTTAGCTAAACAAATGATCTGGTTAAATTTCCATTCGGACTGATGCACCTTGACGGCAAGCTGTTCAATTTTTTGGTGATATTCTGACCAGGAGACGTATAAGTCGGACATGACAGCATGTAAAGGATGAACGGCAAGCGGTAAGGCGCAAGTTTTAAGTTTTGAGTGTTGGCTTCTGGGTTTTAAGCGGAAGGCACTAACTTAAAACTCATCACTTTAAGCGTGCGCTTAAAGCTGAAGAGAATAATACAACTGTTAGCTAAATTTCTTGTATCCCGCCATGCATAATCATGCTTCATCCGAGTCGCCAACGCTAGACAAACTCAGCCTCAGCACTAAGCTTGCCTACGGTGCTGGCGATTTGGGCACAGCCATTACTGCTAATATCCTGGCAGTTTTTTTGCTGATTTTCTTCACGGATGTAGCAGGGCTAGGGGCAGGGCTAGCCGGAAGCATTCTGCTCATTGGGAAGGTTTGGGATGCGATCAATGATCCCATTGTTGGAATCCTAAGCGATCGCTCGCACAGTCGTTGGGGTCGCCGCTTACCCTGGCTGATCGTTGGTTCGGTCCCGTTTGGGATTTTCTTCTTTCTACAGTGGCTGGTGCCCCATTTCAGCGATAACCCATCAACCAACCAGTGGGGGCTGTTCTGGTACTACGTAGTCATTGCAATCATCTTCAATAGCTTTTATACGATCGTCAACCTGCCTTACACAGCTCTCACGCCAGAACTGACTCAAGACTACGACGAGCGCACCAGTCTTAACAGCTATCGGTTTGCGTTTTCTATCAGCGGCAGTATTCTTTCTCTCCTTCTAGCGCTCGGCATTTTCAGCGCCTTTAAGGGCGATCCAACCAAGCAATATCTCGTGCTGGGCGCAGTGTGTGGTGTGATCTCCATTTTGCCGCTCTACTGGTGCGTGTGGGGTACACGTAAACGCGTGATGGTCACCGAACGCCTGAGACAGGAAACGAGCAGTGGTGAGTCGTTACCCTATCTCGAACAGCTCAAAATTGCCTTCACCAATCGTCCCTTTCTCTACGTGATTGGCATCTACCTCTGTTCCTGGCTGGCAGTGCAAAATACGGTCGCGATCATTCCTTACTTCGTCAAAAACTGGATGGGGCTAACCGACGCCGATTTCACCAAAGTGGTGATTGCTGTGCAGGTAACCGGACTGGTGATGCTCTTTGTCTGGAGCGAGGTGAGCAAGCGGGTAGGCAAAAAAGTAGTCTACTTCATGGGCATGTCGCTGTGGATTATTGCCGAAATCGGACTGTTTTTCTTGCAGCCAGGACAAAATGGACTGATGTATCTGCTGGCGGTGATGGCGGGCTTTGGCGTTTCGACGGCTTATCTCATTCCCTGGTCGATGATTCCCGATGTGATTGAGCTGGATGAGCTGAATACGGGACAGCGGCGAGAAGGGATTTTTTACGGCTTTATGGTGCTACTGCAAAAAGTGGGGCTGGCGATCGGGCTCTTTCTCGTGGGGCAAGTGCTTGAATATTCTGGCTTTGTTGCCACTGCAGCGGGGCAGGCTGCTCCTATGCAACCACCCGCAGCCCTATGGGCCATTCGCCTACTTATTGGTCCAGTACCAACTGTAATTTTGTTGGTGGGATTGCTGTTGACCTACTTCTACCCCATCACGCGCGAGGTGCACGCGGAAATTTTGCTGAAGCTGCAAGAACGCAAACGGAATCAGGCGCAGGACAAGGTGTAAAAGAAACCGGGTGTCTGGATAGGACTGGTAAATTGACAGTGTCTTTCCGCAGAGCAACCCGGTTTCTGAACCCATCACGAGCAACCGATTTGCTGCCATGGCTCTAATTGGTTTCGCGATCGCCAAACCCATCCTCGCCGTCAGGAGTATCTTTCAGTTGAACGACGAGATTGGGCAGTCCTTCTAGCTTTTCGGTCGGTACAACTTCCTCCACCAGGGGGAAAAAGAGTGTCAGCCCACCGGGGACGCACTCAACGTCGATCGGGGTAGTGCCAATCAATTCCCCATCCAGTACGACTTTCTGCTCTGGTTCCGTCGTAATCTTGACGCGTCGCGCCCGAATGTAACCAATGTCACTGCGATCGACGGCATCGCCACTCAAAGCAGTTTGCAGCAAGTGATAGGTTGCCGCGATCGCACCGGCCTTGTTTGCAGGCGATACCAACGTAATGTCTAGCAGCCCGTCATCAACGATGACCCCTGATGGCCCCTGTGCCAGTACAGAGGTTGCTGGAGCCGCATTGGCGACGGTAATTGCAGCAGCTGACACCTTAATAATTTTGTCTTCGGTTTCAATTTCAGCATCAAAGGTCTGCATCTGCCGCAACGCTTGAAACCCTGCCAGAACATAAGCAAACATGCCAAAGCGGTTCTTTGCCTCGCGATCGGCTAGTTCGACGGCCTCGGCTTCAAACCCAATGCCTGCCAGCAATACCATTGGATAGCCATTGCAGTAAGCCGCATCCACCGTTTTGGTTACGCCCCCCAAGATCGTTCGACATGCAGCATCGATCGTGTCGGGAATATCGAGTGCATTGGCAAAGGCGTTGGCAGTGCCACGCGAGATAATACCGAAGGGAATGGTCGTGCCCACTAAGGCTGCTGCTGCTGCCGAGAGTGTACCATCCCCACCGGACGCAATAATGGCATCTACACCCCGTTCGACAGCGGCGATCGCTAGCGCATCGGCACCCACATCTTCGGTGGTTAGTTGGATATCCAGGTCAATTTCAGGCTCTAATAAGGCCTTAATCGTGGCCAGATCTTGTTCTGGATCACCCTGACCCGCCACTGGATTGAAGATCAAACAGGCAGAACGCTTCATACACGTTGAGAATGATAGGGTGAATTTGAACCTGCGATGGGCTTGAAAGCATTTACCACACGGTCTGTAGTGTGGAGGCAATTATCTAGATGCTCTGTATGGCTAGTAGGCTACACAATAGAAGTATGCCTCCCCATCATCGACATTTGATCCCCCCAGGAGAATAGCTAACCATGCCCGATCCACGGATGTATGAAAGCGATACCTTTGTTTTGCTAGAGTCTGGGCGATCGGAGGAGTTTCTCAGCACTGCCGAACTGCTCGACAAACTTAAGGCTGCACTCTCTCAACGCCAAGACGACCTCCCTAGAGATCTCCAACGCTTCACCTCATTGCAGGAACAAGCTCAATACCTGCTGGAAACGTCCTGCGAACTCGATGTTGGCCCCAGCGAATTTCTACAATGGTACGCTGTCCGTCTGGAAAAGTAGCCGTATAGAATTCCAGCATTGATAGAAGGTTAGTAGTTGTGTCATTGAAGGTGCGATCGCAAGCCTACAGAAAGACCAACCATGCTGTGATATTTTCACCAACAGTTAGAAATCTGCCGGATTCAATTAACGACCTTGATAGAGCTCGTGTGCAGCCGGACGGTTTAGATACTGCTGCAAAATATCGTTTCTGGCGATTGAAAAGCGCTCATGTTCATAGTCATGAATACTAAATCCCAGAACCTGCCATTGTTGGCTATGCTCATCCGGCTCCTCTAATGCAATAAAGGCAATTCCATCTGGTACGTCTGGCTTAACTTCTCGATCCGGATAGAACATCTCATCGCTATCATCATAAAAAATCGGCATTTGCTCTTGCACTTCATGCATTGAACTGCCAATTTTAATTAAGCCAAAGGAGCCACAATAACCAGCGAATAAGAATATCCAGTAGAGTTCGCCGCAACTGTTGAAATCAAGTCGTACCGTACCATTTCTGTAATACAACGAAGACAGATATGTGTTTTTAACGTACAGAATCTCACTACAACTTTTGACTTCTTTAAAGCAGTTGAAGCCTGGGCAGATCTCCTCTATCTTAGCAGCAGCTAAAACGTGATCAAGTTCCCTTAAATTCATTCCTAGTGAAAAACCCGCTGCAGAAAGCCCAGGAATAATTGGTGCTTCAAGGTCAAACCAGGGTTGATCAATCACTGATCGCTTTAAAGCAAGCTCTTTAGACAGTAAGGATATTTAGTTTCTGCGTAAGTCCCGATAACCGTGCTCACTCTTCCTGCTGGCGCTTTTTGCGAATGTCATCCAGAATTTTTCGCAGTTCCTCGGTTTCATCCCGTCCATTTGCGGGAGGCATTGTTGCCAAGGGGGGTGCCGCCGTCAGTTTGTCCATTAAGGCATAAAATGCGTCTTGATCGTCCCGATGGTCAAAGACATAGGACAACAACTGTTTCCGATTCATCTCTTGAAAATTGGGTTGGCTCATGGGAATGTCCTTTTACCGTCACGGTTAATCAAAACAATCGTCTCTTCACCCGCCAAGATGAAGATATCCCCTGTCCGCTCGTCAATGCGAACGATGTAAATGGGCAAATACATCTTGGTTAAACTGTAGCAGACGCTAAAACATTCCAGAGTTTGTGCTGCTGTAGGAATGGCTGATGCTCCTGAACGCTCTACAGTGTTTAATTTTCCCTTTCAATCAACGACTTAATCACTCATCCACCGATTTGAGACATGGTGCGGCTGTAGGTGCCTGTGGTGCCAGAATCGCGTTCTTTGTAGTTGATTTCGGGTTTAAGCATCAGCAGGTCACGCACTTGTTGTCGGAGTTCGTGGAGGGGAACGCCCGATCGCAATCCTGCTTTCAAATCAAGCTGACCCGTTTCATTGAGCAGGCACGGACGCAGCCAGCCATCGGCAGAGAAGCGCATCCGGTTGCAGCGATCGCAGAAGCATTCGGACATTTGGCTAATAAAGCCGAGCGTTCCTTTCGCACCCGGAATTTTGAACACGTCAGCGGGACCGTTACCGCGCACCTGTCCATCCGTCAGTCCCCAGCGATCGCGAATGCGTTGTCGTAACTCTTCGGAACTCACCCAACCGCGATCGCTAAACAGATAATCGTTGCCGATCGGCATAAATTCGATGAACCGCACGTGCCACTCGCGATCAATGCTAAGCGCTGCCAAATCCAACACTTCCTGATCATTCACACCAGGAATCACCACTACGTTAAGCTTCAAGGGGCTGAAGCCGACTCGATACGCTTCCTGGATGCCGTCCCATACTTGCTGCCAGCGAGATCGTCCGTGATGCCCAATAATGGCATCGAACACATCTGGTTGCAGCGAGTCCAGGCTGATATTAATGCGCCGTAAGCCTGCGTCATACAGTTCTTGCGCCATGCCTGCCAGCAAGAAGGCATTCGTCGTCATGGATAGGTCTTTTGTTTCGGGAAACTGCGCGATCGCCCGCACAATATCCACTATGCCAGGACGAATCAGCGGCTCACCGCCCGTCAAGCGGAAGCGAGTAAATCCCACTGGTATAAACACTTCATGCAAGAGCAGCAACAGTTCGTCCTGCGTGAGCAAGTTTTGCTGTAGAGCATAGGTGAGATCGGCACCTTCTGGCATGCAGTACTGGCAGCGGAAGTTGCAGCGATCGACGAGGCTAATGCGGAGATAGTCAACCTGGTTCATTCTTCCATTGTGACGGATTTGTCAACTGTGCAATGTGTCGCATCGTCCAATTGGGCTTTCAACAGCACTGCCTGACTGTAAGCGGGCACAGTTTCTAAGGCGGGCGCTGCTTTGGATGGAAAAAGTACTTGCATCATTTGATGGAGCGATTGTCCCCGCTGCTCGTGTACCAGCACTAACGGCAGAAGTGCGACTAACCGGACGATCGCCGACAGTGCAAACAACCCCGGAATGCCGCCATAGTCTGCAAATTCTGCCAGAAAACCCCCAACTGTTGTCCCCAACGCACCGCTGATCCCTGCGATCGCGGCGGCTACGGCGAAGTAGGATGCCTGCTGTTGTACAGGCGCAACGCCCAGTTGAAGATTGTTATTGCAGAGGTCGATCGCGGCCCAAGTTGCTCCTGCGATCACATGCAGCAAAGGTAGCCAGAGCCAAACAGACAGCGTGTTAGCGCCTGTGCCCAGCCAAAAGAGCGGCGTCACTGCTACCAAAATACCAACCGCAAGCAGAATGGGACGATTGCCTACCCGATCGGCAAGCCTGCCCCAGACCACTAGCATCACCAGCGTCGCCCCTGCTTGCAGGCTGGTATAGATCGTGACCCAACTGACATCGATCGCCAGGTTATCCAACATATACAAATTGAAAAACGGCGCACTCAAGTTCACCGCAAACATCCACCCACTGAAATACAGCAAGAAGAAGAGAAAGTTTTTGTCTCTTAGAAAAGGCGGTAGGGCGTAGGGCGTAGAGAGTGATATAAGGTGCGGATTCTGGCTATCATCCGTTATCAATGCCTGACGGCTTCTACCGTCAGTGTCTGCGGCTTCGCCTGTAAAGCCAATAGGGTTAATCACCAACGGCGCACTGTTTGCTGTTTCCTGACCGCTGACGGTTGACGGCTGACGGCTGCCCGACTCCCGACTCCCCACTCCCCACTCCCCACTCCCTTCCTCCTCCTGCTGCCTTTGCGGATTCACATCCACCATCAAAAATTGAAAGCCTAAACTGATGATGCCTGCTACAACGCCCAACAGCAGTACAACCCCAAAGGCTTGCAGCGAGCCACCGGGAAACGCCGATACTGCTAAACCTAGCAGCGGTACGCAGAGTAAATTTGTGAGACTAGCCGCACTGTTGCGAATGCCAAAATAGCGCCCTCGGAGACGGCGTGGCACCAAAGCCGCAAGCCAACTCAGCCAGACCGCACTGCCTAAGGCTCCAATAAAATGGGTGAGGCACACGATCGCCAGCGTCCACCAAACCAATCTCTGCGCTTCTACGTGCCACCAGTGAGCAAAGGCAATGCCTGCTACCAGGACGAGCCACAGCAGGCGAGACGGTGCATACACCCAAAGGCAGTAGTTGTGACGGCTATTCACCCGATCGCCCAGAAACGCGCCTAGTGGCTGAATCAGGTTTGCCACCATAGGAATCGACGACAGTAACCCAATTTCCGTCGGGCTGGCGTGCAGTTCCACCAAAAAATTGCTGAGTAAGACCCCACTCGTGATGGTCGAGAAAACAGCCGCAAACACACCATCCAGGGTTGATGCCCGCAGACTGGTTCGAATCGCCTGCTTTGCTGCGATCGGGGATGGTGATGGCGCGATCGGTGCCGTTGCTACCAACCCATGCGGTTGTTCTGAGAAAGATTCAGGTGCGATCGAATTCAGCCTCACTGCTCTCAACATGCTGAAATGAATGACTTCAGTAAATGGTAAACGAATTGCTTCGTCTAACGATGCTACAGCCGCTCGTTTTGGCTAGACAGCCTTTTGCAGCGTAAAGATTGCAGCCGTCAACGACACCATCCATCAGGCAGACATTTTATCTCTACGGCTTCAGCTATCGCGGTGCTGCAGGCTATCAATTGCCACAATGACCACCGTGATATTATCGCGTCCGCCGTGGTTCTTAGCAGCGTCAATGAGCGCGATCGCGGCGCGATCACACGCACGAATGGATTTCAAATGTGACGCAATCAGTTGATCAGAGAGTTCTTCAGTCAAACCATCGCTACACAACAGCAGGCGATCGCCACCCTGCACTGAAAGCGCCTGGACATCAATTTGATGGAGGTCTTCACGTCCTAAACATTGCGACAGTACATGTCGCCAAGGGTGAACCCGTGCTTGATCAGGTGTAATCTCACCAATTTTCATCGCCCGTGCAACCCAGGTATGATCCTCAGTGATCTGTTCTAATTTCGCGCCGCGCAACCTGTAGAGTCGCGAATCGCCGATATGAGCGCAGCAGGGTTGTTCATCCCGAAAGATGATGGCGACAGCAGTGGTGCCCATATCAGATCGCTCTGGGTGACGACGCTGATCGGCCAAAATCGCCTGGTTGGCTTTAAAGAATGCACCTTCCAGCAGCGCTCGTGAACTCTCAGCAGACTCCCAATAGTCCAGTAAATGAGCTTGAATCGCTTGTGTTGCTAGACGGCTCGCTTCTTGCCCACCAGCATGTCCACCCATGCCGTCAGCCACCACGAAGAAGCGCCCATCCACGTCAATGTAATAAGCATCCTGGTTCACAGAACGCAGAAGCCCCACATCCGTAAGACCCGTGAAAAGGCGTTTCATAGATGAACTGTGCTTTCGTCAGTGACCATTGCAGGTGAAGGCGAGAGGCCTCATTATGGCATGCGCTCAGAACGATCGAGGCGCATCATTAGTCGGATGAAGGCGATCGCAGCAGCAATGGCCGCAATCGTAGGTATGAGTGCCCACCAGACGTGACCAGTTGAGAGTAAAATTGTTGCCGAAAGAGTAAACGCACACACTAGCAGCGTGTAATTAGTCCCCATATTAACGCCACTGAGGCGTCGGAGAATCCGATCTGTCTCAATCGATCGTACTCGAACGCGGACATCACCCCGCTCCAGTTTGTCTAGAGCGTCTTCAATGCGACGCGGTAGCCCCAGCGCGGTACTGCTGACTTGAGCCGCCTGCCGACCGAACTCGCTCAAGATGCTATTTGCATCTGACGAAGGATTTCCGTTTGCCATAATCTGCATTGCAAAAGGTTTTGCAACCTCCATAAAGTTGAAGTCTGGATCGAGACCCTTACCGACGCCTTCCAGGGTCGAAAACGCACGCATCACAAATGTAAAGGTCGCGGGAAACCGAAAGGGTTGCCCGTAAGCAATTTCGTATAAATCGTCGCTAATAGCGCTCACCGACTGGTTCTCGAACGGCTTGTCCATGAAGTTGTCCAGCATGAACTGCACTGATCGCCGTACTGGCCCCATATCGTCCGTTTGAGCCAGTGCACCCAATTCGACCAGCGATGCCACCACGCGATCGCCATCTTTTTGAGCCACACCAAAAAAGACTTCCAGTAGCTTCTCGCGAGTGAGGATCGACACCTGACCCATCATGCCGAAATCATAGAAAATCAGTGAACCGTCAGGATTCACTGCAATATTGCCGGGATGAGGATCGGCATGAAAAAACCCATCGTTTAGCAGCTGGTGTAAATACGCTTTTGCACCCATTTGAGCCAGGGCTTTGCGATCGAGCCCAGCCGCTTCCAACGCTTCATAGTGGCTGATTTTAATGCCTGGAAGATATTCCAGCGTCAACACTCTTGGCGACGCATAGCGCCAGTAGACGCGCGGCACATAGACCCAATCCTCTTGCCGAAAATTACGTCGAAATGTGTCTGCGTTGCGCCCCTCGTTGAGGTAATCCACCTCCTCATAGAGAATCTTGCAGCATTCGTCGTAAATACCCAACCAGTCGCGACCTTTGCCCCATTCAGGATGGTTTTGAAAGTAGCGAGTAATGCCTTTCAAAATCGCTAAATCGATCTTGAACAGCTTGATTAAGCCAGGACGCTGCACTTTGACCACAACTTCTTCACCAGAGTGAAGCTGCGCTCGATGCACCTGACCTAAACTGGCAGCCGCCAAAGGAATTGGGTCAAAGCTGCGGTAGAGCTCCTGGATGGGCTTCCCAAAATCTTGCTCAATAATGGCTTTTGCCTGCTCGTAGCTGAAGGCTGGCACTCTGTCTTGCAATTTAGACAGCTCTTCAACATACTCGGTCGGAAAGAGGTCAGCACGAGTGGAGAATAGTTGACCTACTTTAATAAAGGTTGGCCCCAAATCCAGCAGGGTATCCCGAATCCAAATCGCCTGACTGCGACGACGTACTTTCTGCTTTTCCTCGGTCATGCCACCGGGGTAACTCCAGGGCTTTTTATAAAGCCATTGCGAAAAGAGCAGCAACCAGACAAACGATTGAATATCGTAAGTACGACCCAGACGAGAATAGTTTTCACGACTCCAGCGGTATGACTTATCGCCATAAGGTTTCGGCTTTGAGTTGCGATTGCCCTGTCCAAGAGGCGGTTCAGAACGTGAGCGTCCAGCTTTTTTAGCCGCTGACTCATAGCGCTCAGCCACAGCTTCTTCAGCGGCTACCGGCTCACGAGCTTGCTCGCCGAAAGGCTCTAACGGTTTTGCGAAGGGCGTAGAGTTAATCGAGGTTGATACATCGACTCGCTCAGTTAGACGATCGCCAATATGAGTTGGCGCAACCTTACCATTGACATGACTGGGCTGATCAAGAGAATAACCTGGCACCCGATGACCAGTAGAGGCACCTACACCCTTTGGGCGCGAGTTTTCACCCTCTACAGGCTCCGCAGATTGCTTAGAGGGGTCGGAGTCGTGGGAAGAAACAGACACTCGAATTCCTAAATCTTTGTTCTTAATTGTAACTGAGTGTAACTGATTTATCAGAACGAAGTCTGCTTTAAAAACGTTGGCGCTTAAGCTGGACTATTGCTGCGATAGCGCTTTAGCTCCGATCGGAGTTGGGCAACCTCTGCCCGCAGATCATCGATCGTGGCTTGCAAATCGGTTGGTTGAGTACCAAGGGGCACGATCGCGGTGGTTGTCCGCCCCTGTTTTGCGGCCTCTGCTTCCCGCTGGGCTCGTGCCAGCACATCCTCTGTAAACTGACGCAAACGCTCTCGCTGCTCTGCATCAAATTTACCCAATTCGCTTAAGGTGTCTGTCAACACGCGCTCTGTTTGCTCATAAACAGCTTCAGCCAGCGCTCTGCCAATAAAGAAAGCATCAAAGGGACTACTCATGGGAACTCTCTGCTAGAAAACTGTTGCGTTTATCCAAAATTATAGCCTGCCGATCTAGTAGACAGCTATTTTGCACAGCAAGGGACGGGCTGATTTCAAGGTTCCTGCCGGGTCGATGAGCTTGGTGTAGAAACGGGTTGCTGTACGGGGAACGGCCTGTTGTGTCTTCAGATAGCGTCTAGAAACCCGGTTTCTTTCAAGTCTCTTGTACCTGTCGCAACAGTTAACCTGGAGGCACTGGCGGTTGTACAGACGTTGCTGGGCGTGGCGCTGGGTTAGTCGGCAGTGCTGGGCTAGGGAGTGGTGATGGTGGTACAGCGGGGATGAATGGGCTAAGCGTAGGGGTTGGAGTTGCCTCGATCGGTGCTGTTGGCGAGGGGGTTGGTTTCGGTTGCGTTGGTGATGGGCGTGGCGCTGGCTGGATTGTTAGAGGGCGCTCTGGAGTAAGACTGCGCATGGGAGGGGGTTCAGGCAGGGGCGGCGCTGTCGAAAAATCAGCGGGAGCGGCTTGTAGCGGCCAATTCTGCACGGGTGGAAAGTCTTGGTTGGTTTGAAAGAACGTGGGACCAATCCCGTGAGCCGCGCTAAAGCGTAACGCCAACCCTAAACCGGCACCAAAGGCGATCGCGATCGCCGCTGTCATCATCAACGCTTTCGGCAACCGACTTTTGGACGTCGGAACAGGGCTAGCAGCAGACCATTGTGAAGGCGCAATACTTTGAGTAGTCTGAGTTACAGCTGTTGGAGCTTGCGGGGCTGGAGTTGGCGGCGCAGTTGGCGGCCCTGTGGGGTGGCTAGAGCCATTCGATGCTGCGCCTGTACGTGACAAGTCGATCGCAGCGCGCGGTTCGCCCCCATTCGTTAACCCTTGCACAGCAGGCAGCGGTTGATGCACTGGTAAGAGTGCAAACCAGTCAGCGATCGTCTGAGGCCGATCTTGTGGATTGATCGCCATGCCGCTGAGAATGGCCTGTTCGATCGCGGTACTCAGTTGTGGCTGCAGTTGGCGTGGCGGGATCAACGCTGACTGATGACGGCGCGATGCTGTCATGGGTGCCTGCCCCGTGACTAAAAAATATAGCGCTGATACAAGGCCATAAATGTCGGTGGCAGTTGTCAGGTTGACCTGCCGTTGATGCAATTCGATCGCTGCATACGGTGACAAAGACTCTGCGCGATCTGGCACCCCCAGCACTGCATAATGCGCCATGCCAAAACCCACCAGCACTACAAACGAAGCACCTTTTGGACGCACCAGGTTTTCTGGCTTGACATCCCGATGGAGTAACCCCTGACGGTGCAGCACACTAAGCGCTGCACCCGCTTGCCGGACGTACTGCACAGCCTCTAATTCTGGCAATGGTGCTCGCGATCGCACATATTCTGCCAATGTCTGACCTGCGACATAATCCATCACCACGCACGGTAGCCCAGACTCCTCAAACACCTCCAAGACTCTCGCTAGACCAGGATGCTGACATTGTGCAACCCGCCGCGCCTCTTCCACAAACCGTCGCTTCCAATGAGCGCTATCAGTTTGCGGCTGAATCTGCAATGTCTTCAGCACAACGGACTGGTTCGATGGTGCTTGAATAGCCCTAAAAGTGATCCCCAGAGTACTCTGCCCCAACAGATTTTGGAGGATATACTTGCCATTTTGCAGCGCCGTACCAGCAGTCAGGTTCATGGGCATTCGCTCCCAAGGGTCGTGACCATGCTAACGCCTCGCAGTGACCTGAGGCTAGAGAGGGGACGTGGGGAGTCGGGAATGGGGAAGCTGAGGCAGTGACCAGTGGGGCGCAACGGGAGTGGAAAAAAGGCAGAAAAGCGTGGGAGGAACTCAAAATTCTCTAGCTTGTCGGCGCAAAGCGCTACTCAAAACTCAAAACTTCTTAACGCCCCTTGTCTTTCTCCTGAGCAAACCGATCGGCTACAAATGATTCTGCTTCAGACCGGGTATGAATCACGCTATCTACAGTCGCAGCCGTCAGCGCTTCCAAGATGGCTTTAAACTGTGGCCCCGGTTTGTAACCGAGTGCCTTTAGATCGTTACCGTCTAGAAGTGGTTTGAGAGCATACCAACAAGTGAGATAGCGCCAAAGTTTACGGCGAGGTGATGCTGCCCTGTCAGCCTGTTGCAGATCAGACCGACTACGAAGAGCAATAAACGTTAATAGCAGTGGATCATACGGCTTGAGTAGTTGAATAACCTGACTGGGGCGATCGCAATGGGGTAGAGCCGTTGTCAAGGTCGTTTGGACACTGTCTAGCTGCTGCAAGCGATGGAGACTGTCAGCCGGTAGCTGGAGGTTGGCAGCAACGGCGCCACGATGCATCGGTGCAAGCTGTGCCAGCAAGACTTCGAGCCGAATCAACCACAGAGGAGGAAGGGCCGTAAGGCTAAAGGCTGAAGGCTGTAGCTTGCTTCCGCTGTGTGGTGGGCTAACGTTTTGAGTCGAATCTAACGGTGACTCGACTGAACTCGCCGATTCCTGTCTTCTGTCTCCTGCCTCCTGACCGCTGACCGCTGACCGCTCACTCCTCAACCGCCTCAGGGCACGATCGACCAACCGCAATTGCCGCCACAACGTTTCATCCATCGTCAACGTTAGGTGAATGCACTGCAAGGCGTCTAGAGCGGACAGCTTTTGTAAGGCGGGTTCCCAGTAGGGCGATTGGAGAATGTATTTGAGTTCTGCTTTGAGGCGAGTTTGTAGCGCAGGGGCAGTCAGGGGAGCGTCGGACTGTCGATCGGTTTGAATGTGAGTCGCTTGACTGTCGATCGCTTGAATGTGGGCATAGATGCCACTGTCGATCGCATAGCGAATATAGCCTTCTGTCTGAGCGTCAAGCTGGAAGCCTAACCGTACAGCAAATCTGACAGCGCGGTAGATTCGGGTGGGATCTTCGATAAAACTGTTGGCGTGGAGAACGCGGATTTGTTTTGCTTGCAGGTCGAGTTCGCCACCAAAAAAGTCGAGCAATTCGCCTGGATGTGGCTCTGTCAGACGAATTGCCATGGCGTTGATGGTGAAGTCGCGGCGATACAGATCCTGACGGATAGAGCTGGCTTCCACCTCTGGATTGGCAGCCGGATAGGGGTAAAACTCAGTGCGTGCAGTCGCCAGATCGACCCAAAGCGATTTGAATAATGGGTCGTTGTGCCAAAGTAACGCGGCAGTCTGAAACTTACCATGAACCTCTAAACGTGCATCGGGATAGAGCGTTTGCAGCGATCGCGCCATCTCCACGCCAGCGCCAACAGTCGCTGCCTGATGAAAGCCATCAACAACCAAATCCACATCCTCTAGCAGGAGTGTGCCCGTCGTTGCTTGACCCGCCGCGACTTGCCCTGCAGCGATCGTTAGCAGCAAATCCCGTACTGCGCCACCCACCAGATACAGGTGCCATCCCCGTTGTTCGGCTTCCGTTGCTGCTGCTGACAGCAATTGCCACAGTTCAGGCTTGAGACATTGACGAAGGGCAGTGAGGAGTCTAGCTTGCTTCCGCTTGGCGGTGGAGTGAGGGGTGAGGAGTAAGTTGGAAGAGAAAAGTGAGGAGTCTAGCTGGCTGTCGTTGGGCGAGGTAGAGGATGAGCCAGCGTCTCTTGTCCCCTTACTCCTCTCTTGCTCACTCCTCGCCTGATTGTGCAACTGTCGCAAAACATCCGTGCGCGTGACAATACCCACTAGTGAGTCCTGATCCAATACGGGTAGACGACCGATGTCATAGGTCACCATCAGCGACTCGATATCTGGTAGAGAGGTTTGAGGCGTGACGGTTTTAAGGTTAGTAGTCATGTAACCTTTGACGGGAGCTTGGCTGAAGCCATGATGCAGGGCAATATCCAGGTCACGACGCGAAATGATGCCGATGAGCCGTCCGTCAGCGTCTACTACTGATAAGCCTGAGTGCCCATAGCGCAGTAACAAGCGCTGTGCTGCCTCGATCGTGGTGTCGGGACGAATGGTTCGCACAGGTGATGACATCAAATCCCTTGCCACTGGGGGGTGAGGGATTTGTGCTTTGAATTGAGCTACCAGTTGCAGCAGTGTCTCCTGAGGCTCAACCGCGTGTAGATTCACTGAAGCCGCACGCGGATGTCCTCCACCGCCGATCGCACTGAAGAGCTCGTCCAGGTTCGTACCATCCAAGCGCGATCGCCCAATCACCGTTAAAGCGCTTGCGTCACTCTCGTAAGGGTGGGTATGACAGTCGCCATGCTTGCAGTAGTGTGCCGCCAGCAGCAGTGCGTCGATATCGGTCAGACTCATGAGGTGCGACGCCAAACTCGATAAACCTGGCACAAAGCTGTCTAGTGTCAGCATCACCCAGCCGATCGTCCTGCCGTGTACCGTCTCTGTCTGCAGAGACTCCAGAGCGGTTGTGAGCAACGGCTGCAGGTCGGGAGTCAAACCAGGATTGGCATACTGAGCGATCGCCCGTAAACTGGCTCCGTGTTCCATCAACCATGCCAGCGCTCTAGCATCGCGAGCGGTCGTCTGGTCAAACGTCAGCGAGCCCGTATCGACGTGAATGCCCAACGCCATTACCGTGGCTTCAGCGATCGTGAGCGTGACTTGCTGCGCCTGAAGGTGCTCCACAATCAAGGTGGTGGTTGCACCAACTGCTTCCACCTGACGTTGCGCGGTGGGAAGATCCGACTCGGCACCCAAATGATGGTCATAGACTGAAAGGGCAACGTTGGGCAAATCGAGCCACTCTGCCGTTTTTCCTAGCCGATCGCGAAACTGAGTATCGACGACTGCAATCGCCTGAATCTGTTCTGGGTTGACCGCTCGTCTCTCCATCAGCGCATACTCATCACGATGGAGTGCTAGAAAATCGCGTACAGCGGGATGTGCCCCACCCGCCAGGACGATGCGCGCTCCAGGTTGTAACCGCGTCAAGCCAACGGCAGCACCCAGCGTGTCGAAATCAGCAGTCGTGTGGCAAAGGATGAGATTCATTCCATCAGATGGGTACAGTTTTCTGATAGCTTACTAATTGGGGATGAGTGCGATCGCCAGCATTAATGCCCTTTTTGCCTAATCTATCGCTGTATCGGAGAAGCGGAAATTATGACCATCGTCTTCCAGATTTCCCTGGCTGCTCTAGTCATCCTGTCATTTGTGCTGGTTGTGGGCGCTCCTGTCGCTCTGGCAACACCACAAGGCTGGGATCAATCGAAGCGGCTCATCTTTCTTGGTTCTGCTGCATGGACCTTGTTGGTGTTGCTAGTGGGAGGACTAAACTACCTGGTTGTGTAAGCTTGTCTCCTTTGCCAATCGCTCCACAATAAAAACACTGACTTAAGATCAGCATACGCCCCATCAGCTAGAGGTGATTGTTTTATGCGCTTTAAGCTGATGGGGAAGATCTTTAACCTAACAGTAAGCAGAAATGGCAGTTTTTGAAGGAACATTCACTCAGACAAACCAGATGCGCTTTGCGATCGTCATCGGTCGCTTTAATGACCTAGTCACCAGTAAGCTTCTGGAAGGCTGCCAGGATTGCCTCAAGCGTCACGGTGTTGATACCGATCCAAATGGTACGCAAGTGGACTACGCCTGGGTTCCGGGTAGCTTTGAAGTACCTCTCGTTGCTCGCCAGCTCGCCCTGTCGAATCGCTACGATGCCATTATTTGCCTCGGTGCCATCATTAAGGGCCAAACGCCTCATTTCGATTACGTGGCGGCGGAAGTGTCCAAAGGAATTGCTGCAACAGGCTTCCAGACAGGGGTACCCGTCATCTTTGGTGTACTGACAACCGATACAATGCAGCAAGCGCTGGAACGAGCTGGCATTAAGAGTAATCTGGGTTGGAATTACGCTATGAGCGCTCTGGAGATGGCGAGCCTCATGAAGCAGGTGAAGGGTGTCAGTGCAGACCCTTACGGCAATCATCTGGGTGCCGCTTCTAGCCCGACTCTTTCTGCTGCGATGCTCAAGAGTGCGGCGGCAGAAGACACAGTTTTGCCCGGTAGCGCTTCAGCAGCGAGTGAGCAAACCTAATCGATCAGAGCCTATAGTGCTAGGACTCATGGATCAGGACTGACGCAGTATGAATGTGGGATCTTGTTCGCGCAACGTCTGTTGAGCAACCATCCCTCAGGCTTCTTTTACAAGGAATACAAGGAAATCCCTTTTTCCTCAAGGAGCGGTGCGCTTTCATAGAGACTGTATCAGTTCTCTAAATCTGAATGGCTGTAATGCTTCTGCCTGGTGAGCCTTGCTGTTCTCTAGCTGGCATGAAGAGGTAATACCAAATCAATTAGTAAAGGCTACAGATCTTGCCCTCATCCCCAACCCTTCTCCCAAGGGGAGAAGAGAGCCGGATTCAAAGTCCCTCTCCTGTGGGAGAGGGATTTAGGGTGAGAGCGTATCTGTAGTGTTTATTGCAAGATTTGGTATAACGTAGAGCGTACGATCGCTAACAAGCTTGCACCAGAAAAGAGAGCAGCGACGCCAAGGCAGCTTGCCACATTAAGGTTGTTTTTTATCGCCAGGAAATGCAAGAACTGATAGCGGATGTCTTAGTGGTGGGTGGCGGCACGGGTGGTACAGCCGCAGCGATTCAGGCAGCGCGACGGGGAGCGAAGACTATTCTCGTCAGCGAGTTTGACTGGCTAGGCGGCATGCTAACGAGTGCAGGTGTGTCGGCACCAGATGGCAATGAATTGGTCACGTTACAAACGGGGTTATGGGGAGCCTTTTTACGTGCACTGCAGCAACGACAGCCAGATGGCTTGGATCACGGTTGGGTCAGTTTCTTCACCTATGATCCTCGTCTTGGCGCTCAGGTTTTTGCAGACTGGGCGGCGGCATTGCCTTATCTACAGTGGCTTCCTGGACAAACACCAGAAGCAGTTCTCGTTCAAGAGAACCGCGTCGTTGGCGTACGGTTTCAAGCATTTACGATCCGCGCCAAAATTACCCTCGATGGCACAGAGTTGGGAGATTTGCTAGCTCTCGGTGATGTGCCGCACCGCTGGGGTTGGGAGTTACAAGCGGAGTTTGATGAACCCAGCGCGCCTGTCGCTTCCAGCCCATTAACGCAGCAGTATCCCGTACAGGCTCCAACCTGGGTCGTTGTGATGCAGGATTACGGCAAGGGTGAAACGGCTCCAGAGATTCCGGCTCCACCCAAGGATGATCCCGATCGCTTTGCAGGCGCATGGGACAACTACGGAGGCGATCGCTTTCTCAACTACGGACGCTTACCAGGAAACCGCTTTATGATCAACTGGCCGATCCACGGCAATGATTATGGTGAGGGTGTTGAGCGTCTACTGTCAGCCGAGCAGCGGGGAGAGTTTCTGCAGGAAGCACTGTGGCACACGCAAAGTTTCGCCCGCTTCATTCAGCAGCAGTTGGGTCGTCGCTATGGGGTAGCGAAGGATGTTTTTCCATTGCAGGAGACGAGAGAAGCAAGCCTCGGTGGTGGTGCGTATGCCTTGCATCCGTATTATCGAGAAAGTCGGCGCTTGTGCGGCCTGACAACCGTGCGGGAGCAGGATCTGCTCCCAATCAGCCAAGGAAGTGTGGCACCATTACCGATCGCCGTTTCTGGGCAAGGCTGTACTCAGGCAGAGGTGATCTGTGATGCGATCGCGATCGGCAATTATGCCAACGATCACCATTACCCTAGTGGCGACATCACGTTGAAACCAAAGTCGATGCGCTGGGGTGGACGCTGGACGGGCACTCCGTTCACGATTCCCTATCGCGCGTTGGTGCCTGCCAACCTGGATGGCTTACTCGTTTGCGAGAAAAATATCTCCGTTTCCCACATGGCGAATGGTGCCACGCGTCTGCAGCCACTGGTCTTGGGGATCGGGCAGGCGGCAGGCATGGCGGCAGCGCTTTGCGTTGAGCAAGGTTGTGAGCCACGTGCTTTGGCTGTGCGATCGCTCCAGGAAGCCTTGTTGAACGATCCCATTGCGCCAACGGCTGTGATCCCTTTGTTTAACGTGCCTGTTTACCATGCTGATTGGCTGTATTGGCAGCGCTATTACCTGGATCAACCAGAAGCATATCCTGCCAGTGGAAACTGCCCCACTCGACGCAGAGACGTTGCACGATCGACTCCATCGACTCATGCCCGGCCTACTGGTGTAGCGACAACGCAAACCGTAGCTGGCGTTTTCCGTCACGCGGGGGATCAAGCTTACACAATGGTAGTGGAGGAGCCGTCCACACTTAAAAATCTGACACTGGATCTGGTCACTCTTGATCCACTAATCAATGAACAACTGGCTACAGTGCCACCAGAGCAGCCAATAAGCGCATCAGGCAAACTCAATACGGCTGGCAATTGGTTTTTGGTAGAGGCGATCGAAAGACTAGGCGAAAGCACACCTTAGTTGCTCACGCTTCGTTGCAGACAATCGCGTATGGGTGAAGCCAGAGACTCTACTGAAGCTGACCGCGCAGCGTGCGCGTGATTCCCTGGCTAGATTTCTCCCCCAGGTCATCAGCAACCGTTAATCTAGTAGGTTTGAAGCGCTTCAATGTCACCTTGATGCCCTGCGCACACTCTTGTTCCAAATCTTCTACATAGCCACTCTTGGAAGCATCAGCCGCCTTAGCGCTCATGAACGGGCCAAAGTAGTAGGTACAAGGGGGCGTTTCTGTCATGACTTCAACCCACCAAGCGAACCCAAACAGATTGAGTAGATTTGCCAAAAGATCGTTCATTAATGTCTCTGCAGATTTATTAATGGGTTAGCAAGTAGCTGGTCACAACCCTATGTAACAGGATTGTAACTAATTCTTTACACTTTGTATACTTTGTATACTACCTACGGCTCACTTTTTCAACCGCATCGCCTTCTCCACTGTATCCAGGTGCAGTGTATTCGACCAGCGCTGACGAAAGATTTCATAAAGTGCCATCCCTGTGGCAACAGACGCATTCAGACTGGGAGTAGTGCCGCTTAAGGGAATCGAAACCAGGCTATCGCAAGCGCGCTGAGTTAGCATACTCAGCCCATCGCCTTCTGCCCCAACAACCAGCACAACAGGCCCTGTGAACTGCACGGTAGGCAGCGCTTGGCTGCCGCTGCTAGCAGTGCCATAGATCCAAAAGCCAGCAGTTTTTAGCTCTTCTAACGCGCGACCCAGATTGACAACGCGTGAGACTGAGAACGTTTCGAGCGCCCCAGCGGCCACCTTGACAACAGTTGAAGTGACGCCGACTGCTCGCCGTTGGGGGATCACCAGACCCTGTGCGCCTATGGCTTCTGCCGTCCGAATAATGGCACCCAGATTATGAGGATCGGTAATACTGTCGGCAACGATAATGACTGGCTGATCAGAAGCAGCTTTCGCCTGCGCGATCAAATCTTGCAAATCAATATAAGCATGGGGTGCAACTTGTGCGACAACGCCTTGATGATTTGCTCTAAAGGTGAGTTGGTCTAACCGCTGTGGTTCCACTTCATCAATGACAGTGCCGTTAGCTTTTGCCTGAGACAAGAGATCGTGAAAGCGGTGATCGTAGCGGAGCTTAGCTGTAATCCAGATGCGGTTGAGCGATCGCTCACTTTCGAGTGCTGCTAGAACCGGATGGCGACCGTAGATCAAATCGGCTTCTTCAAAAGACGTTGGCGTCGCGATCGCGGGATCTTGCCCTGTTTCAGAATGTGGCTTCGATCCTACCGGTGGTAGCGATCGTGGCTGGCGTGTTTGGGACGATCGTTCGTAGCGAGCATGCCCCGAACGTCGATGCGACGAAGCTGCACCAGCGTCTCGCGAAGGGCGTGGGCTATCAGCTCTAAAGTCAGAATTTGACTCTCGTGAAGGTTTTGGTACGCCGGACTGGCGATCGCTACTGGCTCTCCTCACTCGTGGTCTAGCAGAATGGCGATCAGAGCTGAAATCAGTAGTCTTGGAATCAGCGCTGGTTTTGCGTGCTGGACGTGGTTTGCCGGCTTGAAAATCGATACTTACTTCACGCGACAGTCGTGGCTTACCAGCTTTAATGGGTTGAGAGCGCCCTTTTGATCCCACTGGTTTAATGCGGGGTTTCGCAGAGCGAGTCGGCAGAGAGCGTTCTTGGGGATCGTCGTTACGTTTTTTAGCAGCCATGATGTTACGGAAGAAGTAAGCGAATAAGACTGAATGTCCTAAATGGGTCGGTCAAACTCTAGTTGTGCTAACAGCTGTACCAAGCGCTGTGGGTTAGTGAGATAAAGGTAGCCGATCAGGGTTTCTAGGCTTGTTGCCTGCTGGTAAACGCTGAGATCAACTCGCTTGGGGCGTCCGGTTGCCGCATTGCGCCCACGCTTCACAAATTCCAACTCGGTCTCTGTTAAGGACGGCATGAGCGATCGCAAATGGTCTGCCTGCCGCTCTGCCCTCACTTGAGCCACAACTTGACTGTGATAGGACTGAAGCCGTTTAGGTGGTAGGAGATAAAAACGTCGAACATAGAGTTCGTAAACAGCGTCTCCCAGGTATGCCAGGGCAGCAGGCGGTAACTGCTGAATGGACATCACAGCCAGGGGCGCTAAGGGCAGCATAAAGGGAAGTTCGTCAGGCAGTGCCGGGTCGGCAAGGGACTGTGAGCGATCGCCATGCTTGTCTGTATCCGTAAGCGCTACCTCACGTCTCGCTCTCTCTGCATTCACCAGCCAAGCCGCCAGATTTAGGGATACGCTAATTGAAGTTGTTGAAGAAATTAAATCAGCTTACTTATCTTAGCTGGATTTCTCATGGGTCAACAGAATCTCGCTGCTAGATTTAACGTCTCTTGTCTTGGTTTAGCGTATGACCCATACCAGAAAATCTCTCCTGAGAGTGACGTGCATAAAGGTGTCAGCGTATAAAATTGTGCCACTGTATATGTAACGCTTTGTCGCTAAGGCCATGATCCCGAACGGCGCATTGCAGCAGCATGATCTTGCTTAAATCTTGTTTGAGTTGAGTTTGTCTGTCGCTATCGTTTGTCCTACACCGATGAGTCCATCCCTTTCGCCCCGATCGATCAATATGAACCAGCCGCTCTCGCCTCGTTCCGTTAGAGTCGATCGCATTTTGGTTGTGGACGATTTGCCTGATAATTGTTTTTTGATTCAGACGCTGTTGCAGCAAGAGGGCTATCACATTGATGTCGCGAGTAGCGGTAGTGCAGCACTCAACTACATTGAGGCGACTCCGCCCGATTTGCTGCTGCTAGACGTGATGATGCCAGGTATGGATGGGTATGAAGTAACGCGTCGCATTCGCCAGAATACCGATCTGCCGTTTCTACCAATCTTATTGATCACGGCTCATGATCAACCTAGCGTTGTGCGTGGGTTAGATATTGGCGCGGATGATTTTATTCGTAAACCCGTTGAATTTGATGAACTCGTCGCACGGGTACGATCGTTGCTACGTCTCAAGCATAGTGTCGATGAGCGCGACTTGATTGCCCGCCAGCGTGAGGATTTTGTCTCTCGTCTGACGCATGATCTGCGAACACCGTTGGTTGCCGCCGATCGCATGTTAACCCTGTTTCAGCAAGGAGCGCTGGGCGAACCACCACCTGCAATGGGTGAAGCCATCGGTACGATGATTCGCAGTAATCAAAATCTGCTGACGATGGTGAATCTGTTACTGGAAGTTTACCGCTACGAAGCCGGACGGAAGACACTCAATTTTACATCGGTCAAACTGTCGGAACTTGCAGAAACGGTCATTGATGAATTACAACCACTCGCGATCGAAAAAAAACTGACGCTAACGCTCGATCAATCGGCTCTACAGAACAGTCATACCTCAGGTCTCGTGATGGGCGATCGGATCGAGTTGCGGCGTGTTCTTACTAATCTGCTGGGTAATGCGCTTAAGTTCACTGATGCGGGTTCTGTCACCGCGCGTTTGACAACCTCCAACCAGAAGAGCGCGATCGTCCTGGAGATCGCTGATACGGGGCCTGGTATTCCGATCGCTGACCAGCCCAAGCTGTTTGAAAGTTTTATTACTGGTAGCCACAGGCGCGCTGGTAGCGGTTTAGGGCTACACCTCTCGCGCCAAATCGTTGAAGCTCATCAGGGGCAGATTTACCTCACGTCAGACGTTGGCAAAGGCAGCGTCTTTACCGTCTGTCTGCCAATGCAAGCATAAACTGTAAACTCGCTATCGATAGCGAGTTTACAGTTTATGCACCACTTACTTGAAACACGACGGTTCGTTCTTAACCACTACCGTCAATTGCTGTAGCGTTCTTCAGCCCACGGCTCACCGCGCCGATGGTAGCCATTGCGTTCCCAAAAGCCTAACGCTTCATGGTCGAGAAACTCCAGACCGTTGAGCCACTTAGCGCTTTTCCAGGCATATAAATGGGGCACGACTAACCGCAAGGGCCCACCGTGTTCCGCCGGGAGTGGCTCACCAAAAAGTGTGTGCGCGAAAAAGTTCTCTTCGCGCAAAAAATCGTCGATCGCAATGTTGGTTGTGTACCCACCGTAGCAATGCTCCATCAGATGCACTGCCTTGGGGTCAAGCTCCACATGGCGCATAAAATCAGTCACTTTAACGCCTGTCCATTGCACATCCAGCTTTGACCAGGTTGTAACACAATGAAAATCAGCCGTAAAGCTACTTTGCGGCATTGACATCAGGTCATCCCAGCTAAAAATAACTGGCGTTGCCAAGCCCCATACACGCAGTTGCCAGTCATTGGACTGAACGAGAGGCGTTTCACCATACGTTAGGACTGGAAAGCCTTTAGCGAGATGCTGACCGGGCGGGACGCGATCTTGTAGCTCTGGATCTGGTTTCTGAAAAAACTTTCCCAGCATGGCAACCTATGGCTTTAGTAGAGTTTTGCGTACGTTACGACTCTTCTTCGTCTTCAGCATCAGCTTGTGGATAGATAAAGCCTTCAGCACGCCCAGTCAGGATCGACTTGCCGATCGACAGCGCCCGTTGCGCCTGCAGGTTTGCTTTACGCTTCCAGGTGGCTTTACGCTGATCGCGCTTGGAGCTAGAGGTTTTCTTCTTAGGAACAGCCATAGCAGTGGATGGTTTATTTTGACAGCTTTCCTATTCTAGGGCATTAATCCTGAATCTATACCTCGTCCAGCTTGAAAACCGTAGTTTCGAAAATATGGCTGGAAAGCCTGCCCGTTAGGATCTTCAAACTCCGTTAGACTATGCTCAAAAACTCCGGGTCTCAACATGGATGGGGTTTATGTCTCCCCAACCGAGATTGACGACCAAATCTAAGCGTCTTGGTATGGTGGTGATTGTGCTTAAACAGATGTAGAAGGTTCAAAATGTGGCACCCTTTGCGGGGCGATCGTCCCGCTTCGTTCCGCTCCAACCTATTGCCTCTGACGATCGCGGTTGGGAGCGGTCTCTTGATGGGCTTAGCGCCCGCCCCACTCAATCTGTTTCCACTGGCATGGGTCGCGTTAGCGCCGCTATGGGTACTGATTACAGAGCGGAGCATAAAGGGTAAATGGATGACGCCAGTTCTTCTTGCCCTTGCATGGGGCATAGGCTATCACGGACTGGCGCTTTCCTGGATTACAGGGCTGCACCCATTGACCTGGCTGGGCGTACCGTGGCTGGCAAGCATCGCGATCGTGCTTTTCTGTTGGGGCTTCATCACACTTTGGGGCGCAGCGCTAGTCATCGTTTGGGCATGGCTTCTACAACAGCTCGAAGGTTTTAGTAATGAAGGCCAGGCGATCGAGCACAAGCCCCCTTTTTGCCTCCTTCATCCTCTAGCCCTGGATCTTCATCGCTTTCCATTACCGTTTGCTTCGCTTCGCAGAGTGTTGGTGGGCACCGCGCTTTGGTGTGGTCTGGAATGGTTTTGGAGTTTGGGTCCGCTGGGTTGGACGTCACTTGCTTACACTCAAAGTCCAGGCAACCTGGCCTTATTGCATCTGGGTCAACTCTCTGGCACCTCTGGAGTGACAGCGGCGATCGTGGCTGTTAATGGGCTGTTAGCTGAGGTGTGGATGAGCTATCAGCTGTCAGCCGTCAGCCGTCAGCCGTTAACCACTCAAACCTCAAAACTCTCTAGCACTACTCAAAACTCAAAACTCTCTAGCGTAGCGGCGCCAAGCACTACTCAAAACTCAAAACTCAAAGCCGTTACCCTGCTATCCTTCGCTGCCATACTCCTCATTGCTGTGCATTTGCTGGGTTATGCACTCTACGCCCGTTCACTGTCATCGACAAATGGAGCAGCGCTTAAGGTGGGCATCATTCAAGGCAATGTGCCTACGCGCATCAAATTAGGGAGTGAGGGTATTCAGAAAGCAACCAAGGGGTATACCAATGGCTATGAGACGTTGGTTGCTGAGGGTGTAGATGCCGTGCTTACACCAGAGGGCGCTTTGCCGTTTTTGTGGAATGAATCGAATAGGCTCCGTAGCCCCCTCTATCAAGCGGTGTTGGAGCGCGGCACTCTGCTTTGGCTGGGAACCTTTACAGCACAGAACGGTGGCATTGCTCGTAGCTTGGTGGCTATTGCCAGTGATGGCACTACCGCAAGCCGTTACGACAAAATTAAGCTTGTGCCGTTAGGTGAATATATTCCCTTTCAGAACCTTCTGGGGGGCATGATCAGCATTCTCTCCCCGATTACGGAGAATGGACAACCAGGAGCCTTCCGACAACAGTTTGAGACGCCGTTTGGACGGGCGATCGCCAGCATTTGCTACGATTCTGCGTTCCCTGAAGTGTTTCGATCGCAGGCAGCAGCAGGGGGACAGTTCATCTTGACCGCATCGAACCTGGACCCTTACAGCGAAGTGCTGATGGCGCAGCACCAGGCGCAAGACATTATGCGAGCCATCGAGACCGATCGCTGGGCAGTC
Organism: Stenomitos frigidus ULC18; assembly: GCF_003003795.1. Classification (GTDB taxonomy): domain Bacteria; phylum Cyanobacteriota; class Cyanobacteriia; order Leptolyngbyales; family Leptolyngbyaceae; genus Stenomitos; species Stenomitos frigidus_A. The sequence goes on along the minus strand of NZ_PVWK01000158.1, from coordinate 41,843 downwards.
CGTGCCACCAACACAGGCTATTCTGGCTTTGTTACTCCTCATGGTCATGTAGAGTGGCGATCGCAACCACATACCTATCAAACCCATGTAGCAACCATTTTTCGCCGTCAGACACAGACACTGTATGTCCGCTGGGGCGATTGGCTCACTCCATTACTAGTGAGCTTGGGAGCGATCATGGTGCTGTTCTCACGTCAACGGGTCTAAAGCGCTCAGACCTTAACGGGCGGAGCAAAGCTGATAGCTGGCGGTTACAAGCCAAGGCGCTAGTCTCACCAGCAACCTTAGGACTTGTCAAAAAATAACTGCACATTTTGGCTGAGCGATCAGCGTTCAGCAATTAGAGAAAAGCTGACAGCTGATAGCTAACGGCTGAACGCTTAAAACTATGACGTTATTTCTTTACAGCCCCTTAGACAGGCATTCAGTACTAGGTCCAAGCGTCTTAACGAGCCTTTCTCCGTGTAGACCAACGCTTGATCATCGGCTCAGCAATTTGCACGTTTGGAAGCGAACCACTGGGTTAGGATAAAAACATAAACGCTGCTAGTGGCTAGTGGCTGGTGCTTTTTTGGTAAATTCTCTATGGCTATGACTCACTCGGCGGTTCTCTCTGCAATAGCCGCTGCGCCAACGGTGGCTCCTTCACGATCGAGCGAAGTGACTCGCCAGCATTACCCTAATTTCAAAATCATTGTGCTTAATGATGATTTCAACACCTTCCAGCATGTGTCTGAAAGTCTTCTAGAACATATTCCAGGGATGACACCCGATCGTGCTTGGGAACTGACGAACCAGATTCACTTTGAAGGACAGGCGATCGTTTGGGTTGGGCCTCAAGAACAGGCAGAACTCTACCACATGCAGCTTGGCATGGAAGGCTTGACAATGGCTCCCTTGGAGGCGGCTTAGCTTTGTTGTGGCGATGAGTCTGCAGCGATCAATGTTGAGGTCTGGATTGGCTTTCAACGGCTAACGACTAACGGCCGATCGCTTCCGTTAAACCAAAGTCTCAAGAGCAACGCAGGCTGCAGAACGCACTCAAGAACCGCTCAATCAACCTGTAAGAACGACATCCTAACCTTTTTCACCCTTCCCATGAGCAGTTCTCAAGGCGGCAGACTTGTCCTCAATCACTCCACCCATATCCCTGGACTGATTCCGCTTCTGGAACGCTTAATCCGTCAGGAAGGCATTCAGACGATCACCCCGGGGGTAATTGGCCCAGTGCGCTCTCACGCGCCCAAAATGGTGCTCAAAATATCGGTACCCATTCGCGGTGGCTTTAAGGTGATCGCACGACAAGGCAAGACAGTGCAGGAAGTCTTCATTTTGACTACCTTGCTGCAAGATCAGCTCGAAGCGGCGATTGACCACGTGATCAAACATCGGTAGCGAATCGTCATGCAAATTCGACCCGCCACTCCTGCTGATGTGCCTGCAGTGCTGCCCATGGTGGCTCAAATCTGCGCTCTGCACGAGGTGTGGGATGCTGCCAAATACGGTTTTTTGCCCAATCCCGCTGAGCGCTACAGACGCTGCTTAGCGCAGCAGGCAGCCAGCGATCGAAGTATTTTCTTGGTGGCTGAGCGAGAACCAGGCGATCGTGATCAAGTGGTTGAGCTCGTAGCTTTTCTCGTTGCTACGATCGAAGCAGAAATCCCCATTTATCGACTTCAAGCATTTGGCTTCATTCACGATCTCTCGGTAGAGCCCACTCATCCTCAATTAGGGTTGGGGCGGCCACTCGTCGAACGGGCATTACAGGCCTTTCGGGACAAAGGGATTGCACAGGTTCGACGAGAGACCGCTGTTGCCAATGAGGCCGCCCGACGATTGTTCCAGTCTTGTGGTTTTCGTATGAGCACGATCGAACTCTTAGCCGATCTGAGCCACAAGCAAAATTAAGGCTTAGTTGTTAGTTATTTACGGTCTCAAACGACTTTTAACCAACAACTAATACCACCCTTTAACCAATCAACACGTACTACTCCGGTTGGCGTATGGAAACGCGATGCAGGGGTAAGCTGAGCACACAAGCTGCTGTTAGCAAATAAGCAAGCACACCTGTTAGCTTCACGCTCCATAGCAGTACCTCCCACTGGGGCAAAATAAACTGCTGTAAGCCAGCGGTCACGCAGTAAACTAGCCAATAGGTAAAAGTCATTAACATTAATACGCGATCGGTAGTTTCCCAGTCGCTCTCATGTGCCTGACTACCTTTAAAGAGAAGCGCTATACCCACGATCGACGCAAAGAACGAAAGAATCGTTAAATAATCGTGCCAGGAAAGGTGTGGCATGTGTTTACCTAAGATGCTTAAAGGCTGAAGACAATTTAGTCTAAGGGAAGATGTGCTGTGAGATACAGCGATCCTTACAAAGAGCAATAATTGAGACGGGACGCTTCAGAAAACGCAAAAACTCTCAAGGAAAAAAACAGGTGCCCTGACTCAGCTTTGCAACCGCCCATTTTTAGGGGTTTTGAAATACTTGCCGTCTCGCCAAACACCTTCAATGCGAGTGTCATCAGCAAAAATGTAAGTACCTCTGCCATTGGGTCTGCCGTCGCGAAACTCACCCTCATAGCGGTTACCACTAGGGAAGGTGCAAGTGCCAAAGCCATTCAGCACTTCATTGCGAAAGTCCCCTTCGCAACGAATGCCGTTGGCGAAGGTAAACACGCCCTTGCCCTGGCGACGACTGTCCTGAAAGTTGCCTTCAAAGCGGTTTCCACCAGGAAACGTGCAAACGCCATTTCCATTGAGCAAATTGTTTCGAAACTCACCGCTACAACGACTGCCGTCAGCAAAACTAAAGGTGCCCTTACCGTCACGATTGCCGTCACGAAACTCGCCTTCATAACGGTTCCCGCTCGGAAAAATGCAGATTCCTTTGCCATTGAGTAAATCATTTTTAAATTCACCATCGCAGCGAGCGCCGTTGGCAAAACTAAAGGTTCCTTTGCCCTGCCGCCTACTATCGTGTAGGTCACCTTCATAACGATTGCCACTGGGAAACGTGCAGACGGCTTTGCCGTTAATTAAGCCATCACGCGATCGCCCTTGACAGTAATTGCCCGATTCAGTTGCTTGTGCGATCGCGGGTGCAAAGAGGGCATCACGGACATAACTTAAGCTAGTGATACTAACCGCGGTCAGTATCATGAGGCTCAAACGGAAAGCCGGAACATGTTCAAACAAAATTCTCTCCTCAAAGAGCTGTGCAAAATGTTGCATTAATGTCGCAGTTTGCTCGGTCTGATCGGCTAAAATGCTTACTCTGTTCAGGGTGGGTAACTGCTTGTCAGGATTCGCGCTTAAAGAGAAACTGTTAAAGCTCCTGACGATAGTCTCTGATTGGCGTATTATCGATCACGGTTTTGAACCTAGTGCATGATTTAGCGGCTCCTAAGTAAATGTTGTGTGTATAAGAAGCTCAGGTGTTGTAGCGTACATCCTGCTCATGTCATCCTTACTACCTGAAGTCTCATTTTTTAGCCAAGTAATGTCATCTCGTATTGTTTGTTGAACAGACTGCTCTCTTGGCGTTTATCTACCGCGATCGGGTCACAAAGCCCGATTCTCTTGTGCCTTTGCCAGTTAATACCTTTGCTGTAAGATTGTTTCGGGTTTACTGATGTTTTCATTGTTATCGCTCTTCACTCTCGCGCAGACGATCGCGGCTCCGATCCCATTACCATCGCCTTCAGTACCAAACTCGACGCCATCGAAAGTACCACCCGCGCAAGAAATTGTGCCATTTCAGGAGCAGCGTTTACCGCCTCAGGAATTGCTTCCGCGTCAAGAAGTGTTTGAGCCTCAAGAACTTCGCGTCTTGCCCGGACAACTGGATACCGTCCCGGTTTTTAATAGTAACAGCCCGGAGTTAGTACAAACCGACGGCATCTTGCTATCGACCTTCCCGCCAGAGGGTAAAGCCGTCGCTTCGGCGCATCTAAACTTTCCTTTCCAGGGTCGGTTTGACTTATTTTCTCACCATATCGCAAGAACAAAAGGCTTGAATGATACGCGCACGCTCTTTCAGGGTGTGCTTGTGTATAACCCGACGTATCAGCCTGTGACGATCGACATTCTGCAGGGTGCAAGCTATCTCACGCGCCCCGATGCGCTGTTTGTGGAGTTGCCCTCTTACGTAGACGATCCAACTGGCAGAGTCTATGCCGGCCCTGGAAGCCGCACGGTCAACGATGTGCTGCGTGGGCGACGACAGGGGAATTGGCCTGCTGTGATGGTCATTCCACCCCGCCAAAGCTGGATGCTGATGAATCTGCCTATCCCTGTTGGCAATGTCACGCCGTCGTCTAACGGTCGCTCGACTTTACTGCGGCTCAGGAGCAGTGGACCTATTTACATGGCTAGTTTGGCTATGTTTGCGCCGCTCAATCCTGACAAAACGGAACGTAGCCCTACCTTAGAAGAATGGCAAAACTTGCTCGTTAACGGCAATTTAGCAGGACCCCGTGATATTGCGCCAACGCCGATCGAGCGGCTGAAAGACTACGCACGGGTAATCTACGGACGGGTTTCGGGTGTCGCCCTGGGATCTGAGTGGAAAGCAAACTTAACTGATAGCCCTAAGGCTGATTCGCTGAGCATTCCTAAGCGGGGACGTGCCTTCTCCTACGGGCTGAGCACGCTTTATCAAGGTACGTTTGGGACGGGGCAAGTGCAGAGTGCCTCCTTGCTGGTACGCTACCCTGATACGGCTTACCAGGCGCACGGCAACTATGGCATTCAGTACAGCCTGACGCTACCATTACACAATGCCACCGGGCAGCGCCAAACAGTGACTGTAGCCATCCAGACTCCCTTAAAGGAAGATCGAGCCAAGGGTGGGCTACTGTTTTTCACGCCACCCGAAGACCGCATTTTCTTTCGTGGCCCGGTACGATTGCGCTATACCGACGATCGCGGCGCACCCCAGACGCGGTATATTCACCTGATTCTCCAGCGCGGGCAAGAGGGCGAACCCTTGATTTCGCTGACCATGCCAAAAGGCGATCACCGACTCGTCCAGCTAGACTTTCTTTACCCGCCCGACTCAACGCCGCCTCAGGTTTTAACGGTGAAAACGGTGAGTAACCCCTGATATGGTCAGTAGTCAGTAAGCAAGTAGTCAACGGTCAGGCTTCAACGTGAGCGTTCGACCTGAGCTTAAGCCGAAGGCCGCTCAACCGCCTATGGTCAGCATAAACTCAAAGCTTCCTTCATGGCGCTATGGACTTGTTAAAAAATAACTGCATACGTTTGGATTAGCTATCAGCTATCAGCGGTCAGCTTTTCTCTAATGGCTGACCGCTGACGGCTGACCGCTACAGTCCATGACGTTATTTCTTTACAGCCCCTATGTCTACTCCACAAGCTAGATCAGATTTACGGGCTGGATCCGAGCCACCGGTTCATACATCGGTTAAGCCCTGGCTTTACTGGCTGCTGTTGCCCCTTCACCGTTTGTTCTTGAGCCTTTTTTTCGGTTCGATCGTGATTGAAGGTAGCAAGCATCTGCCAACTCAGGGAGCGATGGTGCTGGCACCTAAACATTACAGTCGTTGGGACCCGGTTGTGCTGGCACTGCTGAGTGTCGAACCGCTCTGGTTTATGACGAATGCTAATCAGTTTTCTGGCTGGCAAGGCTGGTTACTACCTCGACTAGGTGCGTTTCCGGTTGATGTGAACCATCCTAAAATCGCCAGCTTTCGCTATGCGATCGCACTCCTAAAAAGGGGAAAAAAACTGATGCTGTTTCCTGAAGGAGGCATCGTTCGCGACCAACCTGTACGTCCACTCAAACCTGGCTTAGCGCGTCTGGTGTTGCAGGCAGAGGCCTTATCATCAGAGCCGCTACACATTCCGATCGTGCCCATTGCCATCCACTATGAACCAACACCCGTCTGGCGATCGCACATCACAATCACGATTAGCCCGCCCCTCTATGCTGCTGACTATCAACAAAGCAGCGATAAAGAAACGGCTCAAGCGATCACAGAGGCACTGGAAAAAGCGCTATTCAAAAGTTTGAAAAAAGTAAGGGCGTAGAGCGTTGGGCCGATTGTGAGAATGCTGCTTGAAACCGGGTTCCTGGGCGCTACCTCAAAGGCTTTACCATCCACAGTGACTGAGTGCCAAAACCTAAGCTATCGTACAGATTGCGTGCGGCGTGATTCGATTGAAAAACCTGTAGCCCGATTTGGCGATCGCCCCTCTCTTTTGCCCAGGCTTCGGCATGAAGCATAAGTGCTTTACCAATGCCCCGACGTCGATGCTGTGGGAGTACGTAAAGTAAAAAGATATGAGCATGGCGATCGCCGTGCAATTGGTCGATTGCCGTACCTAACCAGAGGCAAGCAACTGACTGGGATGATCGACTTGACGGTAGCTTGAGCAAATTTTCTGAGCGATCGACAGCAGCGACCCACCAGAGAGGCGTTTCGTTGGACAAATATTGATCGATCGTTTTTGCCAGATGCGCGTAGCCATCTGCTGTTTCCAACTCTTGATAGGTTCGCTGCATGAACTTAAGCAGCAGTGGTCGATCAAGACTCGAACCCACGTGCAAGCTATAACCATCAGGCAGTTGGTGCGACAAAGAGACGGCTATCCGATGGTTAACATTAATGACCGTTAAGCAGCAATAAACAGCATCTTCTGAGCACTACGAAAGCCATTTAAGCTACTGAAACAGTGCAGGGTCGTCAGGCAAACCCTTCACTAGCGCTGCAAGTGCTGGGGGCAGACCCGCAACGGATTCTGTGCTGGGCTCTAACACATTCTGCGGGCTCACTTCACTAACAGGCGCAGGAGCCGCCATATCAGAAGGCAGGAAGATACGGGCACTAACGGCTGCTAGCGCCACAAAGAAGATCAGAAAGATAAAAATGGGAGCAATGTACTGCCTGAAGAACGCCATGAACCTAGCCGTATGAATAGTATTTAATTGGAGTAGAAAATTCTGAGACTTCACTCAAGATTTATGAAGTTCCTATCATTTATCGTAACGCGACATCGTTAATTCTCATCATGCAAATTTGCAAAATTTGATCGTGTGCCATTCCAGGGTGCAAAGAGCGGTAGCAGCAACAGACCCGGCAGCGATGCCACCAGCGTGATGAGGAAGAACAATGCCCATCCCTGTTGGGTTGCACCTGCTAGATACAACGTACCAAAGGTCTCTGCATGTGCCTGGATAAAGGGCTGGAGCCGTTGTGCCAGTTCACCACTGGCGGGACCTGCCAGTAAATCTCTACCCACTGCCATCAAGCTAGACAGCAGCGCAAACTGAGTGGCTGAGAAACGGGGGTTGCAAAGACTCATCAGAAAGCCCAAAAAACCAGCCGTGCCTAACCCGCCACAGAAATTTTCAACGTTAATGGCGGCAACCATAGACGGATAGTTTTTGCCCACTACGGCTAGAAAGTAGTAACCCAGGTTGCTGAGGGCTTGCAGTCCACCAAAAGCCCACAGCGATCGATTAATGCCAAGCTTGCTCAGCACCGCTCCACCTGTGAGGCTACCGACGATCGTGGCAATGAGCCCCATGCCCTGACGAATATTGCCGATATCGGCATCGGCAAAACCAAGTCCCTTGCCCCCAAGGAATGGTACTGCCATTTTGGCGACCATCGCATCGCCGAGCTTGAACAGAATGATGAAGATTAAGGTAAAAAGTGCTTGCTGCCAGCCCAGGCGTCGAAAAAATTCTAGAAAGGGTAGTACAACCGCTTGACGCAACGATTCGGGCGGTCGATCGCGCTCCACCGGTTCTGGTGCCCAAAAGGATGTCAGCAGTCCAGCACCCATTAGTAACGCCATTAATCCATAAACCCAAGGCCAGGTAATGCGATCGGCCAGATTAAAGGCAATCCAACCCGTCAGCAATAGCGCTAAGCGATAACCCAAAATGGTCATGGACGCGCCAGCGCCCACTTCCCGCTCTGACACCACATCGGCACGGTAAGCATCGATCGCAATATCTTGCGTAGCGCTCAACAGAGCAACCCCCAAAGCCGTGAGCGCCAGCAGTTGCAAGTTGAAGGTTAGCTGCTGTGGGTCTAGAGTTGCAATCACACCCATCTGCAGCGCGATCGCCACAATGCCAGCGATGAGCCCTATTTGTGCCAGTACCATCCAGCCACGCCTGCGTCCTAAGAAGGGTGGCACAAAGCGATCGAGCAGCGGTGACCAGATAAACTTGAGCGAATATGGGAGGCTGACCAAACTAAACCAGCCGATCGTGCTGAGGCTTAGCCCTGCTTTGGTCATCCAGGCGCGAAACGCATCGTCGGTCAGCGCAAACGGCAACCCAGAGGCAAATCCCAGCAGCAAAATTGCCGCCATCTTGCGACTCTGAAAGACTTGTAAGAACGATTGAGAGGCTTTCACGGCTGAATCCAAACACTCACCAAACTGAGCGCTGCGCTTAGCATTCAGCCATCATGCCATAGACTTACCGCATTCCCCGTATTCTCAGTCAGCGCAAACGTGACTACAGCTTTTCTCGCCAAACGCCAACTAGAATGCCCTGGACGTCAATATCCTTCGCTGGCACTTCAATAGGCGGATAAGCCTCTGCATCAGGATTACCGGGCTGCAAAACGACTCTACTGCCTTTGCGGTGAAAGTATTTGAGGGTCGTTTGGCCTTCCACTCTGGCTGCCACGATCGTGCCGTTCTTCAGTGCTTTGGGGTCAGAAATCGGCTGCATGATCACGACATCCCCGTCATCAATGAGTGCCTCAATCATGCTCTGCCCACGTACCCGTAAAGCAAAAAAGCGGGGATTCAGCAGCATATTGGAGAAGTCGAGATGCTCAACCTCCGTTTCTACAAAGGTTTCTACCAGGCCACCTGCTGCGATCGCACCCAAAATAGGCACGCCGGGAGAGGATGCCTGGGTGAGACGAATGGTGCGGGCTTTACCCTCATTCCAGTCGATGTAGCCCTTCGTCCGCAAGTGTTCTAGACGGCTTTGGACGGGAGCTGGAGACTTCAAGCCCATTGCTTTCATCATCTGCCGAATGGAAGGCGAATGCTGGTACTCACGAATGTAGCCCACTAACCAGTCATAGAGCTCTTGTTGGGCGTCAGTAAGGGTTTCCATAGCAGTAATTAAACGATCGCAGTACTTAGAACACTTGTACCATCAAAATCGCAGCCTGTCCAGTACTTTTACACTAATAAAGATTGATTTTTATGTCGTGGTAGCCTAACGCTTCTTTCATCACAAGCTGCAAGTTCGACTGGCAGGCTGAGTTCGGTGAGCCGATTCCATCCAACTCAGCTTGCAGCCGACTGCTTGACTCATCTACGCTTCAATCACTACGCGCAGATTGCCGCGTTTTTTGGAAACACGGCAGGCAGTGCTAGAACCCGATCGCTCAAACTCCAGATCCAACAGCGTTGGTCCGACGCGGAGATTTTGCAGAGCAAGGTAGTTAATCGATTCTGGCAGGGCAGGATCGATAATGCGGAGGTGGTTATTGGGAGCGTCTGGTACAAGGTTGACGATCATCTGGAGGAGCTGAAAGACGCTGCCGGTTGCCCACGCTTGCGGTGAGCAAGCCACCGGATACTGAACCGGATCGTTATCTCCAGTACGTTCGTAGCCGCAAAACAGCTCTGGAGGCCGCTGATAAGGCTGGCGTTTCGTCATATCCAGAATGCCTTTGGCAACTTCAAGCGCCTGGTCAATGAGACCGAGCGATCGTAGCCCGATCGCAGTCATAGCATTATCGTGAGGCCACACAGAGCCAATGTGGTAGCCCATTGGGTTATAAGCAGGAGACAGGCTGCTGAGGGTGCGAATGCCCCAGCCGTTGAACATATCCGGTGCTCGCAGGCGTTCGGCAACGCTGTAAGCTTTTTCGGGTGTGAAGATGCCCAGATTGAGGCAATGCCCAGGATTAGACGTAATGCTGTCGACGGGCTTGCCATCCCCATCTAGTGCCAACGCGCAAAAATCCTGATCTTCCATCCAGAAATCGCGGTTAAACCGAACCTTGAGGTCTTTGGCTTCATCCTCCCAGCGATCGGCTAAGTCAATGCGCTTTTTCATACGGGCAATTTGTGCCAGCCGAATTTTTGCCGCGTAGACGTATGCCTGCACTTCACAGAGGGCGATCGCACCTTCTGCCAGGTGCCCACGTCGGTTGATGATGCAGTCGCCCGAATCTTTCCAGCCCTGGTTGGCTAGTCCACGTCGGGACGTGCGTAAGTACCTCAGGTAGCCAGTTTCTTTGCAGTTGCGATCGATCCAATCCATGGCCGCTAGAGCATGAGACCACAGGTGATCAAGGGTTTCGCGATCGGCTGTCCAGGCAAAGTGCTCGGCATAGAGCATTAGCCAGAGCGGCGTGGCATCAACGGTGCCGTAGTAAGGGGTGTGTGGAATTTCCTGACAGCGGGCCATTTCACCAAAGCGAATCTCATGTAGAATCTTGCCAGGTTGTTCATCACGCCATTCATCTTCATTTTTGCCCTGATACTGCGCCAGGATAATCAGCGTTTCACGGGCGATCTGGGGGTCGAGCATCAGCACTTGAGACGCCGCAATGATGGAATCGCGCCCAAAGAGCGTCGAGAACCAGGGCACGCCAGCCGACAGGGCTTTACCTTTGCCAAAGGACTGTCGCAGCAAGTAAATATCCTGTTCTGCGCGCTCAATAATCTGGTTAAAGGTGCTCTTATCCGATCGAATCCGGGTCACCTGTTGCCGCCAGGTCTGCTCCTCCATCAGCTCAGCGGCTTTTGCCTGAGACAGCGTGACCGGAGCGCTAACGACAGAAATAGCACTGCTGTTGTTGAACATTTGCAGGCGATAGCCCACTTTCAACGTTTCGTGAGATGGAATCGTTAACTGCCAAACAGCTGTAAAGCCTTTCAGTAAGTCGGGCTGCTGATGGACGAAGTAAATGCGCGACTCCATTAGCGAGCCGTCTAACCCTTTATAAGCCAGCGTCATCTCTGTGGCTTTGGCAACCGGGCTCGTAGCGCCGTCCATAGCAAACGTTTCGCTCTGATCGGCATTAGCCAACTCGGAGGGCACTACCCGCAACAGTTTGCCGTGGTTTTCGCGAGCATACCCCCGGATGTCGAAGAGGTCTTTGAAGTCAGCATCAAAGCTGAGGCTCATTTCAAAACTAACCGTACCAGTGGTGTAGTTGGAGATCTCAATCTCCTCGAATAAACCACCGTTAAGGACGAGTTCGCGTTTGATACCGATCGATTCGGCGCGAATGCGATCGTCGATTTGAGGATTGGTGCACAACACTGACAGAAAGAAGCCTTTATCGGCCGTGCTGCTCAAGAGAATGGGCGATCGTCCCTCAATTTGCAGTTCCAAACGGCTCAGAAAGCGAGTATCGCGGCAAAACAAACCCATGCTAGAGCTGCGATCGTTTTCCATGCAACCGCCAATGTTGCCTAGTGTGTCGGTCAGTAAAAAGAGATCATCATCCTTCAGTGTCAGGATGGGATGGGGACGCTCACTCAGCACACAGGGCCATTCAGTAGTAGCGATCTGATCAGCGGGAGCAAACTTTCGACCGTCGAGTTCAATCAGTTCAAGAGTTTCTAGTGTCATTCGATCCACAGATTTCGGGTAACGGGACAAGGTGTTTGAATAGCGACGCTCAAGGCCGTTCTTGAACGCATTTGTGAGCGATCATCATTGTGCAGGCACTTTGGGAGAGACAGTAAACGAAGAGAGATTCAAACTCACCGAGGATATTGTTTGAACAGCCTCAAGTTTTAGCGTTAACAAGCCACCGTCCCCCCTTCGTGCATTGTCTGAGAAGCGTGTTGGACGAATCGCCGACAGCGAATCGTGGCAACGTCTAGTGAAACGATCAGTCTGACAGTAGGAAGGGAACAGTCTACGAACGACGATTTTGCATGAAACTAGCCATATTCAAGGCTACAGAATTTTTGCGGCTTGTGTGGTGATTGTGGTGTTCGTTATCAAGATTCCATAAGTTCATGATGGAACTACTTTTCAGCCGTCCTGTTCATCTGCTTGCCCTGCACTAGCTTTCTGTATAAAGGTTGACTTTATTTCGAATTCATTCCTGTCGAATCTATTGTTCCAAATGGTCAGCGTTTCTAACCAATAAGCCCACCCTTTAAACAGTAAGGCATTGCTCAAATGTAAGTTGGCTTTTAAGGTGAATCTCAGGAGGCAGGAAGCGGGAGGGAATTAGTCCGATGCCCTCTGCTTTAATCGTTCCGCAGCTCAGCCGGAGGGGGACAGGTAAAGGTCATGAGTTGTCCGTTGGGATGTGTAAAGCTTAAGTGGATTGCATGCAGGTGATAGCCACAATCACCGGGTACGGCCAGCTTTCCGTTGACAGATGGGCGATCGGTCATTGGTACACCCCCGATCGTGTACAGCGGATCGCCTACGAGCGGATGCCCTGCGGCTGCTAGGTGAATGCGAATTTGGTGCGGTCTGCCCGTCAGAATGCTTACTTCAAGCAACGCTGTTTCAGCATCGCGGCGCAGCACTTGACAATCACTTTGTGCAACTGCGCCTTGGGGATGCGCTGCATAGATATAGCCCAAAACGGGATGTGCTTGCTTCCCGATCGGGGTCGTGATGGAGAAGCAATCAGGCATCGAGTTGCCCTGAGCCAGCGCTCGATAGACTTTATGCATCTGGCGATCGCGGAGTTGCTGACTGAGATGGGCACGAGCTTTGGGCGATCGCGCCAGTAACATTAACCCAGAGGTACCCCGTCCCAAACGATGAATCGGTAGCGGTGTTGTCTGTGGATAGCGCTGCTGCAGCCGCCAGAGCAGCGTGTGCTCTAGAAACCCACCGCCAGGAAGTACTGGCAGCCCAGACGGTTTTGCCACCATCATCAGTTCAGCGTCCTCATAGATTACTTCAAAGTTCAACGGCACATCTGGCTCTTGCCACGGCGGTCGCTGGTAGGTTAGCCACTGCCCTGCTAGCAGCCCCGTCTCTGGTGTCGTTTCTGCCTGATCGAGCAGCACTTGTCCTGACTGAATGCGTTGCTGCCACTCAGCCCGACTAGAGTGACGATAGCGCTGCGTGTAATAGTCTAGAACCGTCAAGCCATGCGCCGATCGATCCACCTGCTCTCGATACGTCCAACCGCTATTCACACATCCAGTCACCGACACATCTCTTGTATTCTGGACTTGATAGCGCACTTCTAGCTAGGAGACAGAAGGAGGAAGGCAGAGGGCAGAAGGAGAAAGGCAGGCGTGAAAAAGGTTGAAAATGAAGCTCTTAGATTTATGATGTGTATGCCATTTAGCGGCAAACTGCTGTCTGTTATCGCCTTGGAGGCTATCCCAAAAAAGTAAATGCCCCCAGCCGAAGCCAGGGGCAATGTCAGGGTGCATCTACCACTCTATTCTTCCCAACTGCCCAACTTGATCCGGAGGAAATGGAAGATCTGGGGGAATGGGGATTGGGAGGAGCTCCTGACGTCTGACCACTGACCATGACCGCCCAGCTTTCTCTAGCAACTCACAACCAACAACTCATTCGTGGTTTCCTTCGCCTACTTACAAGCTCAGCAGACCCTTCCCAAAGCCGATCGCACACAGTATCGGTGTGGGGCAAATTTGAATCTCTATGGGTCTGCAGCGCTACAAGGGTTGGTCACACAGGCAACGGCAGGACGTTATTTACGCCTTGTTTGTTTGCTGGACGAAACGACAGAAGGAACAATCCAGGGTGCATTAGAAGTCTGTTTATGTGAAGACGATTACCCCGGTTGGCTGGCGATCGCTGATCTCGAACAGTTAGATATAGCGGAGTCGCCCTACCGAGCGGGTGCTTTTGCGGAAGCAGAAATCAAAGACAGGGTGCAGGGTGCGATCGCCTTTGCCCAGGCTGCGATGGCGCAGCCAAACCAGTACCTTTGGGGCGGCACTGTTGGTCCCAACTACGACTGTTCGGGTTTGGTGCAAACGGCGTTTGCCTCAGTGGGCATCTGGCTTCCCAGAGATGCTTACCAGCAGGAAGCCTTCACACAGGCTATCGCGCCTTCCGAGTTGCTTCCTGGCGATCTAGTGTTCTTTGGCTCACCCACGAAAGCCACTCACGTTGGGTTGTACCTGGGAGAAAACGCCTACATCCATAGCTCCGGTAAGGATCAAGGGCGGAATGGCATTGGCATCGATCGCTTGTCTTCTGAGGGCGATCGCGTGAGTCAGTCTTACTATGCTCAACTGCGTGGTGCAGGACGCGTTGTCGCCTGTTACCAGCCTCAATGACGCTCATGGAAGTGGTCGTTTTTTGATACAGTGCTTTCAGCCTCGCTTTTCCATTGCCATCGGTATTGACCATGAGTACTTCATTACACCCTGACGAGAGCTTCATACGCGCTTCCAATGCCTCGCTCGTTCCTGAAGTCTCTGTCGTTGTGCCCATTCATAACGAGTACGATAGCTTGCCTCATTTGGTCGAGGCGATCGCCTCTAGCCTCCAGTCAGAGCAGCTTCACTACGAAATCATTTGTATTGATGATGGTTCCACCGATCACTCTGGCACCTTGCTCAAACAGATGGTGCAAGCTCGAAATGACCTGCGGGCGGTTATTTTACGCCGCAACTATGGTCAAACGGCAGCTATGGCAGCGGGCTTTAGCTGTGCTAGAGGACAAGTCATCGTCACCCTGGACGGCGATCTGCAAAATGATCCCGTCGATATTCCTCTCCTTCTGGTAAAGCTAGAAGAGGGCTATGATCTCGTCAGTGGTTGGCGAAAAAACCGACAGGATGCAGCACTCACTCGATTACTGCCCTCAAAAATTGCCAATTGGCTCATTAGCCGTGTGACGGGTGTGAAGTTGAACGATTATGGTTGTTCACTGAAGGCTTATCGGGCAGAAGTCATTGCCGACATGAACCTCTACGGTGAATTGCATCGGTTTCTGCCAGCTCTTGCTTTTATTGAAGGCGCGAGAATTACCGAAATTCCGGTACGCCATCACGCTCGTCGTTTCGGCAAGAGTAAATATGGCTTAGATCGTACCTTCCGGGTCATTATGGATTTGCTGACGGTTTGGTTCATGCGCAAGTTTCTGACTAAGCCGATGCATGCCTTTGGGCTGTTTGGTGTCGGTTCAATTGCCCTTGGGACTGCGATCGGAATCTATCTCACGGTGCTCAAAATTGCTTACAGCGTTGACATCGGCAATCGTCCGCTCTTGATTCTAGCCGTGGTGCTCATTTTGGCTGGTGTACAACTTTTCAGCGTGGGACTGTTAGCAGAACTGCTTATGCGCACCTATCATGAATCGCAAGGACGCCCAATTTATCGCATTCGAGAGACGCTTGAACCAGGCAACGGCATGGATCGTTAACCATCAATCTCTGTTCGGGGAGCCGTGTTCTAAAAGGGGAATTGGCGTTCCTCTAGCAGCGTTACTACAAGGGCATTGACTATCTTTCGACCTTGTTAGGTTTATCTATGCCTTCAGTATGTTAGGAGTTATATCCTTCGGCAGATTGGTTAGTACTACGCAGCTTGATAACTTGGTTGCATCAACTTTAAAGGCTTAGGTAAACAACCATGAACATTATTGCTTGGATCGTGTTGGGTCTAATTGCTGGTGCGATCGCGAAAGCGATTTATCCAGGTCCTCAAGGCGGTGGCATTCTCGGTACGATCGTTCTAGGTATTATCGGTGCGTTCGTCGGTGGCTCTTTGTTTAGCTTGATCAACACTGGAACATTGCAGCTAGCAGCTACAAGCTTGAGTATTCCAGGCATTTTAGTGGCTGTTATCGGCGCGATCGTTGCTATTTTCCTTTGGAGTCTGCTTACTCGTCGTGCCGTCTAAGCAATTGTCTTAGTGGTGAATCTCTTAGCGGTGATACGAGCCAATTTGTTGTAGCGATGTCGCCAGTTTAAGCGACTTCAGCGATGTACCTTTGGGTGGAACAGTTTTTGCGCTTAGCAAGTTTTTAAGCTGTTTGGCAACTATTAGAAGAGCTGTAAACGTTCAGGTTCAGTGAGAGTGTTATACCTGCTCTTACTGAACCTGAATCCTTTGAAGCATGTTTCTACTAAACTATATTACTCTTCAGGTAGAATCCATTGAGGTGGTTCCATCCGCTTTTTCCGCACAGCGTTTTCTGCCATCTCTAATATTTGATCCAATGAGGTTTCGCTAATAAATTTAGCGGCTTTAGCTTTATATTCGAGGTTTGGGCATTGGTCGCCCAGTACACATCCCTTTACACAAGCTTCAGCACAGTTGATCGTCATTTTGAGCTCCAGTATCAAAATTAGATGTCAGCAAGCTATAGCCCTTTGAGGCAAAAAAGATTCATAACGCAGTTTGCATCTGACTGCCGTAAACAGACTGATTGAGCTTTTATTTTACCTCTGTGGCTTGCCACATTAGTTGAGACGAAAGCGTAAATATTTGAGGGTAAAACAAATTTATGGTTGCAGTTTGAAGGCTACCTAACACATCGCTCTGCTTGGTGACTAAAACCGCAGTCACACCAAAAACCTGCTTTTGCGGGTTCTAAACCCTTTAGGGGAACCGAGTCTGGGGAGTCGAACCTGGTTGTCTAAGTGCGCTCGCAACCGTCAGCCATCACATCAATCAGCTGTTTGAGGCCTTTGACTTAAAATGCTTGCTTCAAAGCACTTGAGCGCGTGTCCGATCAGCAGAACCACTGTGATACTGCACCCTCAAAGCAAATTTTGCTTTAATGACGCCAATTTTGCCAAAAACTTTCCTGATTCAGTCAGGCGATCGTGACTAGAAAAGCATGAGTTTCTTGCAACGATCATGACTGACCTTTCTCTGTTGGCGACCGTATTGGCTAAGGGCTTATCCCAACAGGCTGCTATCAATGCACCGCCACGAAACGCTTTAATAGCGCTAGACCAGAAGGCAAAACGCTCTGATCGGGATCAAGTATTAGGGGACGTATCCCAGCCTAAAAGATTGCTCAAGCCAAATGTCCAACCGGACTCCAGGCAGGATGCGACCGAATTTTCTCAGCCCATGCTGGCTCAGCCCAGTTCTTGCAGCCAACTTTACTGGCAGCGTTTTGCTGCCATTCGATCGGGTCGGCTTTACACTCGCTTACCGATCGATAGCTTCCGTGAAATTTGGGTACGCGCAACCAACGAGCCTAGCTATAAGCAATGGCGCACCCTACTCGCGTTAGAGGCAAAAGCCGCGACTAGAGGGCAGGGCAACCGTCGCCTGTCCATTATGGTGGGAGATTCGCTGAGCCTCTGGTTTCCGAGCAATCGCCTTCCCACCGGACAACTCTGGCTCAATCAGGCGATTTCTGGAGAAAACACCAGTGGCATTCTGCAACGGTTGCCAGCGTTTGATGCTGCCCGTCCTCAGGCGATTTACGTCATGGCTGGCGTGAATGACTTGAAGCAAGGCGCAACCGACAACGAAATTTTGTGGAATCTACGCCTGATTGTTCGCCGCCTAAAGCAAGCACATCCAAAGGCTCAAGTGATCGTGCAATCCATTCTGCCCACCAAAACCACAATGGTTCCCGGTAACCGTATTGGATGGTTGAATCAACGACTGGCTGCGATCGCAAAACAAGATGGGGCGATCTTTCTAGATCTCTATTCTCAATTCACCGATGCAGACGGCAACCTGCGCCATGAGTTGACGACAGATGGTTTGCACTTAAATGCGAACGGTTATGCGGCCTGGCAGGCTGAATTAGCGCAGGCAGATAACTGGATTGCGCAGGGAGGGTGAACCATCTGTTCCCTCATCGCAATAGCATCTTGACAAGAACCAACGCGCTTTGTTTTCAGGTGATTGATTGTGATGTACCGAGCCGCGATCGCGCTGACGCCTCTTTTGCTTTTGATCATGGTACAGCGTTCTCCTGCAGGCACTCCGATGCCTTTGGAGCAGCAGGTTGAAGCCGTTGCTACTCGGCTGGAGGGCGTGATGGATACAGCCGCTCAGGCAAGTGTGAACCCCAAGGTCTCGAATGTCCGCATGACGTCGTGCCGGGTTCCGCTGGCAGAGGATGAAAACGCCTTGCAGAGCAAAATGATCATGCTTTATCAAGAGCAAGCGCTGGCTGACGAGTTAACAAAACCGTATCGGCAGCGCTTTTTGCAGCTTAGCGCCAGCCCTATGAGCCAGAGCGTGCGATCGCGCGCGTTCAAGCCGGCTCATCCTGCTGCGTGGGTTAACTTCTGCAACAAACTACCTGCCGATCGCACCGTAAAACCTGAAGACATGGGTACCGTTGTTTGCAACGTCTTCCTCCGACACTCCGGCGATGACTATGTTGGTAACACACCGGCCGATGGCTGCGCTGCTAATGTAAGAGGCACAGTGAGGATCAAGAACCATATCGTGTTGCGTCAGTCTGGTATGGACACGTGGGATCGAGGCTTCGACGCGGCAGGCAGGCAAGTGTGGGGCGCGAAAGCAGAATCGTATCAATTTCGCCGCAGGCTGTGAGGGTCATAGGGACGTTACATATAAAGTCCCTATGACCGTATCGCCCAAATTGATCCAGCCCAACGCCGACGCGGTACTTTACTCTAGTGAAGAGGTATCGCTAGCAGTTTGTTGGCTAGGTTTGGCGCAAGGGTATCCTTGTGCTTAACAGTGGAGTATGCGCATGGCTCAAGGAATGGGGATTAAGCTCAAATTAATGGTGGTTGATGACGAGCCAGACAACCTTGCGCTGCTTTATCGCACGTTTCGGCGTGATTTTGAGGTGATCGCGGTTGAGAGTGCGATCGCGGCACTACAAATCCTTGAGCAGCAGGGAGAAATGGCAATCATCATTTCAGACCAGCGCATGCCCGAAATGCTGGGGACAGAGTTTCTGAGTAAAACGGTCGATCGCTACCCCGACACAATCCGCATCGTGTTGACTGGTTATACCGATGTCGAAGATTTAGTAGAAGCCATCAACGCTGGAAAAGTATTTAAATACATCACAAAGCCATGGAACCCTGACCAATTGAAGGGGGTGGTGCAGCAGGCCGCCGAAACCTACCAGGTTTTGAAGCAGCGCACCAACGAATTGCGACGAGCTCTACGGCGCGAATCGCTCTTTAATGCCATGACCACTGCGATTCGCGAATCATTGGCTTATGGTAGTATCCTGCATACAGTAGCCAAGACGCTGGGTCAAACGTTTGCTGCAAGCCACTGTGTGCTGCGTCCTGTCGAGAGCGATCGCTTGATGTCAGAGGTATTCATCTATCAGAAAGGCACGCAGGAACAACCAGACGGGCAGCAGGCTCTAAGCGACACGCAGGATGATCCCCTCATTCAAGCGACCTTGCAAACGCGTCAGATTCAGATGGCACCAGCAGTTTCTGAGAAGGGCTTTCAGTTGGTTGTACCCTTTGTCTATCAGCAAGAGTTTTTGGCGGTGCTCTCACTGTATCGTGACGCGATCGATCAACCCTGGTCGGTGGAAGACATCGAGCTCATTCAAGGTGTGGCAGACCAGGCAGCACTTGCCCTGTCGCAAGCAAAGCTTTATCAGCGCACCCAAGACCAGGCAGAGCAGATGCGGGCAGAGCTCGCTGTGGCCCGTCAGATTCAAGGCAACCTCTTACGCCAAAGCTTGCCCGATCTGGATGGGATGAAAGTCCAGGCATGCTGTTTCCCGGCTCGTGAGGTCGGTGGTGACTTTTTTGAAGTGTATGCCCATCCTCAAGGTGATATCTGGTTGGCAGTCGGCGATGTCTCTGGTAAAGGGGTTCCTGCTGCGCTCTTTATGGCAAGCGCCATCTCAGTCTTGCGGCGGGAGCTTTCTCAAGAATCACCACCCGAACCACATCTGGTGATGCAAAACTTAAACCGCAGCCTTTCTGAGGATCTGGTGAGCACTAACTGCTTCATCACGATGGTGCTGGTACGCTACAACCCCTCTACCCGGCAGCTTGTTTATGCAAACGCTGGACACATCTATCCCCTAGTGTGGTCGAGTCGCAACGTCGCCGCTCAGGTCGCTGCTGAGGGATCATCCGTTGTCGAACCGCATTATCTGAAGGTGCGCGGCGTACCGTTGGGCATTTTACCTAACTGGAAAGCGGCGTCCGGTCGTGTGGAGCTGAATTCAGGCGAGGTCATGCTGTTGACCAGCGATGGCATTACAGAAGCAACGATCGCTACTGCTGGTAATGGCAGTGCAGGGACACCTCCAACGGTCACCTCAATGCTGCAGCAGGCTGGCTTATGGCAAATGCTGATGCAAGAACATGCACCGCTGGATCTGAGCCATTTGCTTTCACGGATTCGATCGCACAATACGATTCAAGAAGACGACCAGACTATTCTCTCTCTGGAGGTTCTGTAGTTGATGAGAACTGAGCTTAACGTGCCTAGCGACCTGAAGTTTTTGTCGATTGTTGAAAATTGGCTCTTGGGCAGTCTCGAAGTCGAGCTGGGCAATCACGTCGATTGGCCCCGACAATCGAATCGTCTGCGGCTGGTACTGGTCGAGGCATACTCTAACGTGGTGCGTCATGCTCACAAAGATCAGCCTGCACTGCCCGTGCTGATTCGGCTGGAATTGCAAGAACGCGATATTGCCCTCGAAATTTGGGATCACGGCACTGGCTATGATGTGGCTGCTTACATGGAGCCCACCCCAGAGTTAATGCAAGAAGGCGGCTACGGCTGGCTCATCTTGAATCGCCTGATGGATCGTGTCGAATATCAGCTTCAGGTCGATGGACAAAACTGCCTCAAAATGGAAGCCAGCCTGCCTGAATCCGTTCAGACTGCGGAAGCGGGAAAGGCTAAAGGCTAAAGGCTAAACTCAAAACTCCTCACCCAAATTCTAAAGATGGTCTAAGTGCAGTCGCGCGCTTATGGAAAATCAGGTAGACTGCTCTTCTGCCAATCGATCGAGGGACTGCTTTCGCCTTCGACTACTCTGACTTTGTTCCTGTTAGGGGTAGCCAGATCGGGGTTCGTGTGCTTCCATCTGACGGTCAGGACGGACTCGTAAAACGGGGCACGATCGTCCTAAGGCAGGATCTGATACGCTACTAGTAAATCAACTGATTAAACTAAACGCTATATGTAGAGCTACATTGCTAAATCTGACGGTCTGAGCAGATGATCAATTTGCTCATTTTAGACTTGCGATTAATCTAATTTCGGTGCATCTTCTTAGGTCAGGACAACGATTTTAGGGCAGTGCAATGATTGCAGCCCAGGCAAGGGATTCGGAATCTCCGGTTCACTTTGTCTCATGTCGCCATTCATTGGCAAGGGGTAACGGTTGGTGGTCGAAATTACGCTTGAAAACCTTTGGACACAGGTGCTGGAACGGTTGCAGATTCAGCTCAGTCGCCCTACCTTTGAAACCTGGATTAAAACGGCAGTCGCAGAGCAGTTGGATGACAATTGTCTGGTCATTCGCACCCCTAATCCCTTTGCGCGTAATTGGCTCCAGAAGTACTACATCAAGACGATCGCCGAAGTGGTGCAGGAAGTCGTGGGACACCCGATCGACATTCACATTACGATCGCGCAAGGTGACGATGCCACCACCGATAATCCAGACATGTTCTGGCCGCTGCCGTCTCAGGCAAACCTTTCAGACGCGCCACCAGAGCCTCAAGCAGTCGCTAGCACCTCCAGTAGCAACGGTGCGCGGAGTGATTTGAACTCTAAATACGTGTTCTCGCGGTTAGTCGTCGGCTCCAATAACCGCATGGCTCACGCAGCCTCACTGGCAGTCGCAGAATCGCCTGGACGAGAGTTCAATCCTCTCTTTCTGTGTGGTGGGGTTGGGCTAGGCAAAACGCACCTGATGCAAGCGATCGGGCATTATCGGTTAGAAATTTGCTCCACCTCGCGCATTGTCTACGTCTCTACCGAGCAGTTCACTAATGATCTGATTACCGCCATTCGTAAGGACAGTCGGCAGAGCTTTCAGGAGCGGTATCGCGCCGTTGATGTACTGCTGGTCGATGACATCCAGTTCATTGAAGGGAAGGAATATACGCAAGAAGAGTTTTTTCACACCTTCAATACCTTGCATGAGACCGGGAAGCAGGTCGTGCTGGCCTCCGATCGCCCACCCAACCAGATCCCGCGACTTCAGGAACGGCTGTGTTCTCGCTTCTCAATGGGTTTAATCGCTGACATTCAGCCTCCTGACCTGGAAACGCGTATGGCCATTCTGCAAAAGAAAGCAGAATATGAAAATATGCGTTTACCCCGCGAAGTCATTGAATACATCGCGTCTAGCTACACCAACAACATTCGCGAACTGGAAGGGGCGCTGATTCGGGCAGTTGCCTATATCTCTATTTCGGGGCTGCCCATGACGGTGGAGAATATTTCTCCAGTGCTCAATCCCCCGGTAGAGAAAGTCGAAGCCTCACCAGAAGCCGTGATTCTAGCGATCGCCGAAACCTTTGATGTCTCTGTAGACGACTTGAAAGGCAGCTCTCGTCGTCGCGAAATCAGCGTCGCCCGCCAAATCGGCATGTACCTGATGCGGCACCACACCGACCTGAGCTTGCCCAAAATTGGCGAAGAGTTCGGCGGCAAAGACCATACCACTGTTATGTATAGCTGCGACAAAATCGCTCAGCTCAAAGAAAATGATCCCAGCATGGCGCAAACGCTACGGCAGTTGGGCGATCGGATTAACCACGCTAGTCAAACGCGGAAGTAAAGAGCGGTCAGCCATCAGCTATCAGCCATCAGCTATCAGCCGTCATCAGCAAATCTTTTCCTCCCGGCGGTTGAAACTGCTGCTACAGAAACAAAACCCGCTGAGGCGGGTTAAAGCTATCCTGTTTCAGTCTGCGGAGGCAGACTTTGCTCTTGTAGGCGCAGTTTCAACCGCCAGCAACGAATGTTTTGTCAGTTAACTAGGGTCAGTAGTCTTCAAGCAACCGAAC
Organism: Stenomitos frigidus ULC18; assembly: GCF_003003795.1. Taxonomy (GTDB): domain Bacteria; phylum Cyanobacteriota; class Cyanobacteriia; order Leptolyngbyales; family Leptolyngbyaceae; genus Stenomitos; species Stenomitos frigidus_A. The sequence continues at coordinate 18,943 of NZ_PVWK01000158.1, read as the reverse complement.
TCAGTAAGATGAGTAGCCAGTGTGAAATTTAAAGCTAACAGCTGATAGCTGACCGCTATTAGCTACTCAATCTTGCTGAGTCGAAAACTGACGCGCCCCGATCGCCGACAGCACGATCGCTGACACTAATAGCACTGGAATAACGTACCAGGGGAACTGCGCAAGCGGCAGGTAGGCTGCTGCCCGTAGACCCAGACTGGTGTAAGTGAGCGGTAGCAGATACACAATAACTTTCAGAGCGATCGGCAGCGTCACGGGGTCAAAAAAGGTTGCTCCCAAGAACGACATCGGCACGATTACAAAGTTGTTGTAGATGCCCACGCTCTCCAGGGACTTGACATTTAAGCCAACAATCACGCCGAGCGCTGAAAAGACCGCACAGTTGAGCAGTAGCACCAGCAGAAAAAGTGGATTCAGAAAGCTCCACACCTTACCCGTGCAGAGAATAGCAACCAAGATCACCGATCCGGCTGTTAGCATCCCTCGCACGATGCCTGCCATCATCTTGCCAAGATGCAGTGCTAGCGGATGCACAGGCATTAACAGCATTTCTTCAAAGGTTTTGGTAAAAAGGCGATCGCCGCAGATCGAAAAGGTCGTACCACCAAAGCTGATGACCATTGATGACAGCGCCACCATACCTGGCAGAATAAACTGTAGGTAATTGGCTCCAGCCGAGGGCTTCATCGCCGTATCCATCGCGCTCCCCAGGCCCAAACCAAAACCTACGATGTAAATTAATGGCGACACTAGTCCAGAAGCGATCACTTGCACCAACCGGACGCGTAAGTCCAGCCAATCACCCCAAAAAACAGTCAAGCAATCGCTCCACAGTGTCTGTAGCGTAGAACTTGAAGAAAACTTATGGATCGGCAGTCGTGTTTGAAGGCTCACAAGCTTAACTAATCGATAGCGCTCAACTATTGTGACACTTTGCTTGCTTCTGCGACGGCTTTGGAGTCGGAGATACGGGACGATCGCCTGTAGGCTCCTTGTTGCTGTTGAGGGTGAGAATACGCTAAGGTGAGGCCCAGAGAACACTAAAATTCTCTCTGTTCAGACCGCATCCCATTAGCGGCATACTGAGAAAAGAAGGGCACTTTTTTAACGCTTTCCAAACCGGGTCAGATGACTATGAAACGTAAATCCAGGAACTCAGGCTCTAGCTACGACCGTGATGTCGATCGCGACTACGATCGTGATTACGATAGCTATGCTGCGACCGATGCCCCCAAGCAAAAGCCTGCAAAAGGAACGATCGCGTCTCTTTTTAACGCAACCGCTCTGGCAGTGCTGGCAGGTGTTTTCATCCTCGGTATTGGCATTGGTCTTGGCTTTAGCTCGGTTTCAAGTTCTGGTGCAGGCAAAATTGTGACTGACCTTGACCTGAGTCAACGAGCACCCAACGCTGAACTCTGTGCTCAGTTTGGTTCCGCCGCCATCACAATGGATACCCGCGTTTTTGTCACGCTGAATCCACTCAATGTGTATGTCTCTCAGCCCAGCACCCAACCGGGATGCGTGCTGCGTACCAATAACTGGTCGATCTTAGAGCAAAAAGGCTTGGTTAAGTCTGAACAGGTGCGTGACTGCAAAAACCGCATGAATACCTTCGGGTTTACGGATGCCTTGGAGCGATCGCCCAAGATTGACTGTATTTATCAGAATGATGCTGCCAAAAACCTCTTCCTGGATCAACAGGGCACAGGCGGAGCGCCAAAACCAGAGAACCAGAAATATTAATTTGACCCCTTTCTCGGAACACAGTGAGCGGTTTTCCCGCGACCAACTCAATCGATTTCTTGGTGGGGAGAAAATTACACTTCGCTTGGTGTAGAGAAACGTCATCAGCCAAGTCGTGACAACGCCAACGGGCGACTGGGTGTTTGACGTTATGGGCTGGATCATATACGCGCGATGTAACAGCCCAGACTGGCTCTGCACAACGGTTTCGTCTGGCAAGTCATCCACTCCAGTCACCGTCACGCGCACTGTGTTGACAGCACTCTGACTCACTTCAACAACTGCAATCCCAGGAGCCGGATTCTCGCGCCGAAAGGTTTGCCCCTCGGTTAACTGCAACTGAGCATTCGGGATCTCCACTACTAAGCTGTTTCTCTGCGTCAATGTTGCCCATAGAGGCTGGCTTCTCTTCAAGCTTGTGCTGAACAGCAACGGCTGTTCCAAGCGTTACAGCCGTTGTTCAAGTGTCGTTTTGTTTAACACAGCCTTCTTTCCTTCACAGCAATGAGCAATTGCGTTCGCAAATGGTTTGAGTACAACGCTGAGCTAAAGCGGAGAGTCTGGCGTTTTGATCACAACTACCACAAAAAATATCAGAACGTTGAGCCAACGCGATCGCTTGTCTTTGTGATGGAGAGTATTGTGCTTAACCCAGTAGGCAGTAAATGTAATGGCTGAACTGAGCGGCAGTGAGCTTTAGTTCAAATGTCGTTGCTTAAGGTTGTTGCTGGCGAGCAACACAAGCCTGTAAAGACCTGATCAAACGATCAAAACCTTGCTTTTGAAAAAGGTCTACCCAGTGTTTTCCACTCAGTTGATCAGGAAGCGAGCATTCTTCTAGTTTTGCGGGTATGAGGAAAATAGAGCCTTCAGGCTTTTCATCAGCTACGTCAAGAGCATATTTAATTTCCTTCTGAACAAAACCAGACTTACTAACTGAGCTGCTCGATAAACAAACTATAACTACATCACTTGCACGAACTGCTCTTGTAATTTCGTATTTCCTATCTTGTCCAGGCAACAAATTTTCTTCATCTAGCCAAGGCTCAATACCAGAGGCTAAAAGTCGGTAATAGATTTGCCGCACCGCAGGCTTATCTTCATTGCCATGACACAAAAAAACTTTTAGGTTTTTACCAGAGATGGAAAAGCTCTGTCGAATTTTGCTCAACTCACGCGCATATGATAATGCTCCTGCAAAATCAGGCATATTTGTCCAAATTTTGCTCTGCATATGGTCAAGCCAATCCAGTTCATCAACTCTACTCATCTCAATTGAGTAGTATGTGGAAAGGCATTCCACTCCATAGGTGGTTACAGCCCAAGTGCCATAATGTTTAATAATGGGTGCCACATCAAATCTTTTTATAGCCTCTTCAAGAGTAACGATTTCTGAAGAATACGCCAAAAGCACTTCTTCAAGGTTACTACTCTGACCTTCTTTTGAAGATGTAGGCACTTGGGTAAGTAAAGCTTGTGACTGCTGGAGAGTTTCCGCTGCCATAACTGGAGAACTTATATCATCTTTTATATAAAGAACAGGGGTAAGATTTTCTGAAATCCCCTCTAATTTCATCTCTACTTGAGCAAATTTATAGGCTTTTTCGAATGAACGACCTGCTCCTAGTGCTTTATAAAAACCAACAGCAAATGTAATTGCAGCCTTGTCTCCAATCGCTGTATTCATCCCCACAACGAAAGGGATATGCTTTGAAATAGCTTTAGCTTGAGTTTCTGAATAACAAGCATTTAAGACCACGCAGCTAACTTCTTCAGCAATTAATTCAAAAAGATCGGCTAATGCGTCAGGTTCTACTAACTGCGCCTTTCCTAAAACATTTTCAAAACATAATTCGCCTGTATTTGCGCCATGCCCAGAGAAATGAACAATCTGAGGAGCAACATCATGAATCGCTTGAGTTATATCTCCTGGGCGAACAGATTCTCGTGAATCGAGTACAAAACTATCTCTTTGCTTAGAAAGCTGTAGCTTTTCTCTAATATCTCGTAATTCTTGCCCTAAGCGTAGCCGGGTAACATCACTTGGATCGGCTGCAAAAAACAGAATTTTAATTTTATTCATACGACTAAACTCAGAGTCAACCATCTCATAAGCTCGATTAGTCAAAGCACATTTATATTGATGCTCTCGACTACGATCGCAAATAAGATAGCCGCTTTCTTGCATTGCATCGAGAGTAATTGTTTTTATTTCAGGGGCGTGACCTTCATAATTCACAATACTTGTTCCATTGAAACTCCAAGTAATCCAGATTTCTTCTTCATCTAATTTCCCAGCCCGAACTTCTTGAACCACCCAGTTCAAGAGACTCTTCTGATTTTTTGTCAATTTGTCAGCCTGCATTTGAGCAAAACCTTCTAGAAAACAGTTTTACTAGGTGCTAAATTGTGATTTACACATCTATATCCTAGCGCCCACTCAGCGAGATCAAGGAGCTAGTACCAATCACCCCGCCGAAAGTTTGAAAGCCTACTTCTTGTTCTCGTTCCATTAAGAACTTTACGCTATACCAATTTATCGAACTAGCTGTGCCGTGCAAACACCTGATAACAAGAGATAAGCAGACTTCCTACCTTCTTATCCCCTCAGAAGCGACAATAAGCGGTAATTGTCGCATATTAGCTTTCCTGTGGGTAGATAAGCTGCAAGCTTCTGTAGAGCTTCGGAACTCATGCAATGAAAGGTGAGGCAGCATTACTCGTCCTGAACGAGCTGTATCCTGGTTGAGTCGCTTTGCCCAGTTAGCAGTGAACTTGACCCAAAAAGGAGGAACAGGAGGATAAGTCAAGATGCATCAGCGAGCAAAAGCAAGGGTGGCTGAGATGTTAAGTCGTTGGCAGGTGTGGGGAAGAAAGACGATCGCTTGCGATGAGTTGATGGGAATTTTATGAGGATAAAGGCACCGTTCTGGCTGGTTGTCGATCGGTTATATGCTCGATCTATTTTGTTACCTTTTGTACCTGGGAACGGCTGGAGCTAACTTTTGCAGCACAGCAGGTTGTAATGGAAGCTTGTCAATATTTTCATGGGGAGCGGTACACCATTTTTGCGGGTGTTATTATGCTCGACCACGTGAATTTGTTAATTCAACCGTGGCTAAAAGATACAGGAAAATTTTGGACGATCGGCAGCATCTTGCATAGTATTAAAGGCTTCAGTGCAAGGCAAGTTCCACTTGTGATGCCTCACATCGGCTTATGGCAAGATGGTCGCCATGACAGGCTCATTTTGAGCGATCGTCATTTCCACTCCACTGTGACATCTATCGATCAAAATCCAGTGGCAGCTTATCTTGTTAAACCTTCAGAAGTCTATCCCTATGCTTGGAGTCATCTCTTCCATTGAAAACAGTGCGAGCGAGACGCTCGCGTTCAAGCAGCACAGGCTCTAGAAACGCTCCTTACCAACCAGCCAACTATTGTGCGATCGCATAGTGGCTCCTAGCAAATCGCTCCACCTCACCGTGTCCCCACAAACGCTTTCTCTGCGGGACCTGTCATATAGAGGCGATCGTCCGTTTCAGACCATTCAATTTGCAAGGGGCCACCGGGAAGTTCAACCGTCGCGCGCCGATCGCACAGACCATTTAGCACGCCCGCAACCAGTGAAGCACATGCACCTGTACCGCATGCCAGGGTAATCCCAGCGCCTCGTTCCCAGACGCGCATTTTCAGGTAATCCGATCGCACCACCTGAATGAACTCGGTATTGATCTTCTTGAGAAAAACGGAATGACATTCAAACTGAGAACCCAGGGTTTCCAGCGGAATCGCGTCTACATCGTCTACAAAAGTGACGCAGTGAGGATTGCCCATGTTAACGCAGGTGACTTGCCAGGTTTTTCCGGCGACCTCCAGCGGTTGATTCACCACTTTTTCGTCAGCTCCCGTCAGCGTTGTGGGAATTTCGGCTGCCAGCAAACGAGGTTCGCCCATATCGACCGTGACCAAGCCATTCGCTTCCAGTTTGGGTGTAATTAGTCCGCCCAGCGTGTGGATTTTGTATGCCTGGGGTGCCGTAAGGCCCTCTAGCTCGGCAATAAACTTGGCAAGACAGCGAATGCCGTTGCCGCACATTTCAGGCTCAGAGCCGTCGTTGTTGAAGATGCGCATGGTGTAATCGGTGCCGTCTTGTCCTGGCAAAGCGAAGATCACGCCATCTGCACCGATGCCAAAATGCCGATCGCACCACTGGATGGCGTCCTCTGGCGTGAGACGCGGTTCTGTTGAGGCACGGTTATCGATCAGAATGAAGTCGTTACCCAAACCGTGGTATTTGGTGAATTCCATTGCCATAGATTCTGCAAATGTGTGGTGTGAAAAAGACTCAGGTGCGGAATGATAGAAGGGGAAAAGAAAATGATCAGTGATGAAGGATAAAGGATAAAAAGTCAGGAGTTGTGAACTTTCTGATTTCCGTTTTAGCCTTTAGCCCTTAGCCTTTAGAAGCAAGGATAACTACGATGGCGATTGAACTAGAAACCGGGCTACCAAGCGTACGTCAGATTCAGAATCTGATTCGGGAAGAGACAGAGGTTGAGCTCAAGCTTGTGACAGGTGATTTGTTGGCTGGGAAGGTCCGTTGGCAAGATAGCGATTGTCTGGCGATGGTCGATCAGTATGACCAAAGCACCATTGTTTGGCGGCAAGCGATCGTCTATCTCAAGCCTAGACCCTAAGCTGACCTTCAAGCAGCAGCTTCGGTTGAACGATCCTGTTGAGCCTGTGCTTTTAAGCTAGCCCCCACTGATCCACAAGGAACGCATACTCAAAGGCGGTCTCTTTTAGGCTATCGTACCGCCCTGAGGCACCGCCATGTCCAGCGCCCATGTTGGTTTTGAGCAACAGACAGTTTTGGTCAGTCTTGAGCGATCGCAGCTTTGCCGTCCACTTCGCAGGCTCCCAGTACGCCACGCGAGAGTCGTTTAACCCCCCTGTAATCAACAGATTGGGATAGCCCTTCGCTTCGACGTTGTCGTAGGGCGAGTACGACTTCATGTAAGCGTAGAACGTCTTGTCGTTTGGGTCGCCCCATTCTTCCCGCTCGATGACGGAAAGCGGTAAATGATCGTCCAAAATGGTGGTCACCACATCCACAAACGGGACGTGTGCGACAACCGCTTTGAACAAATCAGGACGTAAGTTAATCACTGCACCCATCAGCAGGCCGCCTGCGCTACCGCCCTGAATCGCTAGATGTGCAGCCGATGTCCACCCCTGCGCGATGAGATGCTCACTGCAGGCAATGAAGTCAGTGAACGTATTTTTCTTTTTAAGGAATTTTCCGTCTTCGTACCACTGACGACCCATTTCTGAACCACCACGAATATGGGCGATCGCGACCACAGCACCGCGTTCTAACAGCGATAAGCGAGTGGATGAAAACGTGGCTGGATAGCTGAAGCCATAGGAGCCATAACCAGTGAGCAGCAACGGATTAGCGCCATTTTTCGCCACCCCTTTCTTGTACACGATCGAAATCGGTACCTGCGTACCATCACTTGCCTTTGCTAGCAGACGTTCGCTGGCGTACTGATGGCGATCGTATCCACCCAGCACCGGCGTTTCTTTCTTCAATTCCCGCTCTTGAGTTTCCAGGTTGTAATCGAAGACCGATCGGGGTGTGACAAGAGACGCGTAGTTGAATCGCAACGTTTCGGTATCAAACTCTGGGTTGCTGCCCTCATCAACGTCGTAAGTTGGATCGGGAAAATCGATGTAGTGCTCCTCACCACTGGCAAGCTGACGCACGCGAATCGTCGGTAGCCCAGCCTCGCGTTCATAGATCACCAGATGCTTCGCAAAGGCACTCACACCCTCCAGCAGCACCGCGTCACGATGAGGAATGACTAGACGCCAGTGGTCTTTCGCAGGAGCCGTCACAGGCGTTTGCATCAGCTTAAAATTGAGCGCGCCATCGTTGGTCACGATGTAGAACGAATCGCTGTGATGCTCAACCTGATATTCGATCCCCGGCGATCGTGGCTGAACGACCTGAAACTTACCCTCTGGTTGGTTAGCATCCAGGTAGTGGATTTCGGAGGTAATTTTGCTCTGCAGCTCTAACAGAATGTAGGCATCGCTGCGCGTTTTACCCACAGTGAGGTAGTAGAACTCATCCGTTTCGTGGTAGACCAATTCATCATCACTAACCGCACTTCCTAGATGATGTCGCAGCAGCTTAAACGGACGATTGGCTTCATCCACCAACGTATAAAACACGGTTTGGTTATCGTTACCCCACGCAAACCCATAGCCTGTTTCGAGAATCGTCTCTGGATAAAGCTGCCCTGTCGCCAGATTCAAAAACAATAGGGTATAACGCTCAGACCCAGTTGTATCAACTGAGTACGCCAGAATCTGGTGATTAGGACTCACCGCAAACAGACCTAAATCAAAGAACGCATGTCCTTCTGCCAGGGCGTTCTGGTCTAGGAGTAAGGCTTCCGGTGCGTCTAAAGTGCCAGCTTTGCGGCAGTAGATAGGATACGCCTTGCCTGTTTCTGTACGGGAGTAATAATAATAATTACCCTTGCGGTAGGGCACTGACAGATCTGTTTCTTGGATGCGGGCAAGCATCTCGTCATATAACGTCGTTTGTAGCGCTTCTGTATGCGCCATCATCGCTTCGGTGTAGGCGTTCTCCGCTTCGAGGTAGGCGATCGTTTTAGGATCATCGCGGTAACGCAACCAAAAGTAGTCGTCGACGCGATCGTCCCCATGCAGTGATAAAGTCTTTGGCTGTTTGTCAGCGAGTGGTAGTGATGCAATTGGAGTCACGGTGCTATTTTGATCCATCGTTCAGTTGATTCAGAGCTTGGTTAAGTGACGGAACTGTAGGCTAACAGGGAACAGCCGACTAAAACTAGAGTCGCAGAGGGTTTAACAAGGTGAGGAAACGCTGCAAGGGCTATAAGAGCATTTGGCATAATGTCCAAAACGTCCGTACTGCAGGCGATCAATCACATCACTGCATACTCTGCCTCAAATTAAGAGCAAGGAGGCAATGTTGCAACGCCCTTTTTGCAACAGTTCTCTTTCCAGCTTAGGAGAAAAGTTTAGGCGGGATTCGCTTCTCTGGAGAAGTCGGCGATCAAGCAAACAAGTTATTGCCTGACTTACCCGAAGTATGGCGACTCATAAGTAAATTAAATAGTGATTTATACTCATAATTGGGCTTAAACTGTCAGATCTTGATCAATGTGGAGCAAAAAGTATCTTAAGATTATCGTAAGAATTAAGCTGAACTATAAAAGCTAATCACCAATAACCAGGAGGACTGTCTATGGCGCTCGTACCACTGCGGCTGCTGCTCGATCACGCAGCAGAGAATGGCTACGGCATCCCTGCCTATAACGTCAATAATATGGAGCAGATTCGTGCAATCATGAATGCTGCTCATGAAACCGATAGCCCTGTGATCTTGCAAGCGTCTCGTGGTGCACGCACGTACGCTGGTGAGAACTTCCTCCGTCACCTGATTTTGGCTGCGATCGAGACCTATCCTGGCATTCCCATCGTGATGCACCAGGATCACGGTAATGCCCCCTCTACCTGCTACTCTGCCATGAAGAACGGCTTCAGCAGCGTCATGATGGACGGTTCCTTGGAGGCAGATGCTAAGACTCCGGCTAGCTTCGAATACAACGTCAACACGACTCGTGAAGTGGTCAAGGTGGCTCACGCGATCGGCGTTAGCGTCGAAGGTGAATTAGGTTGCCTGGGTTCTTTAGAAACCGGTAAAGGCGAAGCAGAAGATGGTCATGGCTTTGAGGGTGCGCTCTCTCACGACCAACTGTTGACCGATCCCGATGAAGCGGTCGAATTCGTGGAGCAAACCCAGGTGGATGCTCTGGCTGTGGCGATCGGCACCAGCCACGGCGCTTACAAGTTCACCCGCAAACCCACAGGCGAAATTTTGGCAATCAGCCGGATCGAAGAAATCCACCGCCGTCTGCCTAATACCCACCTGGTGATGCACGGCTCCTCTTCTGTACCCGAAGACCTGATTGCAATCATCAACCAGTACGGTGGTGCCATTCCTGAAACCTACGGTGTTCCCGTTGAAGAAATTCAGAAGGGGATCAAGAGCGGTGTGCGGAAAGTCAACATTGACACCGACAACCGTTTGGCAATAACCGCTGCAGTGCGCGAAGCGTTGGCGAAGGATCCCAAGGAGTTCGATCCCCGTCACTTCCTGAAGCCTTCGATCAAGTATATGCAAAAAGTCTGCGCCGATCGCTACCAGCAATTTGGTACCGCTGGCAACGCCAGCAAGATCAAGCAAATCGGCTTGGATGAATACGCCGCTAAGTACGCCAAAGGCGAACTAGCGGCTGTGACGAAGAAGGCTGTCGGTGTATAACCCTCCTGCCTGACGATCCGCTAACGAAAAGAACCGGGGTAGCCAACGCTACCCCGGTTTTTCTCTTTTTTGCACAGGTGCAATCTATGCCATCAGCTGAAAGCCTAACAGTCCCAGACGTATAATAAGGGATGTTCCATATTCTTATAGGCTTGTGACTACGACGCCCCGCCCCGCCAGTCTTCTGCAAACGACAAACGCTTTACCTCATAATCGTCCTGATGCACTTGGGCGGTTTGGCAAATTCGGTGGCAAGTATGTTCCCGAAACCTTAATGCCTGCCTTGAGTGAATTGGAGACAGCGTTTTACCAGTACCGCACCGATCCCGACTTTCAGCAGGAACTGCAGGGGCTTTTGCGTGATTATGTGGGGCGACCCAGTCCGCTCTATTTTGCCGAACGGCTGACTACCCACTACGCACGACCCGATGGTTCAGGGGCGCAAATTTATCTGAAGCGCGAAGACTTGAACCATACGGGCGCTCATAAGATTAACAATGCGCTGGCGCAGGTATTGTTGGCAAAGCGCATGGGTAAACAGCGCGTGATCGCGGAGACAGGTGCGGGGCAGCATGGTGTGGCTACTGCAACCGTCTGTGCGCGCTTTGGGCTGAAATGTGTCATCTACATGGGCGTCCAGGACATGGAGCGGCAAGCGCTCAACGTCTTTCGGATGCGGCTTATGGGTGCAGAGGTGTCGCCCGTGTCAGCCGGTACTGGTACGTTGAAGGATGCAACCTCCGAAGCGATTCGGGATTGGGTGACAAATGTAGAAAACACACACTACATTCTGGGTTCCGTCGCTGGACCTCACCCCTATCCCATGATTGTGCGAGATTTCCACGCCGTGATTGGGCAAGAAACGCGCGCTCAATGTCAGGAAAAATGGGGCGGTTTGCCTGATATTTTGCTGGCGTGCGTGGGCGGTGGTTCCAACGCGATCGGTCTGTTTCATGAATTCATCAACGAGCCAACGATTCGCTTGATTGGTGTAGAGGCAGCAGGCGAAGGTGTAAATACAGAAAAACACGCGGCAACGCTAACGCAAGGACGAGTGGGTGTACTACATGGTGCCATGAGCTATCTGCTGCAAGACGACGATGGTCAGGTGACAGAAGCGCACTCCATCAGCGCCGGCTTGGACTATCCCGGTGTAGGACCGGAACACAGCTATCTCAAAGATTTAGGTCGGGCGGAATACTACAGCATTACCGACGCAGAAGCCCTTGCAGCCTTTCAGCGGTTATCGCAACTAGAAGGCATTATTCCAGCGCTGGAAACCGCACACGCGATCGCCTATCTTGAAATGCTCTGCCCTCAGCTTTCTGGCAATCCTCGTATTGTCATCAACTGCTCTGGGCGTGGCGACAAAGATGTACAGACAGTAGCGAAAGTCTTAAATTTCACCTGATGGATGATGGTGAACGCTGCAAAGTGCTGTCGTCTGACGCTTTAATAACTAAAAAGGGCATCCATTACAGAATGGATGCCCTTTTTTAAAAGAGTCGTACAATCTGACGCATTTAAGCCCCAGAGGTAGAGGCTGCTGCTGCCGCTGCTTCTTCTGCTGCTGCCTCGGCGGCAACAGCACTTGATGGCAATAGAACGGTAACAACCACACGATCGGGCTCGCCCAGTGCTACGACACCTTCAGGCAGAGAAAGCTCGTGAACGTGGAGTGAGTCACCAACGTCCAGATCAGTCACATCAATTTCAATGACTTCTGGAATGAGATCGGGCGCGCAACGAACATGTAGCTCGGTCAAGCCCTGGTCGATCGAACCACCACTATTTTTCACGCCTGCCGCTTCGCCAACCAGATGGATGGGCACATCCACATCCAGTGAATCTTGAGAACCAACTGAGAAAAAGCTCAGGTGATAGACATAGCCGCGCCAGGGATGAGAATGCACTTCTCGCAGCAGAGCCTTACCCTTCCAGGGCAGTTCAGGCACGTTTACCTGAATGAGCGTATTGTTTACTGAAGCATCGCGTACTAACAGTTCAGCCTTCTTGGCTGGAACCGTCAACGAAACCGATTCTGCGCCTTTGTGACCGTAGAGCACAGCGGGAATTAAGCCAGCACGACGGAGGGCATTTGCCTTGCTACCAGCAGGGCGAGTTTGACATTCAAGCGTAAGTTCCATAGTGAGTCAAGGGGAGTAAAGGGAAAGGCTAAAGGCTAAAGGATGAAGGCCAAGTAACGGATTTTTATCCTTTGGCCTTCATCCTTAGCGTTTCAAATTCAAACTTCTAGCGTATACATTTGCGCGTCAGTCGGCGTTGCGCCATTGGTGTACAACAATGCGCGTTTGGGACCATGAATGGGGTCTTCAACAATAATAGTCTGATCGCGGCTGGCACCGAGGGAGACGATCGCAATGGGCACCTCCATCAGCTCTGCCAAAACTTTGAGGTAGTCTAGCGCCTGCTGAGGTAAATCATTCAGCGATCGACAGTCAGCGGTAGACTGTTTCCAGCCAGGCACCGTTTTGTAAATCGGTTGACAGCGAGCGAATTTGCGCGAGTTGCTGGGGAAGTCATAGCAGGTTGCGCCATCCACTTCGTAAGCGACGCAGATTTTAATTTCCTCCAGTTCATCCAGCACGTCGAGCTTAGTGATTGCCAGACAGTCAAGCCCGTTAATGCGAACAGCATAACGACCAATCACCGCGTCAAACCAGCCACAGCGACGCTTACGTCCAGTAGTGGTACCGAACTCTGCCCCGCGATCGCACAACAGCTCCCCCATTGTGCCATGAAGTTCGGTCGGGAAGGGGCCTTCGCCAACACGGGTTGTGTAAGCTTTCGCCACCCCGATCACCCGATCGATCATCGTAGGGCCAACCCCTGTACCGACACAAGCACCGCCAGCTACTGGGTTGGATGAGGTGACATAGGGATACGTACCATGATCCAAATCAAGTAGAGTGCCCTGTGCACCTTCAAAGAGGATGTTGCGTTTGCGCTGGATGGCATCGTAGATCCGAAGAGAGCTGTCAATGACATGTGGACGAAGGCGATCGGCGTATTCCAGATACTCGGCAATAATGGCATCCGGTTCTAGCGGCGGCAACTCGTAAAGCTTTTCTAGAATGACGTTCTTGTATTCCACCGTCCAGCGCAGCTTCTTCCGCAGAGAATCAGGATCCATCAGGTCAATCACCCGAATGCCTGTGCGTTCGGATTTATCGGCATAGGTGGGACCAATGCCCCGTCCAGTCGTACCGATTTTATGATCGCCTCGACGTTCTTCCGATGCCTGGTCAATGAGCCGATGATACGGCATCGTCACGTGGGCGGTCTCTGAAATCAACAGATTGCGGGTAGAAACGTTGAGCGTCTCCAGCTGATCCAACTCCCTGATCAACACGTTAGGGTCAATCACAGTGCCAGAGCCAATAATGCATTCCGTATCGGGATAAAGAATGCCTGAAGGGATCAGATGCAGCTTAAAAATCTGATCATCTACAACAACGGTATGCCCTGCGTTCACACCACCCTGGTAGCGAACAACAACATCTGCCGACTTGCTAAGCAGATCCGTGATCTTTCCTTTACCTTCATCGCCCCACTGGGCACCGATGACAACAACGTTAGCCAAGAGTTTTGATCAGTACGAGAGTTTGCACAAACATTCATTATCACCATCTGCGTACACGGGTGTCAATGCTAAAGACTAAAAGAATAGTGATCCGCAACACTCAGCGAGATGGCTGAATTTAGTTTGCTGAGGCTTCAAGATGGCTCGACTTCAATGAGTCCGCTAGGATATCACAAATGGTTTTTGTGGTCCACTGTTTTTCCACTGACTTCGTTCTGACCCCTTTAATTTATTCCTGAAGAGGTGCTTGTGGCTTTATACGCTGAACTACACCGTCACCTCGGAGGCTCTGTTGTCCCCCGGATTTTGTGGCGGTATTTACAACGTAATGATTCTGACCTGGCGCAACGTTTTCCTGCTTACCCTGAGTTTGAAGATTTTTACACCCGTCCTCGCAGCACTCTAGATGAATATTTAGAATTGCATACATTGGTGGAATCAGTTCAAACAGCAGAGGCGTTGCCCTACTTTATCTACCGCCTCGTGCGGGGCGCTTATATTTTTGAAAATTTGGCTTATCTGGAGTTACGCTATACGCCCTTCCTAAGAACGCCTGATCATCTGACGCAATCGCAGCGGATTGATTTGATGGCAGAGATTGTTGCGATCGTAGGTAAAGCGAGTCAGCTCAACGAATACCCCATTGTCACCAGCCAAATTCTGTGTATGCACTCTCGCTTACCCTACGCGGTCAACCGGGCGATCGTCGATCTAGCAGCACAATCACGAGAGTATGTCTGCGCGATCGATGTGGCAGGCGGCGACAACCACTATGGCGAACGTCTGGACGAGTTTGTCGAGCTGTATGCGTATGCGCGCTCGTTGGGGCTGAAGACCACCGGGCACCTTTATGAAACGAGAGATGGCGCCTATCCCGAACTACTGCCTTACCTGATGCGGATTGGGCACGGCATCCAGATTCCGTTAGAGCATCCCCACTTGCTGAAAGAAGTGGCCGAACGCGGACAATGCCTCGAAGTCTGTCCGACAACCTATTTACAAACGGGGACTCTGGACGACATTTCGCAGTTGAAGCTTGTGTTCGATCGCTGCTTTGATGCCGGTGTTGACATTGCCATCTGCACTGATAACGCTGGTCTACACAATGTCCGTCTGCCATTTGAGTATGAAAACCTGCTGACTCACAACATTATCGATTTCGAGCAACTGCAAGCCTGCCAGGATGCTGCTTTCCGTCATGCCTTTGCATGGCCCTACCAACAGCGTCCGGCTTCATTGCTCAATGGCTTGCTTAAAGTTGAATCCGACAGAGACAGTGCTAACGCCTATGAGATCGCTCAGCGTTAAAGACAAATTAAGCGCCAAAAAACGGCCTGAAAGAATCCGTGGCTCACGCTTCTCTCAGGCCGTTTCAAGCAAGAACAAAACTAGAATTACGAACCCCGGCTTAAGGAAAGCTCAATCTGCTTAAACTCTTGCTCTAGTCGATCGCGCAACTTTTGAGGCACAGGGCGATTTGGATACGAGCTATAGTGACCTGCCAGCGAATTTAATGCTGTTCGCATGGTAGTGTAAGACGTCAGTTTTGCCACAGACCCGTTACGTCTGTAGCGCGCCGTGAAATCGTTGATCAACTGACGGGCTTCTGTTTGCAATGCGCTCCGGTCAGGAGCATCATCCGGTAGCTGAATGGAGGTTCTCAGAGCATCAACTACTGCTGCCGTATCCTGACGATAGTCTCCACTCAGGGCTGTGGCTGCTCTTGCGGCTGGGGCAAATCCCATCAAGCCGATCAAAACGACTAGGACTAAGGAAAAAAAGCTTGATAGATAGCGCTTCATAAGCATTCGCGAAGAGGAGTAAATAACGTTTCAGCCTTCTTTTAAAGTGGCAGACATCACTTATCCTACCGCGATCAGGCGCAGGGATCATAGGCCTTCGGAAGGGTGCGCTGTCTTTGGGTAATTCAATAAAACCGACTCCAAGCCTGATTCAGGCATGCCGTTACATGGTGAAACAGCAACCAGTCATCAAACCTTACTGAAGCATCAGGGCTGCTTGCTAATGACTCCCTGAAACGTGGTTCTTTGAGCTGTTTTTTGAGCTTGTCTTAACCGAAGCGACCGCTAACATACTCTTGCGTTGCTTGATGCTGAGGAGTCTGAAAGATGACTTCAGTACGATCGTATTCTACGATGTAGCCTGTGCGCTGCCCTTTCGCATTCGCCTCAACGTTATAGAAGGCGGTGAAATCTGATGCACGCGATGCCTGCTGCATGTTGTGGGTCACAATCACGATCGTGTAGCGTTCTTTCAACTCTTGCAGCAAATCCTCAACCTTCAGGGTAGAAATAGGGTCAAGAGCCGCACACGGCTCATCCATCAAAATGACATCAGGCTGTACCGCTACAGCACGAGCAATACAGAGACGCTGCTGCTGTCCACCCGACAAATCAGTCCCCATTGCATTAAGCTTATCCTTCACGTCTTCCCAAAGGGCGGCTTGCTTGAGCGCACGTTCTACCAGTTCATCCATATCGCCCTTATAGCCAACCAGACGAGGGCCAAACGCAATATTTTCATAGATGGACTTGGGAAAGGGATTCGGCTTTTGAAATACCATCCCAATCTGGCGTCGTACTTCTACAGGGTCAATTTCTGGTGCGTAAAGATCCTGATCCCGGTAAAAGATCTTGCCGTCAATATGAAAGGTTTTAATAAGGTCGTTTAAGCGATTAAAGCACCGGAGCACCGTGCTCTTGCCGCAGCCAGAGGGACCAATAAAGGCCGTAATGCTGTTCTTTGCAATCTCGATTGAGACATCCTTCACTGCCAGAAAATTACCGTAGTAAATATTGAGATCTTGAGTGCGAAAGATGGTCTCAGTCTGGCGGGCGGTGCTCTGCATGTTCGTCGTCATACATCTAGATGGGGTGAGTGGTTACTGTTTCAATAAGACTTGAAGTCACTAAAATTAAAGCGTTACAGCGTCGTCAAAACGGTGAGGAGTAATCAAGAATGACGATCGCAGACTTTCAACACATCAACATTGCTGTAGCCAAGAATTGTCTGCTTTCTTACACGTTACTTGCGCCGTTTTGTGATCCACCGAGAAAGAATACTAGTGATCAAAACTAACGCCACAAGCACTAGCGAACCAGCCCACGCAAGCTCTTGTTGGTTTTTGTAAGGAGCCGTTGCAAAGTCAAACACCAACCTTGACATTGTAGCGGTTGGCTCCCAAATACCGTTCGTGAGGTAGGTAGCAGGATTCACATTGACCGGATTTAAGCTCAAGCCCGAATTCCAGTAACGACTAAAAGAGGCAGTGAAGAGAACAGGCGCAGTTTCACCCGCAGCACGAGCCACTGCTAGCATGACCCCGGTCAAGATGGATGGAATCGCCGCGGGTAGAACAATCTGCAACGTTGTTTGAATCCGTGTTGCGCCAAGCCCAACCGCTGCCTGCCGATAGTCATTGGACACGGCTTCTAACGCTTCCGCTGATGTTCGCACGATCGTCGGCAACATGAGCACCGACAGCGCGATACCGCCAGCCACTGCTGAGAACCGACCCGTTGCCAGCACCACCAGCGAGTAGGCAAAAGCCCCAACGACGATCGAGGGCACACCACTCAGAACATTCGTGAAAAAGTCAATTACATCTGCCAGTTTCGTGCCTCTGGCAAATTCCGAAAGGTAGATGGCGGCCATCACGCCAAACGGAATACTGAGAGCAGCAGAGATACCGACAGTCGTCAGGGTACCAAGAAAGGCATTACCAAAGCCGCCACCCGCAAGACCAGGAGCAGGCGGTAGCTGAACGAACAGAGCCGGACCTAACCGTGCAAAGCCATTAATCAGCACGTAAGAAAGCACTGCCACTAAGGGAACGAGGGCAATAGCGGCACAGACACAGGCAACGACGGTCATCACCGACGAAAACAACGTCCGGGGTGACGTTGGAGCGCGCCTCATATTACGCTCTGCTAAAGGGTCATTCGCCAAGTCTGGATTCGTCATCTTAAGCTTTTCTCAACTCCTATCAACCGATTGATTCCGTTAGCCCCATTACTTCAGATCAAACTGAGGCAGATCTGATTCCAAAACCTTTGACGGCTCGCACTAAAGCTTCAAGCTAAAGCGACGCACGATAATCTCAGCTAAAACATTCACAACCAGCGTCAAGGCAAACAGTACAAGCGCTGCATACATCAGTGAAGCTACTTGCAGTCCACCCGCTTCAGCGAACTGGTTGGCCAGAAGCGAAGCCACAGTCGAGCCTTGGGACAAAATTGAAGCTGACTTGATTGTGTCAGAATTACCGATCACCATCGTGACTGCCATCGTCTCACCCATGGCTCGTCCTAGCGCCAGCATGATGCCACCAACAATGCCAGAGAAGGCAGCAGGCAGCATAATCTGAAAGATGGTTTCCCAGCGGGTTGCACCCAACCCGTAGGCTGCTTGTCGCAATTCTGCAGGCACCGCTGTTAAGGCATCGCGGGAAATCGCAGCAATAATAGGCAGGATCATGATTGAAAGGATGATACCCGCCACATAAATGCCAGGTCCCGATGGTGCTGTGCTGAAGATTGGAAGCCATCCTAAGGTACTATTGAGCCCATCACCGATCGGCTTCAAAATGGGAATCAGCACAAAGATGGCCCACAACCCATAGACCACACTAGGGATCGCAGCCAGCAGCTCAACGAGAAACACGATCGGCTGTTGGATACGCTGTGGCAGAAAGTCTTCACTCAGAAACAGGGCAACACCAATGCCGATCGGCACCGCAAGCAAAAGCGCCATAAACGATGTCACCAAAGTGCCATAAATCTGTGTGAGAGCACCAAAAACCTCGTCGTTGACGCTCCAACGACTGGTAGTCAAAAAGCCGAGACCAAACTTCTGAATCGCTGGAATAGCATCAGTCCCCACTCTCAAGGCGATCACCAGCAGTATCAAGGCAACCCCAATGCCGAAGGCTGCCGTAACCCAAACAAAACCCTGATCAATCCAGCGCGATGTTTTAGAGCGCTGCCAAGCCATAGGAGAAGGCTGATTTGTTGAAGCCATATATAACCAACTCAGTAATAAAGTCAAACAAGCGATCGCAGAAAGCCTGAAACAGGTTTGGCACCAATAAAAGAGAGAAGCTGATGTCTAGAGCTAGTGGTCTGTCAATTTTCAGTTGATGGGTAAAGTCGCTGTAGTTTGATGCGTGCATCGGCTGTCGTAAACCGCCA
>NZ_PVWK01000134.1 GCF_003003795.1 Stenomitos frigidus ULC18 | reverse complement strand
CAAGCGCTCATTCTCCAGCGCACGATCAATGTTGAGCATGGTCTACTGCTTCATCAGGGGATAGGACTCATTTACCTCATAAAGCAACAAGTCTAAAGTTTCCATGATAGCCTAGCCGCATTTTTTGAAGAATTGACCGGATTGCATTCCTTCCCCGTTGTAAAGGTGTGTGAGCAATACCAAATACAGTTGATTCGTTCAGGCTCATAATAGGTGTCTCTTTCAGCCTTGAACGTGAATCATTGAGTACGTAACTAGTGGGTGGCTACCTTATCCAAATTATCTCGTGAACCGGGCTGGACGTTGAGTCAGCCAACTCATTGTGAAACAGGTAGGTAGTGATAGTGAAGTACATAACGAAGTCAATAGCAGCTAGGAATACAATGCAGCCTGAGCGTCACGGCGCTCCATCTGTGAGGCATCGCCATATTCTGGGGATGCGAGTGGATGGAACTAGCTACCAGGATGCGACTCAACGTGTGATTCTCTGGGCAAAGGCCGCCGAAAGCCGCTATGTCTGTGCAGCCAATGTCCACATGGTGATGGAGGCGTACGACCAGGGTGAGTTTGCCCGCACAGTGAACAATGCTGATTTGATTACGCCAGATGGAAAACCGCTTGTGCAAGCTTTGCGTGCTTTGGGTCTTAAAGGGGCTTCTCAGGTACGTGGGCCGAATCTAACGTTACATATCTGCGAGGCGGCTGCAAAGGAAGGGGTCGCGATCGGTCTTTATGGGGGCACGCCCGAAAGTTTGTCATTGTTCACGACCTTTCTGGAAAAGCTCTATCCCGGCATTAAGATTGTTTGCCAGATTGCCCCACCGTTTCGTGCCCTGACCGCCGCAGAGGATGCTGCTTATACCCAACAACTGGTGGAATCAGAGGCACGCATTGTCTTTGTCGGTATCGGTTGCCCCAAACAAGAGCTGTGGATGGCAGCACATCAGGGCAGTCTCCCAGCCGTCATGCTGGGCGTTGGTGCAGCCTTTGATTTTCACTCTGGCCGCGTGAAGCAAGCGCCTATATGGATGCAGCAAGCGGGTTTGGAATGGGTGTTTCGCCTGAAGTCGGAACCGCGTCGGCTGTGGAAGCGCTATGCCAAGCACAACCCGCGTTTTCTACTCTTCTTTTTTACCCAATGGTTGACCAGCTTATCTGAGCGACGTTGGTTTGAGGCAGCAGGGCATGATTGAACGAGCGCCCTGTGCAAAGAGTCTGCTTTAACTTATCTGAGGCAAGGATCATTTAACGATGACGCAAGCAAAACGAGCGCTAATTACGGGCATCACTGGTCAGGATGGGTCTTATTTGAGTGAGCTACTGCTCGATCGCGGTTACGAAGTACATGGAATTATCCGCCGCACCTCGACTTTCAACACCGATCGGATTGATCACATTTACGAAGACCCGCATGTTGAAGGCGCACGTCTGTTTCTTCACTACGGCGATTTGAACGATGGTACGACACTGCGACGCATTCTCGAAGACGTCAAACCAACCGAAATTTATAACCTTGGCGCACAGTCCCATGTGCGTGTCAGCTTTGATGCACCGGAATACACCGTCGATACCGTAGGCACCGGCACCTTGCGTCTATTAGAAGCGGTGCGAGATTACCAGCAGCGCACGGGTATTGAGGTGCGCTTTTATCAGGCAGGCTCATCAGAGATGTTTGGGCTCGTGCAAGCAGTACCGCAGTCAGAAACTACTCCATTTTACCCGCGCAGTCCCTACGCATGCGCCAAAGTCTTTTCCCACTGGATCACGGTGAACTATCGCGAATCCTACAACTTGTTTGCGTGTAATGGCATTCTGTTCAATCACGAATCGCCGCGACGGGGTGAAACGTTTGTGACGCGCAAAATTACCCGTGCGCTGGCGCGGATTGTCGCAGGGCAACAGCAAAAATTATATCTGGGTAATCTGGACGCCAAGCGCGATTGGGGTTATGCCAAAGATTATGTGCATGCTATGTGGCTGATGCTGCAACAGGAACAGCCCGATGATTATGTCGTGGCCACTGGTGAAACTCATTCTATTCGCGAGTTTCTGGATGTCGCCTTCAAGTACGTCAACCTGGACTGGCAAGACTATGTTGCCTTTGATGAACGCTACTTGCGTCCCGCTGAGGTAGAACTGCTCATTGGCGATCCTGCGAAAGCCAAGCAAAAACTCGGTTGGGAACCATCCGTTACCTTTGAACAGTTGGTTAACCTGATGGTCGAAGCCGACCTGAAAGCGTTGGGCTTAGTGCCGCTGAATGGTAGTGCGCCTCAAACGGTACGAGATGTGGCGACAGTACGCTAAACAAGGCGTTTAGGGAAGACTTGCAACCATAGACATTCTGCTTCCAAATCCTAGCCAGCGTAGGTGCGTTAGGCATTGCCATAACGCACCACCAGCTTATGTCTTGGTGCGTCACACTGTCGCTGCACACCCTACAAGGCTAGACGGCTTGTGGCTCAACTGCGACGGTCTGCTCGGTCTTGGAAGTGAGAGTCTCATACAATGATGTACAGCTTGGGCAGGAATAAGGTGAACTATGACAACGGCATTGGATCTGACAGATAAGCGCATTGTCGTCACAGGCGGCGCAGGCTTTTTAGGGCGGCAGGTCATTGCGCAACTGCGCCAAGCGGGGGCGGATGTGCAGAAAATTACGGTACCCCGATCGCACGACTGCGACCTGCGCCAAATGGAGCACTGCAAGCGGATTGTCGATCAGCAAGATGTGGTGATTCACCTGGCAGCGCATGTGGGTGGCATCGGTTTGAATCGCGAAAAACCCGCTGAACTTTTCTACGACAATCTAATGATGGGTACTCAACTCATCCACGCTGCCTATGAAGCGGGCATTGAGAAGTTTACCTGCGTTGGCACCATTTGTGCCTATCCCAAATTTACACCCGTTCCCTTTAAAGAAGATGACCTGTGGAATGGCTATCCAGAGGAAACCAACGCGCCTTATGGGATTGCCAAAAAAGCGCTGCTGGTGCAGCTAGAAGCCTATCGTCAGCAATATGGCTTTGACGGCATTTACTTGTTGCCAGTGAATTTATACGGCCCCGAAGATAACTTCGATCCACGCAGTTCACACGTCATTCCAGCGCTCATTCGTAAGGTATATGAAGCGCAATTGCGTGGTGAGAAACAGCTCCCTGTGTGGGGGGATGGCAGCCCTACCCGTGAATTTCTTTACTCAGAAGATGCCGCACGGGGCATTGTGATGGCAACCCAGCACTACAGTAGCCACGAACCCGTGAATTTGGGCACAGGGTACGAAATCTCGATTCGGACGTTGATTGAGCTGCTTTGCGAACTCATGGACTTTGAGGGCGAAATTGTCTGGGAAGCTGATAAACCTAATGGGCAACCCCGTCGTTGCCTGGATACAGAGCGTGCTAAAGAAGCGTTTGGGTTCACAGCGACCGTAGAATTTCGGCAAGGGTTGGAAAAAACGATCGCATGGTATCGGCAACACGCGGCGTAAGGCACGCAGCAGAAACCAGTCTAGAGAGCAATGGCAGAGCGCTCCAGTTCAGGTGTAGGGTAGTACCAGCATGGCGAAACACGGTTGATCGTGACAGCGATCGACCACGCTGTTTGTGTTGTGTTGCTATCAGGAGAGACTCTACCCATGCCACCATCCATTCGCGAGGCACCGGCGGTTCAACCGCTGAATGAATTTAACCAGGCGTTGCTCGCTCAGGTGCATCCGATCGATTGGGTGAACCCCGAACCCGCTTCGCTGTATGACCTGGTTGTCATTGGTGCTGGCACGGCTGGATTAGTCGTTGCGGCTGGCGCGGCTGGGCTCAAACTGGGGTTGAAGATCGCCCTGATTGAAAAAAGTTTGATGGGTGGTGACTGCCTGACCTTAGGCTGTGTGCCCTCCAAATGCGTGATTCAGTCGTCACGGGTGGCTGCCACGATGCGGGATGCGGCACCATTTGGCATTCATCCACCAGCGTCAGTAAATATTGATTTTGCAGCGGTCATGCAGCGCATGCGGCGCATTCGAGCCGAAATTAGCCACCACGACTCGGCAAAAGAGTTTAGCAGCCAGGGCATTGATGTGTTTCTGGGTAAGGCAGCGTTTCTCGATCGGCAGACAGTAGACGTTAACGGTAGTCATCTGCGCTTTAAGAAGGCTGTCATTACCACAGGTGCCCGTGCGTCTCATCCCAACATTCCTGGGCTCTCAGACGCTGGTTTTCTCACGAATGAAACGGTTTTCTCCCTCACCGATCGCCCAGCTCGCTTAGCCGTTATTGGCGGTGGCCCCATTGGCTGTGAGCTTGCACAAGCCTTTCATCGCCTGGGCAGTGACGTCACCTTGTTGCATAAGAATGGACACTTGCTCGATCGCGAAGATCCTGATGCCGCCTCACTGGTACAGCAACGCTTTTTGCAGGAAGGGCTAAACCTCCTTCTGGATTGCACGTTGGAACGGGTCGAAAAGACGGATGTAGGCAAGGTCATCCACTATCAGCAGCAGGGTAAAGCCAACACGATCGTCGTTGATGAGATTCTGGTGGGTGCGGGACGATCGCCCAACGTGGAGGGGCTCAACCTGGGCGCTGTGGGGGTCAAGTACGATAGCCAGCATGGCGTAGAAGTGAATGACTACCTGCAAACGACCAATCCTCGCATCTTTGCGGCTGGTGATATTTGTATGCAGTGGAAGTTTACTCACGCAGCCGATGCCGCTGCTCGTCTGGTGATCAAGAATGCTCTCTTTGCGCCGCTTGGTCTGGGGCGCAGCAAGCTCAGCAGCCTGGTGATGCCGTGGGTCACGTATACCGATCCCGAAATTGCCCATGTGGGACTTTATGAGGCAGAGGCGCAGGCTAAAGGGTTAGACACCGAGACAATTCATATCCCCTTCTCAGACGTCGATCGCGCGCTCACAGACGGAGAAACCGATGGCTTTGCAAAAATTTTGCTACGACGTGGTTCCGACCAGATTCTTGGGGCGACGATCGTGGCGCGTCATGCAGGTGAGTTCATTAGCGAAGTCACGCTGGCAATGGTGACCAAAAAGGGGCTCAAGGCGATCGCCCAGGTGATTCATCCCTATCCCACCCAGGCAGAGGCGATTAAAAAAGCGGCGGATGCCTACTATCGCCAAGCGTTTCTTAATCCCACTACTCAGTTTTTGTTAAAACTCGTCGCCAAGTTCAGCTAGAGCTAGATGTGCGTCTAAAGCCTGCTTGAGGCAGCGCAGCTTCTAGTCGAGCCATGATGGAACCGAGTCGAGCGATCGTTTTACTGACTTGACTCACCACTCAGCTAAGTGGAGCGAGTTTTGAAGTGAGTCGAGTGATGGTTTTGCTCAGTCGGGCTATCTCTAAGTGAGGTCGAGCCATCTTTTTGCTCAGTCAGCCTAGCTCTCAGTGAAGTCAAGCCATCTTTTTGCTCAGTCAGCCTATTTCTAAACTGAGTAGAGCCTGTTTAGAGCTGAGTCAAGCTGTTTGCGAGGTGACTGCAGCAGGGCTTGGCTCCGCTTTGGCGCGTCTGTGACCCATCGCCTTAAACCGTTCGCCGAGTTGGTCGGCAACGCTCTTTAACCCCGGTGCGTGTTTGGCGGCTGTTTTCACATAGTCATACACCAGCAGACTGCTTGCCATCGATTCACTGCCCACGGCGACCAGGGTATCATCCACTTTTTCGGTTAATTGCTCCAGTAGGCTCTTTACCTCACCCAGAGAGACCATCAACTGATAATCGCGGTTCAATTCGGCAATGTTAAAGCTGGCAGGTACGACTTCGGCATTGTTTTGGGTCACGTTTAAACTCTTGCTGACGAAGGCTAAACTCTTGTCGCCCATCTTCACCCGCTTGCGGCGCTCGTCGGGGGTGAGGCTAACCAAGAACGGCATGTTGGCATGGAGTGAGGCGATTGCGGCTTTGATTTCTGCAATTTCTCCGGTGTAAGTGTGGCACTGATGTTTTCGTAGGGCATGTGCGGATCTCCAAGTAGTAGATGCGGCGGGATGGGTGGTGATTGCAGCGATCGGTGTTTGCGCGATCGGCTAGCCTAGAATTCCCGCTGCTGGAGATTTATCACAGGGCAGCGCTCGTTTGGTGGACTAGACCTCCGAGGTTTTGAACTCGACTTTAGCCAATCAGAATGAGGACGCGAGCCGTGGAAGCAACTGTTCGCGTTCTGCCTCAAGGCGTCAAACCGGAGTTGGGTTCAGTGCCGGTCGGAGAAGCCGGGAG
>NZ_PVWK01000131.1 GCF_003003795.1 Stenomitos frigidus ULC18 | reverse complement strand
CGGTCTTCTGGCTTCTGAGCCGGTGCTTGAGGTCTGTTTCCGTTTCGGTGATAGCGAGCTTGTAAACGCCTGCCATAACTGCTGCTTGAACGCAATAGCTACTTTATACCATCTGTAGCCTAACCTTGAGGAATTGGTATAACGCCTGTTTGATAAATGGTTTCAACTAAGGTCACTACCGGTTGCATGCCCTTGAAGGTCAGCGCTTGCGCAAAGCCCAGCACCGTCTCCACACTGTCGAGTAAGCTGCCGTTCCAATGTTGTTCCAACCAGCCAAAGGTACGTTCGACGGGATTGTATTTGCTGTGATAGGGCGGATAGTAGGCCAACTGGAGCTTCAATTGGGCTTGGTGCGCGAAGGTGACGAGGCGCTGCATAAACTGTGTGCGACGAAAGTGATTTTCAGGACCATTATCTTGATTAATCACTAACACATGAATGTGGGCAAAACGGTCTTTCGCCTGCTGCCACCACGCTTCCAGCAGGTCAACAATACGATCTGCCGTTACCTTGGAGGTGACAAAGAACAAAGACAGTTCCTGGTATTCGGGTAGAAAGAGGCCATAGAGTGTCAGTGTGAGTATGGCGTCAAAATCATGGTCATTCGCCTGCGTCGGTGTCCGGGTTTTGCCACCACGGTCGTACTCCCCAAGGTTGACTGCCACTTTGGCATCCATCGAGATCCGCAAGGGGGGGGCTGCATCGGCTTGCTGATTGACCTGCTGGAGTTGGGCAAAAATGGCATCAGTTTCAGGTATCCGCTTCTGGGGCTTGATCTTGGCCACCCGCTTCAACGTGTAACCTAACTCATTTAAGCGACGACGAATCGTTTCGCCACTCGGCAAGTCCGCGTCCTGGTAGCCTTGCTCAAGCAATTGACGCCTTACGGCTGCCGCACTCAAACGTGTATAAAGACGGGTACTCTTAAAACTTGGGTCAGTCTGGCTATGCGGGTCTACGATGGCTTGAATGTCCTCCAGTAAATGGGGTAATTGCACTTCGACACGCTTGCGTCCACTCCGCTGATAGCCGGGTACCAACGGTTGACCACTGGTCAATTCCTGCATCCCAAGGCGAATGGTGAGCCGATTCCATCCGAGTTCCCGTTCGGCTCTGGTTTGTCCACCCACCCCCAACCCCCGCACCACTGCTGCCATAAATTGTCGTCGGTCAGTACCTTTAAGCTTTTGAGCCGTTTTGATATACAGCAATTTGAGACTATCAGTCAGTTGAATAAGGACATCCGAACTCATACTGGGACTTCAGGTTAACGATGTCCCAGTATCGCAGGATCAGTCATTCTTTGGAGTTCTCTTAGCCGCCTTCCTCTTTTTTTGCACAGCAAGAACGGCACCATGTCCGCGTCAGGTACGTCAGGCAAAGTTCCAACGTACTATCGATAAGGCTCCGACGCGTCATGCATCGCTTGTTTTGTAGCTTACTTCCCAAAGCACATACCGAAGCCTACACCATGTCGCTAAGGTCAAGTTCTGTCACTCCCTCCTGACGGGCAGCTTCAATCCGCTGTTCTGCTTCCCGATACGCTTCATCTCGCGCCATATGCTCTCACCCGTGTTTTTAGCTGACTCTGTTATAGCCTTTTGTACTGCCCGATTCCCCCTACCGCTAAGAAACTGTTCCAGCTCTTTAGAGCGTCGATTCTTAACGGATGTCAGCGCTGAAAATCTAGGTGAGGCATAGAATAGAGGGAATGAATGCGATCGGTTGTCCCGTTGAAAATCGAGATGATGCAAACTCTTTCACTGATCGGTCAGGTTGATGCTAATGGGCATCTGCGGCTAGATGTGCCAACGCACTTACCGCCTGGAGACGTTGAGTTGGTTCTGGTGATTAATCCTGTTGCATCAACGCCTGCCAGATCGCAAGCGTACGACTTTTCTGATCTCGCAGGCAGATTGCAATGGCAGGGAGATGCGATCGCGATGCAGCGAACCATAAGAGATGAATGGTAATCGGTACCTGCTGGATACGAATGCGATTATTGCCCTGCTTCGTGGTAACCAGCAGGTACTTCAACAACTCCAGACCAGTGAATGGCTTGGAATCTCAATCATTAGCCAGCTCGAGTTTTTATCATTCTCAGGCTTGAGTGAAAACGATCGTGAGGTGTTTGACCAGTTTCTTGAGCGAGTCGAGGTCATTGGGCTAGACCCTTCTCAGGGTGATCTAATAGAACTGGCGATTCAACTGCGACAGCAGTCTCGTCTCCCGCTACCCGATGTCATTATTGCCGCTACGGCGATGCATGCAAATGCCGCTTTGATTACTGCTGATCAAGAGCTACAAACAATCCAAGCGTTAATGGTTGTTGCTTTTGTGCCTTGATGTTTAGAGGCACGTCCTATCAACGATCGTCCCAGTTTCTCAGCAATTCCCCCCAGGCTGTTCACACGCGCCGATACTGACCCAACTGCTGGAACCATCTGCCCAATGTTCTTTTTTCCAGATGGGGGCGTTGTGCTTCAGTGTGTCGATCGCATACTGGCACGCCTCAAAAGCTTCCGCCCGATGAGGGCAACCTACTGCAACCAAGACACTAATTTCACCAATCTCTAGCCGCCCTGTACGGTGATGGATCACAACACGAGTCGCATCTAGCCAGCGCTTGTGGATAGCGTCTGAAATTTGCCGAAAGATTTGCAGTGCCATTGGTTCATACGCTTGATACTCCAACGCCACCACAGGCTTACCGTCAGTTTGATGGCGCACTGTGCCGCTCATCACCACGATCGCGCCGTTAGCATCGTCTTCTGCTAGCGCGTAGGCTTCCGATAGCAACAGCGGTGCAAACGTAATTGCCAAACTATCGCTGCTGTGCTTGGGGGCGGAAAAAGTGAGAGACGGTTTGGTTTGCATAAAAGCGTTGTCAGTAGCGGCTTAAAACTGTTGCGTCAACGACATATCAGCGTCGAATGGACACGGCTTTAATCGTCTTAAGTAATCGTCTTAAGTGTAGCTGTAAATGAGCTAGAGTGCCGTCTGTGATGGGCAACCTGTTGCCTTTACAAATGTTTGTTAAGTTTTAGAGAGGCTAAGGTAGTAACGACTGGATTGGGAGCTTCTCAATTTTTTTGCTCTCCTACTTTTGAGACTGCTGCACGTTTAAGTTAACCCGCATCTGGGTGCAAGCGCTGACGACCACCGTTGAGTACAGAACTGAGATTGATCAGGTAACAGCAATGCTAGACCCAACACTGTGTATCCAAAAACCACTAACAAACTCGTGGACATCGCTCTCATGGCAAGTTTTTAACTGGCTCACAACGCCAGCACTGGTGATCCCACCCTTAGTGCTTCTCACTGTGCTGCCCTTGCTGTTTCGTCGCTTGCGCTGGCGACGGCGTATCAGCGGTCTAGGAGCAACGCTTTTATGTGTGTATTTGCTGACGCTTTCGCCAACCATGGTCAAAATTGGCAATCGTGTTCTGGTCACCTTCCTGCCATCCGATGTGGGGGCACCCGCAGACGCTATCGTGGTACTGGGTCGAGGCACTGAGATGAGACCCGAACGCGTTGACGTTTCCGCTCGGCTTTGGGAAGCACAGCGCGCTCCATTGATTTTTGCTAGCGGTTGGGGTGATGCCCAACAAATTGCCGATATGCTGGCGCAAAAGGGGATTCCTGATACAGCGATCGATGGCGAACCCTGCTCTCGCACGACCGAAGAAAACGCCCGCTTTACTGCTGCCATCGTGCAGCCCAAGAATGTACATCGCATTCTGCTAGTGACCGATCCACCGCACATGTTGCGATCGCTCCTGACGTTTCGCAGTCTTGGGTTTGAGGTTATCCCCCATACGAATCCGCTCCCCAATCACTTGAATGTGAGGTCAAAAGCCTATCTGGTCTTCCGAGAATATTTAGGGCTGGTTGGCTATGGCTTACGGGGGCGCTTTTTACCCCGTGAGCCTTCAGCAGCAGACATTAGCCCCACCGCGATCGCCCCTATTCAGGAGGCATTGCCGCTTGAAGTACCTGTTGCTCCAGTGCTTTCAGGTTGAGCCCAAGATTTTCTAAGACTTTGGCTGCCAAGCCCTTGCCTTCGCGCAAAATGCCTAACAGCAAATGTTCGGTGTCAACGTGATGACGACCCAGTTGGCGAGCCTGGTCGAGTGCAAGTCCTAAGGTTTGCTTTGCTCGTGGCGTAAACGGAATAGTAGGGGGTGTACCCTTGCCCTGCCCAATCAGTGTTTCGATTTCTACCCGGACACGATCGCCATGTACACCTGCGGCAGTTAGCACTTGTGAAGCGATCCCGGTTTTTTCTTCAAGCAACCCTAGCAGCAATTGTTCAGTGCCAATGAAGGCATGTTTCAGCCGACGTGATTCGTCCTGAGCGAAAAAAACTGACTGCATGGCTTTGGGCGTAAACCGCTCAAAGCCTACTGGCAACGCTACGCGATCGAATAAGCCAATCAATAGATCACTGAGTGATCGCAAAAAATTTCCAAACATAACGGTGTTCTCTTTTGATGGGGCTGAAGCTGGTTCAATAAGGTATTTAACGTCACAAGCTTGTGACGAAGTTAGCGTTTGAGAATCTACCGCACAACCGCTGTAGAGAAAGGACAGTAAAGCCTCGACGGTACTAGCCTCAGCGGAGTACCACAGAAATTGCTTATCGCGCCTGGAACTGACTAACCCTTCTATACGCAGCTTTTCAAGATGATGCGAAAGGGTTGAAGACGGTATTTTAAGCTGTGCTTGCAGCTCTCCCACAGTCATACCGATAGGATGTGCGGCAAACAAGAGGCGCATAATTTCTAACCTCGGCTCTGAGCCCAGGGCAGTAAAGATGTCTGCATAGCGAGTGATCTCTTCGTTAGCCATATTTCTAGAATAATCGAAATAACTAAAGCGTCAAGCGATCGCTATTTTTTCCTGGGGTGCTTGGTGCCCATTTCTGTGCTAGCAGACCACACCAGGTAAAGGACCAGTAAGCCGACTGAGCCCAGAAACAAAAGCAGATCATCTTCCATAATAAAGTTCACAGTGGCTATCCCTAAGCTTCACACTAGCAACAAAGTCCTTCAAGGAAGGCAAATTAGAATGACGAAGAGGCTTGTGCTTGTTTGAGTATGGTCGCAAAACCTTGCGACCCTAGATTTACACCCCTGAATGAAATGAGCCAATTGCCGGTCATTTATTGTCTGGTTATTGTCTGGAACGCGTATAAGGACAGTGTTGTTCTACCTGGTTCCCTACCAGATTTTGCTCTTCTATCTCGCCTTTCTCTACCCACACTCCAATGCTAGATTCTGCTTCATGCCCCCGATCGCATAGCAAGTGGGTATCGTTTACCTGGTTGATCTCCGGTCGCTTGACTCAGCCGTTGCCGTTATCCGTTCGCATCACGCTGCTGGCGCTACTGGTGTTGGTAGTGGTTGGTTTAGTGTGGGCACTTCGCAAACCCTCTCAACGGCAGCGAATCCGTCTGTGGAGTCGTCGCCTTCGCTGGTATCGGCGTCGCACCCACGTTGTTGTGGCGCTGACCTTAGCCTGTCTGCTCATCACGTCACCACCGGGACTCGCCCTCGTTACCCACGCTTTGACCAGTCAAATTCCTGCCGATTCTGGTGCTAAAGCAGAGGCGATCGTTGTCCTGGGTCGAGGTGCGCGCTTTATGAATGATCGCGTTGACGTCACGGCAGCGCTTTGGCAGGCAAAGCGCGCACCACTCATTTTCGTCAGCGGGCGTGGCGATGCGAAAAGAATTACCCGCCAACTTCTAGAGAAGGGTATTCCAAGCGATGTTTTGGATGGCGAAAACTGCTCACTCACCACCGAAGAAAACGCCCAGTTTACGGCAGATTTACTCATACCAAAGGGCATGAAACAGATCATTTTGGTGACGGATGCCCCCCACATGCTGCGATCGCGCCTCACCTTTCAAAGCCTGGGGTTCGATGTCATCGCTCATCCCAATGACTTGCCCTCTAATCTCGGTTATCGAGAACACATCGAGCTCGTTGCCAGAGAGTATGGCGGCATACTTAGCTATGTTCTCCGCGGGCGGTTCCATGAACGTGAAGCGGCTGAGCTCAAGGATGTACATGCTTTTGCAGACAGAGAATTGAGCTGAGTGACGCGTTCGGCGTGATCGTAGCAAGGGCTGATGGGAAGAAAAGCGATCAGCAATTAGTACAAAGCGATCAGCACAATACGATTCACTGACCACTGACTAATACCAATTCCTCAAGATTAAGCTACAGATGATATAAAGTAGCTATTGGGTTCAATCAATAGACATGGCAGGCGT
>NZ_PVWK01000129.1 GCF_003003795.1 Stenomitos frigidus ULC18 | reverse complement strand
TCGCTTCGCGGCTCTAGCCGAAAGCTGAAGTACTGAAGTAAGGAGGGTGATCTCGATCAGAGTTCGCCAACGGTATCCGTCGGTTGGGTTGACGTTTGACGAAACCCAACACAGCTAATACTTAAATATGGATGAATTGATCCGAGAACCGCTCAATCTTGTTGTTCTTTTAATTGCTATTCTGATTGCCATTCCCCTGTTTGGTTGGCTGCTGACTCTTGTGCAAGCAACCTTTCGAGCGGCACTGTCGCTCGCGGCGATCGGCATCATCGCAGCTCTAATTTTGATTGTGCTCTTTGGCGTTAGCCCTGACCAAATCGTGCATCAGGTCAGCCGGACTCCCCAAGCCTTGAGACAGATTTTGATCGAAGGCACTAATTCCTGGAAAAGCTTTTCTCAGGCGTACGGTAAGTGATAACCATTTGCGACTGCCAAAACGCTGGGCTGTTGCTGCCAAGTCACGCTGTCTGGATGTTACGAGCAGTCAAACCAGTGTTGCTCTCAACCAACTCAAACTTCACGCGCTGACCAGGCTTGAGTGTGCGGTAGCCTTCTCCAGGAATGGCTGTGAAATTGAAGAAGATTTCATCTTCCATCCCATCTCTGGCAATGGCTCCGTTACCAGATTGCAGATCAAACCAGCGCACAATCCCTTGCCCAATCGGCAGCCCGTTTGCTCCTAAGCTTGGTGCTCCCTCTGCCCATGCTTGCTGCGGAATGCGGATCTGCTGTACGGCTGGAGTGTTGTAAGCCTCGTAGCGATAATCCGATCGCGCTTCCATCAGAGTGCGCAGATCGTGCCGCAATTCTTCAAGGGTAGGGCGTCCAACAAAGAACCAGCCGTTATAGATTTTGTAGATGCTTAAGTCAGAACGCAGAACAAACGTGTAAGGCTGAGCGCGATAGGCATACTCACCTTCTGTTTCGTCCAGAATGTTAATTTGCTTGATGACTGTTCGCTGTTCGTCTGCCAGAAACTGCCATTGTGCCCCCAACCCGGCACGAAACGCAGCTTGCACAAGGGGTGGATCGGCGCTGATGGCAACGAGCTTGCTATAGTTGACCACTAATTCATCTTGAAACTGCACTAACTGACGAAACTGTTGGCGATCGCGAGGACAAAAGAACCCCCGATAAAACACCACAATTAAGGGGTAGCCATCCAAAAAGCCTAGCTTTTGATCCATTAGTCCCGGCTGGGTGAACTGAGAAAGCGTTGTTGCCTCCTGTTGATGGTTGGGCAACGTCACGTTAGGAAAGCGATCACCCACTTGAAGCGTTGTTGTCATCCTTACTGCTCCCATCTATTGCTCTCGTAACGCGTATCCCACGCCGCGTACGGTATGGATCAACCGCTTTTCGCCTTTCTCTTCTAGCTTCAGGCGCAGATAACGCACATATACCTCAATGATGTTGGAGTCGCCCATAAAGTCATAGCCCCAAACCTTTTCGAGAATTTGGTCGCGAGTATAGACCTGGCGGGGATGGTTCAACAGGTATTCCAATAAGTCAAACTCTTTCGCCGTCAGATCGATCGCACGTTCACCCCGATGCACTTCACGAGTACGACGATTGAGGCTAAGGTCTTCAAACTGTGCCAAATCTTCATCTGCTTCTTGGGTACGACGCAGATGAGCACGAATTCTTGCCAACAGTTCCTCAATGCTGAAAGGTTTGACCACATAATCATCGGCACCAGCATCGAGACCTGTGACGCGATCGCCCACTTCATCACGCGCAGTCAGCAAGATGACAGGGACTTTGCTCCCCGTTGCTCGCAGACGCCGACATAGTTCTACACCCGTTAATCCCGGTAGCATCCAGTCTAGAATCGCGAGATCTGGCTCAGACTCACGTGCCAGTGACAGCCCCGACATGCCATCATGCGCGACACTGACACGATACCCTTCACTGCTCAATTCCAGTTCGACAAACCGAGCTAACTTGACTTCATCTTCAACTAGAAGAATATGTGCTGCCATACTGTTTCTCCTTGAGCAGGTAAGGCAAACACCGGCGCATTTCCTCTACCTGGCTGTGACGTTAGGTTGTAGATCGTTCTATCGCTTCACTTTAAGCGGAATCGCTGGGAAAAAATGAGTTTTCCCTGAGTCGAGCGCTAACGTTTGCTTAAAACATCAGAAATCAAGGCTTACCCATATTCGCTGTCTCGTCATCACCTTTAAAAACTGCGAGAAGACTGCGAGTACTGATACCAATTTGAATTAAAAACACGACAGATGACTGTACGGGCTTGGCAATGCCAAGCCCCTCCTGAAACTTGATTTGCTTAAAGAACCCTTTAAATTGGTATGACCACTAACCGCTGACTACTAACCGCTAAACAACGGCGGCTTGCTTACACATAATCGAGCACTTCCACCCCTGTTGCTATAGCTGTCGCCACAAAGGTTAGGACATTGGGATCAAAGGGGATGTGGGGGCTTTGCCCCCAGCCAGGGGTTCCACCCCTGCACCCGTCCTAAGCAATCTAAATCTGTTGACTTCATATTCTTAGACTATTTTCATTTATGCATCAGTCTTACCTCATATGGGTCGGTCAATCTATTAACCATTGGCACCTGATGACGAGATCGTGCCAAATGGCTTTATTGTTCCACTCGTTTCCGAGGATTTCCCCATGAAAAGTTTAATCTATGGCGGTTTGACTGCCTTATTGTTGACCACAGCAACAACAGCAATGGCTCAATCAACCAACCGGATACAGGCAGAAGCAGCTCTGTCTGAACCATCGTCAATGATTTTTAATTTTAGTGCGCCCATTATTACGAACTCTGGCGCCTTAGGCAGTACTCAATTTATCCGCATTGCTGTCATTGGCATGACGTTAAAGGACTTACAGATTGCTGTGCCCAGCCAAATGGAACGCTACGACAGCGTTCGAGTGATCGATCAAGCAGGTAAAGAAGTGAGTACCAAAATCAACTCCAGCAAGGAGCGGGTAGGCATTACGTTTGACCAGCCTGTAGCTCCTGGTGGCTACCTGCAAGTGGAATTTGTAGGCGTGCGTATGTCTACTCCAAATGATGGTATTTTGCAGTACGGCGTGACGGGCAAGCGGGCTGGCGTCAGTGGCGACATTCCGATTGGAACCGCCAGAATTCAACTGCCGAACAGAGGGTAAGATTGACGACTGTGGGGACGTTCCATGAGACGTCCCCGCAGTCGTAAGCATGAACCATGACACCCATCCAGTTTTTCTAACTGGTGAACCCAGTGGTTCGATCGGCTGTGAAGCTATAGATTGTCTGTGTTTGTAGAGTTTCGCTAATGGTGGAGGGCTTTTGTTTAAGTGAGAAGACCTGACGATCGATCTGTACCTGTAACCCCGTCAACGGATCGGTGCCTGGAGACACAATGAATTCGAGCTTTTGCAGATTGGGCAACGAGGTAAGGCTATCGAGAATTTGGGCGATCGCCTTCACATACGGGTGTTCTGGCGACTGATACCACTCTGGATTGCCTAACAGCGGTTGATCAAAACCGAGATGAACAATGAGCGCCGAGTCGCCGAAGAGTGCTTTAGCGACCGGGCGCACTTCTTCTTGCAGCAGCAGGTCGTGGGCTTTGGCTAAATACCGTAGCTTTTGCAGGCGATCGTACCGCTCGGCGACGGTATCAGCATCAGCTTGCCAGCGAATCGCTAGCGTCACCAGGTAAGTCTGTAGAAACAGGTGACCCAGCTTTTCGGCTTTCGTTGCTAAATAACTGGAATTGTAAGCGGTGGCTTCAATGAGCAGTGGCACCCGCTCGACCACTTCAAGCTCATAGCCTTTCAGTCCGGCGATTTTGCGGGGATTATTCGTGATCAGCCGCATTTGACGGATGCCCAGGTCATTGAGAATTTGAGCCCCCATGCCATAGTTGCGCAAATCAGCCGGAAAGCCTAGATGCTCGTTTGCTTCTACCGTATCCAGACCCATATCTTGTAGTGAGTAAGCTTTGAGCTTGTTGACCAGACCAATACCGCGTCCTTCTTGCCGCAAGTAAACAACGACGCCCTGACCCGCATTTTCAATCATTTTGAGTGCCGCTTGCAGCTGCATCCGGCAATCGCACCGGAGTGAGCCGAGCGCGTCACCCGTCAGGCATTCAGAGTGCATGCGTACCATCACAGGCGTGTCATGAAAGCTGGCCGGATCACCTTTGACGATCGCTACATGCTCAGTATCATCCAGCGTGTGACGGTAGGCGTAGATCTGAAAATGTCCAAATTCGGTGGGCAGGTCGGCGATCGCTTCCCGTTGAATCAGCCGCTCATGCTCCAGCCGATAGCTAATCAAATCCGCAATGCTAATGATTTTGAGGTGATGGATCTTCGCATAGTCAATTAGTTCGGGCAGTCGTGCCATCGAGCCGTCAGCGTTCTGAATTTCGCAGATCACGCCGGAGGGGTGCAACCCTGCTAAGCGCGACAGATCGACAGCGGCTTCGGTATGGCCGGCTCGTTTCAGCACACCGCCTTCTCTAGCACGAAGCGGAAACACGTGACCGGGACGACGCAGGTCATTGGGGCGAGTGGCTGAGTTAATGGCAATTTGGATCGTACGGGCGCGGTCTTCGGCAGAAATACCCGTTGATACGCCAGCGCTGGGAGACGCATCAATGCTGACGGTGAACGCGGTCTGGTTGCTATCGGTATTGTTGGTCACCATCAGCGGCAGATCGAGTTCATCCAGACGATCGCCTGTCATGGCGAGACAGATAAGCCCACGCGCCTCTACCGCCATAAAGTTAATCATGTCCGGTGTGGCAAACTGGGCAGCAGCAATCAGGTCACCCTCGTTCTCTCGGTTTTCGTCATCAACGACGACGATCGCCCGACCGCATTTGAGGTCTGCCAGCGCAGTTTCGATGAGATCAAAGGTGAAGGGAGTGGATTGGGATGGATCGACAGAGACGTTCAAGGCAGGAGTACCGTAAAGTTTTTTGAAGCGAACTTATCTTTAAATTGTAGTCTTTTTGCCTGGGCAACAGCGTGCTCAGTGCTAGACCAGCCAGCAGAATTGATCCCAGCGTTGGCTGAACGGCGATCGCAGCAGTCAACCATCTCGTTAATGGGCGCGCTATCGCTGGCCTGAGCCGAAAGTCAACAATCCCTGGTAGAAGGTAACTCGATTTCCCCACAAACGGTAGCTCTGGTACTACAATGCAGCAAATATTCAGTCGTTTGACCCGCAAAGAAGGTAAATCATCATGGGTGATATGGGACGCATACCGGTCGGGATTGTCGGTGCGTCGGGCTACGGTGGCGTACAGCTAGTGCGCCTTTTAATGGATCATCCGCGCCTGGAGCTTGCCTATCTTGGCGGCGAAAGCAGTGCTGGAAAGGCTTTTGCAGAGCTTTATCCGCATCTGGGACATCGCGTACAGCAGATCATTGAGCCGCTCGACTTGGAGAAAATTGCCGATCGCTGTCAGGTTGTCTTCCTCTCGCTGCCCAACGGGTTGGCATACAAGATGGCTCCCACGCTGCTGGAGAAGGGTTGTAAGGTGCTGGACCTGTCCGCAGATTATCGCTTTTCTGATCTCTCGACCTACACTGCCTGGTATGGCGGCGATCGCGACGATCAGGCCATTGCAGAAACAGCGGTCTATGGCTTGCCAGAACTGTACCGCGATCGCATTGCCGAAGCCCAGCTTGTGGGTTGTCCCGGTTGCTACCCCACTGCAAGTTTGCTGGGTCTGTCACCACTGCTCAAACAGGGGTTAGTGGTACCCGAAACTGCCATCATTGACGCGAAATCGGGCACCTCTGGGGGCGGCAGACAGGCGAAAGTCGGGATGCTGCTAGCAGAAGCCGACAATACCTTCGCAGCCTACAATGTTGCGGGTCGTCATCGCCATACGCCTGAGATTGAGCAAGTTTGCAGTGATCTGGCAGGGCATGAAGTGTTAATTCAGTTCACACCGCATTTGGTGCCGATGGTGCGCGGTATTCTAGCCACGATCTACGCGAACCTTCGTGATCCCGGTTTGGTCCGCGAGGATCTTCTCACCATTTACAACGCCTTTTACCGCAACGCGCCCTGGGTGAGAGTGCTTCCCAGCGGCACCTATCCCCAAACCAAATGGGCCGCAGGTACCAACCTCTGCTACATCGGGTTAGAAGTTGACCCACGCACCGATCGCGTGATTGTGATGTCGGCGATCGACAACCTTATGAAAGGACAGGCAGGGCAGGCGATCCAATGCCTCAACATCATGATGGGCTGGGATGAAACGTTAGGGTTGCCGCAGCTTGCGTTTTATCCTTAGAAACATAGATTTACAGCAATTCTCAATCAGGTAAGCCACAGTCTTGTCGAGACGGGTGTGGGGTGTAGGGTGTGGTGAATGCAAATGAAAACGGCTGTAATAAAGTGCAATTCTTTCTGTAGGGACGTTCCATGCATGTGTTTAGCGTTGTTGTACGGGAATCAGTAACCCGGAATCCTTGGATCGGTGTTTAAGGTGGAAGAAGCCGAT
>NZ_PVWK01000159.1 GCF_003003795.1 Stenomitos frigidus ULC18 | reverse complement strand
AACGATTTCGGTTTCCCTCGAAATTGGCTCATTCATGAACCGTTACATACCTGAGCTTTGTAACCCTCAGCTACTTATTTTCTTAGTTGGGCACTTTAAAGATCTAGTAAAAACTCGGTCGGTTATTTCTTTTTTTCATTAATTCTTTACATTAACTACCGGGATCTCTCTCCTAGGACGGAGAATACTAGAACAGGCCTAACGAGTTATTCAACGCTACTAAGTAAAAACACTTAAGTAAGCTGAAGATCGTTGCTTGCTTTCAGTTATCAGCACACTCCTATGAAGAAACAAGCTGCAACTTATAACTGCAATCCTGTTTAGCTTAATTTTGTCCACTTCCTGATTGATCGCCCACTCATTTAGTCGTGCTCCTTAAACCAAAAGGAGAAAAGATGTGCTGCAGTCCTGCTGCGAATTTGGCTTTCATATTTTATTTTCGATACAATTGGAGATCAGAAATTATGATGTGGAGATTTTCTTAGATGCAAACCACCGAGAAAAACCAGCAGCCTATTCTGATTATTGCAGGCATGCATCGATCGGGGACGTCTTTAACAACAGCGCTTCTACAAAGTGCTGGTTTGGATATTGGACAAAGTCTTTTAGAAGAAAGTTCCAGTAATGTTAAAGGGCATTTTGAAAACCTTAATTTTCTCAATTTTCATCGAGAGGCTCTAGGCTCGATAGGCCTCAATAACGATGGCTGGACAGTCGCGAATACGATCAACGTTCCCGAATACTATGTTGATCAAGCGAGGATACTGATCCGGGATAATGCTTCCTCGACCCAACCCTGGGGTTGGAAAGATCCCAGAACCACCCTTTTCCTAAATTTTTGGGAAAATTTACTTCCGGACGCAAAATTTCTTTTGGTCTATCGGTCACCCTGGGAAGTTATTGATTCCATCTACCGTAGGGGAGACGTCACATTTCGTCAAAACCCTGAGTTCGCTCTAGCGATATGGATGAATTATAACCAGCTAGTGTTGGATTTTTATCAGCGTTTTTCTGAAAAATGTTTGTTGATTCATCTCAAGCAGATCGTCGATCGCCCGACTGCTTTCGTAGAGTTGCTCAGCCAGCACTTAAGCATGCCATTGAGCTCTCCTAAAGAAGAAATTTACGACGCCTCTTTGCTGAAAACGCAAGCATTACAGTCTCAGCGAGCGCTTCTGATACAGCGCTATTTTCCGAATCCGTATGCTCTGTATCAACAGCTTAATGAGGCAGCCGCTTTTGAAGATGCTGCGGTACAGATTAATCAAGAGCTCATTTCACCCACTGCCTGGTTGCTCAAAGATTGGTTAGATTTACGCGGCTTAAGCAATCAAGTCACTGCTTTGCAGAGTCAGCTCTCCTCGTCCCAAGCAGAACTCGCAAACATTGCTCAAGAGCGTCAGCAGCTTCAAGCAGCAAACCAGGCGCTTCAAGATATCAATCAAACACTCCAGAAGGATTTTTCTACATGCGTAGAGAGCAGAAATCAGCTTAAAGATCAATTTCACCAGCAGCTTGAGCAAACACATGCTGCTATTGCTGCTATGAAAACCAGTAAATTTTGGAAGCTAAGAACACAGTGGATTCAACTGAAGCAAAGATTCCATCTTAAAGAGTAGTGAACTTGTATACTTCGACGCTTTAATCGTTCTTGGAGAGGATGTCTGAGTAGCTTTCAACCTGCAAAACTGTTTGTAGAATATTCTTTAAAATGAAATGTTTTCTAAACAACCGTTTAAAACGGATCGTTTCCAAGCGTCTTTCAGTGCGATCGCAGGGTAAAAACTCTGAGGAGGTTAAAAATTAAATTCTAGCTTGCGGTGGGTTGAGCTTGATTTCTACTCTATGCATGAGACTTTGCTTGATGTTTAACCGCTGGAAATGAACACTCCTCTTAATCGCTTTTAGCTGCTTAGATGACTCAACGTTGAGTAAGTTAATGTTTCCGGATCATTCCTGAAAATGACATAAGTAAAGATAAAGGTAATGGTGCAGACAGAATTGATAGCCCAAATTGATCAGCATGTCTCTACTGCTTGAGTCAGGCCTCTGAAGTTGTTTAAACCGTTTGCCAGCTTGATAAGAAAGTCATTGCTCAAAATACACAAATAAAAAAATAAGGTTGGGTTCATTCATGAAGACGAATGGTATGGTCATTTGGCTCACTGGGCTGAGTGGTGCGGGCAAGACGACGATCGCAAAAACCTTGGAGTGCTTACTTTTAGAACGGCAGCTTAACGTTGAGGTGCTGGATGGCGATATCATTCGCACCAACTTATCTAAAGGTCTCGGTTATACCAAAGAAGATCGAGACACCAATATTAGACGAGTCGGTTTCGTTGCCAATCTATTGAGCCGCAATGGGGTCATCGTCATCGTTGCGACGATTAGCCCGCATCGTCTGGTACGTGATGAAATGAGAGCAATGATGCATAACTTTCTCGAAGTTTATGTCAATGCACCTTTCGCTATCTGTGAATCGCGTGATGTTAAAGGCTTGTATGCAGCAGCGAGAATGGGGGAAGTAAAGGAGTTTACCGGTCTTGATGCGCCGTATGAAGCGCCCCTAAAGCCTGACATCACTTGCTTTACGGATCAAGAAACGGTAGAAGAGAGTGTCGCCAAAATCATGCAAGCGCTAAGCTGTGCTAGCGTCTGGGATGACAGCCAGCTAGAGCCAGCGATCTTGGAGTATCACCACGATCGACGCAGTTTGCCAGCACGTCAGCGCAAAGCCTCGCCTACCAAAGATGCAGCTTACCAGCACGCATCCTTGCATTAGTGAGCGTTTTAAGCTGGTTGGCATTTACCAGCGCGGATTAAACCAACACGCCTGGCGATCGCTTCTGACTGAGAGGCATAGGGGCCCCAACGCTCTAGAGCAGGTGGCTCCTCTATTTCCGGCTGAGGCTCAGGCTTCGGAGACTCAGCCTCACTGCCAGGCACAATACTGCACTGACCATTGTCTTGTTTGACGATGTACCAGGCTTCGGTCTTACTCTCGGTGTGGCTCATAAACTCTTTTTCACGAGATTCAGCCTCGCAATGATAGGACAACGGTCGTTATGGGAAAACTGCTCTAGAGATGGGTGTCTGTTATTTTAGTAAAGACGCGCAGCGTAGACAAACGATCGCAGTTGCCTGAGCAACCATGGGTGCACTACACGGACTGCCTGATAAAGCCTACACGCGTTGTTTTGCTGCTCAGCTACCATCGCTACCGGCATTACTGCACGGGTTTTAACGAGAGTCCGTTGATCGCGTTTATCGCTCTACGCTTTGTAGAGAAGTAGCATATGACAGAACCACAGCGTCCACCGAGTTCGCCGCCGCCGCGTGTCCCGCCGGCGCCCCCGCCGCCGGTGCGCATGCCTGCCAACAATGGTACGACAATCGCTGCCACGCAACAGATGACAGCAGCCATGCCCGCTGGCGGCGCAACACCAACGATGATCTCTACCGTGCCTGCTGGGCTGCAAAACCAAACGGTTGTGTCAACTCAGCCTGCGAGTGTTGTCACGCCTACTGGGGTGTCGGCTCATACGCCACCTCCGGCTCCGCCTCAAACCGTTGTTTCTACGCCTGTTGCGGCCGCTCCTCCCCCTCCGGCGGGGCATCGACCCACGGCACCACCATCAATGCCTGCGAACGCACGCAAACCTAGCCAGGGATCTCCAACGCTGGCAGAAATTGTGCGGCATGCTTTCGATAAAGGCTACTCAGATGTTCACGCGGGTGTCGGTGAAGTGCCACGTTTTCGGAACCGGGGCGAAATTGATCCCACTGACTGGCCCGTCACCGATCGCGAAACCTTTTATAGCTGGCTGCACGAAATCCTCAGCGAAGAAGACATCCGCGAATTTGAAGAAACTCTGGATTTTGACGCGGCCACTCAGTACGACTTTGCCCGCGTGCGCATCAATATCTTTGACTCCTTACATGGTCCGGCAATGGTACTGCGGTTGATTCCGCTCAAAATCTTGACGATGGAGCAGCTGAACCTGCCACCCGTTTTCAAAGACGTTTGCCACTATCACAAAGGGCTGGTTCTAGTCACAGGGCCGACAGGCTCCGGTAAGTCCACCACGATGGCAGCCATGATTGACTACATCAACAAGGAGATGCCGAAGCACATCATTACCATCGAAGACCCGATTGAATTTGTGCACAAGAGTCAGAAGTCGTTGATCAAACATCGCGAAGTCGGCATCCACACCCGCAAGTTTGATAATGCGCTGAAGGCTGCCCTTCGGGAAGATCCGGATTTAATTCTGGTGGGTGAAATGCGGGATAAAGAGACGGTCAACACGGCCCTTAAAGCGGCTCAGACGGGTCACCTTGTCATGGGGACACTGCATACAAACAGTGCGGTCAAGACGATCGAGCGGATTTTGCAGTTGTTTGAACCAGAGCAGCAGGAGCCGATTCGGATTTCGCTGGCAGAGTCAATGGTTGCAGTTATTTCTCAAGGCCTGTGCCGGACGACTGATGGCAAACGGGCAGCATTCCACGATATTCTGATCAACACGGATGCAATTAAAGATTTCATTCGGCGAGGCGAAATCGAGGAGATTGAGCAGATCATCCCGCGTTGCACCTTTGACGGCATGTGTACGATGAATCAGTCGCTTTACAAACTCTATGAAGCGGGACGGATTACAGAAGAAGTTGCCTTGGAGATGTCGCCGAAGCCCAATGAAATGGCGCAGTCGCTGAGAGGGCGTGTGTAGCCAACTATAGGAAAAGATGTTGAACCCAGATCCCCTTCCTAACCCCGGTGTATTTAAGGGCATTGCGCTGTTTACGCCCGGAGGCGGTCTGGTTTATGGCATCGATTACAAGAAGCAAGAACGCTGGCATTTACACCTTTGTGCTGCGCTACAGGATCTTCTGAGCCTGCCAGAACCGCCTCATTTTTTGGTTCCCTGCTATACCGCAACGGTCGATCGCTGGTTTGACTCTCGGACACAACGGTTACTCACTGCTGCTGAGGCCTCGCCCTTGGTACTGAGATATCAGACGTTACTGAATGCTGTCTTTGGTCTCGACGATTTGCATTGGCAGCCAACCGTTTTGAAAGAAGGCGTCTGCGACGCGGTCGTGTTGGCGACCTACCGAAAACAGTTTCCGCAACTGTGGGAACCCCACGATTTAGTGGTGCGGTCTGAGCAGGCGGAACCCTATGCCCAAAGCCACCAAGGGGCTCAAACCGCAGCCATAGAACCGCCTCTACTGCACCCAGCAGCAACAGGCTACGTGCTACGACTCTTTGTTTCGGGACATAGCGTCGCTACGGAGCGGACGCTGCAAACCCTGCATCGGCTCCTGGAGGAGTCCCTCAGTCACCTGTATACACTTAAGGTTATTGATGTGTCGCAACATCCTGAGCAGGCAGAGCTTGATCAGGTTTCGGCAACACCAACGTTGGTTAAAGTGTGGCCTCGTCCAGTGCGCCGTATTGTTGGAGATTTGGATAATATTGACCAACTCCTACGCATTCTGGGTTCAGACTAAAGCCTTACATGCAGATACCGGAAGCACTTCTTGTGGGTATAGTGAAGGCGATTCTGCCAACAAAGCATGAGGGCGTTGTGGTACTTGAGGCTGCTTTGTAAGTACCCCTTTTTGCTATGAGGGCGGTAGACAAGGAGCGCGAAACACCCTCACGAAAGTTATCTCTCAAAAAAGTCATCTCTCAAAGATTGACCCTCAAAGCAGCACCAAAATCACGAATCCGATTTACGTTCTGCTTTGCCTTCAAGACGAAAAAGCCAGACCATCAACACGACAACTCCAACTTGCAACGCTAGATTAGGCAAGATAGCACTCACCTCTTGGCCGGCCAAAAGTTGCATGAGGAAAATGAAAGCACCGATCGCTCCCGACGAAGCCAAGCCGATGTAGACAAATTTACGCAAGCTCCGATACGGTGCAGCTGCTTCGGCTTTCAAAAAGGCATATTTTTCAGGGTCTGTCTGCTTGAGCGTAAGGCGTTTTTCCGCTCCGCTCGATCGCTTATTTGCCATGACTCTCTCATTTGTTGGCTTACCTTACCTCTTTACCCTACACTGCATACCCAATGAAAACACTAAGCCTGTTATACTGTTTAATCGATATGCCGATGTGGCTCAGTGGTAGAGCACTCGATTCGTAATCGAGCGGTCGGGGGTTCAAATCCCCCCAT
The DNA here is from genome assembly GCF_003003795.1 of Stenomitos frigidus ULC18. Lineage (GTDB taxonomy): Bacteria > Cyanobacteriota > Cyanobacteriia > Leptolyngbyales > Leptolyngbyaceae > Stenomitos > Stenomitos frigidus_A. The sequence goes on along the minus strand of NZ_PVWK01000159.1, from coordinate 126,003 downwards.
CGGCTTCAAATGTACGTTCGCCCATTAATGTCGTCTTTCGCTGTGTTTGTCATATCATCCAGGCACCAGCAGGGAATCATGGGTTCTTGCAGACGATGGTAGATGCGCCAGCGATCGATGCGAGGCACAGCAACAATATGAGCAACAGAAGCTTTGATAGTCAGCGGATCGTTTATTTGGCTGGTGCCAGAATTTGCAGGAGAACGGGGAGACATTGGAAGTGACTTCGGAAACAGGGTTAGGAATCTTGCTGTTGGGTGAGTTGTTGGACTTGTTGCTCTAGCGTTTCAATCCGATCGAGTAATGCCTTGATGGCGATCGCTTCAGCATCGGGAACCTGCCCGCAAATTGCATTGGTTGCGAAGCCTGTGCTAGAGTTTGTCCTAAAAATTGCCAAACCCACGCTGAACTTGCGATCGTCTGAGCATGACTGAATCCACTCACTCTCACAGTTCTGGACACGATTGGGCAACGTACTATCAGGCAGTAGAAGGTCGCCCACCCCGTGAAACGCTGCTGAAAGCATTGACCAACTTTGATGCAGAGCCGTTACTGGATCGCCCTCGCTTTGCCGTAGATTTGGGTTGCGGTGATGGGCGCGACACGGTGGAATTATTGCGTCGGAACTGGCGTGTTTTAGCAGTTGATGGCGAACAAAAGGCTTTCGATCGGTTGCTGGATCGTCCCGATCTTCAACGCGATCTACTTCAAACTCAACTGATGCGCTTTGAAAATTTGGCTCTGCCCTCTGGAATTGATCTCATTAATGCCAGTTTCTGCCTCCCTTTTTGTCTACCCACAGCGTTCCCTAAGCTTTGGGAAACCATCGTGGCATCGCTCAACCCATGTGGACGGTTTTGTGGACAGCTATTTGGCGATCGTGACTCTTGGGCAATTTATCCTAATCGAACCCATCATACGCGCCAACAAGTGGAAGCACTTTTACAACCCTTTGAAACCGAGTGGTTAGAGGAAGAAGAACATCCGGGCGTAACGGCGATCGGTGAGCAAAAACACTGGCATATTTTTCACGTTGTGGCTCGTGAAAGAGGCTAACCCTGGACCTCCAATTTCTTCAAAAAGTCGGAGGTCTGAAGGCTTTGTTTTTAGTCGATCGCGACCATAACACCACTGGTTTTAACAACAGCATAGGCTTCTTTACCAACACTTAAACCTAAGTTCTCTGCCGAGGCTTTTGTGATCATGGCAGTCATTTCAACGCCTGCTGCAGTTTCAACTTCTGCATTCACAGCCCCAATCTCAATCGCCTTGACCGTTCCGTTACGCCCACTGATTTGCATTTCTAGCTCTTTCAATATGAGATGGAAGTGTAAATTCAATCACTTCTTTCTAATATTTTAGCAGTATATGTAGTTTCATAAAAGAGTATTCTGTTAGTCAGTTTTATTAGTAAAAATAATTGTTAAAGCATCCTTTTAGACGAAGATACCTTGCTGAATGAACAGTTAGCTTGTCAGATCAAGTAGAATCTCATTTCTGTATTTTATTGTCCGCTTAAATTAAATCGATTTGCTTGCAAAATATAATTTTTGATTGCCTAATTAAGCTAATGACTATAGTCTTATTTTAGTAATAGTGCATCATTAATCTATCGGTAGAACACCCCAGAGGTCGTATGAAAAGGCAACGGTTTCTAGTTCTTATGACGCTTTTAGTTCTCGCTTTTGGCGCATCCTTTGGTGTTCGGTTGTTTAATTCTCCAACCGCGATCGCTCAGGCAAACACCCAATTGATTGTCTCTGCTGCTGCCAGTTTGACTGATGCACTGAAAGAATTGGCACCGCTCTATCGTCAGGCGCACTCCAATGTCTCCGTTCGCTATAATTTCGCCAGCTCGGGGGCGCTACAACAGCAAATTGAAAATGGTGCGCCTGCGGATGTATTCATCTCAGCGGCAGAGAAGCAGATGGATGCCTTACAGCAGAAAAGTCTTTTAGTTTCGGATACTCGGCGTAATTTGTTGACCAATCGGCTCGTTTTGGTGGTTCCAACTCGTGCCTCTGGGATCACAAACCTGAAAAGTTTAACCGATCTTCGCGTGAAGCGGATTGCGATCGGCGATCCGCGTAGCGTCCCAGCCGGACAATACGCCGAAGAAGCATTGACTAAAGCTGGCGTATGGAAACAATTGAAATCGAAATATGTGCTGGCAAGTAACGTCCGACAGGTATTGCAGTTTGTAGAAGCAGGCAATGTTGATGCGGGATTGGTGTATCTGACCGATGCCAAAACCACCAATAAGGTGAAAATTGCCCAAACCATTCCAGCGAATTTGCACTCGCCGATTGTGTATCCGATCGCGGTATTGAAAAATAGCCGGAATCAAACTGTTTCTAGGAATTTTGTGCAGTTTTTGCTGAGCAATTCAGCCAAGAAAGTGTTTACAAAATACGGCTTTACCGTGAGCTAACCTAGAGAACCGATGGAACTGGATCTTTCCCCGTTATGGCTTTCGCTCAAGGTGGCTGGTACTGCTACCGTAGCCACGTTTTTCATGGGCATCTTTGCTGCCTATAGAATGCTGGGGGATCGGGGACGCTGGCGATCGCTGCTGGAGGGCATTCTCATTTCGCCGCTCATTTTGCCGCCTACAGTGGTGGGATTTCTACTGCTGCTGCTGTTCGGCAAAAACGGCCCTCTCGGACAACTGATGGAATCGTTTGATTTCACGATTATCTTCACCTGGTACGCCGGAGTGGTCGCCGCGATCGTGGTGTCGTTCCCGCTGATGTATAAAACGGCATTGGGGGCGTTTGAACAAATCGACAGTAGCTTATTGCACGTCGCCAGAACGCTCGGAGCCTCGGAACGACGGATCTTTTGGCAAATCCTCTTGCCGTTGGCGATGCCTGGACTGGTGGCAGGTGTCACGCTCGCCTTTGCTCGCGCTTTGGGAGAATTTGGTGCCACGCTCATGCTGGCAGGCAATATTCCTGGGGAAACCCAAACGATGCCGATGGCCATCTACTTTGCGGTGGAAGCAGGCGACATGGGATTGGCATGGCTATGGGCGATCGCCATTATGGCAATTTCCCTTTCTGGTTTGATGGTTGTGAATCTGTGGCAGCAGCACTATGAAGAGAAGCGGCAGCGATCGGACGGAGGTTTGCTCGAAGCCAATGAACCCGTAAATCGAGGTGGCAAACGCACAGAACCTGCTCGCTTAGGGCAATGGATTAACCCGCCGTTAAGCAATACGGCAACAGGATTGTTCGTCACGATTGAAAAGCAATTAGCAAACTTCAAACTCGATATCGCGTTTACAGCACTGCCAGAAACCTTGGGTATCCTCGGTGGTTCAGGTTCAGGGAAAAGTATGACCCTCCGCTGTATCGCAGGGGTGGAAACGCCGACCAAGGGGCGTATTGTCTTGAATGGACGCACCCTCTTTGATGCAGGCAAACGCATTAATCTACCCAGCCATAAACGTCATGTCAGTCTGGTCTTTCAAAACTATGCCCTGTTTCCCCACATGACCGTTGCTCAAAATATTGCCTTTGGGTTGCAGCGTCTACCCAAAACATTGCGCCGACAACGAGTGTCTCAACAGCTTGCTTCAGTCCAACTACAAGGACTGGGCGATCGCTATCCCCATCAGCTTTCGGGAGGACAACAACAGCGGGTGGCGCTGGCACGGGCGCTGGCAACCGAACCGGAAGCGCTGTTGTTAGACGAGCCCTTCTCAGCACTGGATACCCATCTCCGTAGCCAGATGGAACAACAACTGATGGAAACCTTGTCTACCTATCCAGGTATTACGTTGTTTGTTACTCATAACCTGGAGGAGGCATACCGTCTTTGTGGGATGCTGATGGTGATGTCCGGGGGAAGCGCGATCGCCTATGGCTCTAAGCATCAGATTTTTGAGCATCCCAAGACCGTGAGGGTGGCTCAACTTACAGGCTGTAAAAACTTCTCCCGCGTGGTGGTGCAGGGTTCTGGCTTTGTGGAAGCAACGGATTGGGGCATTACGTTGCAAGTGCTGGAAGCCATTCCCGATCGCCTCACGGATATTGGCATTCGTGCCCATCAAATCAGCATCATGCCCGCTCCTGATAGCGACAATACTTATCCCTGTTGGCTGGCTGCAACCAGCGAAACCCCGCACCGCATGACGCTATTCCTCAAATTCAACACCGCACCCACTGATGCACAGGACTATCACGTGCAGGCAGAGGTCTTCAAAGAAAAGTGGCATGCCATTAAAGATCAGCCGTTTCCCTGGGCTGTGCAGCTTGACCCAGCACGCTTGATTCTCATGGTGGACTGATTCTAGCCCTCCGATGTTTTCAAAAATCTCGGAGGGCTGAGGTTGGCGTCTTAGCAGATGGATCTGAGGAAAGAAGTTGGGTCGATAATTTGGGTTTAGCGAGACTTTAGGTTAAAAAAGAGACATCGCCTTGCCGAGCCAACCCCGATGTCAGAAGAATCGTCTGCCTATTCGCCCACCACGATCGAGAAAGTTTTTGAATTACTCGACAACAAACTGGTTACGTTTGGTATACCAGGGGCATTGAGTTTTGTTGGTGTCACAAAAGCTCGAGAAAGTCATTGGACAGAGGCGTCCTTGTTTTTTGCGGGTGCAGCCGGGGTGTGGATCACGATCAAAATCGGCAAGAAGCTCTCACCCAAGCTGGATCAGGCAATGGATGGGGCGATCGCCAGTATTGAGCGATCGTTCTCAGACCTGCGCTCAGACTTTGAGGGGCAATACCTGAAGCAGCAAGCGATGCTATGCGAAGAATTCACGACTGAAGGCTTTAACCCCGATCGCACCACTCTTCCCCTCCTGGCAGAAGTGTTTGTGCCGTTAGAGTTAAGCGGGGCATTGGGCATCGCTGATTTGGCAGAACCCATCGCCAAAAAAAGCCCGTCGCGTCAACGTAATCGCTGGCAGCGTGACGCAGTGTTGCGATCGGACAATCTCAGCATTTGGGATTTGCTGGCACGATCGCAGCGCGATCGCAAATTTCGGCAGATGAGCATTCAGGCAAAAGGCGGCATGGGCAAAACCACCTTGTTGCGCCACATTACCCTCATCTATGGGCTGCGCCAGTATAGACGGTATCGAGCACCCAAACTGGTTCCAGTACTGCTGCGGCTGCGCGATCACACAGAACTGCTCATCCAGGCACAGCCTCCCGGTTTACCCACACTGATTACCGAACACCATGTGCCCAGTCTGGCAAAAAATCAACCCCTGACCCCGCCACCTCAATGGGCAGAAAAACTGTTAGCAAGCGGTGCGGCACTGGTGATGTTTGATGGCTTTGATGAGGTGCCCGATGGCAAGCGACAGGCGGTCAGCCATTGGATTAGCGCCCAGATGCAGGAATATAGCAAAGCGGTTTTTATCGTGACCTCCCGACCTGCGGGCTACAAAGACTATGTGGCGCAGCGTCCAGCCGTACCGATTTTTGTGAACACGTTCAATCCGACGCAGCAGGAAACCTTTATCCGTCGCTGGTACCGCTGTCAGGAGGAGAGCTTCCGCAGTAAAAAACAGCTTCGTCATGCCAGACGAGTGGCAGAGGAACGGGCAGACCAACTCATTGCCCAGTTGCAGCAACGCCGAGCAGAGTTGGGCTACATGGCTGAAAACCCGCTGCTGCTGAATATGCTGGTAACGTTCCATCGGTTTGATCCTGCCAGGGAGTTGCCTCGTCAGCGCCTTGACCTTTATCGAGGTATCGTCAAACTTCAGCTAGACGATCGCCCCAGGGCACGGTTCATTACAATGGTGCTGCCGTTTGAGCGCAGCCTGGAAGTGTTGCAAACACTGGCATTGGAAATGGTGAAAGCAAACCGCATTAAGGTGCCGCACCAGAGCTTGCTGAAGTTTCTGGGGCAACAGCCTGTGTTTCAACGGGAAGAGATCACCCCAGCAGAATGGCTGAAGCAAATTGTAGAAGTGAGCGAGCTACTGGTGGAACGCGAACCGGGAGAATACGAGTTTCCCCATCTCAGCTTTCAAGGTTTCTTTGCGGCAACGCGGCTGGCACAGCCACAGGATATGCCCAGCATCAAGGCAAACGCTCAACTGATTTTGCAACATTGGAATGGAGCCGTCTGGCGCGAAGCCGTCTTGCTCTATACCGCTCAACTCAACCCCAAATTACTGGATCAGGTGATTCGCAAAGCCTGTGAACTGGGCAGCGAAGCGGCAGAACTCTCAATCCTTTGTTTAAAGGAATATCCGCGTCCCGAAAAGCTTAGTGCGGAGTTAGTAGCATCCCTGCAAACGCTCAAAGTGGTGGCTCAAGACTCGAAGTATCAAAAACTAGAAGACCTCTTGAAAGCCCAGCAATGGCGAGACGCAGACCAGGAAACCTATCGGCTGATGATTACCACGGCTGGCAAAGACGAAGGGCAGTGGTTCGATCGCGCCGACCTGGAAAACTTCCCCTGCGAGGATCTCAAAACCCTCGATCGACTCTGGACGCACTACAGCAAAACGCCAGACTACCCCAACGGCAAATGGGGCTTCAGCATCCAAAAGCAGATCTGGCAGGAATGCGGTAGCCCGATGGATTACAATGACGAGTGGAAAAAGTTTGGCGATCGCGTGGGCTGGCGCAAAGGCGGCAACTGGATTGTTAGCTATGACAACCTCACCCTTGACCTTGATAAGTCTCTTAAGGGAGAATTTCCCTGGGGTGTGTGGTTTAGCTGGCTAGGTGTGGGTGGTTTTGGTTTTTGGTCTTCTCTTCTCTCGCGCAGAGACTTGTGAACTGTAGCACGCCACAGTCCTAGGCATTGCCAGACCTCCGAGGTTTTCAAAACCTCGGAGGTCTAAACCCTGTCAGTCTAAACCCATCTACTCATCTAACATGAGCGTCTTGAGGGTTGTTGCAAGCGCCTTGGTCGTGGGAGGCAGATTGCGATCGTCAACCGCCAAAAACGCCTGATATGCTGCCTCAGACACCAATTGCTGCTGCAAAACGTCGAGCCTGGGCAAGGTGCCCGATCGCAGTCCCGCATATTCCAGGTAGCTGGAAAATTCCCAGTCCTTCGGATGCGTCACCAGTCCAGCCTTCACCGGGTTGAGATGGATATAGCGCGTCAGGTGGTACAGATACTCGTCGCTGTCCACTTCAACGGCTTGAAATTGCCCCTGAAACAAAGATCCCACCCGGTTGTAGCGCCGATTCATCGCTTTCGTATAGGCCACCGCTAACCGTTGCATCGCGTCAGAAACCGCCCCGCTTCTGCAACGCACCAGCAAATGGTAATGGTTGGGCATCAAGCAATAGGCAAGCACATCAAGGGTTTCTTCGATCAGATGTCGTCGCACCAGACGCAAAACGTGGAGGTAGTTTTCCCGCTCAAAGAAGATGGGTTGGCGATCGTTCCCACGATTGTAGAGATGGTAGTAACGATCGGGTTGGAACGTGAGCGCGCGGCGTGGCATGAAGATAGCTTGGCTGCAACGACTCTTTTAAGATTCCCAACAAACTCCCAAGACCTCCGAGGTTTTGAAAAGAGAGTGCTAGACCTCCGAGGTTTTCAAAACCTCGGAGGTCTACTACTAAACGAATTTCACTAACTTCAGGAGAAGTCGCATAAACATTCACTCGATCGCCACTGACGATCCCTCGTTCATCCATGCACCGCAGGACGAGTCTGCCCTTTTGATTGATGTCAATCAAAACTCGTGAACAACCCCGTTATTACTTTGACCCCGCAAAGCTAGAGCAGTTGGTGCGATCGATCGCCCAACATGGCATTTTGGAACCGTTGTTGGTACGTCCGTTGAAAACCGATCAATATCGAGCGGTCGCGGGTTCAAATCCTGCCATCGGCTTGAAGTAATGAATGCCCATCATCCAGCACAAGGTTTCGCTATAGCGTATACCACTTTATCGATCGTGAAACGCCTGTAAATTTTCGATCGTGATGGAAGCGACGATCGTTAAAGATTTCTCTTGAGGATCAAGTTGCCCAGTCTATCCTGCTGCTGTTGAGTTTAAAGTAAGTGAGCGATAAAAGTTTTACCTGACCGTTAAAGGAGCTTGGACATCATGACACAGCCCACTCTTGCACACGAAATCATCGGGAATGGGCCAGAGAAAGTGATTGTGATGGGCGGTTGGTTAGGCGACCATACAGTGTTTCAACCGATTTATCCCTGGCTCGATCGCACGACGTTCACGTATTGTTTTGCCGATCCACGCGGTTACGGTGCTTCTCAAAGCCTAGTGGGCAATTACACAAACTCAGAAGCGGCAGGCGATGTGGCAGCACTGGCAACCTCACTGGGTTGGGAAACGTTTCACTACATTGGACACTCCATGATGGGCAAAGTTGCCCAGTACTTGAGTGCTCATTACAGTACCCTTCTCAGGTCTGTGATTGGCGTGACCCCTGTGCCCGCCAGCGCAGTGCCCTTCGATGAAGAGGCCCACAAGCTGTTCGCCACCGCCTGGGAAGTGCCAGCAAATCGTGGCACCATTTGTATGCTGACAACTGGCAATCGCCACACGAACGTTTGGGAGCAGTATATGGTGAGTGAGTCACTGCGAACCACTCACCCTGATGCGTATCGTGGCTACTTTCAGATGTGGTCAACCGAAGACTTTGCGGCTGAAGTCGATGGTTGCGAAGTTCCCTTCCTGGCTATTACAGGGGAACATGATGCCGGGGTGCCCACTGCCTTGGTCAAAGACACCATCCTCCAGTGGTTTAAGAAGGCTGAGTTACACGTCATGAGTAATGCGGGACACTATCCCATGCAAGAGGTTCCGATCCAGTTTGTGACCACATGCGAAGCCTTCATGAGCCGATATGCTAACGGTTGACGTGCGTAAGACGGCAACCGCGCTGCAGTTACGCGTCAGCAACTCTGGAGTGGCACTGCCTATTCAATAATCTGTAAATCTGGCACCCTGTAGAAGCATGGTAAGGCCATACTTCTACGCGAGACATTCGACCTTATTTAATCTGTGTTCCTCACTGACACAAGCTCTAATGGTAATGGAAGTGAATAGTGTGTTGCTGTTGCAAGCCGCTCACTTTTTTACTTGAGTTGGGCTCCGAGACGGTACAGTCGTGCACGTACCTAAGAGTAGTGAGAGCAAGATGATTGATTCCTATAGCTCGATCGTTGAACTGTACCAAAAGTCCAAGCATCTACCCTATCGCTTGCTGGAGCAGCACACATATTTGAGCGTGATCGGCGATGTTGCTAATAAAGCAGTGCTTGATCTGGGCTGCGGTAGTGGCTTTTACACGAGACAATTCAAACAAAGAGGGGCTGCACATGTAGTCGGCGTCGATCTGGCACCCAAGATGATTGAGGCTGCCAGGACGGAAGAGGCAAGAGCGCCATTAGGCCTGACGTACATGGTTGAGGATGTAGCCGCGCTGGGTAACGTTGGTGACTTTGATCTGGTTGTGTCATCCTACTTGCTGAACTGTCTGCCAACACAAGCACTACTGAGAAAAGCCTGCCAAACCATTTTTGCCAACTTAAAGCCTGGTGGACGCTTTGTGACTGTGAATGACAATGTGCAGCAAGCGCCTGAGACCTATGCACTCTGTGAACGTTATGGCTGTATGAAGAGTTTGGCTCATCCGCTTGAACCCGGAACCTCTCTTGAAGAAGGCACCCCGATTCTGTTGTCCTTTTCGATCGAGGGTCAGCCGTTTAGTTTTAACAACTATTACTTTAGTCGAACGACCTACGAGGCGGCTCTACAAAACGCTGGTTTCAAGTCAATTCAGTGGCATCAACCGATGCTCTCTCCGGAAGCGATCCAACAATTTGGTCGAGACTTTTGGAACGATTTTCTGGAGCATTCGCCGATCACCGTGATCGAGTGCAGTGGGTAACGATCGCAGCTACACGCTGACGGCAACAACGCCGATTGTTATAGAGACGAAATTGCGTCTAGGCTTTGCCATCCAGGTCTTATCTGCATCCGTAGCGTGAAATCACCTGCTGTAAATCTTGGCAGTAGTAGCAAAATAGGCTAGGGTTGCCTGAGCAGTTGAGCCTTAAACGCCTACTGTTCAGTTGGACAGATATATGGGGCTGCGTCAATCAGCCTGGGCGCAAAGTCCACTGGCTCAGGCCATGCTCAGGGCGGCTGTGTCTGTCTTTTTTACAGTGAACGAGTGGTTGGAGGAGAAAGCGTTGTTGCGTTATGTTTCCGTATCCTTTTTAGTGGCTGTGGCCATGATGCCTGGTTGTGCGATTGCTCGTGCGGCATCGGTTTTACAGCCGCCAGCCGTCACAACGGTATTACCAGACAATACTCCAGGCTTAGTGCTGGTCAAGGCGACACCCGCTGCCTGGGCAGAGGTCGATCGCTTCAACCCCTTGCCAGCCGCGCTTCGACCACCCTTGACGGTGCCTTTCTTGCCAGCCGCGATCGATTTTACGCAGGATATTCAACCCTGGCTGGGGGATGAAGTCGCACTGGCCCTGGTGCCAACAGCTGGGTCGATCGCGGGTTCAGTGCTGCAAACGTTGGACGCCAGCGGCGTATTGCTGGCACCGATCAAAGATCGCGATCGCTTTAATAGCTTTCTCACTAAGCTCAAGGCGACACGCGGGGAACCCCAAATTGAGCGCGAGTATAAAGGCGTGATCATGCTGCAATGGTCTGCACCGACTGAGGAAAAACCGTCTACTCCAGCAGCGCCTGCCTCCACAACGCAACGCCAAGTCCCACGCTCTTTGCCCCGACAGACGCTGAGTTTTCTGCCGCAGAGTACAGTGTTGCAGAATAAAGCGGTCAAGCCCAAGCCAGAGCTGATAGTGCCACCGCCGATCGCGCCACCAGAGTCTGAGCCATCTGATCCTACGCCTTTAGAACCACCAGCGCCGAAGGGGTTGGCGATCGCCCTCTTGCCTGGAGCAATCGCAGTGGCAGCTCAGGTACATACGCTAGAAGATCTCATTGATGCACGCTCTGAACGGCCACCATTGGCGCAGAATCCACTCTTCCAGCGCACATGGCAGCAACCGCAAACAGAGCGATCGCTGCTGGTAAGCTATGGTGAGGTCGCCGCGATCGCGAAATTTGCGCTGACGATCGCGAAAGCGACACCTGAAGCGACCTTGTCGCTGTTTGGGTTACCATCCCTTTTTGACGAAAGCCGCCTGACTGCCCTGACCAAGCTTTACAACACGGTTGATAGCCGCATGTGGCTGGAGCCAGACGGCATTCACAGTCAGGCCAATTTTTACTACACAACACCTCAGCCTGACCTCGCAACACGGGTCGTTCCTGATGCCAACCAGCTTCTGTCACGGTTGCCCGCTGCTACCTATCTGTCTGCCAACAGCCGTAATTTCAAGCAACAGTGGCAGCGTGCCATTGCCGCACAAACTGATGTGACCAGCCAGCTAGCGATCGCCAGCTTTCGTAATGCCGTGCGCATCGGAACCGGACTGGATCTAGAAAAAGATATTTTTTCCTTGATGGACGGCGAATATGCGCTGTTCTTCTTTCCGGCCACTGGCGGTCTTTTGAACTACTTTCACCCCAAATTAAATTTGGGCGTTGGGTTGATGTTGCAAACCAGCGATCGCGCTGCTGCCGAAGCGGTCTTGAAAAAGCTTGACCAGGCTGCCAAAAAAGACTCGAAAGGTGAAATGACGATCGCGTCTCGTCGGCTCAAAGGGCAACCGATCATCAGTTGGGAAGGTAAAGAAAAGGGCAAAGTGCTCAGCATCCTTGCCCGCACCTGGGTTGATAACAATACCCTGGTGATCACCACTGGCGCAGAGCCCCTGGCAGCACTGACGCCCAAACCGTATCTCCCGCTCCACCGCAACTACACCTTCCAAACGGCGATCGCTAGCTTTCCAACACCAAATGAAGGCTATCTCTACGTCAACATGGGCGCGACGCTTGCGTTTTTTTATAACCTGATTTTGCCGTCTGTACCGAGTGCAGAAAAACCGTTTGTACAGGAATTCCAGCGCCTTGCTGGTACCATTCGTAGCGTCAGCACAACCAATTCCACAACGGCTGACGCGCAGCGAGTAGATTCGCTCTGGGTCTTGGCTCCAGCCAAACAGCCAAAATAGAAGACTCCCTGACGTTAACCCGCCAGGGCTGCCTCGATCGCGTCTAATTCATTCTCTAAAACAGCTAACTGCGCTTCTTCAGCCTGAATCTGTTTCTCTAGCTGAAACTTCGTTGCAGGGTCAACCATAATCGCTAAGCTTTTGCGTAATTGCTGCAACTTTTCGGCCCTTAAATCCAACTCTGGCTGTAGGGCATCCAGTTTTTGCTGGAGGCGGCGTTTTTGGGAGGCCGTTAACCCTACAGGGACTGGCTGCGGGGTGTTTGCTCCGATCGCTGCTTTAGGGGCAGGGGCTTGAGCAGGAACGGATTGACCGGGATTGGATTGACCGGGATTGGATTGACCGGGAAACGGTACGTGCTCTGGCACTTCTCGCTGCACTGGTTTGCCAGGAAAGCTGGGACGTTGGTCGGGCTTCATGCGACCGTCTTTCACGGCTGCTAAAAGCCGCTGTTGGGCTTCGACTTCATCACAGTTGAACACATCGACGTAAACAATCTGGCCTAGCAGACCAGGTGGCTGACAGTTTTCTACGCGAACGGGAAGCAGTTTACGGTTGGCGCTAGTTGGATCTTGGGCAAATGCTGCTGCCCATTCTGATTGCGGAAACGGCTTTTCGAGATAGAGAGTGGAGAGTACCGCGATCGTCCGGTTTGCCTCGATCGCTTTATGCATATCCAGTACAAAGTTGCCGCCGACCCGAAAATCCCATGCCTGGATGACGACGGAGTACTGCGCCTCTTCTAAAACCCAGGCAATCCACTCTGCCCAGGTGCGATCGTTACCCGTATAGCTGATGAAAAAATCTTTCATACTTCCGATTAAGCGCGCCGCAGGTTGCTCCTATCTTAATGGCGTTATTACACGACGATTCATTCACCGTTGTTGTAAAAATAAGGAGCAAGTTCCTCTTCAGGGATGTACTGTGATACTTGCTTTAAAAGGGCTCGACAAGTGCCTGTATCGAGTTGTTTATGATTGGGCACAATCAGGGTTTCATTCCCTGCTGCTCTAATGCGACGTAGTTTGACGTGGCTTCCCTTCTGGCTATAAATTTGAAACCCGAAGGTTTCCAGAATCGTAATGACTTGTGCACCAGATAGTCGCTTGAGCTTAGGCATATTCAGGTTGAAGCTCGAAGGTCACCACTAATGAAGGTTTAGCAACCAGTCCTAGTTGGCTGGGGTCTTCATCCTCTAAGTACAGGGCAACGGCTTCTCGCAGGTTATGACTGACTTCATCTAAGGTGCGGCCCTGAGTGACAACAGACACTTCCTGACACTCGGCAATGTAGCCGCTCTGATCGCCTGGGTAAATGATGGCATGAATGTGTGTTTGTAAAGCCATAACAGTTTTTGAGCTTCTAATTAGTTTCAGGCTAGCACCTGAGGCTATTACTTACCCGATCGCTCTTGTGCTGTATACCCCGATCGCGTTCCCAAACAATGGGCTGGTTCAACTAGGATCTCTATCGTTGCTCACCTTGAGGCACAAATATTAATTTTGGCTCTTAGCTTTGCTTGATTGCATGCCGAGCGCCTTTTTCGCGGCTTGAAGTAACTGAATGCGATCGTCTAGCCCGTTGTAGCCACCATTCACTATTTTAGTAACAGTTCTCACATCATCTTTATCCGCATCCCCATTAAGTTGGTTTGTAGACCAAAACCAACCCGCACTGAGAGCCGCTAATTCTGGATCAGCGAGCCTCTGGGGATGGTGAATCAAATCAACCCCTAACGCTTTGCTAGCAGCAGCGTAATTGGTTCTGCCCACAAGCTGGATTAACCCTCTGGGCTTGTATTTCACGCCATCGCCGCGTTGGGTATTGCCAAGATCTTTCCGTCCTTCGTAGTCGGCCCCAGATCGAGACGCTTCAAGCGCTGTAAAGCGATCGGATTCATGCGCAATCTGCGCTAACAAATGGGCTTGTCGGAGACGAGTATTAACGCCAAATTTTGCCATCGCTTGATTGAGATGGGGCACCAGTTGCCTCAATTGCTGCGGGTTCGCTTCAGGAGCCATCTGCATTAACTGCTCAACGGTTACAGGTAGGGTGACGGCTTGAGGCTCTGGAGTATTCGTTGACCCAAATTGCGGTGATAAAGCGTTTGATGTTAATGGAGACGCTTTGGGCGTTAACAAAGATGGAGTCCACTGAGCGATGAGCGATCGCAGTTCATATCCTCCAATCAGTACCAGGAGCGAGATGACCGTGGCTCGTGCGATCGCAAGGGGCGATACAAGCCTGTTTCGAGGCAATACCGAGATTGCCTTTGGCGCATTGTGTGTCTTTGGCACACTACTCTTTGGCATCGTTCTGTTGATTACCTCTGAGATGGGTCGATTGACGCCAACAACCCCTACTGGATTGTTGGCATCGGCTGCTTCATATGGGCAGTAGCCGCTTCTAAATTACCCCGCGCCAAGTCTATCATTGCCTGAACACACCCTGGCATTCGTGAGTGCCCAGCCCTACCTGATCAGTCAGGAGAAACCGATGAAACGACCAATTAAGCTGCTGGATATCGTTGCCCTGATTGAGGCTTTGCCTGAGTTGAAACTCGATCGGGGCAGGTTGGGACGATCGTGGAGGTCTATGAACCAGAATCTTTTGAGGTTGAGTTTAGTGATGCTCAAGGTCGAGCCTATGCACTGGAAACGCTCAAGGCAAACCAACTGATGGTGCTACATCATCAGCCAATCGACGACAAGGTTTTGCTTTAGGGATACTGGGCGATCGCGGCTGCGCTAGGATGACGCGCGCTCTACTCTGCGTTAGGTATCCCATATCGTCCAGCTCATTGCTCTGAATGGGCATGCCTTGTGGATGGCATCAAACTCCAAACTGGCAGAAGAAGCTTTCCCGAATCTGGTGAATGCGTGTGTAGGCTATTAATATCAGCTAGAGGAAACAGCCGATGCCGTCGCCCATCTTCCTGTCGCACTCCACCAACGACTACGCTGCGGTCACACGGTTGCGTCAGCTGCTGGAACTCCACGGTCAACTGCCCTGGGTCGATTCTCGCGAGTTGGGCGGCGGTGATGATCTGGGCGATCGTATCGCCGCCAGCATCCGCACAGCCCGCCACTTTCTGGTGCTGATCAGTATCGACGCCCTCAGTTCAGACTGGGTGCAGTGGGAGTTGACGCTGGCTCAGGAAACGGCAAAGCACCGCACCGATGGCTATAAGGTGATTTCCGTGGTGCTGCCGGGAGTGCCACTGGGACTGCTCAAGCCCTTTTTTCCTGGAGAGCCGCTGCATATTCGGGTGAAGGACGGGCCGAATGGGCTGGATGAGGCAATGCCGGACATCTTTGCGGCTCTGGGCGAGCAGTTACCCAACCATGATTGGGTGGCGGGAAGTCCGATTCTGGTGGAGCCGGTGGAAGAACTGCTGTTAGCCTTCACCGACCCCCAGATGACCGAGCAGGATGGCGTGCGCCGGGCCACGGCCACCGCTGAACTGACCTATATTCCGGCAGATAACAGCCGCGCCATTACCAGTCGGCGCTATCGCTTCACGGCACCGCTGGGTGCGGTAGAACTGGGAGACATTCGCTGGTATATCGAGCGCTATTACCAGTGGCCGACTGGAGTCTTTAAGGATCGGGCGATTAAGACCGAACAGTCCCTGCCGCAGTGGGGGCAAGCGCTCTACCGGGCGGCAGTCAGTGCCGATTCGGCACGGGAGGCGCTGGAAGCGTGGCGGCGGGCAACGGGGAGCCGTCGGTTTTCGGTGCAGGTGGATGGGTCACCGATGGAAGGCACTCCAGAAGACGAGGCGGCGCGGTTTCGGGAAGCAGCCAGCGACCTGCTCTCCTTGCCCTGGGAGATCTTGCATGACGGCACGGGCTACCTGTCCCAGGGGGCGAGAGCGGTGCGGGTGCGGCGGCGGTTGCCCAACCGCAAGTCCACGACGACGCTAAAGACAGCGTTGCCGATTCGGGTGTTGCTGGTCAGCCCCCGCCCGGAGGTGGATGAACAGGGCAACCCCGTGGGCTATCTGGATCACCGGAGCAGTGCCCTGCCCCTGGTGCAGGCGGTGGAGAACCTGGGGGAGAGCCTGGTCAAGGTCGATATCCTGCAGCCGCCCACCTTTACCGCCATGAAGGCGGCGCTGCAACGCGCCCGAGACGCGAACGACCCCTACGAAATCGTCCATTTTGACGGGCACGGGGTGTATGACCGCCGGGTGGGGTTGGGGGCGCTCTGCTTTGAAGACCCGCGCGACAGCCGGAAGCTGGGCCAACGATTGCTGCAACGGGTCTATGCCAACGAGCTGGCCACGGAACTACGGGAGTATGGGGTGCCGCTGGTGGTTCTGGATGCCTGCCAGACTGCCCAGGCTAAGGACGACCCCCAGGCATCGGTGGCGGCACGGCTGCTGGAGGAAGGGGTGGGGTCGGTGGTGGCGATGAGCCACTCGGTGCTGGTGGAAACGGCGCGGCGGTTTGTGGAGGCGTTTTATACCCGACTGGCTGAGGGCAAGCGGGTGGGGGATGCCATGCTGGCCGGGCAGGCAGCCCTCTATGGCGACGCCTATCGGTTCCCGGTGATAGGTGCTGGCGATTTGCAGTTGCAGGACTGGTTTGTGCCCGTGCTGTACCAGGAGAAGGACGACCCGCAACTGTTTACCGTGTTGCCGGGGGAAGCTGCTGCTCGTCTGGATGCCGATCGGCGACAGGTGATGCTGGGCCGCCTGCCCGACCCCCCAGACCACTCCTTCACTGGGCGCAGTCGCACCCTGCTGCACCTGGAGCGGCTGCTGGAGCAGGAGACGTATGCGGTGATTCGGGGCAGTGGCGGCATGGGCAAAACGGCGCTGGCGGTGGAGCTGGTGCGCTGGCTGGTCCGGTCGGGCAGGTTTCAACGATCGGCCTTTGTCAGTGTGGAGCCCCAGAATGTGCAGGATGTGCAGGGGGTACTGGATGCGATCGGTCGCCAGTTAGTGCCCAACTACACGGTGGCGAGCTATGGCAACGACTGGGATAAAGCCCTCCAGCCCGTGGAGCGGGCGCTGCAGGAGTTCCCGACGGTAATTTTGCTGGATAACCTGGAAAGTGTGCTGCCGGATGCTGCGGGCAACAACCCGGCGGGGGTTGCCGATGTCACCCAGTTGCTGGCGCTCTGTCAGCGGTTGCGGGCGGCGGATCGGCGCTGTCGGCTGCTGTTTACCAGCCGGGAACGCCTGCCCCAGCCCTTTGCGGGCGAGAAGAACACCGTGGCACTAGGACGGCTGAGCGAACAGGAAGCCATTCAACTGGTGCAGCAGGTGATGGCACAGCAAAACTGGACACCCCCCACTACCGACAACGCCACCACCCCAGAAGAGATCAGCGAACTGGTGCAAACCGTCAACTGCCACCCCCGTGCCCTGGTGCTGCTCGCCCGAGAAGTCGCCCACGGCGTGCGGGCCACGACGCAAAACCTGGCCCAGATGATGGCAGGGCTGGAGCGTCAGCACCCCGGAGACCGGGAAAACTCCCTTTATGCCAGTTTGGAACTGTCCCTGCGGCGGTTGCCTGATGACGTGCGAGAGCGGGTGAACCGACTGGCGGTGGTGCACGGTGGGGCTCATCTGTTTGTTTTAAGTGAAGTCATGGGACTGGAAATGGACAGCGCTGAAGCAGTCGCTCAACGTCTAATTGACGTAGGCATGGCAGAAGCACAGGAATACAGCTACCTCAGGCTGGACCCGGCATTGCCCGCCTACCTGAGCCGGGTCCAACCGCCGGAGCAGGTAGCGGCATTGACCGATACCTGGGCAACGGCGATGGCACAACTGGTCGCGTTTCTCTACCAGCAACGGTCTCAGGACAGCCGACTGGCTTTCCGATTGACCCTGCTGGAACTGCCCAACCTGCTGGCTCTGCTGGACTGGCTGGGGCAGCGGCTGGCGGCAGACCCGACGACGGCGGAACAGACCGCCAATACCGCTGGCAGCATTGAGCAACTGCTGGCGACCCTGAACCGCCCCGCGGCACTGGTGCGGGCGGTGGCGCTGCGGGAGCGAGCAGCGGCCGCCATTCCCGCCTGGGGCACCGCCCGGTTTGAGCATGAGCGGTTGCAGATTGAGCGCTTGCTGGACCAGGGGCAGTTGCAGCCCGCCTATGACAAAGCCCAGGCCCTGCTGGCAACCGCCCAGGCGGCAGGCCCCACCGCCTACCCGGGGGCAGATTACGATCTGGCTGGAGCGCACTTCTGGCTGGGTCGAATGCTGGAAAGGGGCGGACAGGCGGCGGCGGCACTGGAGCAGTTTACGGCAGCCCAGCAGCAGTTTGAGGCGCTGGGTGAACGGGGAGGCCGCATGGCATCCGTGACCCTGGCGGCACAGGCGGATTGCCTGACGGCGCTGGGGCGGCTGGAGGCGGCGGCTGGGAAGTATGAGGAACGCATTAAACGGGGTGAAAAGCTGGGGGATGTCCGGGGAGTGGCGGTGGGCAAAATTCAACTGTCCACGGTGCGGAGAATGCAGGGGCGGTATGCCGAGGCTATCACGGGGTATGAAGCCGCCCGCACCCTGTTTGAACAGCAGCAGGAACCCCAATTAGTCGCGACCGCCTGGCACCAGATCGGCATGGTGCATCAGGATTCGGGGCAGTACGACGCGGCGGAAGCTGCCTACCGCCAGTCCCTGGAGATCAAGACGCAGCGGGGCGATCGGTCGGGGCAGGCGAGTAGTTTGACTCAGTTGGGGAATCTTTACAGGCTCTTGAGTCGTTTGGAAGACGCTGTCACTTTTTACCGCCAGGCTGCTGATATTTACGTGGTGCTGGAAGACCTGCGGCATGAAGGGGTAGTGCGCAACAACATTGCTGATACGCTGCATCGGCTCAAGCGCTACGAGGACGCACGGGTCGAAATCCGGCGGGCGATCGAGCTTGGGTGGGCTGAAATCTGGAAATCCTTCGCCATTCTGCACCAGATCGAAGCCGCCACGGGCAACGCCGCCGCCGCCCAGACCGCCCGGCAGCAGGCGCGGGATGCCTACCTCGCCTATCGGCAGCAGGGGGGGTACGCGCAGTATAACGGTGGCAAACTGGTGGATCAGGTTCTGGGTCTGCTGGCGCAGCAGCAATCTGATCAAGTCCAGGTGTTGTTTGAGCAACTGATCAATGATCCGAATACACCGAACTATCTCAAACAGTTGATACCAGCGGTGATCGCTATCCTCAACGGCTCCCGCGACCCGTTGCTGGCAGAGGATCCTGCCCTTGATTACGATGATGCGGCAGAGATTCTCTTCCTGCTCCAGCGGTTGGGGGCGTAGCGGGCGATCAGTTCTCCGTTGTGGGCGATCAGTTCTCCGTTGTGGGCGATCAGTTCTCCGTTGCTGGCGATCGGTGCTTCGTGGCAAACGATCAGTTCTCCGTTGCGAGCGATCGGTGCTTCGTGGCGGACGATCGGTGCTTCGTGGCGGACGATCGGTGCTTCGTGGCGGACGATCGGTGCTTCGTGGCGAGCGATCAGTGCTTCGTTGCGGGCGATCGCCCCCTCAAGAAAACGAATCGAGCAATCGAGAAAGCGAATTGACTCATCGAGAGAACAGATTGGCTCCTTAAGGAAACGAATTGGCCCATTGAGAAACCGAATTGACCCATCGAGAAACCGAATCGACTCGTCAAGAGAAAGAATTGACCCGTCGATATGAAGTAATGGTAAACTCTGCGTCTCTCTATACCTCTATTTGCGGCTTCTGGTTAAAGAGTCTCTAAAGATAGCCACTCGTTCATTTATCTTGAGCTGCGATTGGGCGTCCTCACCTTGTCCAGCTCAATCGTCAGGGAATCGAACCATGATCACTCAAAACACCAATAACCGCTTAAGTCCCAGCATCCTAAATTCAGATCAAGACATCTTTCAGGCCTTGCAGACCATTCCGTGCGGCAGAAAAAAGCGGCATAGTCCTCGCATTCGTGCAATCTTGCCCAATGCCAACGGCATCAATTCGGCTAACTAAAACGGCAAGTCGCTACATACGGAGCAAGCAACAGGGGGTTGGCTATGACACTGTTCAACGTTCAGAACTTTGTAACAATCCGTATCATAGAGGTAACGCCTAACACAATGGATTCATGCTTGCCCAAATCAAAGCTCTTGCCGAAAGCCTCGCTCCACGGCTGATTAAAATTCGGCGTCACCTGCATAGCCATCCTGAACTCAGTGGGCAAGAACACCAAACAGCCGCATACGTCGCAGGAGTGCTCTCATCCTGTGGGCTGCAGGTGAAAGAAGGGGTGGGCAAAGTGGGTGTGGTCGGCGAACTAGCGGGTCAAGGGGCTGAGACTCGACTACTGGCAATCCGCACTGATATGGATGCCTTACCCATTCGTGAGCATACCGAATTAGCATTCGCGTCGCGACAACCTGGAGTGATGCATGCCTGCGGTCACGATGTGCATACGACGGTTGGTTTAGGAACAGCGATGGTGCTCGCGCAACTGGGGCAAGCCCTACCGGGAGCCGTTCGCTTCCTATTCCAACCCGCAGAAGAAATTGCTCAAGGCGCTGTCTGGATGGTTCAAGACGGTGTCATGGATGCGGTGACTGGTATCTTGTCGCTGCATGTGCTGCCATCCATTCCTGCAGGAGTTGTCGGGATTCGCTATGGTGCGCTCACTGCCGCTGCTGATGATCTGGAAATTACTATTTTGGGAGAGTCGGGTCACGGAGCACGACCGCATGAGGCGATCGATGCCATTTGGATTGCCTCTCAGGTGATTACAACGCTGCAGCAGGCGATTAGTCGTACGCAAAATCCACTGCATCCGGTTGTGCTGACGATCGGGCAAATCAACGGTGGCCGTGCACCGAACGTCATTGCCGATCAGGTGCATCTTTTGGGAACCGTGCGATCGCTCCACCCCGAAACGAGCGCTGCCCTGCCCGCCTGGATTGAACAGATTGTGGCGCATCTTTGTCAGACCTATGGAGCTACGTACAAGCTCAACTATCGACGTGGTACGCCTTCGGTGCAAAATGATCTGGTGCTGACCCAACTCCTGGAAGCGTCGGCTGAAGCAACCTTGGGTTCACAGAGCATTCAGATTATTCACGAACCGTCTCTCGGTGCAGAAGACTTTGCAGTCTATTTGCAACATGCTCCCGGCAGTATGTTTCGTCTCGGCGTTGGTTTTACAGATAGACACAACTATCCCCTCCATCACCCGCAGTTTGAGGTCGATGAAACGGCGATCGTGGCTGGTGTGACAACACTTGCCTATGCTGCCTACCAATACTGGCAGTCTTCACCGTAGAAAGGTGAGGGGTGAGGGGTGAGGGGCAGGGGTTAAAAGTTTTGAGTTTTGAGTTTTGAGTTTTGAGTTTTGAGTTTTGAGTTTTGAGTTGACGGAAAAGGGTGGGCAGTGCACACAATTTTTCAAAGCACCTCGCTGCAAGATCTGTGGGCAGTGTCTACAATCTGTGGCTTATTCAGAGAAAACGGTTGTAATAGCTGACGGCTGATAGCTGACGGCTAAAACGGTGTTGGTGTATGAGGGATTCTACTGGTAATCAGAAGCCTGAATCTGTCCAGCGATGGATTGGGAATGCGTGCCAGTTCGTTACACATAGACAGAGACCGCATTATCTAAACAAACATGGCAGCAACCAAACCGCTAAAAGGGTTAGAGTTAGTCGATTGTGCTAGAGCCAACGCGAAGCAGGGAGCGGAAACAGCGGCTGAGCTTTGCGGCTATGGTGCCGATCTCAACACGTTCAAACAGTCGGTGCAGCAGGCCTGCGAGTCGATGGGCGTTGAATTTCACGAACTTAGCGACCTCATTACCGATCAGCAGCGAATGTTGAGTCTGGGTGAAGGCGAAAT
Organism: Stenomitos frigidus ULC18; assembly: GCF_003003795.1. Lineage (GTDB taxonomy): Bacteria > Cyanobacteriota > Cyanobacteriia > Leptolyngbyales > Leptolyngbyaceae > Stenomitos > Stenomitos frigidus_A. Next base: position 104,116 of record NZ_PVWK01000159.1, on the reverse strand, counting down.
CGTTGCGCCTGATTCCCCATCGGATCTTTAGGCCTTCTCTAGGGCGTGACATTCTGTAGGGCGAGACATGTAACGTCCCTAAAAAGCGCTTGTCACTGATGGAATTAGCAGATAGGGTTGGGAAGCGTCTCGTCCTAGATGTCTGACCTTCGATACAATCACGTTATGAGCGACTCTAATCCTCTCGGTTTCGTTAGCACAAAGCTTGGCAAGCTCTTCAAGGTCTGGCGCGAACGCAATACGCTGGGACTGCTGCAGTTTCTCTATCGTCGCAGTATGGAGAAGCTCCGCGGGCGCATGAGCTACCAGAAATGGGTGGCTCACGATCGTCTGACTCCAGCCGATATCCTTGCTGCCAAACGGGCGATCGAGCAGTGGTCTGTACGTCCGAAATTTTCGGTCATCATGCCCGTTTATAACGTCGAGGCAAACTGGCTTGAAAAAGCGATTCAATCCGTTCGGAACCAAATTTATCCCGATTGGGAACTGTGCATTGCCGATGACGCTTCGCCCAAGCCCCACATCAAGCGCATCCTTAGCCACTACAGCCAGATTGATCCTCGCATCAAGGTCGTTTTTCGTCCCGAAAATGGTCAGATTGTGGCTGCCAGCAATGATGCCTTAGCCTTAGCGACCGGCGATTATATAGCACTACTTGACCATGACGACGAACTGGCCGTCAATGCGCTGTTCGAGAATGCCAAGCTCATTAATGAGTATCCTGATGCCGACTTCATCTACAGCGATGAAGACAAACTAAATACGAAAGGCAAGCGGCTCGATCCATTCTTCAAGCCCGATTGGTCGCCGGACTACTTTCACGCCTGTATGTACACCTGTCATTTGGGCGTCTATCGTACCAGCCTCATCCGCGCGATCGGTGGTTTTCGCGCAGGCTTCGATGGCGCTCAGGACTATGATCTGGTGCTACGTGTCGTTGAAAAGACCCGATCGATTTATCACATTCCCAAAATTCTTTATCACTGGCGAGTCATTCCTGCTTCGGTGACAGCGGGTGGAGAGCAGGCAAAACCCTGGGCGTATACCGCAGCGCGTGCAGCGCTAGAAGATATGCTGGCACGCAGCCGCTATCCCGGTTTAGTGGAAGCAGTCCCTAAACGACCCGGCTTTTGGCGCGTTCGTCGGCATCTTTTGGGTGAACCGTTAATTAGCATCATCATTCCCAGTGCTGGCAAGGCTGTGATGACATCAGATCAACCGATCGTGGCGCTAGAAAACTGTCTGCGTAGTCTGCAAGAACGCAGTACCTACCGCAATTTTGAGGTGGTCTTAGTCGATGGCTACGACATTCCAGACGACATTCTGGCAACCGTCAAGCAAGTCTTTGACGGTGAGGCGGCGCCTCATCTGCACTTGGTGCGTTGCAAAGAGCCGTTTAACTTTGCCCACCGCATTAACCAGGGTGCCGCCAACGCCAACGGACAATTTTTGCTGCTGCTAAACGATGATACAGAAGTCCTCACGCCGGATTGGTTGGAGTCGATGCTGGAGTTTGCCCAGCAGCAGGACATTGGCGCGGTCGGTGCCAAGCTGCTCTATCCTGATGGCAAAATTCAGCACGGAGGGGTCATGGTGCTGGGAGGCAATCCTGGTCACGCTTACCACGGTTTTGATGGTGATCATCCCGGTTACTATTGCTCTAACCTCGTGAATCGCAATTATCTGGCAGTGACGGCTGCTTGCCTGATGATTCGTCAAGACATTTTCCAGCAGGTTGGCGGCATGGACGAAATTTTTCCGCTCAACTATAACGACGTGGACTTTTGTTTGAAGGTGCATCAGGCTGGCTATCGCAATGTGGTGACGCCGTATGTGCAGTTAATTCATTACGAGTCGATTAGCCGGAAGGCGGGACTGCAACCCAATGAGTGGGAAACGTTGAACCAGAAGTGGAAGCGCTATTTCACCAAACTCAACGGCGATCCGTACTACAATCCCAACTTGTCGCATCGATCGGTCACCTTTGAACTCTTTTGATTGCAGTGATTGATTCTCTGTCGTCACTTTCAATTGCAGCAGGGGTCAAGAGTCATAAGCGAGGAGTGTAAGTAGGATTGCTATGGCGATCGGCTCTCTGTTGGATGAACGATCGCGCGATCGCCGATAATAAAACTGTTGCCTTTGAGCGTGCAAGTTTCATGCAGACCAGCGATCGTCTTACAAACCTGACTCAAAACCTGACTTTTCCTAACCGTACCGCGACCGTCAGCCGCAAGACGGGCGAAACGGATGTGCAGGTAACGCTGAACCTGGATGGCACTGGGCAATGTACTGCCAACACCGGGATTCCCTTTCTCAATCACATGCTGCATCAGATTTCCTCTCATGGACTGATCGACCTGAACGTGCAAGCAACGGGTGACATTGAGATTGACGACCATCACACCAATGAAGATGTGGGCATTACGCTGGGAATGGCCTTGGCAAAAGCGTTGGGCGATCGCAAAGGCATTGTTCGCTTCGGTCATTTTATTGCGCCTCTGGACGAAGCGCTCATTCAAGTCGCGCTCGATTTTTCAGGTCGTCCGCATCTCAGCTACGGATTAGAGATTCCGACTCAGCGTGTGGGCACCTACGATACGCAACTGGTGCGAGAGTTCTTCGTGGCGATCGTGAACCATTCCCAGATGACGCTCCACATCCGTCAACTCGATGGCATCAACTCGCACCATATTATTGAAGCAACGTTCAAGGCACTGGCGCGATCGCTCCGCATGGCAGCCGAAATCGACCCCAGACGTGCACATACAATTCCCAGTTCTAAAGGGGTGTTGTAGGAAAGACTAAGGGCTAAAGGGTGAAGGCTTAATTTTTTAGTCTTTAGCCCTTAGCCTTTCCCAAGCTAGACAGATTGTAAAGAAGCACTTAACATCCAATAGTAATGGCTTAGTTAATAACGCATTATGGCTCTTAGTATTGGTGATCCTGCTCCTACGTTCAGCTTGCCGGATGGCAAAGGTAACATCATTAACCTGGCTGGTTTGCAAGGCAAGCGGGTAGTGTTGTACTTCTATCCCCGTGACAACACTCCTGGCTGCACTAAAGAAGCCTGTGGTTTTCGAGACGCTTATGCCGACTTTCAAGGCAAAGATGTGGTGGTTCTTGGGGTCAGTACGGATGATGCCAAATCGCACGAAAAGTTTACGGCTAAGTTTGAGCTGCCGTTTCCGCTGCTGATCGATGAGGGTGGGCAGGTTGCCACCGCCTATGAGAGCTATGGGCTCAAGAAGTTTATGGGCAAAGAATACATTGGAGTGAGCCGCGCCACATTTGTCATTGCTCCAGATGGTACGATCGAGCAGATCTATAAAAAAGTTAAGCCCGAGTCCCATGCGAAAGAGATTCTGGCGACGCTTGACTGATCGGATAGCAATGACACTCATCGCCAGTGGCGCGGCTTCTGGTTGTCAAGGGAAACTTTTTTAAGCCTGCGATTTTACCTATGCGTCGGTTATGGCATTTTGGACAAGCTGTATTGGGCATCCTGTTCCGGCATCCGGTAATGGGTACAAGCATCATTCCAATTCTGCCCGACGGGCGTATTGTGCTGGTTCAGCGCCGTGATAACGGTCAGTGGGGCTTACCAGGCGGCATGGTTGATTGGGGCGAAGACATCCCTACCACGGTCTATCGAGAGCTGACAGAAGAAACGGGGCTTGAGGTTGCCAAGATCTGCCGTTTAGTGGGCGTCTATTCTTCACCCGATCGCGATCCTCGCATTCACTCGATCTGTGTTGTGGTTGAAGTAGAGGCAAAGGGCACGATGCACATCAGCGACCCGATGGAAGTGCTTGATGTGCAAGCGTTCTCCCGCACTGATTTGCCGCTCGGTCGGCTGTCTCACGATCACGATCGCCAACTTCAGGATTACCTCAACGGACAGACAACCCTGGCATAGAGAGCGAGAAACGAAGAAACCGGGTTTGTGGACCTAGCCTGGATGCTGGAACGGCAATTTTTGTGGAGAAACCCAGTTTCTGTGCCGTAGGGACGTTACCTGTAACGTCCCTACTTCTAAAAGGGGCGATCGCCGTTTAGTATTAACTCAAACTCACATCTACATTTTCCTTCTTCAGGATGGCTTTACCGCTCAGAAATGCTCGCATCAGGTTACCGCAAGGACAGATTTTCTGGCGTGAAGTGGGTCAGGGGAGCACGATTATCTTTTTGCATGGTTCCTGGGAAGACAGCGGTCAATGGCTTCCAGTGATTGAGCGGCTGAGTGCAGATTATCATTGCCTTGCGCCCGATTTGCTTGGGTTTGGTGAATCAGAACAACCCAACGTTCATTACGCCATTGATCTAGAGGTTGCGTGTCTGGCCGAGCACCTAGACGCGCTAAGGTTGCGGCGGGTGTATTTGGTGGGGCATTCGTTGGGCGGTTGGATTGCGGTGAGCTATGCGCTGAAGTATCTTGAGCAAGTCGAAGGGGTGGTTTTGTTGGCACCCGAAGGCGTTGAGGGCGTGGGCTTGAGACGGCGTTGGTGGAAGGCAAGGCTGTTGAAGCTTTTGGTGGTGGGATGGGTGCTGCGATCGCTCCACTCGTTACGGAAAATTCTCAAGCTCCGCAGCCTGGAGCAACTGCTGCAAAAACGACGACAACTACTCGACTGCCCGGTTGCCTGCAAGCTGCTCTTTCAACGACGACGGGCAGAACTTCGCTCAGAACAACTCCAGGAACAGTTGAAATGGCTCAAAGTACCCGTGTTGGTGCTGCAAGGTGCACAAGACACTCCTATTGCCAGGCTTTTGAATCAAACCTATGCGCAATTGGCTCCTGACGCAGCACTCCAACGCTTGCCCAGCACTAGTAGCCAACTGCTCGAAACCCAACCGGATGCAGTCGCTCAAGCGATTCGGGGGTTTGTGGAGGAAAGGCTAAAGGATGAAGGATGAAGGCTAAAAACTTATCTTTTAGCCTTCATCCTTTAGCCTTTCCCCCCTCACCTTCCGCATGCCCCAAAAAATCAAATTGGGCTCGATGGTGATCTGCCTTGCTAGAGCAGGTGCGTAGGCTGTGAGGTAGCTGTGCAGACGATCGCTGTCTCCGCCTCGCAGCATCACTGGGCTGTCTGGAAACTGCTGCCACCAGTCATCTACAAAGGCTTGCAGTCCTGCCAGTAGGGTGTAAAGGATGCCACTGGCGATCGCGTCGGCTGTGTTTGCTGCCCAGCGGGGTGGTAAGGGATGCTGCACTGTAAGGTTTGCCGTGCCCATGTCAGGCAAGGCAGCGGTTGCCTGGTTGAGGGACTGGAACTGGAGCCTTAATCCTGGCAGAATAGCGCCACCCACTAGGCGATCGCCAGCGGCTCCAGTCAAGGTCAACGCGGTGCCTGCATCGATGAGAAGCACGGGACTGCCAACGGTGTCGATCGCACCCCAGACTGCCAGAGCGCGATCGATTCCCAGTGTGGGATACAGCCCTTGCAGCAGCACTTGTTCTAAGGTGATGACGTGCGCTGACGGATACGCCTGCCATAGCTGGCTTTGCTGCGGGACGACTGACGCAATGTAGAGAGGAGCGTTTGGGGTGAGGCTGGCGAGGCACTGCTGCGCATCGGTGGCAGAGAAATGAGGGGTGTTCCAGGTGTGTTGCAGGTCGTTGCCTGTGAACTGTGCCCAATGGAGGCGCGAGTTGCCGATCGACAGTGCCAACCACGAATCAGAAGACGAGATGGCTGGAGCATGGCCGATCGGTTGCATAACGCTTGCCTGAAAAGGGGTCATTAAACGAAGACTGGCTGCGCGAGTGGAGAGAAACCGGGTTTCTGGCAACACCTGAATACACAACGGCAACGGCTGGCCAGAAACCCGGTTTCTGGAGGCAACGTTCCGGTTTGAAATGGGGCGCTTCTGATTTTAAGGGGCGATCGCCGCCTTTGAAGTGAGAACAGTTCTGTTTCAAGTAGCATCGTTCCGGTTTGAAACGAGAACACTCCTATTTGAAACGATAGCGTTGCGGTTTGAAATGAGAACAGTCCGGTTTGAAGTGAGAACGTTCCTGCTCTGAGGTCGAACGATCGCACTTGAAACAGAAACAGTGCCACTTGAAACAAGAACGATGTCCTTCCAAACTACAACGATGCGGTTCGGAAGGACATTGGTGACAGATGAGACTCAGCCGATCGCAGTTTTACTCTCAAGGGTGAATGTTTCTGAAACCAGAGAGAATCTGGTGTAGAAAAGAGATACCCTTTGCAGAGAGAGTTTGCTATGGAACCTGTAACCGTCCTCACCGCTGGCGCGATCGCCAAAATTGCCTTTGAAGAATTTGCCAAAGCAGGCGGCGGCGAACTGGCGAAAAAATCGGTGGGTGGCGCGATCGACCTGATGAAAACCCTGCGCGACAAGATTCAAGCCAAATTTCAAGGCAATGCCAAAGCGGAAACGGCGATCGCGGCGGTTGAAACTGAAAACTCCGAAGCCGCATTGACCAAGCTAGAGGTCTACCTGGACGATGCGATGACCGACGACCCGGAATTTGCCACTCAAATCCGGCAGGTTGCCCAACAGATTGTTAACATCCAGAATCAGAGTGTCTCGACGCGAGACTATACCAACTACGGTCGCGACCAAATCAACATCGAGACTATCCAGGGCAACCCTAAAATTGGCGGTTCGTGACATGACGCGACAGTATCGGAACGATGGACGCGATCAGATCCCCATTGAGAATGTACATGGCAATGTCTACATTCAAGAAGGTTCTCGACCGACCCGATCGCGCAGTGAATCCCTGTTGCTGCAAGCAGTCAAGCAGGAAGTGATCTCGCGGCTCGACCAATCGCTGCACAATGCCGTGTTCATTAACCTGGGCAAGCAGTCTCAACCGCAACAGGTGAAGCGCCCCTGGGATGCGGAGATCAAAATTGGCTCGAAATCGCCCCAACCGTTGCCAGCGGAGACAAGCATTTTGGAGGTGTTCGATCGCCCCGGCATTGACGGCAGGCTGCTAGTTTTGGGTGAACCAGGGGCAGGCAAAACGACGACGATGCTGGACTTGGCAAAGGGGCTGTGCGATCGAGCCGAGCAAGACCCAACCGCATTCATCCCCGTGCTGCTAAACCTGTCTTCATGGAAAGACCCGAAGCAGACAATGACCGCGTGGTTAGTGGAGGAACTGAAGTCAAAATACGGGGTGCGAAAAGACATCGGCACAAAATGGCTAGCAGAAAAGCAGCTTTTACCCCTGCTGGATGGACTGGATGAAGTAAAACCAGAGCATCAGGAAGGCTGTGTGCAGGCAATTAACCACTGGCTGGAGAGCGACGATCGACCCCTCTCGTTAGCGGTGTGCTGTCGGCGAGAAGAATACGAAAAAGTCGTGCGGGGTCAGTGGCAAGCGGAGGCAGAGGAAGCACCCGACGAAACCCGAATGCACCTGAACGGAGCCATTTTGCTGCAAACCCTCACCGACGAGCAAATTCAGGCGTATTTAACTGCGCTGAAGCAACCACATTTATGGCAGACGATGCAGAGCGATGAAGCTTTGCTGGAGTTAATCCGAACACCTCTATTTCTGTCGATCATCGGGTTGAGCGTTATAGAGCAGAAATTCTCTTTTGCAGATTGGCGCTCGCTGACTTCTAGAGAAGCACAGTTACAGTACTTGTTTGATGTCTTCTGGATAGCGGCAATCAGTCGAGTTCTTGTGGAACCAAAACTCATAACACAGGGCATTTACAGTAAGTCCTATGGAAAAATCAAGCCGCCGAGTACGAAACAAATACGTCACTGGTTGATATTTCTGGCGCAGCAGCTACAGCATGAGTCACAAATCGAGTTTTTAATTGAGAAGATACAACCCAACTGGCTTAGATCTGGAACTAAGCAGTGGCTGTTCCGAATTAGCTCTTGGTTATTATGTGGATTACTAATTGGGTTAGTGCTTGGACCATTTTGGAGTTTAGAACTATCACTATACGCAAAAATCTTTAATCCTAACCAACTCGGATTACCATTTCCAGGAGACTTGGTTTCAGAAGATTTGAAACTGATGTGGCAAGAAAATATGTCAAAAATTAGTGCACTGCATAAGATTTACGAGGATCTAACACTATCTAAATGGCTTTTCTTGGAGTTAACTCACGGAATACTGCCTGGAATTGTTTATGGATTAATTGGAGCAGTTATTTTTGGTTGTCGTCAACGCATTGAGGAAGCAATCAACGCCAAGAAGCTGTTTCAAAAACTGCTATCTAGCACCAGTATATTTATACTGGTTGGCGGATTAATGAGTGGCGTGATTTACAGATTGACCGTATCTTTGTTTTTACCAAGCGCAATTGTAGAATTGAAATATTATTTCATTTTTATGGTTTTCTATACGCTGCTAGGAGGCATAGTTTACGGATTAACTATTTTAATAACAAATAAACTAAAAAAATATTTTTGGAGAAGATCCTTTTCGACTATCTTTGGTATCTTTTTTTCTGTTGTTGGACTTGTAAGCTGGTTGATCTCAGTATTTCTGGGTACAGCTACAGCTTTGATTTTGTTTAAAGCAACACTGTTCAATGCATTAACATTTGGGTTATCTAGTGGACTCTTTAACGGACTGTTTTTTGGAATAATTAGTTTGCCTATTTTTGTAACAGCTAGTCTGGTAAGCGATTTCATAAGGGAGGAAATAAGCTTTAATCAAGAACCTCAGTATGCAGTCTTCAAAGTTGGAGTTTTTTCTATAATTGGTGGCATCGCTAGTGGGTTGATTAACGGACTAGCTTTAGAATTGGCTAATTGGGTGAGGGTGGATTTTTTTCTTGCTTCATCTGTTGTAGGTAATACAATACTATACGGCTTAGTTGGCGCGTTAATCTATGGATTAATTTATGCTCTGTCTTCTGAGGAAAAAGATAAGATACGACCAATTGAAACTCTTCAATGGTCTAAACATAGGGCACGAAGTGGAATGGTAACTGGTATGCGCTACGGATTGCTTACCTGGTTAGTTCTAAGCCCAATAAGCTTCTACGCTGTTAATTTATACAAAGGCTCTAATTCCGCGCTAGTTTTATCACTATTTTCTGGATTTACTCATTTATTGGTTGGTGGGGCTATTGGTGGAATAGTTACAGGTTTTCGTGGTCCTGATGTCAATCAAAGACTTGTTCCAAATCAAGGTATTCTTCAGTCAGCAATCAACTCAAGAATTTTTACACTTACAGGCTTATTGACCGGACTAATGATTAGTTTGCTTTTAACAAGCTACAACTTTTTTTGGAAATATGGTTTGTCAGCGGACGAGCCTTTAGAAGCTCTGATTGATAGCTTATTTTATGGGGTTCTTGTTGGGTTGGTATGTGGAGTTATTCCAGGTATCGCCTGTATTCAGCACGTCATACTGCGTCTTCTTTTTATGTGGAGTGGATGTGCTCCCTGGAACTATGCCCGCTTTCTCGACTACTGTACTGAGCGTCTCTTCCTTCAGCGCGTCGGTGGGCACTATCGGTTTATCCACAAGTCCTTGCAGGAGCATTTTGCGGCAATGAGGGAGTAGGGAGTGGGGAGTAGGGAGTGAGGTAGAAGTAGACTAATAAGAGAGTCAGCGAGAATGGTTGTATGGATTCAGCAGGCAACACAGCAGAGATGCGGCATCGCATCGATCGCTACTTAGAGCAGCTTTCACCGACGCGACTTCAGCTTGCCGCCGACTTTTTGGCAGCTTTAGCCGAAAAAGATAGTGAAGATGCAACCCAGGAACTACTCGACATACCAGGGTTTATCGACTCCTTTGAAAAAGGCAGGCAAGATCTTGCTGAAGGACGCATAGCCGACTGGAGAACCATTCGCTCTGATGTATGAAGTCGTTTTATCGCACGAAGCGCAGCGAATTTATGCTTCAGCAGAGCCAGCTTTAGCGAAAAAGATTGCACGCTGTCTGGAACAACTCCAACAGACTCCTCGAACCCATCCGAATATTAAAGCTTTAAAGGGACGACTAGCCGGATATTACCACTATCGACTTGGTGACCATCGCCTTGTTTACTCGTTCAATGATGAAACAAAACGAGTGCTTGTCGTGACGATCGCTCATCGCAAAGAAGTATACGAGTGACACGCATTACCCTCCATTCCCTGGAACTATGCCCGCTTTCTCGACTACTGCACCGTTCACGCAGTGTGTGCAACGCACGTAGCGTCTCCTCCTTCAGCGCGTCGGTGGGCGCTATCGGTTTATCCACAAGTCCTTGCAGGAGCATTTTGCGAGGATGGGGGAATAGAGTGTGGGGTGTGGGGTGTGGGGTGTAGGGAGTGGAGTAGAAGTCCGTCAGGTTAGACTAATACATAGTCCTAGAGCGTAGGGATAGTTGCAATGCAAGTGAAAGATTTGACCACTGAAGAACTCAAGGCGTTGATTCGAGAAACTGTGATGGAGACGCTAGAAGAGTTGCTTGATGACCCCGACGAAGGAAAAGAAGTTCGACCGGAAATCAAACAACAACTGCTTGAGTCATTACAACGGACACGCTCTGGAGAACGCGGCATTCCAGCAGAAGATGTTGCTAAAAGACTGGGCTTAACCTGGTAATGGCTTATCGAGTTGAGTTCAAGACAGAAGCGCTGGCTGAAATAGAACGACTCAGCCCCACAAATCAAGAACGAGTGCTTCGCAAAATTCGCTGGCTTGGTGATCACTTTGAGCAACTGACGCCGCAGGCTCTCACAGGTAATTTAAGCGGTTTGTTTAAACTGAGAATTGGCGATTATCGATCGCTCTACTCATTCAATGATGAAACTGAGCTGATCACCATTCATCGTATCGGGCATCGCAGTGGAATTTACCTCTAAGCCTGTAGACGTTTTGACCAGCCCCATGTGTCATTTTGCGAGAATGGGGAAGTAGGGATCGGGGAGTAAGATGGGTTTAGCACGTTGGAGCAGTGTTATGGTTCCTGTAGAATTTCAGGCAAAGGTCGAGAACGGGGTGATTGTGGTGCCTGAGGAGTACAAACAATCACTGGCAGAAGCGAACACAGTTAAAGTTACTGTGCTAAAGCCAGTGCAGAAAAAGACTCCCAGACCAGACATCATGGATGAGTTGGCGCAAAACCCGGTTTCAGTGCCAGGGATTCGTTCCATAACCCGTGATGAAATGCACGAGCGGTAACGGCTATATTCTGGAGGCTTTCATGGGCTCGGTTCCCCAAGATTGGGAGCCAGGGGGCGAACTCTGACCGCTTTCGCGTAAGTCCGATCTATATAAAATGATGATAAACGCTGGCTTCTAACCCTTTGCTTGTTTCAAAATCTGCTCTGCAACCGCTTCTGGTACCGGCATCACCGAGAGCCGATTACCTTGACGCACGACCCACAGGTCATCCGGGCTGAAGGTTTCGCGCAGTGTATCCAGCGTGATGATTTGCGGGAAGGTTTCAACAAAGGCAACGATGACGGTTTGCCAGCGTGGGGTGTCTTTTGTCGCTTTAGGGTCGTAGTATTTACTTTTGGCATCAAACTGGGTTGGGTCAATGACATTCGGCTCGGCCACCTTCATCAGACCGACAATACCCGGTGGTGTAGTGTTGGAGTGATAGAAAAAGACCCGATCGCCCGGTACCATCGATCGCAAAAAGTTTCGCGCCTGATAATTACGCACGCCATCCCATACCGTGGTGCGATCGCGTTTCAAGTCCTCAATGCCGTACACATCCGGTTCCGATTTCATCAACCAATAATTCATGCAGGTTCTCTCTGCGCGGTATCTTTTTGTGCGATCAACGTTTCAACCACTCGCACCAAGCGATCGACCGTATCCGCCTGCCGATTAGCCGTGGCCGAAAGATCTTTAACACTTTCCTTGACGGTAGTTGATAGCTCCTGAATCGATTCTGATTGCTTCTGCACCATCTCGAACTGTTGCTGCGTCATCTCGAACTGTTGCTGCGTCATGACAGACTGTTGCTGCACGACTGCCTTGATGTCGGTCAAATCAGCTCTAAACTCCAACGTACTTTGCTCAACGCTCAGCCGAAATTCAGTGATGCCCTCAGTCAATTTGCCGACCTGATCAATCAGCACATCCATCTTGTTGCCGAGATTACCGTTGGAAGCATTGGTCATGGTAGAAAGTTGGGCTGATGGGTGCAAATGAAGGGATTCTAGCGCTAATTTTGTCACTCTAGTAGCGAATCCGTGGATCAATATACGCGTTGAGGATATCGCTCTAGTAGCGAATCCGTGGATCAATATACGCGTTGAGGATATCGATGAGGATACTGACCAGGGCAACGATCGCCGCAAAGAAAACGACAATCCCCTGCACTGTAGGATAATCGCGTTGAGCAATCGCGCGGTAAAGGCGATTGGCTAATCCAGGCCAGGAGAAGGTCACTTCCGTCAGAATGGCACCACCCAACAGCGCCGCAAACGTTAAGCCAAGGATGGTAATCACCGGAATCATGGCATTCTTCAGCGCATGGGAGACGAGAATCCGGCTTTCAGGAATGCCTCTGGCTCTCGCAGCTTCTACATAGTCTGACTTTAGGGTTTGCTTCAGATTCACTCGCACAATGCGCTCAAAAATCCCGCTAATGAGAATGCCCAGCGTCAGGCAGGGCAGCGCCAAATAGTACAGCGCGATGAAGAACTGTGGGAGGTTGCCTGTGAGCAGACTATCGATCGTGTAAAGCCCCGTTGGCCCCTCCGGCGCCGGAATGGTGATTGGGAAACGGGTGCCGAGTGGGAACCAACCTAACTGGACGGAAAAAATGAGCTGTAGCAGCATCCCCAGCCAGAACAGCGGAATCGAGTATGTGAGAATGCCAAACAGCCTGCCGCCAACGTCAAACGGTGAATTGGGACGCGAGGCAGAAAGCACGCCCACACCAATGCCAACCGTGAGCGCGATCGCCATACTGAAGACCGCTAACTCAACCGTTGCCGGAAAAAACTTGAGAATAATCTCCCACACCGATTGCCCCTGGCTGACCAGCGATTTGCCTAAATCCAGGTGCAGCAGCTTCCACAGGTAGTCAAAATACTGCACAATCAGTGGCTTGCCTAACCCAAGCTGGTTGCGCAATTCATCTTTAGCGGCCTGGGGCGCACGCGGCCCTAAGAGCGCATCAACCGGATCACCAGGGGTCGATCGCAGGAGCAAAAAGACGGCTGTCGTGATCACCCACAGCATGAGGGGTGCCAGGAGCAAACGCGCCAGGACATAGTAACGGAGAGAGCTAGAGCGGGACATTAAAGAGTTTTGAGGGCGTGGTTTTTAGTTGTTAGAGTCTGAAGAACAGTCAGCGCTCGCGGCACTGTTCACCTTTAACCATCGCATGGGTTGCGGCAGTGCTGACAGCATTAGACTATTATTCTCTAAAATCAAACGCCAAAATTCAAACAGGGTCACACGTTGAGCTATGAATACGACAATCCAACCGCTGCCAACCAGCCAACCGCTGGATGTGATTAACCTACCTGCCTGGTTGCAGCACTTGCGGTGGGTCGGTGACCCCATCGGTTACATGGAAACAGCCGCCCAGCAATATCCTGACATTTTTGGCGGCAAAGTCGTTGGGTTTGGCAGCAACCTGGTGTTTGTCAACCAGCCACAGGCCATTCAAGAGATTCTGACCAATGATGCGTCTGGCACCCCACGCAAGGCTAAAAGCAGAACCTATGCAGCGCCTGGTCATTTGAATCGCATCTTGTCACCGCTGCTGGGTGACTCGTCTGTCATTATGTTGGACGGCGATCGCCACCGACGACGACGACAGCTATTGATGCCACCCTTTCACGGCGAACGGATGCGTGCCTACGGTCAAATCATTCGAGACTTAACCCTCCAGACCTTTGAGAGCGTTCCCCTCAAGCAAACCTTCTCAGCTCGCAGCGTCATGCAAGAGATTTCGTTAGGCATCATCATGCAGACGGTTTTTGGTCTTTCTGAGGGCGATCGGTTTCAGCAACTCAAGCGCTTGTTGGCATCAATGTCAGACTTGTTTCGATCGCCGCTTTCTTCCAGCCTTCTCTTTTTTCCCATCTTGCAGAAAGATCTCGGTGCCTGGAGCCCCTGGGGCAATTTTGTGCGTGAGCGTCAACAGCTGAATGCCCTGATCTACGCCGAGATTGCCGAGCGGCGATCGCAACCGGGCGATCGGATCGATATTCTCTCGCTGCTGATGGCTGCACGAGACGAAGCCGATCAGCCCATGACCGACCAAGAACTGCGCGATGAATTGATGACGTTACTTTTCGCCGGACATGAAACCACAGCAACGGCATTGTCCTGGGCGCTGTACTGGATTCACCATGTACCCCATGTGCGGGAAAAACTGCTCCAGGAACTCGCAACGCTCAGCGACAATCCCGACCCGCTCGATATTTTCCGGTTGCCTTACCTGACTGCTATTTGCAATGAAACCCTGCGGATTCACCCCATCGCCATGCTGACCTTTGCAAGAATCGTGCAAGAACCGACCGCGCTACTCGGTCGCGCTTTGGAACCAGGCAATGCGGTCGTTGGCTGTATCTATCTCGTGCACCAGCGGGAAGATCTGTACCCCAACCCGAAGCAGTTTAAGCCAGAGCGGTTTCTCGATCGCCAGTTCACCCCCTACGAATTTATGCCCTTTGGTGGCGGTGCCCGTCGCTGCATTGGCGAAGCTCTCGCCATGTTTGAGATGAAACTCGCTCTGGCGACGATCCTGTCCCGCTACGAGCTAACGCTTGCCACGACGCAGCCAGAATATCCTCGCCGTCGGGGTGTGACTCTGGCTCCTGCCAATGGAGTGAAGATGCTCTTAACGGGAAAACGTCTCCGTCAAGAGCCATCCCTCATGGAAATGGCATAACGGCAGCGTTCAAACTGTCACGATGAAAATTGCATGATGGGGCAATGGGAGCGTACGACGGCGAGACGATCGCATCATCGCACGCTCCATCATCGTTAACTTTTAGGACTGCCCTCTAAGACTGCTATGGTGCTGGTATCGCTGCCGGAGTCTTCCCGCCCTGCTTAAATTCTCTGCCGTCGGGCATGCGGGCACCATCAAACTTAGCACCGGTTAACGTTGCTCCTGCCATCTTTGCCCGTAAAAGGTTCGCTTTCTGAAAATTCGTTCCTTCTAAAATCGCGCCCCGCAGGTTGGTTCCTTCCAGGTTGGCACCACTCAAATCGGCTCCTGATAAATCGGCTCCTGATAAATCCGCTCCATAGAGGGTTGCTTTGACAAGCTTGGCTCCCTTCAGGTCAGCACCGTTCAGCTTCACCAGTGCCAGGTTTGCTTTCTCCAGGTTGGCGTTAGTGAGCACCGCAAAGCCCAGATTAGATCCCTGGAATGCCGCTTCTGTCAGATTCGCGCCGCTTAGGTTGGCTCCCTGCAAGTCATAGCTGTATAAGTTAGCGCCAGCCAGATCACAACCGACACAGGCTCTGTCGTTAATGAGCTTTGCCAAATTATCGGGACTGGCAGCCGATGTGACTGCTGCCAGCGCGAGCAGCGTCAAAGTGCCAAAAAAGATTGGAGTGATGGGTTTCATGAGGAGTGGCAACGGTTTGAGTGTTGAAGTAGTGGAGCGGTCAGTTGCCCACCGATCGTAATACGAACGATTGCTCTTTCCAGTAAACCGCGATCGCACTCCATTCGTGTGTCATCCGCCAAAATTTTTGATCGCAGGGGGACGATGCAAAACAACCCACCATCTGAAGCTGCCAAGACAAAGCTTTAGTCACAAGCCCGCCCTGAAGCGTGTAAAGGTGACGCTACAGAACGGTTGACAGTTCACTGACAATCTGAACCCGTCCTTTGCGTAACGCATGCAGGATACGATCGATGCTGTGCAGTTCTTCTTCGATCGTGGGTTCATTGAGCAGTACTGCCAAAATGCCATAGCGATCGGCCAGCGTAATCTGGCCAGAAACGCTGACTTGGGCAAACAGTTCAGAGATGGCGCAAGGCAGTGGACTAATTGCAACCATGACGGCACTTAGAACTCAATGCTCTTAGTATCGAGCGCTTTCCTTGAGATCACAGTGACCAACCGTCGAGTAGAACGTGACGTATTCTATCCCTTTGAGTGATCCAGATCAGGTCTTTGAGTGATCGCGCCTGTTAGCGAAGGGAGGATGGAGCGGTCGACACAGTGGCACTGCCGAAAATAGGAGTGGGATCAAGCCCTGTAATCTGCTGGAATTGCTCTGGAGCGATGGTGCTGATGAACGCTCGCACTGCTGGATCACCTTGTAAAAAGGCTTGCTCTTCCCACTGTTTCAGCAGTTCATACGCCTTGGCAAGAAAAGCACAGCCTCGCAGAAGGGGTACCTGAAGCCAGCCATCAACCAATGTTTGCACAAGAGCAAGCTCAATTAGGGGCGTTGGGTAATGGTCGAGTAGCAGGTGTAAGTCCTGATCAAACGCCTCAGCATCATTGCCATTCAGCTGATAACTGCTGACGATGTGTTTCACTCGCTGCCAACTCAGCTGCACTCCAATTTCCATTTAGCCCTCAGTTAAAGTGTTTAACCTGAAGATTCTTGCTAACAGAAATTGTAGTCTATGTGATTAAGGATTCTAGTGATTGGGATCGTTGCACCACCGATCTAACAGCGTCGATCGCTGTCTTCCTCAAGGACTGAACTAACGTTAATCTGGCGTTAATCTGGCAGCTTTTTCAGTACGTCTGGCTGATGAGCCGCTTCTTGCCCAGTTTTGTCACTTTTCACTAAATACTCTGGGTGCGCCTCTGAAGCCGCTACATGATGCCCTTTAATGTCGATCGGTGCAGTCAGTTTGCGTTGAACCGTGCCAGTGATCGTTCCTTGAGCGCTGTGCCACTCAACCCGATCGCCCTTTTTCAATGTGTCAGCCATACGATTCCTCTTCCTGTTGCAATGACTTTCTACCAAACAATAGGGGCGATCGCACGACATCACCTCTATCTGACGTAGCGCTTGTGTCGCTCCTTAGGCATTAGTCTCTACCTCTACGTCATCAGCTAGAAAAATGTGAAAATTACCTCCACTGTATGAGAGAGAAATCTGATGATGTGGTTGTAACTAATGATGGGTGGAACTTACTGGGGCTTCTGTGCGGCTATGCTGAAACCTGAATCTGTTGCTCGCCAGACAGACCAAAGGCAGCGTGGATGAGACGCAGCGCTGTGATGCCATCCTCTTTTGCAACGACGCAGCTCACTTTAATTTCAGACGTGGCAATCATTTGGATGTTGATTTGATGCATTGCCAACGCTTCAAACATGCGGGCAGCCGTGCCTGGTTGGTGCACCATGCCCGCACCGACAATGCTCACTTTGGCGATTTCACGATCGACCACAATCTCGCCACAGCCTAAACTGGGTGCCGCTTTCTGCAATACACTACACGCCATGTCTGCGTCTAACTGTCCGACTGTGAACGCGATATCGCGCGTCGTGATGCTGTTGATCACCCGACACCGTTGGGATTGAATAATCATGTCGACGCTGATAGTTTGAGCCGCCAGAAGTTGAAACAGTTCTGCTGCCATGCCAGGCCGATCGGGAATATGCCGAATCGCCAAGCGTGCCTGGTTGAGGTCGAGCGCAACGCCACGGATGGGACGGGGAGAGTTTTGCGACGCGACGCTAGAGGGCTTTGAGTGTTGAGTGTTGAGTGCTTCCAACTGCTGACCGCTAACCGCTGGCTGCTGGCTGCTGACGGCTGATTGACTCACACCAAACGCCTCACAGAGCGCTGCGATCGCCCGATCGCAGTCAGTCTCATCAATAACGCAACTGACTTTGACTTCGGACGTTGAGATCATGCCAATATTGACGCCAGCTGCTGCGAGCGTGGAGAACATTTGTGCAGCAACACCCGGACGACCAATCATGCCTGCGCCTGCGATCGCCACTTTTGCAATGCGTTGCTCCACCATGACTTCAGCATCACCATCGTGATGTGTGCCCCCTGCATTCAGAGCAGGAAGAATGGCGCTAGCCACTGCTTCTGCCTGCTTAAGGGAGTTTTTAGTCACCGTGAAGGCAACATCATTGGTGTTGCTTTCATGAATTGACTGAATAATCAGGTCTACGTCCAAAGCTTGATGGGCAATTTCACCGAAAAGTCGGGCCGCAACACCAGGGCGATCGGGCACCCGTAAAAGTGATACCTTTGCCTGATCGGTGTCGAACTCAACGCCATCAACAGGAGACGCCAGTTCCAGCCCTTCTAATGATCGTGCCTGTACTGTCGGTGATACAACCCAGGTACCTGGTTCGTCAGTCCAGCTCGATCGCACAACCAACGGCATCCCATAGTTACGGGCAATTTCAACCGCACGCGGATGGAGCACTTTTGCACCCAGGCTGGCAAGCTCCAGCATTTCATCGCAGGTGATTTCTGTCATGAGTTGGGCATCGGGCACCAGTCGCGGATCGGTGGTCAGAATACCAGGAACATCCGTATAGATTTCGCAAAAGTTGGCATGCAACGCCGCCGCTAAGGCCACTGCAGAAGTATCAGAGCCGCCTCGCCCCAATGTTGTAATTTCTAGATCGTCGGTGTCAGTGATGCCTTGAAAACCAGCCACCACAACCACTTTGCCCTCTTTTAAGTGGCGTTCCAGTCGTTCTGTCTTAATTTGCAAGATGCGAGCACGAGCATGTTCGCTTTCGGTGACAATGCCAACCTGTGCGCCAGTGAGTGAGATAGCGGGTTGCCCCAAGGTATGCAGTGCCATGCTCAGAAGGGCGATCGATACTTGCTCTCCGGTTGCCAGCAGCATATCCATTTCCCGCCGACTGGGGTTTGGAGACAGCTCATTCGCCAGCTTTACCAAACCATCCGTCGTCTTTCCCATGGCAGAAACAACTACAACAAGGTCATTCCCAGCCTTCACTGTTTGGACGACCCGTTGCGCGACCGCTTGAATCCGCTCTACCGAGCCTACCGATGTGCCACCGTATTTCTGAACAATTAGCGCCATAACTCTCTTTTACTCTGCGTTAGGAGACAACTGCTTCACATGCCCCCTTTCTATCCTGCCAGCAATGCGAGCCTAAAGTGCGAGCCTAAACAGAGTATATGAACGATCGAGCTTAGGATCTAAAAAGCTTACGGATGACACCTCCGGGTGAAGCGCGTAGGGAATGCCGATCGCTGGCGTTGTATTCAACAACGGTTTGATACAGCTCGCTTGCTTGAACACGATCACACGTCGTTTATCCCCCCTATACGCATTATGGGCATCATCAAAATCATTCGAGACTTCCGCTCTGACGTTGAAAACATGACGCGGACGATCCGCATCTTTACGCCGGATGCTTACACCCAGCATCCTGAACAATCCTTTCCAGTGCTGTACATGTTCGATGGGCAGAATGTCTTTTCTCATCCTGAGTCAGCTATGTTCGATACCTGGTGCGCCAACACCACTATGGAGGCACTCGTTAAGGACGGTAGCACTCGTCCCTGGATCATTGTCGCGATCGACAGCACGCGCGATCGCATGATCGAATACTCCCCCTGGCTGGGTGGTCGCGGTGATTTGTGCGCTCAGTTTGTAGTCAATCAGCTCAAGCCCTATATTGACAAGACCTATCGCACCCTGCCTCAGGCGCAATGGACCGGCGTGATGGGTTCCAGCATGGGTGGGCTCATATCGCTCTACATCGGCAAAAAGTACGCCAAGACAGTGGGTCGCATTGGTGGTCTGTCCCCAGCCTTGATGTGGGGCGGCGACCAGATGTTCAAACTTTGGGATCACCGCAGTGACATTTGGTCAAAAATCTATCTGTATGTCGGCAGTCAGGAGCAGTATTCGTTTTATGGCGTATGGCTCGACTACGTGCCCATTACGCAAAACTTCTACAATCAGCTGAAACGGTTGGGCTATAGCGATCACGAAGTCCATTTTCTGTTAGCAAACGGCGAATCGCACTACGAAACCTCGTGGCAGCGACGGTTGCCTGAAATCTGGCGCTGGCTGCTAGAAGGTTAGCTCTAGAAGGTTAGCTTTGGAGAGGGCGCGATCGCGTGTCAATGATCCTCACGTCTGCCGTTTGACGCCTGCCAGGATAAACGCAATTGCCTCTTGTGTATGGCGCTCAACCATTGCTGGATTGCGAAAATCCCAATCTGGGGCAAGATGTTTTACGTTGTCATAGGTTGTGAAGTAAAAATTGCACACCCCTGCAATGTTAATCGCCGTCAGCCAGGGATCAACGGGACGGAAAGTGCCGTCTGCCATGCCACGTTCCAGAATTTTGAGGAGGTAGGCAAAAGGAGCCTGCCAACCTGCCTTCTCAAAATATTTGCCACGGTTCTGACTCGCTTCTTGAAAGAGAATCATCTGCTGATAGGGATGGGCCGCTTCATGGGCGATCGCGCCTCTCACTAGCATTTCCAGCGCTTTTTCTGGAGACAAGTCATCCAGGGGTAACTGTTTAATCGCATCCAGTAGCTCATTGGCCGGGCGCTGCAAGACAGCCTGATACAACTGCTCTTTGTTCTCAAAGTAGTAGTAGATCATGGCTTTGGTGACGCCTGTGCCAGCGGCGATCGCTTCCATACGTGCCCCGCTTAACCCATGCCGCGCAAACTCTTCCTCTGCTGCATTGAGAATCTGTGCTTTCGTCGCTTCTGGATCACGCGCCTGGCGAGGCTTTTTGGGCGATCGCGTTGATGGTGTTGCTTTGCTTGAACGACCCACAGTGCTCCATCACTCTGAACAGACATCATATCTTAACCAAAATGCCCCTGCAGGCTTCCGGACGAGTGAAACCTGTTGCCGCCGCTTGAGACGTTTCAGCAAAGCCGTTTTCTTTGTAGTTTCTTTAGTAGATAGATGTTGAAGTTTGTGGACAGATGTTGAAGGATCAATTCACCTTATGCCTCAAAATTCTCACCCGATCGGGTGCAGTTTTCTTTATTCAGATGTAAGTAGGATGAGCGACATCATTGAGAAGCATATTGTCGTGTTCCCCAATGTGGGAGGCGAATAATGATTAGTGATGAGAGTAGAGTCTTCACAATGGACGTTGAGCAAGCCCTAGTTCTAGTGGATCGCTTACTGGAAGGGCAAAAACTCAGAGATGTTCAGGCACAGGTTTTTCGTTATGCCTGGTCTGGATGGACCTACCCAGAAATTGCTGAGCAAATTGGCTACGATACAGGTCATACTCGCGATGTAGGCTCTAAACTGTGGCAGCAAATTAGCCAGGCGGTTGGAGAGCAGGTCAACAAGAAAAATGTGCAAACGGTGCTGCACCGACAGCTACTTCAGAAAGCGGATGGGCATGAGTCGAGTACGTTAATTTTTCAGCCTGAATCAAGAGAGCCAGCACGATCGAGCGTGGCTCTTAGCGACGTTAAAACTGATCACGGTATGCGGCTGGATGAACCACAGCTAGCACTAACCAGTAGCCCTTTGCGGCAACACTGGGGAGAAGCGATCGATGTTTCGGTGTTTCATGGCCGCACGTCGGAGTTAACGCTCCTAAAGCAGTGGCTTTTGCAGGATGGTTGCCGCCTAGTCACGGTCTTAGGTATGGGCGGTATGGGCAAAACCACCCTGGTCACCAAGCTGGCACACCTGCTGCAAGATGAGTTTGATGTGCTGATTTGGCAGTCGCTCCGTAATGCGCCCGCGATCGCAGATGTTCTAGCACACGTCATGCAACTGCTTCCAGGCCAGCACACAACACCGTTACCCATGAGCCTGGAGTCCCAGATCACCAGCGTGATGGCAGGTCTACGGGCTTGCCGCTGCTTGCTGATCTGGGATAATTTTGATGCGGTTTTGAGCAGTCATAGTGCTGGGTTACCGGCCAATAGTCAGGGTGTTGGGTTACCGGCCAACAGTCAGGCTCACAGTCAAGCTGGGCAGTATCGGGAAGGGTATGAAGCTTACGGTGAATTGTTGCGGCGGATCGGCGTAGAACATCATGCTAGCCACGTGCTGTTAACCAGCCGGGAGCAACCGAATCTGCTAGCCATGCTGGAGGGCGAAACCCTACCGATTCGCACCCTGCGGCTCACTGGGCTGGAGGCGACCGCGATTCAAGCCATCTGTCAGACGAATGGGTGTCTTGCTCGTTCCCATCAAGACTGGAGCATCTTGGCGAACCAGTATGCTGGGAACCCCCTTGCCATCAAGATTGTTTCGTCCGTGGTGCGAGATTTATTTGAGGGACAATTGACGCCTTTCCTCCAACAGGGGGCGATCGCCTTTGGTGACATTCGCACTCTGCTGGATGAGCAGCTTCAACGCCTGTCCGAGCTAGAACGGCACATCATCTACTGGCTTGCCATTGGTCGAGAGTGGGTTTCGTTAAATCAATTACGCTCCGCTTTAATGCCCTCGCCCTCGCAGACGGCACTGCTAGAAGCCTTGATCTCACTCTGGCAGCGATCGTTGATCGAGCGACGAGACGGGCGCTTTACGCTCCAACCAGTTGTGATGGAATATGTGACCGAACAGTTGCTCGATCGCGTGTTTGCAGAAATCACAACCTGGGAAATCGAACATCACGAGACGCTCCTGCGCTCTCACCCTCCCACCCTCCCACTCCTCTGCACCCATGCATTGATTCAAGCTCGCACCGAGGATTATTTGCGGGAGAGTCAAATCCGAGTGTTGCTGGCTCCTCTGGCGATACGGTTGGAAAATTATTTTCAATCAATCAACAACCTGGAATGCCATTTGCAGGGAGTGCTTTCTAGCCTACGCCGCCATTCGCTGGCGATCGGGTATATGGGTGGCAATCTCATCAATCTGCTGCATGAATTAGGCATCAGTTTGAACGGTTACGATTTTTCGCACTTGGCGATCTGGCAAGCCTGTCTCCAAGGTGTGGACTTGCATCAAACCGATTTTACGGGCTCGCAGTTTTCTGAATCAGTGTTTACTGAAACCCTTGCCATACCACTTGCGATCGCCTTTAGCCCATCAGGAGACTGTCTAGCAAGTGGCGACTTGAACAGTGCCGTGCGGCTATGGCGAGTCGCGGATGGCGAAACGGTGTTGATTGGCAAAGGGCATAGCGGTTGGGTCTGGTCGATCGCGTTTAGTCCAGACGGTAAACGACTGGCAAGTGGCAGTGAAGACCACACTGTGAAGCTGTGGGATGTGGAAACGGGTGCCTGCCTCAAAACGCTGGAAGGACATCCCAGCCCGATCTGGTGCGTTGCCTTTAGTCCCGATGGGCGATTGCTAGCTAGCAGTAGTGAAGACTGGACGGTGAAACTGTGGAATGTGCAAACAGGTCACTGTTTAACGACCCTGAAAGGCCATCAAAATTGGGTGCGCTCTGTTGCGTTTAGTCCCCTTTCTAGGAACCCTGACAAGCAGGATCGATCGCTACTGGCCAGTGCTGGCGATGACCATACGATTAAGCTCTGGAACTTAAAGACCGGGAAGTGTGAACGCACATTGAACGGACATCACGATCGCGTGTGGTCGATCGCCTTCAGCCCCAATGGTCGGTGGCTTGCCAGTGGCAGTAGTGACCAAAGCATCAGGCTATGGGATGTGCAGACAGGGGACTGTCTGAAAATTATGGAAGGACATGAAAGCTGGGTGCGCTCGATCGCCTTCAGTGCCGATGGGCGAACGGTCATCAGCGGCAGTGAGGATCGCACCGTACGTTTCTGGGATTGGCAAACAGGAACCTGTCGCCAGATCTTGTCGGGGCATACCAGTTGGGTGCGTTCAGTGGCCGCTCATCCCAACACATCGCTGGTTGCCAGTGGTAGCGGTGACCACACCATTAAGCTTTGGGATAGCGAAAGTGGTCGCTGTTGTCGCACGCTAACAGGCTGTACGAATCGCGTTTGGTCGATCGCCGCACTCTCCAACCTCACCGCTACGGACAGCAGACTCGTCAGCAGCCACGATGATCATTGCGTCCGTCTCTGGAACCTTAGCACTGGGGAGTGTGAACAAACGCTCCGAGGACATACCAATGCTGTTTGTACGATTTGCTTCGCAAACCCTCAAGAGAACGCGGTTAGTCCAACTCCCTCAGCGATCCCGGCAAAGGGCACTGTAGAGGGCCTGATCGCCAGCGGCAGTGCTGACTGCACCATCAAGCTGTGTAATGGACAAGGGCAATGTCTGGCAACGTTGCGAGAGCACCTCAGCCGGATCTGGTCGGTGGCGTTCAGTCCCGATGGTGAATGGCTTGCCAGCAGCAGTGATGACCAGACGGTGAAGCTATGGCAGGTCGCCACACGACGGTGCCACCAAACGCTGCAAGGACACACCAGTTGGGTTTGCTCAGTTGCCTTTAGTCCTGTGCCGTCTGTCAGAACGGCACTGCTGCTTGCCAGTGGCGGCTATGACCAAACGGTGAAGCTGTGGGATGGGATGACGGGCGCATGCCTGCAAACCTTAGAAGGACATACCAACTGGGTTTGGACGGTTGCCTTTAGTCCCGATGGTCAAACCCTTGCTAGCGGCAGCGGCGATCACACAATTAAGCTATGGAATGTGGAGACTGGGACGTGTATACAAACGCTGCAAGGGCATTCTAGCCGCATCTGGTCGATCGTGTTCAGCCCCGATGGGCAGTGGTTAGCCAGCGCCAGTACTGACCAAACCGTGAGGCTGTGGGACGTTAAGACAGGCAATTGTTTGCAGATCTTGCGGGGACATACCAACGTTGTCACGGCGGTTGCGTTCACGTCAGATGGCTATCTCACCAGCAGCAGCCAGGATGAAACCATCAAGCTCTGGGATCTAGCAACGGGTCAATGCCTTAATACCTTAAAAGCCGATCGTCCCTATGAAGGCATGGACATTACAGAGATCAAAGGTTTGACGGACACTCAAAAGGCAACTCTAAGGGCATTAGGAGCGCTTGAGCATTAGATTCATTTGCCAAGCTGCCGCAAGAGACGTTTGGAGTTAAATAGCAGCAGACCGCCTGCCAGCAGCCAACCAAGTGTCAGCCCCTGCAAAAAACCAATGGTGCTGCTGGTCATCCAGATCAGTTGAACAATCCCATAGTCAACCCTGGAAAGCTTAAACCAGGCTGCATACACCCATTCCAACAGCAACGATAGCCCCAGAAAGAGAAGCAAGCCACCTAACACGGGTTTGGGAAAATAACACAGGAACGAGGAACCCAGCAGTGGCAAAATGATGCATAGGCCGGAGTCAGCCAGTGTGGGAAAGCGATCGCGATTGCCGAGCTTGTGGGATAACACGGATTTACTCAGAGATTGGAAGCTGAGAATGCCGCCCGATAGACCCAGCAAGAGATTGGTAGCACCAGCCACTTTCAATTCCTGGTTCAAATCGATCGGTCGTTTAGTCACCAATTCCAACCCACTGACATTCATCAACAGTGAGATCGCTGCAGTCACAATAGCGGTAGCGATACACATCCACTGCTTGGCGATCGCGGGCCAATGAATCAACCCCAAATGTAGATGACTCAAACTCTGCCAGAGCGTCTGAACACCCTGATCATTGGCGATAGGCAACGTCCAACCGTGAACAATGGCTTGGTTCGGTGAGATACCGCTTAGTGATAACAAGCCGTAAAACACTGCGATCGCCGCCACAAGGCTAGTAATCATCGCTAAGGGATGCAAAGGATACCTGGAAAGCCAAAGCAGATAGAGCGCCAGCAGCAATCCCGGCAACCAGTGAAGGAACACCTGCGGTTGGATGAGCATTGGTAAGTGTGCCCAATCCAGCGTTTGATTGGTCATCAGTTTGATCGCGCCTTTCACCAGTAGCCATCCAGTGCTGGCGACAAACCCACCCACCACAGAGCGAGGCATCAGCCGCACCCACTCACCCAACTGAAAAAGACCCAATAGCAACAAAACGCTGCCCGTCAAAACTGATGTGAGGGCAATAGTGGCTAAAACAGTAACCAGCACTTCACCCGGTGAAGTGCCAACTGGGAGTTCGCGAACGACCATACCAACACTCCAGGCAAGGATGGCGGTAGGAACGGTGCTGAGGTCAGCAACCATGCCAGGATAGGAACTGGTCAGCGCCACAATCATGCGTGTAGTGGCAACGCTAAACAACACCAGTCCAAACCCCGTTGACAATTGTCCAGTGAGATTGCCGGAGAAAATGAGGGCGGCATAGGAAAGGGCAAAAACAACTCCCAATGATCCCGTCGTGAGCCCGATCGCCAAACTCCATAATAGCCGATTTGGATGGGGCAACGGCCTCCATTGTGCGAGTAGATGCTTGTAGCGATTCATCATCATGTCTTCAGTACAGGTCGTTTTGTATTAGCTAATTGCTCCAGCAACGTAGCCGCGATCGCAGGCGTATCATACTGTTGCATTTGAGTTTGAAATTGTTTGATGCGAGTACGATAGCTAGAATCCATCAGCAGTGTTTTAACCGCTTTTTGAATCTGCGCGGGAGTGGGAGTTTGGGTTCTCAAATTAATGCCCACTTGCGCCCATTCCACCCGTGCAGCAACCTCTGGTTTTTCTTCGGTTTGCCCTGCCACCACGAGAGGAACGCCATTCGCTAGCGCCATTTGCACCCCGTTGTAGCCACCATTCGTCACCATTACATCCACATGCGGCAGTAAGTGAGCATGGGGAATAAAGGGCTCAATTCTGACGTTAGTGCTCGAAGACCTGAGCTTGAGCGCATCAGTCGTTGTTCCACCAGTCGTTGCAACAATCAGGACATCCTCCGTTTCTAATGCGCGTAGAGTGGGCACCAGCAAATCGTCTAAATTCGTAGCGATCGTGCCTTGAGTGACATGAATAACGGGTCGATTGCCCTTCAGTTCATCCCACCAGGTGGGAGGCTTGAATGCTGCCGTTGGACGAGACAGTAAGGGCCCGATGAAGTGAACTTGCGAGGGCAATTCACTACGAGGATATTCAAACGCTGGAATGCTGGGGGACAGATAGAGAAAAGGAGACAACCGATCGAAGAAATAGACGGGGCTAGGAGGCAATCCCACCTGCGATCGCACATCGTTGGTGTAAGCTCTTAACTGGCGCAGCACCGTTTGTTGAAAAAATACCTCAAACCGTGATTCCGCAATCGCCTGAACACCGTATTGCTAGGTTGTAACCCTGACCCAAAAGGAGCCGTGTTTCGGCTGCTGAGGGCTAAGGCAGAAGTGCCAAACTCTGCCCAGGGAAGCCGTTTTTGTTCTGCCAGCCAGGAGACTCCCAGAAACATGGAGTCGGCGATCAAAATATCTGCTGGAAACCGATCCAGAATGTCTGAAAGATCCTTGACTTGTCCCACAGCCGGATCGATGAAAAAGTTCTTCAGATCAAATTTCAATTGTTCTATGCCCTTAGCCGCTTCACGTTGATCCATCAAGGCGGCAGGAACGTTCTTCAGATCTGAATAATCGAGCCAGCTGCGAATCGGTTCAAATTGCGCTCCTGTTTGCTCAACGGTGGTTTGATATACCTGTCCGGTGTACCAAACCACATCGTGTCCCCGTTTAACCAATTCACGTATGATTGGCAAAGCTGGACTGACATGTCCAATAATCGGGATGGTTCCAACTAGAAAACGAGTCATCTTTTTTCTCCAATTGCTTCTAGATCATGATAGCGATCGCGTTCAAACCTCGCTCTACGCGAGAAATTGCGACAGATGGGGTGGCATCGATCGCGTATGGACAAGTTCCCCAGTCGCGAGATACTCCAGTTCCCCTGAGGTAGATTGGCGACCCAAAGCCTCGTTACGATGAGGGTGACGACCAAATTGTGCAATCACGTCCCGATGTCGGCGTGCTTGCGAAGCGGAAAACGCCAGCATTGGACGATGCTCCTGGGGTGCCTCCTGCACTAATTCATCGGCAAGCGTGACGACCAGATCCAGGTTCCTGAGATACTCCGAATGTCCCAGTGGCAGGATGAAGAAGGTTTTCTCGCAGACGGTCTTAAGCGACGCATAGTGACCCATGCCGATTCCTGCGATCGCCAATGCACACGCCTTCTCATCCTGTGCGAATGCTTGAGCGGTTCCCTGATGGATCGTGCGTGAAAACTGGTCGAGAACGATGATCAGCGCCAGTCGCGATCGTGGCTCACGCGACCAATGATCCAGTTCGCCTCGCGTTGCTCGCTCCAGTAACAGTGCAAAATGCTCGATTATTTCAGTATCCATGCCGCCGCGAAACCATCGTTCCCACTGCTTTACCAGCGTTGCCTGATCGCGATCAAAGCCATAAGGGAACCAGAACTGAAGCACGTCCTCAAATAGTTTAGTTTGCATGGTGAACCATCCTCTTTAAAGCTGCAGTGGTGAGAAATTGCTTTAATCGCTGCGCTTCCATAAAAGCGAGATATTGGGAAGCGAACGCAGGCGATAGCAGTTCAATCAAGACGCGATTTTCGAGCCAAACTTCAATCACATCAAAAAAGCCACCTCGATCAACGCTCCGCCAACCTTCACGAGCCGCGATCGCCCGAATTTGCTCCTCACGGGTTGGCACTGAAATTGCGGCGTGAGTAGCCGTATAGCTTGATGAATCAGGGTTCTGCTGATGCTGAAAACCATTCGCTTCAGTACCAGGAATCAGTTCGGTCATGAATGGATGCACATCAACAGTCGTTCCGTAGGCGTCAAGGGGAACAGCCACATAGCTATCAGGAAAGCTAGGCGCAGGAAAGGGAAAGGACTCTCCCTGAAATAACTCCGCTAAAACCTGGGCAACATGCTGGGGCTTGTGAGCCGTGATGGAAAGGTGATGAATCATGGTAAAACCGCTTTGATTAAGAGACTATGGCATTAAGAGAACGATGGATATGCCTGCATTTGTTCGGCTCAACCATTAGACAAAATGGCTGTAAGGTCGAACCTGTAGCGCCAATACTTCAATCCAAGCCGCTGCGGGATTTCGCTATCTTTGCAGAAACCGAAAGACTCATAGAGTTGACACGCACCTGTCATGACTTCACTGGTGTAGAGTCCTACTGTCTGTGCGCCATCCTCTCTAGCTTGTTGAATACAGGCGTAGAGGAGCGATCGCCCAATGCCTTGCCTGCGATAACATGGTGAAACGGCGAGTAATAAAACGGATGCCCAGTCTGATGGAATGGGTGCGAGCGAATTACCAGGCGGACAATAGGCGATCGAACCAGCCAGATCGTTGGCGATCAAGGTCACAAGAAAAGTCTGCTGTTGAGCCAGCCTTTCAACTGACCGTAGGCTGGTCTGCATTGTCGTCCATGCTTCAGTAGTTAAATAGGCGGCATACTCACGATACGCCTCAACGTTGAGATCGGCGATCGCGGCAAAGTGGTGCTGTTGTGCGGGTTGAATAGTAACCATCATCAAACCAGTCCGGAAGCCCTTTAAGGTGTGTAGTGTGCGCTCTACTACTGATTGATTTCCCATCTCCACACCATTCCATGATCAGGATCAACAGTCTCTAAGACTTTAGTCATCCCACACTTCTGCAATGCCCAGGTTGAGGCATTCGGTGCTGCCAATGTATGGGCGCAAACACAGTCAATGAGCTTTGACTCAAACGCTATTTCAATCAACTGACGTGCCGCAGAGGTTGCAAAGCCCCTGCCCTGATATTTTGGGGCAACAGAATAACCAATCTCAACTGTGCGCTTAGCGTCGGGAACCGACTTGAAGCCTCCAAGCCCAACCAATGCCTGATCAGGATGAAAAAGGAACTGGTACGGAAGCCAGGGATGCCACATTTGCGAACCTTGCATCTGGGTCAGAAGGTACTGAAGTGCCCCTTCAAACGGCATGTAGCCATCGATCGCTCGCAACCCGTAAGTGCTTAGAAAAGTATCTGCGCCCGCAAGCAGCGTTTCAAGATGTTCAACAGAGCAAGGAACAATTTCTACATTCATCATTTAGCCTACTTCACGTTGATAGTTCTTGCATACGAGCCCAAAAGGCACAAATATTTCACTGATCGCCCACAATCACAGGCGACTTGCATACGGTAGAGCGGCTGAAAGCAGTGCCAAGAAGTCTGCCGCTTGCTTCCCGCAGGGTAACCCAACACTCTCACAGAAGTTAGGTTTCACCACTCAACCCAATCGACAAAAATTGATGTTATTTAATTTCCATCTCTAAGCTTTTCTAGCTTGGGTCAATTAACTACACCATTTGAGGTCAAATTCCTGAGACTGGGCGATCGCTCGTAAACACTCATCTCCTGATTGCTGGCTCGACTCAATTCACGTCTGTCAGTTAACAAACTGGATGCCGTGTCTTTGGGAGATCGCAATCAATTCAGAGGAAGACAGCTCCCGTTTCTGGGCGGCTGCAGCCAGATCTTTGAGATACTGCTCTGCTGCTACGCTGGAAACCCCCACCAGAAATTTGGCTTGAGACGATTTGATATGAAATGTGTGCGCTACGCCTGCCGGTAGATGCACAACACTGCCTGGTATCGCTTGCACTAGCCGTCTGCCTACCTGAAACGCGACCTCCCCGTCTAGAAAGTAAAACCATTCATCCCACGGATGCGTATGTAACGGGGGGAGTTCGCTCGTGGCGGTACCGACAAACTCATAAAGCTTGGTGCCTTGAACCTGGTCGTCAAATTTGTACGTAACGGTGTTACCTAACAAGAAAAGCGTTTTACCCTGATTGGGTTGAAAGATCGTTGCTGAGCGTGATGTGGCTTTCATGATGTTCTTCAATGTTATTTTGGGTGAAACCTCCAATTTCTCCAAAGCAGTGGAGATCTCAGAGAGAGATTCAAGTAAAAAGTTGGTAGATGAGCACTCATAAGTTGAATTGGCGGCTTGATGCCGCTCAAGTTATCTCAGGTTGGCTGTCTGAGCTTTGCGGGTCTGCTCAAGGCGAATTTTCTCAAGCTGACCATACCGTTCGAGATAAAATCCTGAAAGATGGGCGATCGCGCGCACAGATTCACGGTTTGTCATGGCGTCCCACCATTGCTTCAGGCGGTCGAGTCCGGTTGGAAATTGCACACCTCGAAAATGTTCCAGCACCGCCCACTGCTCAAAGAAAGGATAATAGGTCAAATCAACTAAGCTGATTTCTTTGCCAAACCAGTAGGGGCCATCTGCTGACATTTTTTGCAATCCTTCCTGTTCAATAAACTGCAAGTGTTCAGTCAACTCTTTTGCGACCGCTGCGTAGTTTTGCGGCTCTGAGCTATAGAGCAATTTGCCAGACGCTGCAAACAAGCGGGTATCAGCAAAATTGATCCAAAGCCTTGCCTGAGCCCGATGAATTGTTTTTTTGGGTAACAGCGGTGGATCTGGAAAGGTTTCGTCCAGATACTCATTGATGATAGTCGATTCCCACACTCGCTGATCGCCACGCTTAAGTACAGGCACTTTGCCGTAAGGAGAAATCTCTTTAAAGTTTTTGGGTTTGTTTTGCAAGTCAATTTCAATCAATTTAAAGGGAATGCCTTTCTCCAACAACGTGAGGCGCGATCGATGAGCAAACGGACAAAGCGCCGCACTGTAAATTTCAATTTCAGCCATGAGAAAACTCCTTGATGATTCAGGTCGATGGTCAGTAGTGAGGAGAGGGCGTTTGAGCATTACTTGGGCTGGAAGAGCCTGAGTAAAGTAATGTTGGCAACGTCGGTACTGAATGCTTGCAGGCATAAAGATGCAATTCTTCAGCCCATTCTGTAAACATCTCAAACACCTTTTCGACTAAGTCAAAACACTCTTGCAAACCATCATCAGAAAGTTCAATGTTTTTTAGAACTGCTTCAGAATCTGCGTCTCCAACGGCATGTCCAGTTTCTAGCTTGAAATGAAACTCGCCAAAATATTGATATTCTTGTTGCGTCTCGGCCTGAATTTCCAGGGCAATTCGAGTCGTCAAGTTAAACAATACATTTCCTGTTGCCTCGATCGCTTCAATAATCGCAATCTTTTGAATTGGCTGAGCTTGTAATGTGTAGGCAGAAAGCTGATAAGACAGTTGGCGTGTCACCTTAGTCTCTTCACCCCACAAGAAACGCATCACTTCAGTAAAACTCTGCGGTTGGCAAAAACCTAACTTCTTCAGATCGGTCAGAAACCACGGCCAGTGGTGATCATCTTCATAGGTGTGCTCATTAATCAAATCATGCAGCTGATTGGTTGTTTCCTTTTCCCGAAACACATATTTATTCAAATCTCCAAAGCTCATGATGAAATGTGCCATACAAGGTGCAAACCCTAATCGTTGAAGCGGTGGAATGCTTTGATCTTGCATAAAGTCAAACAATGGCAGTTGCGCATAAGCTTGCTTTTTTTGTTCGATGAATTCAAGTACCCGTTGCATCTTTTCAAACTCCTTGTTGTACTGGATTGTCTACGATTTCCTTGCAAGGCTTTCTAGGGAAGGTGAGGGACATTAACATCCACTCCTCGATCCTTTACAAAGGCCTTGAGTACGGCAAACGATGCTGGGTTGCCACTAAACAGAGCATGGTTGGTTACAAGCACCGAACCCCGCTGATCGAACGCGAAGTCCGCTGGGGCATCGTAGGCGATCGGGCTATTGGGTGGACCTGCGAGCCGTGCCCCCTCTGTCCCGTCAGGGTTCAGGATCGATACCCCGCTCGGAGACTGGAGCGCGACGTAAAGCTTGCCGGACTTGCCAAACGCAATGCCGTCTGGCATCTCGCCTTGTGTATATTGGTGGAAAAGCTTGAGGTCTCTTTCCTGAGGGGCAGCAACGAAGGCTAATCTGTAGATTGCGCCGCCAGGTGACGTGTTAGAAGTGGTGACTGCAATGTACATCTCCGTTCCATTCGGGCTGACCTTGATGCCATTGGGGCCAACCGGGAACGGAGCGGACACGGAGCCAGCGAGCCGATCACTGTGGAACCATCGCTCGGCAACCCCGCCACCGGGCGGAACCCGGAAAATGATGTTCTGGAATGAGTCGCTCCAGTAGAGATAGCCATCGGGGCCAAAAGTGATCTCGTTTGGAAGCGAGCACGGCAGCGATGGAGGAAGCGCTGGGTTGCAGTTCACTTCCGGCAGAACAGGCGAGTAGATTTCCTGCTTGTAGGCATTGCCATGTGGGCTCAGGCGGACGATGCCAAGCTGGTTGCTCACCACGTAGACACGGTTCTGGCTGTCTACTGTCAAGCCTGCGACACCATGAATCTCAGACAGTTGCTCTCCCTGGATAAGGATAATCGTGAGGAGTTTGCCAGAGAGCCGATGGAAGACTCGAACCTCCGAAGGTCGCCCTCCGTTATCACCAAACGCTGCTGGACCTGCAACGTAGACGCGGTTTTCATCGGCGACTATCCCTTCGGGGAAGGGAGGCGATGCTTCTGGGCCGACGAATACTCTGCCATCACCGATCGCTGCCCCAAGCAGTTCATCGGTTTCTTCTAGGGTCTGAAGAGTTGCAGGGATTACGGTATCAACCTCAGCAGAGAGGCGATCGTCATGACCGTCTTGCAGAGAGCCGCGACTTGCTTGAAGTTGGTTTGCAGGATTGTTCAACATAGAGAGTCTCCTTTGTTTTGGATTGTGCTTTGGCTTTTCACTACTTACCTGGTCTGGAAAACGGCACTTGCCTTTAGCTCCGTTCATGGGTTAGAGGTTCTGATAGCAACCTCATTCACTGACGGAACAACCCCAGCGCCGAAAATAGCGATCGCAATGTCGGTTTGAAAAGTTAGATTGGCGATTACTGTCATCATTTCGCAGCAGTCAATTGGGTTCCAATCAACGTGTGTTGTTTGTGTCCCATCGTTTAGATTTAGCTGGATTGCGGTTCACACGAATGTCTTCATCAACCACGACCAGAACACTTTCCTGTTGGAACCGTTTGATGTAGTCGGAAACGACTGCATTGATTGCATTCTCATTTGCTTGCGTGTCTTCGATCACCAGACTCACTTCCTTCGATCGCTCCCTAACCAAGTCATCGGTACTAGAGAGAAACTGTCCATCGGCATCAAGCACCGTAAATTGCTTGAAGTATCCTCCAACAGCGGTATTGAGGAAGTCCTGAAACTGTGATTCTGATACCCCTTCTACACCACCAATATTGCGCCCGAAGAACAAATCGACTTGAATTCGTTCTGGTATCGGGTCGTTGTCAATCAAATCCTGGGTTGGGCCAAAGGCAACCGTAATGTCTTCATTGACCGCAATGAGAACGCTTTCCTGCTGAAACTGTTTGATGTATGCAGCCACAATTTCATCGATCGCTGTTTCATTGGCTTGTGTATCTTCGATAATCAGGCTGATCGTTTCAGAGGGCTCTCGAATCAACTGACCATTACCAGATAAAAATTGTCCTTTGGCATCAAAATTGGTCAATCCCAATGGGAAACGTGGTGTAATCTCTCGATCGACAAACGCTTGAAACTGTTTTTGTGAAACGCCTTCCACATTGCCAATGTTCCGCCCAAAAGACAAATCAACTTGAATGAGTTCAGGTACTGGATCATTGTCGATTAAATTCTCATCGACCCCGAAGCCAACTTTGAGCTCGTCTTCATTCGTCACCTGCAAAACGCTGGCACCAAATTGTTGGCGGTAGCGCTTCACAATCTGGTCGATCGCCGCCTGGCTTTCGGACGTGTCTTCTGCATAAAGCGTGATGACCGTGATGCCGTCTTCTCCTGAATACTTCCGTAGTTGACCTTCAGCATTAAAGATGGTCAATCCGGCTGAGAAACGGGGAGTAATGATGCTGTCTACAAAGCGTTGAAACTCAGCCTCAGAAATCGGACAGCCATTAGAGCGAGTCTGCCCAAAATAAAGATCTTGTTGAATAAGAGAGGGCGTCCCTGTGCTAGCAGTATGGCTAGCTTCCAGTGAAGCAGCGTGTTCGCCAAGCCTTGTTTGACTCCAACCGACGTTTGTATCCAACGGGTGCGACTGCGCCAGCCAAGTAGGCATAGAAGTCGGCGTTTCCAGTGCAGCGAAAATTCCAGCCTGTGCATTCCAGGCAGTGTTCAGTTCCATCATCGGCTCCTTTGATCAATGCGAATTGATTGGCAGCGTTGTTGTGACTGATGCTGCGCATTCAGCCCAAACTTATAAACAGCTGACTGCCAAATGACAGTAAATGACAGTCAGCCATAGATTCAAGCAACAGGACACTCGGTTGCCGCTAGCCTTGCAATTGCTAGCACTTATTCAGCATAAGAACTCAACTGCAAAGCGTCAGTCGGAAGCGATCGGGTAGAGTGTTGGAAACGATCGGGTAAACCTACAGAAAATGCCGATCGCACATCCAACACGTCCCATTCGGTAGTGGCGCATTTTTTTTAGAGAGGCGAACGATCGCCATCAATCTCGTTGCCAATCTCGTTGCTTGAAGCGATCTCGTCAGAGCTTAGGGACTTGCAAACAAATAGTATCCCAGCGTAGGGGCATGGCACTGCCATGCCCCTACCAAAGTTTGTGGTTGACTGGCACGTTATTTCTACGCCTGTCCCTTAATTCGATCAACTTTGTTTGAGACACCATACTATTTGCCTAACACCAATCGCCGACATCGATCGGGCTACCAATTTCACTTTATTTTGGGATCTGTAAATTGAGTCGCCTGTAATTTGCCTGTTAGACAAAAAGTAAAACTGATCAGAATAGCTTATTGCAGACTGATGCGAATAATAAACAGCCTGAAATCGAAGAACCGCATGCAAATCAGCTCCGCTGCCTCTTTGACGTTAAGGGTTTAGCTGCAAGCGAAAGCTGATTTTTAGAGGGTGCGCTTGAGGGAGACTTTTCGATTGAGTCATCAAAAATTTGTATCTTAAGTTTCAATAAATTCCGCTCAAGGTAGCAAGCTATTTTCTTAAATCGCTGCCAGAAGGGCAATGCAGCCCGCATCCACATCCGATAGCGTGTCTGTATCGGGTGATACGACTCTCTGTAAAGTTTTGATGAAGGTAAGCAATAGTTGTCATTATCACTTGACATTTCGTCAAAGATTCGACTAAATTTCTTTTGCGGGAATAAAGCTACAGCCTGTTTATCCACTGGGAGTTCTGTTTTGGAAAAGCTAGAGAACAATTAATCGTTAGCAGGAGCTTTGCAGCCACAGCCTGGCTGTCTTGATCTGTTTTTCTCTGCCTCTTCTACATAACACTACTTACCAATCTCATGCCTTTTTTTTACTAAGTATTCTGGTCTTTACCTTGCGTCTATTAACACGGCACATCTAAGTTGCTGTCACTTAATCGATGTTCCCTGAGCGCCTCTTTGCAGTTAACTCTTTGCAGTTAACGATTAGTGAGAATGCATCCTTATTTGAGGTAGAAAAGCAACCCCCATCGCTCAAACAACTAGCACTATTTATACATGATAATAAGCATTTTCATGGTTGAAGTGCTCGTATCATTGAGCACAAACGTGTATCACAAATGGAGGGGCTTTCCCAACTGTTTGGGAAAGAATTGATTCGTGGTGTGGTGAGTGTTTTCGGTCTTTCACTTCCTTTTCTAAGTCATTATCCACTGCAGAAAAATTTTCTGCCACTTAGAAATGGGCTGAGCGATCTGTCCTGGAAAAGGGATAGGCTCTCAACCGCTATCTTTACTGAGAGGGCAGCTTATGAGTCAGGGTCTAGAAGCATCCACGTCGTCTAGCGTTCAATCTTTACTGAAAACTTCACTCAATCTATCGATTCTGCTTGAGCTTTCGTTGCTTGCTGAGGTGGATCGACAACTCACTCTCGAATTTGTAGAGGCTTGCGAACTTTGCACGTTTCAGCTTGGGGACGTGATCTTACATTCATCAGATAATCGCTTTGTAAGTTCTGGCTTCACTCATCAAGCCACAGATTTCCTCTACCTCGTGTGTGAAGGTCGCGTCCGGTTGCTGTGTTTTGATCATAGGCAACAGCGGGAGGTTTCAGTTGGAGTGATAGAGAAGGGGGAAACAGTGGGTGGAGATCCTCTCTGCTGTGAAAGCACGTTACCGCCTTACCGCGCGATCGCGATGACGTCGGTTCAAGTAGCCCGAATTTCGGTTGAAGCGTTGCGGGTGTGGCTACCTCGGCTTCCAGGTATGCGGGAGCAACTATTGCAGCGATCGAGGCAATGGGAACAGCTCATCTTCCTCAAAACGTCTACCAACCTATACTCACTGACGAGTCATCAAATCCGGCAACTACTGCCTTTGCTAACCAGGGTGCAACTTTCGGCGGGAGAACGGTTAGAGGCTTTGCAAGCAGGCTATTTCTGGCTCCGCCAGGGCACCATTCAGCGGCAGGATGATCAAGCGCCAACGCTCCGGGTTGGGGACGCTTGGGAATATCCAATGCACATGCTTGGAGATTGGGTGGCGCAAGCTGATCTCATCCTTGACTATCTTCCGTTGGAACACTGTCAAGCAGCGACCGCGATCGCCCCCACCATTTTTCCTCCCTCTACTGATGCTACGAGTGATGCAAGTAGCCTTGGCGAACCGTCTTTGGTAGCGCAGAATGGCCATCTAAAGAATGGTGCCTTTGGGCGCAAACAAAACTCTGTAAAGCGAGCAAGACATCAGCAAGCGCCTGCGCTGTTGCCGTCTCAAGCGGCTGTTCAGTCGATTACTGAAACTGACGATCGCCTAGTCAGTCAGGTTTCTGCAGCCAGTCCTCAACACAACTCAAAACCTGAACTGGCTGAGATCACCTTTCCTCAACCGCAAAAACTGCATCGACGCAAGCGGGGGCTGTGGCAAAACTATCCCTTTATTGCACAGCAAAGTTCCTCGGATTGCGGGGTTGCGTGCCTGGCCATGATTAGCCAGTACTGGGGTAAGCGCTTTAGCCTTAATCGCCTGCGCAATCTCGCTAGCGTCGGTCGGTCTGGGGCTTCCCTCAAGAATCTGGCTGCCGCCGCTGAAGACTTGGGCTTTCAATCAAGACCTGTGCGGGCTAGCCTGGGTCGTCTGGCTAACCAGTCCCATCCCTGGATTGCCCATTGGCAAAGCGATCATTACGTGGTGGTTTATCGGGTGAACGGCGATCGGGTGCTGCTTGCCGATCCAGCCGTTGGCAAGCAGTCGCTGTCTCGTCACGACTTTCAAGCCAATTGGACTGGCTACGCGCTGCTTGCAGATCCGACAGAACGCTTGCAAGAGGCAGAAGATGACAAGCTCTCTCTGAAACGATTTTGGGGCGCTTTTTTGCCGTATCGCTCCATCTTGGCGCAAATTATTTTTGCCTCGCTGTTACTTCAGGTCTTTGGCTTGGTAACACCACTGTTTACTCAAATCATTCTGGACAAAGTTGTGGTGCAAAAGAGCACTGCAACGCTGAATGTCTTTGCGATCGGCTTGCTGCTGTTTGGTATTTGGCGCATTGGTTTGACAGCCGTTCGCCAGTACCTGCTGGATTATTTCGCCAACCGCATGGATCTCAGTTTTATCGGTGGCTTTATCAATCATGCGCTCAGGCTGCCGCTGCAATTCTTTGAATCGCGTCAGGTAGGAGACATTATTACCCGCGTTCAGGAGAACCAAAAAATTCAGCTGTTCCTGACTCGGCAAGCTGTGAGTGCCTGGTTAGATGCGCTGTCAGCGGTTGTTTACATTGGCCTCATGGCTTACTACAACTGGCGTTTAACGCTGTTGGTCTTGTTACTGCTGCCTCCGATCGTCGGTTTAACGGTGTTTGCGAGTCCTTTTCTAAGAGCCATCTCGCGGGCGATCTTCAAAGAAGCAGCGGCCCAAAACTCTGCCCTGGTTGAAATGTTCTCCGGTGTGGCTACTGTGAAGGCAGCAGCGGCTGAACGTGAAATTCGTTGGCTTTGGGAAGATCGCTTTACCCGTCAACTCAATGAACAGTTTCGGGGGCAAAAGCTGGCGAATGGTCTACAGGTTAGCAGCGGCTTGATCAATACGTTGGGAAGTACTGTCCTGCTTTGGTATGGGGCTACGCTGGTGATTCAGGATCAGCTGACGATCGGTCAATTTGTTGCCTTTAATATGCTGATTGGGAACGTGATTGGCCCCGTGCTTTCTCTAGTGAATTTATGGGATGAATTTCAGGAAGTCCTGGTTTCGGTCGAACGCCTTAACGATGTTTTTGAAGCGAAGCCGGAAGAGTCGTCGCAGCTGCCAATGCTCGTGTTACCGAAGCTGAAGGGAGAAATCCGGTTTGAGAATGTAACGTTTCGCTACCAGGAGGATGACAACAATGTTTTACAAAATATTTCCTTTGAGGCGCACCCTGGCGAAACGATCGCCCTTGTTGGTCGCAGCGGCTCAGGTAAAAGCACACTAGTGAAGCTGATGCAGGGGCTTTATCAGCCTGTTAGCGGTCGAGTTTGGGTTGATGGACACGATATTCACCATGTTTCTCCTGCCTCATTGCGATCGCAGTTAGGCGTGGTGCCTCAAGAATGTTTCTTATTTTCCGGCACCATTTTGGAAAATATTACGCTGTTTCGCTCCAAGTTCACGCTGGAAGATGCCATTAAAGTGGCAAAGTTGGCAGAAGCACACGCGTTCATTGAGCATTTGCCGTTGGGCTACAACACTAAAGTTGGGGAGCGGGGAACAAATTTATCGGGTGGACAGCGCCAGCGCCTTGCTATCGCTCGTGCCCTGCTCGGAGATCCCCCAATCCTCATTCTGGACGAAGCAACCAGCTCGTTGGATACCGAGTCGGAGCGACGCTTTCAGACAAATTTGACTCGATTGACCCGAGATCGGACAACGTTTATCATCGCTCATCGTCTTTCAACCGTTTGCCACGCGAATACCATCCTGGTCTTGGATCGAGGGCATTTGGCAGAACAAGGAACCCATGAGGAGCTTGTTGCCCAACAAGGGCTTTACTACCACCTGGCACAGCAACAAATTAGCCTCTAGAATCCAATGTCTAGAATTCAACCTTTAGAATTCAACACATTAACAAGAGAAATGCCAAATTGGCAGACTCATGACACTGCGCGCACTAGCATGGTTAAGCATAGCAGGAGGATACCTAGCACCAGATTCAGTCTGATTCGTCATGCGCGCACCAGAGGTTACAAAGCCCACCCTTTAGCACTTGCCCAGCAGACGGTGTAGCGACCCTTAACCAGATTAATGCTCTGTTCCATCGATTAGAGATTGCCAATACTGCAAGACATCACATTCAAGCCGTTGCGCTCATTCCAAAACTACTCTTAGCGTTCGACGCTAGTTCCCAAAGTCGCATCTCAGACATCGCCCCTTTGATTCTGGAGGACTTCTATGGTTTTGCCTTTTCGCCCTACCAGCCATTTGCTCCCATTGAGCGTTTCAATTCGTTCTACTCCCAAAGGTCACTTAAATTCAGTAAATCAGCAGAGCCATTCCTTACCATTCTCCCTTAATGATTTACAGCCAGTTGTTAACCAGAACAGGCTCTCTCCAGATAAACCATTCCTTGAAACACTTGATTCATCAATTGGAGCTCGGATTTATGGTGGCACAGCCAATGCCCCCAATTCAGTATCAGAAAACACTAGTGTTGAAACACAACATCCTCCTGCGGTTCCTTCAGCCGTTCATTCAACTGTAGCGACGACTCCTCCCGTAAACTGGTCTTCCACTCTCCAAACGGTGTTGGATCAGCCGCCTTCATCTCTTCCTCAGCGCTTCATTCTAGGGGGAGTGGTGTTCTGTCTGGCCTTTGGCGCTTGGGCCTGGTTGGGGCAAATGAACGAAGTGGGGCACGCGCGCGGGAAATTGGTACCCCAGGGCGAAGCCTATAAAATTAACCCCCTTATAGAAGGCAAAGTCACGCAGCTAGCTGTCAATGAAGGGCAGAACGTCAAAGCTGGACAGCTATTGGTTGCTCTGGACGGTCAAATTGCTGCCAATGATGTAGAACGTCTAGAGCAAGTACTGGCAGGATATCGAGTAGAAGTATCCCAAAAGCAGACTCTGCTTGAAAAAATTCGCCTGGAAGCAAAGACTCGTGCTGCTATTGCCGCCGCCAACATTCAGGCGCAGGAGGTCTCGATCGCCCAAGCAAACGCAAACGCGAAGACTGCTTCCGAGCTAGTCACGCAATATCAACAGGATATTGTTGAGTATCAAGAACGCCTACAGCGTTTCGGTCCCATGGTGACAGCAGGAGCAATCTCTAGGGAGCAATTGTTTGAAGTGGAGCAAAGCCTGCGCGATCGCCAAAGCACCACCATCAAAAGCCGTGGCGATCTCCAGCAGAACCTTGCTGAAGCAGAACGACTTCAAGCAGGACTCACGCAAAAACACGCTGAAGGGCGTAAGGATCAACTCGCAAGCCAACAGCAAGGCCACGAGCTAGAAGCTCAAATCACCGATCTGAACACCAAAATTGCTGATACTCAGACATCTTTAAGTAGTGCCCAATCTAGGCTCAAGCAATATTCCTTCTATGCTCCAGTCGATGGCATTGTCTCATCCCTGAATATCAAACGTACTGGCGAAGTCGTGCAGATCGGTCAAACCATTGCAGAGATTGGGCCGCAGCATGCTCCTCTGGTTCTGCAAGCAAGCCTACCGAACCAGGAAGCTGGTTTTGTGAAACCAGGCATGTCTGTGCAAGTGAAAGTTGATGCCTATCCCTACCAAGACTACGGCATTATTTCTGGTCGGGTGGTTTCAACCTCCCCCGATTCAAAGTCCGACAAGAATCTAGGGGAGGTATACCGTATTGAAGTCGCTCTGGATCGGGACTACGTCAGCACCCCACAGCAAATGATTAAGTTCAAGCCTGGGCAAACCGCGACCGCCGAAATCGTCATTCGCGATCGGCATATCATCGACATCCTTCTGGACCCTATCCGCAAGCTACAAAAAGGCGGCATCAACTTGTAGAAGCCATCAAATCACTTACAGCGATTTTCGTTTGAATAAGTCATATTAACCTACTGTGAACGAGACGCTCACACCCGCGAACAAGATGTAAGTGCAAGCACTCGCTCCGCGAACGCACAGTGGCTGAACCATTTGACAACAGCTGTAAAGTACAGTCCTTTCATTCTAAAAAGCATATAGAGATGAATCAGCAAATCCCTTTCTCAAACCCAAAGCTAGACAGGGTCATGACACCCGAACAATTTAATCAAATCGTAGAAGCCATACTGGAAGGAAAGTATTCCTGGGCATGTGTGCTCATCCTACGGTTTGCTGGCTATAACCCCCTCCATTACATTCCCTACCGCACCTACAATCGGTTGACTAAAGATAACTGCCAGACCAGGCATCGCTCTAAACAAGTCGGTATGAGCACAGATGCCAATAGCCCAGTCATCCATGCAAATCGCTTATTGCCTCAACAAAGCGCAAGCAAGATTAACGATTTGAATTATGTCGAAGCTATTGGTAGCCAAGCCGGACAAATGCGAGCGGGGG
The DNA here is from genome assembly GCF_003003795.1 of Stenomitos frigidus ULC18. Taxonomy (GTDB): domain Bacteria; phylum Cyanobacteriota; class Cyanobacteriia; order Leptolyngbyales; family Leptolyngbyaceae; genus Stenomitos; species Stenomitos frigidus_A. Next base: position 61,923 of record NZ_PVWK01000159.1, on the reverse strand, counting down.
GACTAGGTGGCTTGACACAATGGTTAGATTATAAGCTGGGTGGGCACTTGCCCTTCAAAGTTTCTTTGAAGGGTTATCAAGAGCAGATCAATGTATTGCCACGTGAATGGTAAATCTAGCCTTCCCCATGCTCATGCTCATGCTCCGAAGGACGGTTGCCTTAGTTGCTACAGAATATTGCATAGCGATCGCCTCTAGCGCTTGAACACAAGCCAAAAAGGAACTATAAAACTGCCGTTTTGGCAGGCTGTAATAGCTGCTTCTGCTACCGTTGTTAGTTAGTAATGTGGAGAGCTTGCGATGTTACTTCGTAACTTAGAACATCTAGAAACCCTCGATAAACTACACACCTTAAAAGGTCGAGAGAGTTCCTTTGGCGTTTTTTCGATCGACCTGGCTAATCGCATCTTGTCGATTAGAAATTACGAGCAGGAAATTTATCGTGCTTCATTCCCAGTTGCACTACCGTTTACTGTCTCAGTTCAGAATCTTCCGGGGACAATTACTTCAAATAGTGCCCAAAGTCCTGATGGTAGAATTAAAACCTCATTCACTTCGTTTGCAGGCCAGGGCATACAGGGCGGTGATCAGGTTTCTGTCTTTCTCAGTTCATCATCGTCAGTCTTGAGTAGCTGAACGTCATTTTTAATCATCTTATAAATAACTGTGCCCTCCTCATAAGAGCGTCATCGATTATGAGCGAGAACCGTCTAGCTTATTTAGTTAATCTAGACGGTTTAATCTGTCTAAAGATTGGTTGAAATGAGACTATTAATCAGACTTTAAGTCTGATTAATAGTCTGCTGTTCTCACCCTTTATCTTTGCCAAAAAATCAGTATTAAGTAGGGAGGCACCGTTATTCGTAGGATGAGCTAGCGATAGCGAAACCCATGCAAATATCGGGTTTCACCCCTTAACCCAACCTGCGTCTGAAGAGTCAGCATTAAACAAACGAAAAGTAGTTAACTTCGTATTAATTTCAATCGATTATCATCGGCAATTTAACTTTCAAATTCTGCCAAAATGGCAACCTATAAAAATTAGATATTCTATCTTATTAATAACAACTCAAATTGAGAGTTGAGCAAAGCAATAATTGACACGGAGAAAAACAATGATTATTTCTGACCTGAATTATCTTGAAATTGTTGATGCTAGCATTGAAGGTGGGTTCAACGAAACTGACACGGTTTCGATTAACTTCAACACCAACAACAGCTTCTACACCAGCGTCAATAGCCCCAAGACCTATAGCAACAGCGCTGCTGCTGGTGCTAAGGGTGTTGCCAACAACTACACCTACTACCCCACCTACTCCTTCACCAAAGCTGACACCCTTGCTGTAGCTGACTTTGGTGGTGGCTCTTTCTCGGCTAGCACATCTGTTGCTGTCATTAACTCTGTCTTCCACTAAGGTTAGTTATTCGGTTTAGAATCTAAGCTTACTGTTTAGAATCTAAATCAAATAATGTTTAGGAATCTTGAACCTGCCTAACTCTTTTCGAATTAGGCAGGTTTTATAGTAAAAAATTTTAGCTATTAGCTCGAGTGTTTTCGTTAAACCTTGAATAAAGGTTGCCATAATGGCAACTCCTAATCGATTAATCTCCCTATGCTCGGAGATAGCAATATGTTGATTTTGTGTTAGTACGGATTTGATTAAGGAGCGACAATGCTAATCACTGATCTAGATTATTTAGAAGCGACGACTGAGTCCTCAGAATATGGTGAAGCATTACCAGAAGAATGCTTCATCACAGGGGCTGCTGCCAGCGCCTTCGTGACCGGTTATACCACTGCCGGGACTGGTTATGCCGCTGCTGGTGTCCTTGCTTCGGCCTCTGGGCAGCAAACGTTTGGCACGACCAATACGTTGGCAACAACCTCCCTATACCCTTACTACACCACGTCTAATGCCACTGCATCTGGCAGAGCCCTTGGCATTAGCCCTTACGCTTACGCAGGTGTAGGCTTCTATGGCTCTTCAAATAACACCAGCTTTAATGGCAACTCAACTACCATCAACTCATCTGTTACGTACTCCACCTATCGAACTTGGTAATTTTGTCCCTTCTTTGCTTAAACTACTTAAACTAAAAGCCCCGACTTCTCTAGAGAAATCGGGGCTTTTAGTCTTACTTTCTTGGGAACTGGGGATAATTTGAATTGTTATTTTAGTGCTATTCAACCAAAGATAATGGTGTCTCCGAGTGTGGGACTAAAGCCAGTACTCCCGGAGGCGCTATAGATGGTGTTAAAGCCTTCGCTGATGAAGGCTCCAGAAACATCAGGACCAACACCGTTGAGGGCATTCGTGCGGTTTGAAATAATGCTGCTTTCCCCAACCGTAGCAGAACCTTCATTATAGATACCGCCACCTCTAGCTCCCCGGTTGCCAGAGACAAGACTGTTCGCTCTCAGGGTCAGGGTCGCTCCAGCATTATTGTAAAGACCACCACCCGGCCCTGCAGCCGTGTTGCCGAGGATGCTGGTGTTTGTGATGTTGGCAGTGCCGCCATTAAAAACACCACCCGCCGCACCACTCCCGCCTGTGGAACGATTACCTCGAATCAGAGAATTGTCTATGGATGTAATGGTGCCAAAATTAGCAATACCACCGCCTAAGCGACCCGCCGTACCATCCACAATCACACTAGTTAGCAGGCTTAACGTACTACCACTTCTGTTATAGATACCACCACCATCGTTTCCTGCAGTATTTCTTGAGAGGTAATCATTGTCTACGGTGAGGGATGCGCCTGAGTTATTGTAGATGCCGCCGCCATTCAGGCTGGCCTGGTTGGTATTGAAGTTGCTGTTTCGCACCTCCAAACCACCCGCATTGTAGAGCCCTGCCCCTGCTGCAGCCCGATTACTGTTGAAAGTGCCGCCATTGACCAATAAGCCGCCAGCATTGAGAATACCGCCGCCTACATTTGTGGCAACATTATTATTGAACGTTGTTCGGAGTAGTGCAACAGAGCCACCGTTATTGAAAACTCCTGCACCATCATTCGCTCGACCATTTGTAATCGTCACGTCTGCAATGGTTGCGTTGATCGTTGGATCAATTTGAAACACTCGGCTGGCATTGTTGCCACTAATACTTAATAAACCAGCGCCGGTTCCAGCAATGGTAAGATTGCCGCCGATTTGTAGTTGCCCGCTGGTTAGAGTAATAGTATCTGGTGTTTGATCGCCAAACGAACCGCCACTAAATACGATGATGTCATCACCAGCCGCCGCATTCGCATCTTGAATCGCTTGCCGCAAGGAACCAGTGCCACTATCGCTTGTATTTGTTACAGTAAATGTCGCTAGGATGTGACTGTATGCCGCCTGTGCCCAGGGTTGGAGGAGATCAGGGGTTTCTATCGCTCCCGTATGGAATTCCAGCGTCCAGTTACCGCCTAACACTGTGTTCCCCGTGAGATCAATAGAAGCCGCTACATCAGCCCCGGTTAGCTGACTGATTTGTTGCACAAACGCTTTGCCACTATTACTGGCAGCCACGTCACAGCCGTACAACAAAATGTCTGAACCTGGAACTAGAGCGCTAGCCCAAGAGTGAATCTCGCTGCTATACGTCGCTAAATTGCTTGCATTTAGATTACCGTTACCAAGCTGAAGATTACCGTCACTGCCATGGGAGAAGATCTGTAGACTGGTAAGGCCACTTCGCCCTGTTAGCGTTGCCGTAATTTGCTGAATCGCCTGGCTTAGCTCTGATGACTGAAGAACATGAATTTCTACACCAGGCTGCAGCCCCTTTAACAAAATATCAGAATCTAAAACATCAGCGCTGATGAAGGCGATCGAGTGGTTAGCGATCGTCGAGGGTTGTGCCGTTGTCACGATACTGGCAGCGTTACTGCTATAGACAGAACCTTGCCCTCCAGCATCAATCACCGCAACAGCTTGACTGCTGGCGGTCGTAAGCGATGCTCCTGCAGCTTGAAGAGGAGATAGAACCGTCACACTAGCGTTATAAAGAGAAGGAAGTAGTGAATCAGCCGTGGGGAAACCCGTTCCAGAAGTGGTAGGCAATTGTAATAGATCCATTCGATTAACTCCTAATATCAAAGCGCATGTCGAGAATGCAATGTGCGCAGTTATTTGGGTTGAGTGTCAGAAGCTTGAAAAATTTAAAGCACAAGAAGGGGGTGTTTCGTTCAGTTTGTAACGCCCTGATCTGAGATATTCTCTGAAGTAAATGTCACCTTTTCGGTAGAAAACGATGTATCCCTGCCAAGGCTTGTGACGGCGACAATTAATCAGGGCTTACCTTTTTTCTCCAGAGAAGATAGCCATACCCATTTACTAAAAGCACTAAAGAAATTTATGCTGCAGCTTCATTACCACTAGTAACTCATCCTAAGATCGAAAACTTGCCAAGATGGCAGAAACATCTTTCAAGAGTAGATCATGATGAGGAAGCTGCATCCAACAGTACGTTTGGTTGTGCTCTAGACTCTTGTACTTACGTCATTGTTTGCATCAAATGACTACTGGGACATTCCATCACACTCTCTGATGCTTAGTCTGTAGTGCTGTACTATGTCAGCAGTGCACAAGTTGATGTCTTCACCTATAGCGCTATAAGCATCACTAGACGGATCTTTTCAAGCTTGCGGCCTTCCTAGTTCCTAGCAAATGAGTGCCCCAAAGCACCATCTTGATTAAGAGCTTAAACTCTGAACGTTCGTGTGACGCTTTTCAAGCACCAGGTCGCCAAAAGTTAATATTTGTTTGTTGACGCGTTGGAAGCAATATTCAGATTCTTTTTGAGTTAAAATTTCATTCTGTATCTACTTTTACTAGTGACGGACATTTTATACAATGTCCAATCGTTAGTTAGTTCAACTGAAAACGATTGACGTGGTGTACGTTTTTCCGATGATTGATGTATCAGGGATTGTCATTGAAATTGATGAGATAGTACTTTCTTTGAAAAAAGAAATACTGTTGAAGGATGTCTGCCACAAAATCCTTCGACAGCACATTGTTGATGAGGCGGCTCAAGCCCGAAATATCACCATTACCCCTGAGGATATTCAAGTGGAAGCCGATCGCTTGCGGCATGAATATCACCTCCAAAAAGCTTCAGATACTCTGGCATGGCTGGAGGAACAACTGGTTACAATGGAAGACTGGGAAGCGGGCATTCGCGATCGGCTACTCTTGCAAAAGCTGACTGAATGTCTCTTTAACCAGAATGTTGAAAGCTTCTTCGCTCAAAATCGTCTGGATTTTGAGCGGGCACTCGTCTATCAAATCATTGTTCCCTATGCGCAGCTTGCTCAAGAAATTTTTTACGAAATTGAAGAAGAAGAGATTAGTTTTTACGAAGCCGCCCATCTCTATGACGTTGACCCCAAACGCCGCTACGGCTGTGGCTATGAGGGCGAACTGTATCGCTGGAGTCTGAAGCCAGATATCTCTGCACTGGTCTTTGGGGCTGACCCTAAAAAAGTCATTGCTCCGGTTCAAACAGAACAGGGATACCATCTGTTGATGGTTGAAGAATTTCTCTCTGCCGAGTTGACCCCTGAGCTTCATCAGGAGATTCTCCAGAAATTATTCAAGGAGTGGCTGGACGCCGAATTCAATCATTTTCTGCACAATCAACCCCCCTCGATTATTGAAGATGAGGCTACTGGATTATGAATCAGCACAAGGTTTTGTTTCAACGAATCGTGTCTGCCGATGGCCGCTCGATCGCAGAGGCCAGAAGTGAAGTCATCACCTCCGACAATGCCCAAGCAGTCTCGCAACAATCGATCGTGGTGACGCTCTCTGCTGCAGGAACGGTGCGAAGCGTCAGTAGTTGCTCCAGCAGTGCCTCATCGGCTGGAGCAACTACCGAACTAACTTGACATTAACCTCAGTCGCTTAGGGTCTCAGGGTTAATTTATTTGGTGCTACAAGCACACGATGGATGGGCGATCGCTTCAATTTTTAATACCATCCCTTTTGGCCGCTTGACGGCGTGACCGATAGACGAGTACCGCACCACCCAAACATAACCCTAGAAAACCTGATGGTTCAGGCACTGCTTGAACTTCGGCATGATTGACCTTACTTTCTACCAGGGTAATGTAGGTCGGCGTCTCAAAGACTCGTTGATAGGAGCCTGCAGCTGAAGCTTGAGCGGATTTTGTGGTCTCCCCAAACAAGGTGTTCAGTACCGGTGTTGGTGTAAAGGTAAAGTGATTGCTAGATTCTCCTTGAAGGAAGTCAAGTTGGCTTGATGTGTCTAACCTTCCAGCAATTGTGAAGAAATCCAGTGGGCTCAACTTGTTTGGATCAGTGCTGTTAAACACAGAAACCAGTAAGGCACCAGAGGCGTTCGCATTTTCAAGCGTTGGATGATCAGCCGCAACGATAAGGTTTAAGTTTGTCTGGAAAATAAACTGAAATAAATCACTGACCAGAAACCGACCAATAACTGTGGCCTGACTATCTGCCAGCCCTAAATAACTACCGAATTGACCAGATGCCTGGCTCACTGAAAGATTCGATGCTTCAGGTGGGTTTACCTGAAAAAGGGCGTTGGCATCCGCAGCACTAGCGACATTGCCCCCAAAGGAAAGGGCAATAGCACTAGTGACGGCATCGGTCGATGTTGAATCAGGCAGAAGGTTAAAGTTAGAAAACGTGGCGTTTGCTTCTGACAGTGCAAAGGTTGCCGCTTGACCGGGTAAAGCTGTTACAGATGCTGCAACGATCGGAAAAATAGCCAGAAAAAGTGTTTGGGTAGTGCCGAGTAATTTCATAGAAGGTTCCTTCAGTAAATTGAACTTAGGATCTTGAACTACTCGGGCAGGGGGGGACTGCCCATTCGGACAATGGGAGACTGCAGTGAATGTGTGTAGGGTTAAAGCTAGAAATGGTTGCACCTCCACAAGATGCTAACCAGCGATCGGTAAAAATCCCGTAAATCTACTACCATCGCGGGTAAATCCTGCATAAATAATGCAGAAATAATTCACGTGATCCGTATACTTTCAGTTCTGGCTTGAATCGCTTCTGGCTTGAATCGCTGGAAACTGAATCGTTGAATCAGCACTTACGTGAAGGAACGGTGCCGCCAACCGACTAAAAGCGAGAGGCCTGCGTCTCATGTTGCTTGAAGCTTGCTTTCCAGGTTGTGAACTGTACCCCCTTACAAGCCTTGTTTTTACTCATGCCTTGGCCTTGCCTCTACGGTGAGAGAGGAATCCTGATTCAGTCATTTGGCTGAAGGATTCACGCCTCCTGAGACGATACGTTAAGCACAGGGATGCATTTTCGCAGTGTTTGCTTTCATCTAGGGTCTTGCTATAACAGACTTTGGGAGCATGAGAGCTGCTTGTACCCGACCCATTCCCCGCCAAAATGCAAGGGTTCAGGTCGTCTGTGTTACTTGAAGGCCTTTCTGGAACATCAACGTCGACTCTGAAAGTAACCGTGCTTCATAAATTTCTCTCCCCCTAGTAAAGATTTTGTAAAGGCAGTACAACAGTATAGCGAATCATTATTCTGTCGTTGTAGTCTTTGAAAACGGGTTGTCATACCAGTCTTACGAATAGCTAAGAAACGCGTCTACCACTCTCACTCAACGCACGCATCACCAATACCATGCCATGTACTAGCTGCGTCAGTAGTAAAGGCATGATCGATATGATTTTTCTACTTGGGTGGCAAACGCTAGCGCTATTCTCATCCTTAAATTGAGAATCTGCGCTCTACCAAAAAAACGTGAGTCTTACCACACTGAATCAGATAGCTCCTTGTTTGCCTGCATGACAGTACCGCATGTACTTGTGCTTGCAGGGCAATTGAAAGGGCTGGATCGATTGTCGGCGTATCTTCTACCCACGCATCATCGGATTGCTCGTTCTTCTCTGCTTGCTTTAGAGTGACCAACTTTTTAGAAGTATGGCGTTTGAGTTGCTTGGTGTGCAACTTAAAAGCGATTTTTTGTGGCTTTCAAGGTGCTGTCTTGAGATGGTATCAGAAAACCATAAGCGATAGCGAAGTCGGAGTCTCAATTGCATGACTCTAACGTTTGCGCACTCTAAACATAAGGCTTTTGAAGCGTTTCAGAACCGGAATGATCCAGCAATGGGCGAATCTTGGTACGGCAAACGGCTGTTTGTCTGCCCAGCAGCAGGATTCCCTTAGACATTGCTTTGGCGTTTGTGAGTGTAATTTTCAGGTGAGCTTGAGCTCTTTCATATTGATTGCTTTACTTATGAAAACATCAGCACCCTACAGTTTTCAGTTTCAGGCACAGGAGTTACCTCAGAAGCTAAGCCAGCTATCCCAACAACCATTGACGGGCTATTGGCTGTTTGAGTTTCCTGGTTTAGCTGGAACAAACGTCGCGAACCAATGGTATCTCGGTTTATCAAAAGGGCAAGTGGTCTTTTCGGGAAACCAACATTGCTGCTGGAGCGTTCTCTTTGAAACGTTGCAGCGTTATACGGCTCGTTTGCGCAACGGTGATGCCAAACATGCAATTTTGAGGTTAGAGCAGCAACTGATGCTGACTCATCCAGACAGGCAAGCGTCAGCACTGCTGGATCTATTGCATGAATTAAATGAGTTGAATTTACTCAATCTTGAGGAAGTTCGCGCCTCCTTGCGGTTGAAGATGCTGTCTGATTTTGATACCTATGTCTTCGAGTATGCGGGACAGGCTAAATTTTTACCCTCTTCTTCTAGCGACGCTCCGCTGCCGATCGTAGGCTTTGAGATGGACGCGTTAGTGTCTCAGGCAAAGGAACGGCGGGTTCTCTGGCAAAAACTGAAAACGCTGATCCCATCCATGGAGCATGTGCCGACTCTGAATGCCGCAGCCGCTAAGCTGTCACAGCTCAATGCGGAACGAAAACAGCGCTTAGAGGCATTAGTAGCAGATAACAAAACCCTGAGCGAAATTGCCGTCTTACTGGCTCAAGATCCATTGGAAATCGCGAAATTTTTTGCCAAGCTCATGAGCGAAGGTTTAATCAAACTGCGCTCATCGCCTACCACTAAGGGTGTTGAAATCTTTGTTGTTGATGATTCACCAATATTGCTGAAGCAATTTGAAAGCCTGGTGAGAAGCTGGGGCTACTGCGTGCGATCGTTTTATGAACCGATGCTGGCTTTGGAGGCACTCACTGAGGCCAATCCTGCTGTAATTTTTCTTGATATCAATATGCCGGAGGTAACAGGCTTTGATCTAGTTAAACAAATTCGTCGTCTACCCGGATTGGAGAGCATACCGTTGATTATGTTAACAGCTGAGAAATCGCTTTCCAATAATTGGCGAGCGCGGTGGAGCGGTTGCCAGTTTATGAGTAAGCCGCTTACCTCTAGTGAGATACCAACCTTCCGTCTGGAGCTACGTACGCTACTGACAGAACTGGCACCTTTACAGCAGCCCACTCAGTTTAGTGGCAGACGCTCAGAGTTTCAAATGGAAACCAGCTACTAGCAAGAGCAATCATTTATTTAGGAGACTAGAGAGAACGTATGCGATTTCTGATCGTTGATGATAGTGCTGTCGATCGCCATTTTTTGACCTCCCTACTCGAAACAATGGGACATGAAGTGGAGGCGTATGACACGACAGATGGCCTTGTCGATAAGCTCTCGACCGGCAGATATGGCGCGCTCTTTTTGGACATCGTTATGCCTAAAAAAGATGGCTATAAATTTTTACGAGAAGTCCGCCTCAATCAACGCACCGTGAATCAGCACGTCATCTTTTATTCCAGTAAGTCAACATCGGTAGAAATTAACTATGGTCTCAAGCGTGCAGGGGCAAACGCCTATTTGACCAAACCGACTACACGTGAGCGGCTTGAACAAGCCTTGCGCAAGATCTAATATTTCACAAGCATGTAATTTCTATGGATACAGATATCGATGTGAGCGTTTCTGACGCCACTGAAACGCTTGAACACTCTTTGCCATCATTGCAAAATCGCTACATGCTCACACAGGTGGGGCAGCAACAGCTAGTGTTCCCATCACACTGGGTCGGTGAGATTCTGCTGATAGAGCGATCGCAGATTCTGCATCTGCCCTTTTATGACCGCGTACTGCTGGGTCTTGTTCACCACAATGGCAGTATTGTGCCGCTGCTTGCTGCTCATCTTTTGCTACTAGAAACATCAAAACAGGATGGGCGCTTACGAGCCATGAAAGAAACACTCACGGTGGTGCGCTTAAGCCCCACGATTGATGGACTAGCCAGTGTTGGCATTGTGGTTGATCAGGTTGTGGGCAGTCTGACAGCAGAACAGATAGCCAAGCAGCGCCTCTTTCAACTCTCAGATCTACCGAGTCAACTCTGGCAACCGCGTTGGTAAGCCTCGGTGAGTCAGCAGTAGAACAACCGAGGCAATGATCGATCGAGCAACGCCACGCGAAGGATCTTCATGTCACAGTCCACCATCCAATCATCAGTTTATGCACATACGCAAGAGGTCAATGTGAAAGTGAATGCCAAGGCTCAAAAGAAGCGGCTTGTATCCTGGAAAGGCTTGAGCCTGCGCTTGAAAGCGACGCTGCTAGCGGTTGCAGTTAGTACCGTCCCTATCACTGTTGTGGGGGGAGCCACCTACATGCAAGTGAAAGAGTCCAACCGAGCAAGTGTTGATGCAAATAAGCAGAACCTTGCGAGCGGAGTGCAAAGCCATATCAACCAATACATGTGGGAGCGGCTTGGTGACATTAAGATCATGGCCGATCTTGATCTTTTGGCTGACGCTAAAGATCGGCTAACAACAACAACAGCAGAAAAATCTGCAGCATTGGAGCAGTTTATCAAAGCGTATCCCGTTTATGACAGCATTGCTGCGTTTAACCTCCAGGGCGATCCGATCGCTCAAACGCAAGGAAAGCCGCTAGGGAACCATAGCAACCGCCCCTATATTCAGCAGGCGTTGCGAACGAAAGGCCCCATTTTAAGTCAACCGAGCATCTCAACCAGTTCAGGGCTTTTTAGCGTTTACGCAGCGGCTCCCATCAAGGATCGTGATACGGGTGAAATCATCGGCACGATCCGGGCTCGGATACCCGTCTCTAAATTTAGCGATTTGGTCCAAGCGTTGAAGCCTCAAAAGGGTAGTGCCTACTACCTCATTAATGATGCTGGAAGTGTGTTCTCCGGCCCAGAGGGGAAGTATATCATCCAGGAGAATTCGAGTGGGAGAAAGGGTGACGTTGGCGAAAAAGCCTTTAAAGAGAAGCGAATCGAAGACCTTTTTCCAGATCTTGGAGCCTTCAGAGCCACTCAAAAAGGCGGCAGCATCTTTGCCGTCCATCCAATGACGAAGGTGCCGGCGTTCGTTACCTATGTTCCTCCTAAAACCTTAGAAGGGTTACCCGATCTCAAATGGAGCGTAGTGTTAGCAACTGATTCCGAAATTGCTTTTGCGGCACAAAAACAACAGCTGCAGGTTCTGTTGATTGGAATTGGGTTGACGTTACTTGTTGTGCTTGTCGTGTCGATTTACTTGATCAATCGAGCGATTCGCCCACTTCTGGAGTCTGCCCAGGTCGTGGAAAAAATTGGTCAAGGTCATTTAGACGCGCGTATTGCTGTACGGGGTGAGGATGAATTAGCAGCCTTGGGCTCTAATATCAACCAGATGGCTGACCAAATTCAGGATTTGCTACAAACCATGCAGCAAAATGCTGAACAACTTAAAACCCAAAACAATGTGCTATCGGATCTGGCTCGGCATGAAGCTCTGGTGCAAGGCAATGTGAAGGTCGCGGTGGCTAGCTTTACCGAAGCAATCACCAAAACGTTGAAGTTGGAGCGCGTGAGCATTTGGCTCTACAACACCGATCGAAGCAACTTGACGTGTCTCGATCGCTACGATCGAGGCCTGCAACAACACTCTGATGGCGATCTACTTGACGTCGCCGATGCACAAAACTATGTGGATTTTCTGGAGTCTGAGCATTTTCTTGCAGTCAATAACGTCCGCGCCAATGCCGCAGTCAACCAGCTACTACCTGATGGGCTACTGCTATCAGAGACACGAGCGCTGTTGAATTTACCTATCTATGTGGCAAACCGGATGGCTGGATTCATCCAATGTGAGCATGTACAGGGTCCCCGCACCTGGCAAGCCCCCGAACAAACGTTCGTTTCTGGGGTTGCCAACCTGGTTTCCATCGTGATTGAAAGTGAATTTTTGCAGCAGGAAGTGAGCCATTTATTGGATGTCGTTTCGGATGTGGAAGAAGGGAATTTAACGACCCAGGCGCAAGTGAGCGATCGGGCAACAGGGTTGGTCGCAGATACCTTCAATCGCTTGATCGAGCGCTTTGCCTATGTGCTGAATCAGGTTTTAGTCGCAGCGCACCAGGTATCAGAGTCAGCTAACCAGCAAAAAGAACTGGTTGTAACCGTTGCCAACAATGCGGATGAGCAGGCTCAGGCAGTGAATCAGGTATTGCAGCTGACAGAGCAAGTAGAACAGGCAGCTCAGGGTTCCGCAGACCGGGTCAAGATCTCGAACGAATCGCTGCAAACGGTATCGAGCACCTTGGTGCTGGGGCAAGAGGCAATCGACGCCTTGACTCAAGGCATCACTGTTTTACAGGAAGGAACCAACCGCATTGTCCAGCGGATGAAAACACTTGGAGAATTTGTTGGGTTAGCCGATCAATTTGTGCAAAACCAAAGCCAGATTGCGTTTGTGACGCAAACTCTGTCACTCAATGCCTCCTTGGTGGCAGCCAGAGCGTCAGAACAACGTGACCCTAGACAGTTTGTCGTCGTCGCCCGTGAATTTGATTCCATTGCCGATCAGGTGAATAAACTGGCTCAACAAACGAGTGAAGGCTTAACCAACCTTGAACAACGAAGTGCCCAAATTCACAGTGCCGTTTCAGCGGTCGACGGTGATGTGCAAAATATGGGTGAACTGGTGAGGCAATTTACGGCCGGTGTTGAACAGTCAAATCAAGTCTTTCAAACGGTGCAGACCATCACGGGTGACGCCGTACAGGCAGGTGAAGCGGTGAATCAGTTCAGCGGACAAATTGTGGAAGCAGCGCAGGCAACAGCACATGTCATGCGAGATATTACTGGGCTGGCTGAACAAACCGCTGCCTTAACGCAGGTGACCCGTGAGCGATCGGATCAAATGGATTCGTTAGCAGCGCAACTGCTGCAGACGGTGCAATTCTTCCAGCTACCCATTGCCCTTGAAGACAGCAGTGTACCAGCCAAAAACGGTCAGTCCCGGCTCGGTGATCACACTGTGACCGTTCCGACTGAACCCATTTCTTCTAATCATGTCCTCCAGGCCTAACGCATCTCTGGCTCGCTTTCTGACCAGGGCGCGGCCTCTCACCATTCAACGGCACTCATTTCGGAAATACCCTATGACGACCCTTCAAACGGACTCGACTGTCTCTAAAATCCCCCCAACACCTCCTATTTCAACGTTAATGCATGCATCGACACCGCCATCAAAGGTGTCCAGAGCATCGGTGTTTGGGTTTCGGGATAATCTTAGTATTCGCGTCCTGATTGTGACTGCGTTTGTCGTACCCATTGTTACAGCTGTTGGTCTCACCGGCTGGCTATCCATTCGGAATGGTCAACGGGCGGTTAACGAACTAGCTGGGCGGTTGCAAACAGAAGCCGGTAAGCGCGTCTCAACCCACCTTGATGCTTACTTGAGCGTGCCGCATCAAATTAACCAGATCAACCTGGATGCCGTTGAATTGGGCATGGTTAATCTGCAAGAATTCAACAAGCTGGGAAAATACTTTTGGAGACAAATGAAAGTCTTCAATATTGGCTACAGCAACTTTGCCAATAAAAATGGTGAGTTTATTGGCGTAGAGCGTCTAGACAATGGCAATTTGTTGATTAACGAAGTGTCGCAGGCCTCGACTCAGGGCAAGCTTAATGTTTATGAAACCGATCAGAAGGGCGATCGCACAAAACTAGAGTCAAGCAAAACCTACGATCCTCGTGAAGAAGCCTGGTATGCCGATGCCGTAAGAGCCGGTCGTCCACTCTGGACGCAGATTTATCAATGGGAAGACAAACCCGAAATCATGTCGATTTCATCCAGCTTTCCGGTGTATGCCAATGGTGGAAATTTAGTTGGTGTGATTGGGGTTGACTTAATCCTGACCCAGATTAGTACTTTTCTCAACACGCTGAATGTGAGCCCGTCTGCCAAAGTGTTCATTGTTGAGCAAAACGGCCTCATTGTGGCAAATTCAGGTAAAGAGCTAGCATACACAGTGAAGGAGAGTAAGCCGCAGCGAGTAGCAGCCGAAAAGAGTGCTGATCCACTCATTAGTGCCACCGCCCAATACTTAAAAACGTCGTTTGGCACACCTGGAAATATTAAGAACAGTCAACTCACCAGCTTTGATTTTCAGGGGCAACGGCATTTTGTGCAGGTAACGCCGTGGAAAGATCAATGGGGCTTAGACTGGCGGATTGTCGTCGTGACATCAGAGTCTGACTTTACGGCGCAGATCAATGTTAATACGCGCAATACGATCCTGCTGTCTGGTGCAGCGCTTTTAGTTGCAACCTTTTTGGGTCTTTTGGCATCACGTTGGTTGACCAATCCAGTCGTGCGCTTAAGTCAGGCTTCCCAGGCGATCGCGAGTGGCGATCTGGATCAGACCGTTAAAGTTGAGGGGTTTGGCGAATTACGCGTGCTGTCCCAATCGTTTAACCAGATGGCGCAGCAGTTGCGAGAGTCGTTTACCGAGTTGGAAACCGCCAACAAAGACCTGGAACAGCGCGTTGCAGAACGAACCGCTACTCTGTATGAAGAAGGTCAAGCGCTGCAGCATGAGGTTGAGCACTTGCTGGACGTTGTGTCTGCGGTGGAGGATGGCGATTTGACGGTCGAAGCAGAAGTTAGTGCACGTCTGACTGGCTTGGTGGGCGATACCTTGAACCGTCTGATTATGCGGTTGGGGCAAGTGATGGCAGAGGTGCTCGGTGCCGCTGAACGAGTGACCTACGGAACGGAATATTTAGAACAACTGGCGGTAGCAGTGGCAGATAACGCCCAGCAACAATTTCAATCGGTTGCCCAAGTGCAATCGTTGATGGAAGAAGTTAACGACCAAGCCCAAGAAGCCGCACTGCAGGCGATGGCAACAGGTGATGCTGTTCAACTTACCCAGACTGCTATTGACGATGGTCAACATGAAATTACAGCCATGACTCAGGGGATTCAGGGGCTGCAGCAAGAGACAGAGCAAATCGTCAAACGGACTCAAACGCTGACCAATTATGTTGAGTTGGCAACGCAGTTTGTGAAAGATCAGAAACGCATTGCAGCCATGACCCGAATTCTGGCGGTGAATGCATCAATGTTGTCCAACCGGGCAACGGTACAACAAGATCCCGAACAAATGGCGGTTATTACACGCGAATTTGAGACGATCGCTGTGCAGGTGAATCAACTTGCAGCTCAAACGAATCAGAGTTTGGTGTTGCTGCAACAACGCACCGATCAAATTCAAACAGTGGTGTCAGGGCTCAACTATGACGTGCAGGGAATCAGCCAACAGGTGGGCTATTTCACCGTGGGTGTTGAACAATCTCAGCAGGCCTTCAATACTATTCGCACTGTAAGTGAACGTGTGGCTCAGATGGGTCAGCAAGTGACGCAATCCAGCCAGGCGATCGCGGGTGCGGCTCAAACCACCCTGCAATCGGTACGCGATATTGCTAATAGTTCAGCTGAATCATTGCAGCGGGCTGATGTGACCAAAGAACAAGCTGAACAAATGGAGCAGCTAGCACAGTCGTTGCTACACAGTGTGGAATTTTTCCAATTGCATCCAGAACAACGCCCGTCGCATGACGTGAAGCCAGTAACGTTAACGATCGCACCAGATACGTTTGCTCAGAATGGAACAGCTGCTAGCGCGGCTCCCAATCCAGCGTGACCATTAGTCATGCGGTTACCAATTGCTAAATCTGTGGTTGACAATTAAACGCTTAACTTAAAACAGCAGTAGTTCAGTGGTAAAAAAGTCTACAACTCTGCCTTTCAGGCTGAGATGGCCGCTTCCTTTTGCTGCCAACGGCTGTATGTTCTCTGAATCTTTTCCTTTAATGATGCATTATGTCGATTCCAGAGATTGATTTTTCCCAAAGCTTTGAAGCGCTTGCTGAAGAGCAGCTACAGCAGGAACTTCGCGGTCTTTTCGCCGTTGATACGCAAAATTATCTGCAGCGATATAGCCAGATTGCTCAATCACTCCAGGCTCCATCGTGGCGATCGGATATCCAGGAACTCTATCGTTGTGTGCATACCATTAAAGGTGGCGCTGTGACGATCGGGGCAGAAGCGGTTTTGTATGTTGCGACTGCCCTAGAAGATGTACTAGCCGATTTACGCTATCTTGAACAAGCACCCAGCTTAGCCGATGACCATCTGAGCCAAGCCTTGATCGAGGCCGGAGAGCTGCTGACGGGCTCTCTGGAGCCCCAGCAAGCCGAGAACCAGGAGCCTATTCTCCGCCGCATCCAGGTGCTACACCAGGACATTCGCAGGCGCTATCTGCCACAGTGGGATGAGATCAGTCAGCTCCATCAGGAGTTTGCGGAAGAAGGGCTGGATCTGGTGGTGCTGGAACTGGATATTGCCTTAGAGCGCCTGCCAGAGCAAGGATCGATTCCTGACGGCACGTTTCACACGGCGCAGCAGATTCTGAAACAACTGGCCCAAATTGGTGAAGAGTTGCAACTTGCGGCTGGTTGGTCGGAGCTCTTGCAGCACGCACAACCATTGTTGGACTGTCGAGACAGTGCTGTTTGGCGATCGCAGTGGGCGCTGCTCTTTCAAGCACTCAAGACCTGTGCAAAACAAGGCGGCAAGTCGGTACCGTCTGAGTTTGCCAGCTTTGAGCCTACCAATGCTCAGCCCGCCAAGATTCAGCTTGCCGAGGCTCAGCTCTCCAACCCTCAGACTGTTGCTTTCGATGCGAATGCGCACCATGATTGGGGCGAGGCATCGGCAGCACTGGATACTCAAGCCTTCGCGCACTCTGACCTGCAAGGGACGGAGACATTACTCGATTACTTTGAACCAACGGACGCCATTGCTAACTTTGATACGTTTCTCGATACGTTTCCTGTGGCGGAGACTACGGCGACAGAAGCGGTTGAGTGGCTCGTTGAGCCTTCCCTTGATGATGGAGTTCTTAATGATGGAGTTCTGCAGGCAAGCGTTGATCCACAATTAGACGACGATCGACCGATCAATGAAAGCAGCCCTAAGGAAAGCAGCCTTATAGACGACCATATAGACGATCATCAGGCTCTTGATGCAGTCCTTCCGCCAAACAACGAGGCAGAACAAACAGCCGCCGAACCCGATCAAGATTGGCTTGTGAGTACGTTTCTCGATGTCTTGACGCCGTTTGAAGCCACGCCAGTACCACAGGTCGTTGATTTTCTAGACAACTCCTTCTCCCTAGATGACTCAACCTTTTTTGCAGGCAACGACCAACGACTGGATGATAACAGTCTGGCAGACAAGCACGGGGAGCTTGAGCCACCCCCTGAGCCAAAACCTCGAACGCTTTATCCGCTGGATGCTGAGCAAGTACAGGATTGGCTCGATCCGACGATCCCGAGCAATGGTTCGGTTGCTTCCTCGTCGTCTATGCAGGGGCAAAGTGAGGCTGTTAATGGAGCCCAATCGCTACACCCCGCCTCGGTTGCGAACAAAAATCTGCCGCCGAGGGCCGATCGCGCGAACGATACACTGGGAAAAGTGCAAATTCCAGTCCCCCTAGAGACGCTGGATCAATCCGCTCAGCATCTTGTAGAGACTCTGCTAGCCTTGCGCACTACGCAAGGCTTTTATCAAGCGTTACAGAGCCAGATCACACAGATTATGGCGCTTGCCCAGGAAGGGACACAATACATTACGCATCTTCGCCAGATTCAAGATGACTATACCCTGCTTGAGGAACTGAGTCATAGTACACAGGCTAACGCCGGGCCAACGCCTGAACGCTATCGGCAAGGATACACAGTCATCAATCGGTTGCTTGAGACGAGCCTTCGTCTGTCGGAGATTGGGGCAGAAACCGGGAAAACGACGCAACAAATCTCTGACTATCTACAAAACGTGGATCGTAACGTGCTCAGGCTGCAAAGCACGATCGAAGATAGTCGACTGGTGCCCTTCCAAAACTTGAGCTTCCGCGCCAAAGCGATCTTGCGTGACCTCACCACTCGCTATAACAAGCCTGCTCAACTGCTGGTGCAGGGAGAGAAAACGGAACTGGATGTTACGATCGCTCGCAATCTGGAACCAGCCTTACTCCATCTCATTCGTAATGCTTACGATCATGGGTTGGAATCTCCCGATGAACGGGCTGCCAAGGGTAAACCGGAGCAGGGCACGATTACGCTATCCCTCCAGCGGCAGGGCAATCGCTTTCAGTTTGAGATTCATGATGACGGCCGTGGGATCGATGCTCATGCCATTCAAGCCAGAGCCCAGGCTTTACACCTACCGTTGTGCAAGGCTCAAACGCCAGCGGATCTCCTGGCTGTCCTTTGCCAACCGGGCTTCAGCGCTCAAAACCAGGTGAGTGAAATCTCTGGACGCGGGGTTGGGATGGATGTGGTTGCCGCCCAGGTGGCTCGCTTAGGTGGACGGCTCAGCCTCAGTACTGAGCCTGGTAGCGGCACGACGTTTCAGCTCCAATTCCCAGTACCACGGTTATTGGTTCCCTGCGTCTTGCTGCAAGCAGGTGATCAGATCGTCGCGATTCCAGAAGATGACATCCGCAACATTACGTTATTAAGTGACTTGAGCGTATCGCCGGTCGAGGATGCAAACCACGCCTACGCCTGGACCATTCACAATGAAGCCGGATCACTGCCAGCGCTAGATTTGCTCAAATACTGGCAGTCACGATCGATCGATCGGACGTTAGCTGATACAACTGTTTGCCTCTACATTGCGGTGGAAGGTAGCCAGCAAGGCGTTTGGCTAATGGCTGACGAACTCTTAGAACAGGCGGAATTAATCATCAACCCTATACCGCTGCCGCTGACAACACCCAACGGTTTGATTGGTGTAAGCCTACAGCCAAACGGGGCTTTAGTCCCGGTTTTAGAAGCACGGACAGTAATCGAACAGCTATTAACGGTTCCAGAGCCCAAGACTACAACCGACCCGATCGCACCGTCTGAGCCAAATGATTGGAACCCTGACTACCAGACTCAATCGATTCTGATTGTGGATGATGCCGCGTTGATGCGTCGCAGACTGGAGGCAAGCCTGCATAGTTGTGGCTATGTCACCCATACCTGTGCTGATGGACAAGAAGCCTGGAACTGGCTCCAGGCAAACCCTCATCCCAATCTGGTGATCACTGATATTGAAATGCCAAATATGGACGGGTTTACATTGGTCGATCGCTGTCGTCAAGCCGCTATCGATGTTCCCATTCTGGTTGTTTCATCACGCTTATCAGAAGAATGGTTTGATGAGGCTCGACGTTTAGGGGCCAACGATTATTTAACCAAAGGGTTCTCCACGGTTGAGTTACTGAAAAAAGTTAACACGTTGCTCAACCTTGCCGTGCCTTCAAGAGAACCTGAGAAAACGATGCGGTAACTTTAGGGACTTGTAAACAGATAGTATCCCAGCGTCGGTGTATGGCAGTGCCATGCACCGACCAGAATTCGTGGTTGGCTGGTACGTTATTTCTGCGCCTGTCTCTTATGGATCGTGCGATCGCTACATCATAAATGCTCACAAAGGAAATAAAAACGCTTTCAGTCGTTGCCTTAAGAACAGTCACGTTTCGTCTCTAAAAGGGGGATCACTGTATCCAAGGCGTTTGGTGTTTGGGCAGTATAGAGAAAAGCGAAGAGTTTCTCTATTGGTTAAACCCATTGGCAGGTTTGCTGAAGAAAGCACTCGTGTCTTTAGAAACACCTGTCGTTTTTTGCGATCGTTGCGATCGTGACTTTACTGAAAGGAAGAGTATTTATGACCCCCGGCTCACTATTAGCAGATGCCAGTCAACGCTTAGAACAAGCACTGAAATATACATCCATTTCAGATGATGCCGTTGAAACGTTGAAGTTTCCTCAAACCAGTCTGACCGTTTCGATTCCCGTCCGCATGGATGACGGCTCGCTCAAAATTTTTCAGGGCTATCGCGTGCGTTATGACGACACCCGAGGCCCCGGTAAAGGCGGTGTGCGCTATCATCCAGACGTTTCCCTGGACGAAGTGCAATCACTGGCGTTTTGGATGACGTTTAAGTGTGCTGCGTTAAGACTGCCCTTCGGCGGTGCGAAGGGCGGTATTACCGTCAATCCCAAAGAATTGTCCCGGATGGAGCTAGAGCGGTTAAGCCGTGGCTACATTAACGCGATCGCCGACTTTATTGGCCCTGACGTTGACATTCTGGCACCAGACGTCTACACCAACGCCATGATCATGGGTTGGATGATGGATCAATACAACATCATTAAGCGCCAGATCTGCCCCGCTGTCGTTACCGGTAAACCCGTCAGCATGGGCGGCAGTTTAGGACGCGAAGCCGCAACGGCAATGGGTGCCTTTTTTGTGATTGAATCCACGTTGCCGAAATTCGATCGTCATCCCAGTACGACAACGGTTGCTGTGCAAGGCTTTGGCAACGCTGGAGCCATCCTCGCAGAACTGCTTTTTCATGCTGGTTACAAGGTTGTTGCCGTCAGCGACTCACAGGGTGGTGTCTATGCCAAAAACGGACTCGACATCCCCAGCCTTCGACAGTTCAAAGATGCTAGCCGTGGTGTCAAAGCGTTCTACTGTGACGACACCGTTTGTCATACCGCTGCCGAAGAGGTCCTCACTAACGCTGAATTGTTGGCTCTGGATGTGGATATTTTGGTGCCTGCCGCACTCGAAAATCAAATTACTGAAGCCAACGTCGACACCATCCGAGCCAGGTTGGTGTACGAAGTGGCAAATGGCCCCATTACCTCTGCTGCCGATCGCATCCTGAACGAGAAGGGCATCTACGTGTTTCCAGATATCCTGGTGAACGCAGGTGGCGTGACCGTCAGCTACTTTGAATGGGTACAAAACCGCAGTGGTTTGTACTGGACGTTAGACGAAATCAATCAACGGCTGAAGCAGCGCATCGTCGAAGAATCAGAGGCCATCTGGTTAATTGCCCGTGACCTGTCGATCGATCTCCGCACTGCCGCCTACGTTCACGCCCTTACCCGCCTCGGCGAAGCCATCAGCGCCAAAGGCACGCGAGACTATTATCTGAATGGTCATTAATGAGGAATGAGGGCGTGGGGAGTGGGGAAAGATGATGAAGGATGAAGGATGAAGGATGAAGGATGAAGGATGAAGGATGAAGGATGAAGGATGAACCTCAAATCTAGATTCAGGAGTCAGCACGAACTCAAAACTCAAACTCAAAACTCAAAACTCAAAACTTTCTCCCTCCTGCCTCCTCCTCACTCCTTACTTCCCCTCCCCCTGTCCATCTTCGCTATAAGCGTAGTATTTTGGAGAGATACATTTTTCTAGAGCGGTATCATGCAACGCCTCCTTAACCACCTCTGCAACTGGAAGTGCGTCGGCCAAAAACTGCTGCTTTCCGTAGCGGTCTTGATTCTGGCGACACAGCTCTTTGCCACACCTGCAAACGCGACCGGTGCCGGCGAAGTGCCTAAGCCAAAAGTAGGCACTTGGGTGCTTGACCAGGCCGAAATTCTCAGTCGCTCGAATGAAGGCAAAATTGCAACCGCTCTAGGAGATCTGGCAAAGCAAACGGGTAGCGAAGTTCACTTTGTCACCAT
Source organism: Stenomitos frigidus ULC18 (assembly GCF_003003795.1). GTDB lineage: Bacteria > Cyanobacteriota > Cyanobacteriia > Leptolyngbyales > Leptolyngbyaceae > Stenomitos > Stenomitos frigidus_A. Next base: position 40,090 of record NZ_PVWK01000159.1, on the reverse strand, counting down.
TCATCGGTTGGATTACGGCGAAACGATCGAAACCTTTACTAATAAGCTCTTTGACCTGTGGTTCCCGACGCAAGAGGCGAGTGCTAACCAGACGCTGCTGGTGTTAGATAACCTTACTAACAATGTGGCGCTGAGTGCTGGTGATGCAGTGAAAACAAAGCTGTCTGACGAGCTTGCTGAAAGCGTCACACAAGAAACGGTGCTGATTCCGCTGAAGGAAGGGAACAAGTACAATCAAGCGCTACTCGGTGCTAGCGATCGCCTCGTTGCAGTACTCTCTGGTCGCCCTGATCCAGGTCCGCCAGCACTCATCGATAACGTCCAGGTTGAAGGTACCTTTGCCACACCCGAACAAACAAAAGAAAGCAACGCTACCATCTGGGTCATCGGTTTCCTTGTTGTGGCGACCGTTGTACCGATGGCAACTTATTATTTCTATCTGTACCTGCAAGCCCGAGAAGGCTAGCACGTTTTTAGTGGTTGGTGGTTGGTCGTTAGAGAAGACTTTACTTCTAACCACTAACCATTGTCGTCAGTCCTGTACATACTCTTGCCCACTGAGTAAGGCGGCTTCTGCCCGCTGAAACTCTCGCCCCAGGTAAGAAGCATGGTCAATCATCGTAATCGGGCAAGGGGCATGCGCCTCAAAAAGCTGGACGCAGATTTCCTTGGCCGTTCTACCGCTATACAGACGAGTGGGCAACCGTTCTACTTTGCTGCGCGTGGGGATGGGTTTACCTGTCGCTGGATCGCAAGCCAAACCACGATCGTCGATAAAATTTGTAAAATGTTTGGCACAAATGAGCCCTTGCTCATGATCGAGGTAGATGATGATGTAGCCACCGGGATCGAGATTAATAGGACGTTTGGATAGCTTTTGATCAATTGCAGCAGCCTCTGCAATAGCCTGGTTCATGGTGTACATCAAGTGCGAATTGTAATCTGGACGACTTTCCTCTTATCTTAAGTGGTCTTGAAGTGGTCGGTTTGAAGAAGCTTTCTAGACGTTTCAAACAGCCTCTTAAAGAAATTGCGTGTTTGGGTGCCCTACAAATGCTCAAACAGCCTTTTCTCGTGGCGAAACCGCGTTTCTACGTAATAGCGCCTGAAGACTTCTTCTCTGCTTTACAGTCTTTTTACCGTTGCAGTACACAAACTCACTCAGCACGAGCCATCTTAAGAAGGACGATTTCAGCACGTTGATTCTGCCTGTAAGAGACATCGGGCTGCTTGTACCCATACTGCTGGTGTTAATGCTTAAAACACTGATCTTGCTTCTGTGTCGCAGTCAAGCAGACCTCAAGCAAGACATGATTCACACCCAGTAAGGGGTTTAAGCCACTTGCTGGTGTCTACAAGCTATGTCAATTTGCTGTAGTCTCCTTTAACCCCTTCAAGCCTTCTGAAGGAACTTTATGCGTATGCTTGACTCCTTCATTCCAGTGGCATTTGCGGTTGCGCCAAACCCTCTGGGTTTGCCGTCTAACCTCAAACTAACGACAATTCCAATCGATGCCTATACTTGCTTTGAACTGTGGATGCCCACAGCGAACGGAACACTTTTACCTGAAGAAGCGATGCTCTTGCGCGGCGATCGCGCCCGCCTTGAGGATATTTGCGCCAAGCTCACAGACTTCATGGGCGCGACACTTGCCAGTAGTACTGCATCCAACCACACTGAGCCTTCGGTTCAAACACCCACTCACAACTGGGGCGCGATTCGGCGTAAGCTTTACGAAGCCGGTGCAGATTTTGACGCGATCGGCGTCACCTACCTGCCACAGGTGATTTATCCCAGCCTCGATCAAGAGAGTGGCCTGCCTGCCTGGACGCTGCAACAGTCGGGGTGGAGCATTTCCTTTCTGACGCTCCACCCGATCGCAACCGGCTTCCGTTCAGACGCGTTGCCTCTCACTGCAACGATCGCCTTTGGGCAATCCATCACCAAACGGCTTCAAGCCGTTCCAGTCGTTACCAGCCAAACGTGTTTGCATGGTCGCTAAGCCTATTATCATTGATTGCGATCCGGGAGCCGATGACGCGATCGCACTCTTTCTGGCGCTGGCCTTTCCAGAGCAGCTCAACGTTTTGGGCGTGACGACGGTCGCTGGCAACGTGCCGCTGAATTTGACACAAAAGAATGCTCGTTGCCTCTGCGAACTTGCTGGCAGAAGCGAGTTACCAATCTACGCAGGCTGTTCTCGCCCATTGCTACGCCCGCTGATCACGGCTGAAGACATACATGGTAGAACAGGACTAGACGGCATCAGTCTGCCAGAACCACAGATGCCGCTGCAAGCGCAACACGCGGTTGATTTTTTGATCGAGACGCTCTTGCAAGCAACGGAACCCATCACGCTTGCGACACTGGGGCCACTGACCAACATTGCTGTGGCGATCGTCAAGGAACCGGCGATTTGCCAACACATCAAAGAAATAGTGATGATGGGTGGGGCTTTGACGCAGGGTAACATTACACCCTCGGCAGAATTTAATCTTTACGTTGATCCGCACGCCGCCCATGTCGTTGCCACAGCCGGAATCCCACTGACAATGATGGGGTTGGATGTCACACATCAGGCGATTGCCACACCAGAGCGCCTCAGTGCCATTCGTGCGATTCACTCGCCCATCAGCGCTGCGATGCTTGGTTTACTTGCTTACTACGGTGCTCGGGATATGCAGCGCTATGGGTTCTCTGGCCCACCGCTCCATGATCCCTGTGTAATTGCCTATCTTTTACAGCCTGACCTGTTCACTAGTCGCCGCGCTCATGTGGCGATCGAAACCAGCAGTGAACTTACGATGGGGCGCACCGTGGTTGATTGGTGGCACCTTACCGAGCCGCTAACGAATACAAATGTAGTCGAAACGATCAAAGCTGACGCATTTTACCAGCTGCTGACTCACGCGATCGCTAAGCTCAGCCAAGGGTAGCTCAATGATAGTGGATGGCGTTTTCGGCAAGGCTGAAGCGCAAACCGTTCCTTGTCAATCAACGATCTTGCATAGCATTACTGCTTAACATTGCCCCTTGATGCCTGTAAGCCCTGAGGCACTGAACGAGCGATCGACTGAACAGCCAACCTGATGCGAAAAAAGGGACGATCGCCTCCATAGAAATACAGACATTTAAAGCATGGGCAGAGAAAGATTCCGCAATCCTTACAAGGGGATTTGCTCTAGATTTTGGCATGGTTGTAGGTGGAAGACTGATCAGTGCATGAGCGCCTGCGATCGGTGTTGCCCACCCCTGTTACCTGGAATGATTCCTATGTTGCCTTCACACTACACCAAGCTTACCTTCCCAATCTGGCAGTTTCTGAGCCAGCCAATTTTCGACCCCAGTTTTAAAGTCATTCTACAGCCAAGCCGCTTTTGGCGCTTGCATCAAGTTTCCCTACTTGAGCGTTGTCTATCCAAAGAGTGCGCTTCTAACGATAGTCGTCGCGATTAGAGATGGCAAAAAATTGTTAAAGCTGCTGACGGCAGGGCTCATGCTCTGCCGTTTTGTCGGTTTGTTCTGAATTGCAACATATCCGTCCGGAAGAATGCAAAACCCCTTCGAATGAAGTTATGAAGACAGGTTGATTATTTACTTTAAACGAAGGTTGTGTGCTGGTTTTGTCGCCGCCCAGTTAACCGCTGTTTGTAGTCAGTGCAAGCTGTTTAATGCTGGTTTTTTAGATAGGGGAGGCAATGCATGCTGGCACATGAGTCTACTTACTGCGTGGCGGTTCCTGGAGGGAACGCTGAAGTTTCCCTGAATGGACTAAGGGCGATCTTGGGACAGGTAGAGGCTGAGCTTTATCAAAGCGAGATTTATGGGCAGATGCTCTCTAGCCTGGCAGCATTGCCAGATGATTTGCATAGACAAGTGCAGTGTATGGTACGAGCAGTCGGCAGAGAAGCCATTCGACTGGCGCTACGCAAAATGGTGCGCAAGAAGCCCGCGATCGAGCAACCAGCCAAACAGGAGTTTGCCAACCCTGCCTTAGCAATAGCGGCACCCAAGACACTGCAACTAGCACCCCAGCAGCCAGTTAGCCCACCGGATCGAGAACCGATCGCCGCTGATCACAACCGTCCCGCTACGGTAGCCGTCCTCCCTGTCAATAGTCAAGCGCCTCCCTTACCACGAGAGCGCGTCATGCTTTATCCACCGCCGCCATCCCACATCGCCAAGCGACTCGCCAACCCGCGCAAAAAGCTCAGTAAACGAGAACTGGCACTACAGGCAGCGCTTGAAGCACGAGAGACGTGCCTACAAGCCCTGGGGCAGACGATTCGTCAGGCGCGACAAGAAAGGTCCTGGTCGCCTTACCATTTGCACATCAAGACCCAGATTCCGATGCACCAGCTAGAAGCTCTGGAGTCTGGGCGCATTGACCGCTTGCCTGAGGATATTTACCTGCGAGGCTTTATTCGACAAGCCGCTAATACGTTGGGGTTGGATGGAAATCAAATGGCTGCGTCATTGCCAGCGATCGATTCAGCCACCGCTGTCTTGCCGTCGTGGCAGCAGCCAAAAGTACGCTCCGGTTTGCAACTCAACTCAATGCACGTCTATTTGGGCTATGCCGCGTTGATGGCTGGCGGTATTGCCTGGGTTTCTCACCAATCTATCCCGCATCAGACAGGGGCAGCACCTGCTCCTGCACCAGCCACAGTCGCGCCGTTGCCGCAAGCGCCGGCTCAGCCAGCCAACGCTAAGGTAAGCCCCAAAGGTGCGGCAGCGCTAAACGTGAAGCAAGGCACGACGACCCCAGGGGCGATCTCACCACCCGAAAACAGCCCGCTTTAGTGCTTTTGGTTGCTACACTCCGTTCCTCTCTGGCAGAGCTTCTACCTTCCAGCCTACGCCTGATAGGATGGACAAGACGTTGTTTAACTCAGGATGAAGCGTGGTCGTTAAACCAGAGTGGTTGCGGGTCAAAGCGCCGCAGTGGGAGCGGGTCGGAAGCGTTAAAGACATATTGCGGGATTTGGGGCTGAACACAGTCTGTGAAGAGGCCTCCTGCCCAAATATTGGCGAGTGCTTTAACAACGGTACGGCTACCTTTTTGATTATGGGCCCCGCCTGCACGCGCGCCTGTCCCTACTGCGATATTGACTTTGAGAAAAAGCCTCAGCCGCTTGATTCAGCAGAGCCGGAGCGGCTGGCAGAAGCAGTACGCCGGATGCAGCTGAATCATGTCGTTGTGACCTCAGTCAATCGGGATGACTTACCCGATGGGGGGGCTACTCAGTTCGATCGCTGCATCCATGCTATTCGTGCGGCTTCGCCAGGCACCACGATCGAGGTCTTGATTCCTGACCTTTGCGGCAATTGGGATGCCTTGGCGACTATTCTGAAAGCCGCACCAGAAGTACTGAATCACAACATCGAAACGATTTCCCGCCTGTATCGTCATGTCCGTCCGCAAGGGAGCTATGCCCGATCTCTGGAGTTATTGCAGCGCACCCGTGACCTGGCTCCCTGGGTTTATACCAAAACAGGTGTAATGGTGGGATTGAGTGAAACCGATGAGGAGATCAAACAGGTCATGCGCGATCTGCGAGCAGTGGATTGTGACATTTTGACGATCGGGCAATATCTCCAGCCGAGTCAAAAACATTTAGGAGTCGTTGATTTTGTGCGCCCAGAGCAGTTCGATGCCTGGAGAGCCTATGGCGAATCGCTGGGTTTCTTACAAGTAGTGGCGTCACCCTTGACGCGCAGTTCCTATCACGCCGAACAGGTAAGGTCACTGATGGAACGGCATCCACGAGAAAGAGGCAATCAGCTTGAAGCGGTCAAGCGTCAGGAGTCAGAAGTCAGTTATTAGCTGAAAGCTGATCGCTGAAAGCTGCTAGTTTAATTCCATGCAACAACGTACGATCGCGATTCTCGGTGCTGGAGCCTGGGGAACAACATTAGCCACACTAGCAAAGGCAAAGGGTCACACCGTCAAGGTGTGGTCACGGCAAAGTCACGAGCACTTGCAAACCGTGATTGATGGTGCTGATCTTGTGCTTTCAGCCGTCTCTATGAAGGGTGTAAGCGCCGTTGTTGAGCAGATTCAACCGGCTGCGATCGCGGCTCATACCGTTTTTGTGACGGCAACCAAAGGGTTGGCAGCCGAAGCTAGCGTAGCAACCAAGCCGTTACTACCCTCCCAAATCTGGCAGGCGGCTTTGCCATCGCATGCAGTTGTGGTTTTATCGGGGCCCAACCTCTCCAAAGAAATTCAGCAGGGGTTGCCTGCGGCTACGGTTGTTGCCAGCCAGGATTTAGCAGCAGCACAAACCGTACAAGCGGCGCTATCGTCCAATGCATTTCGGGTTTATACCAACTCCGATGTGGTGGGCGTTGAATTGGGAGGGGCGCTGAAAAACGTCATTGCGATCGCCGTTGGAGCCTGCGATGGTCTGCAGCTAGGAACGAACGCTAAAGCTGCTTTAGTCACTCGTGGTCTTGCTGAAATTATTCGTGTCGGCACTTATTGGGGCGCAAAACCGGAGACCTTCTACGGCTTGTCTGGGCTAGGCGATTTGCTGGCAACCTGTAACAGTGCGCTCAGTCGCAACTATCAAGTTGGCTATGGACTGGCTCAAGGGCAATCATTGTCTGTAGTCCTCGCACAACTTCAGGGCACGGCAGAAGGCGTCAATACCACTCAGGTCTTGATGAAACTGGCTACCCAGCAGCAGATTGCTGTCCCCATTTCGCATCAGGTCGATCGTCTGCTCAGGGGGGATATTACTCCTCAGGCCGCGGTAGAAGCGCTGATGCTACGAGACTACAAGCCAGAAACTCGTTAGCCTCTTAAGACTTTTTGAGTAAAAAAAGAACCCACCGTGTTGAGGCGGGCCAACGAAACCTGAATTGATGCGCTTAGAGACTGTAAAGAAACAATGTCGTGGACTGTAGCGGTCAGCCATCAGAGAAACGCTAATCGCTGATCGCCAATCCAAAAGTATGCAGTTATTTTTTAACAAATGCTTAGCGACGATCGCCCTCAGCTTAGCGCCACTGCTAGACAGAACCGCGCGATCGGAGCAGAGCGATCGGTTCCTTATAAATAAGGATCTGCGCTACCTCGTCAGGACTGCTTGAATGCGCACTCAAAGCCTGACTAAGCTAAATTCAAGCCCCATCCTTTAGCGAGAGCGATAAGGGACAGTCTTGTCAATGTCAATGTTGTAGACCGATGTTCTGCTCGGTGTAGCGGGTGCCGGGCTGATGCTTCTGGCCATATTGAGGAATAAAGCAGGATCGCCTGTTTTGGGTTGCTTGTCGTAAGAGCGGTAGTTGCGAACAACCTCTTGCCAGATTGTTTGGGGGAAGCCCAATTGAGAACGGTAGTAGGCATCGTAGCGAGGAGACGTAATGTTGAAGGGGGTTTCACCGATGGCGCGACTCGGTAAAGTGCGACGACGGTGATAGGGAACTGTGTTCTCCCCAAAGTTTTCAATATACTCGTCGCTGTTGAGCAGATCATCAACAAACCCTTTAACGCCTTTGGTCATCACGATGGCTGACCAGGCAATCTTTTCCCGCTGGTTGTAAACTCGACGTCCTAGAACTTTTTCGACACAGTGTTCGACAAAGCGGTAATTACTGTTTTTGTCGTAAAAGCTATCGATGAAGGTTTTAGAAAGTAACAGCCCCCGGATAAAATCACGGACTGTAATTTGCCTGTTGCGAAGCTGTGATTCAAGGGCAACTTCACGATCCCACTTAAACGCATGGAAGAAGATCTGGCGATAGGCAGCATTAATCAGGTTGCCTACGTCTGTTGGGGAGTATAGATCATCGCTTGAATAAATAATGGCTTCGTCATCTCTTGCACCTAGCGGGGCTACGCGCTGGTTTGGAGCGGAAGGAGAATACGTTAATAGAGGAATTGCCACGCTTAAATAGGCTCCTATCTTACTAAACTTCCAAGAGTATCCCGATCATCATAAAGCGGAGAGGTGATTGCACGCTGCGCCAGTCTGACAAAACGTTACATACTTTAATACTAAGCTGGGCAACTATAGTGAATGATTGAATTTAAGTAAAGGATTGAACTTAGGGAAAAAACGCTGCCCCAAAGGGCGCTAGTTTCCTTTTGACCAACAATTAGAGCCGTTTTTAGAAGTCCCCAGGTTTGTTAAGAAACACCTTAATGTTAAGAATAATTTACAAGTGAATATTTGAGCTGCAACACTAAAAAGCTTGTTCAGAGAGGGATCTAGCCTTTATTGGTCTTTGAAACTCGCCTCTTCTTCTAATGTTTTTTAATTGCACAAATCTTGCACAAGTAGATTGTTTTAATCAGGGTTATTCCAGAAACAAACCAGGCTCCTAGTTGTAACGATCAGGTCGCTACAACGATCAAGCGTTTCGATTCCCTACCTTTTCTGATGCATTGACACAGGCAATGTCTGAGTCTATATAAGCCTAAGTGTTGGCTTTCTCTTGCGGAGAGCTGGCGCTTTGTGAAACTTATCTGCTTCATGATGATGAGGGGTTGATGGAACATGAAGGTGGGTTTTGGTGTACCCGTCTTGGGCTGCTTTGGCAGTTGAAATTCAAACTGAATCTATTTCAGTTTCGAAACAAGTTCATAAATACTCAATTGAGCAAATTTAGGAGATTGAATCAATGCTAGACGCGTTTACTAAAGTGGTTGCCCAGGCTGATACACGGGGTGAGCTAGTGAATACTGCTCAAATCGATGCGCTGATGTCTATGGTCAAAGATGGTTCCAAGCGCTATGACGTTGTGAACCGCATTACTAGCAATGCGTCCACGATCGTGTCTGGTGCGGCACGGGCTTTGTTTGCTGAGCAACCCCAGCTCATTGCTCCTGGTGGTAATGCTTACACCAACCGTCGGGTTTCTGCTTGTGTGCGTGATATGGACATTATTTTGCGCTATGTCACCTATGCCGTCTTCACCGGTGACGCTAGCGTGTTAGACGATCGCTGCCTGAATGGTCTGCGCGAAACCTATTTGGCTTTGGGCGTGCCTGGTTCCTCAATGGCAACCAGCATCACCAAGATGAAAGATGCGGCGATCGCCATCGCGAACGATCGCAACGGTGTGACTCCTGGCGATTGCAGCAGCTTGATGGCTGAATTGGCTGGCTATTTCGATCGGGCTGCTTCGGCTGTAGGCTAACCCCGATTGGGTATCTGCCTTAAGTCTCTACCCTGTCGATACGAACGTATTCCAACCAACACTTTGTAAACCATTAGAGGAGCTCTAATACGAATGAAAACGCAATTGACTGAAGCCGTTGCTAGTGCTGATTCCCAAGGTCGTTTCCTGAGCAACACCGAACTCCAAGTTGCTTTCGGTCGCCTTCGTTTGGCAACTGCTGACCTGGAAGCTGCTAAGGCGCTGGGTGCTAAAGCCAATCAGTTGACTGAAGGTGCTGCGAATGCGGTCTACCAAAAGTTTCCCTACACCACCAGCATGTCTGGCAACAATTATGCCTCTGATGCTCGCGGTAAAGCTAAGTGCTCCCGCGACATTGGCTATTATGTGCGCATGATTCAATACTGCCTGATCGCCGGTGGTACAGGGCCTGCTGATGATTATCTGCTGGCTGGTCTAGCTGAAATGCACAGCACCTTTGAGCTATCGCCTAGCTGGTATGTTGAAGCACTCAAGTATATCAAGGCTAACCACGGTCTCTCGGGTGATCCTGCGCTTGAGGCCAACTCCTACATCGACTACATGATCAACGCTCTGAGCTAACTGCGGCGTTTGCCCGGAACAGTAAACAGCTCTATCGCTTGACGACTGGTTGTTGACCGCTCCGGGCCCTTTTATGAACAGTCCTTACAGACAATTTCATTGGCCTTGGTAAGGGGACGAGAGTCAAACTCTCACGCAGGAGCACCGCTCTGGCATCCCCATAATTTATTCACTTGAAAAACAGCTGTAAGACTCACTGCAAAGAGTTGACTATTTTATTGAGTTGATTGGGGAAAACAACGATGGCTGGTTTAAAAGAAGCAGGAAAACTGGGGATTAGCCCCTTCGAGGAGACGGAACCCGTTGAATTGCGTCCGCACTGGACTCAAGATGATGCCAAAGCTGTTATCCGGTCAGCGTATCGTCAGGTACTGGGTAATGAGTATTTGATGCAGAGTGAACGGTTAGTGGGTCCAGAATCACTCTTGCTGAACGGAAGTATTACAGTACGAGATTTTGTTCGGGCGATCGCTCAGTCAGAGCTTTACCGGGAAAAGTTTTTGTATCCCAATTTCCATGTTCGCTTTATTGAGTTGAACTATAAACATCTGTTAGGGCGAGCCCCCTACGATCAGTCTGAGATTTCCTACCATTTGGATTTGTATACGTCCCAGGGGTATGAAGCCGAGATTGCGTCCTATCTTGACTCATGGGAATATCAACAAAGCTTCGGCGATCATGTTGTGCCCTACCATCGGGACTTTCAAGTGGATCACCCTGGACAGCGATCGATCGGCTTTAGCCGCCTGTTGCATCTCTATCGTGGTTATGCCAATAGCGATCGGTCGCAGGGGCAAAAGCAACCCAAACTTACCTGGGAAGTGGCCAGAAATGCGGCAACCCCAATCAATGCCCCTACTACTAGCTCGTTAGCGGGTGCGGTTGGCGGTAGCCGAGGCGATGTCTATCGGATCAGGGTGCTGAAGTCGGCGACTCCCAACGCAACCGTTGTGCGGCGCAGTGTCACAGAAGTGGTGGTTGCTTACGATCAGCTGACGACTAAGTTGCAACAGCTGAATCGCGCAGGCAATAAGGTCATCAGTGTTACAGCGGTCTAAGCGAGTGGAGCATTAAAGCTAAGATTAGATGTTTCATAGCCCTCATCCTCCTGCGCCCTCTTTCGTAGGGAGATGAGGGCTGTGAAGTCGATTGATTCTTCTTAATCCACTTTTTCATTGCTAAATTATTGAAGGAGAATTTCAGGTGGCTATTACAACAGCAGCCTCTCGCCTCGGAACATCTGCGTTTAGTGATGCCGCTCCCATCGAATTGCGTCCAAACGCAACCAAAGGAGAGATTGAAGCGGTTATTCTGGCCGTTTATCGGCAGGTATTAGGCAATCCTCACCTACTCACATCTGAACGTCTGGTGATCGCTGAGTCGCTTTTACGGGATGGCAAGATCACAGTGCAGGAATTTGTCCGTCAAGTGGCTAAATCAGACCTGTACAAGCAGAAGTTTTTCCACAGCAGCTTCCAAAGTCGGACGATCGAGCTTAACTATAAGCACCTCCTGGGACGGGTTCCCTACGATCAGTCCGAAATCACTGACCACATGAACATTTACCAGGACAAAGGTTACGAAGCCGACATCGATTCCTACATCGATTCGTCAGAGTATCAAACCTACTTTGGTGAAACGATCGTGCCTTACTACCGCGATCTGGTCACAACAGGGATCGGTCAGAAATCGGTTGGCTTTACGCGTTTGTTCCAACTCTATCGTGGCGCTTCCAACAGCGATCTGGCTCAGCTAACGGGCAATGCACCTCGATTGGTGAAGGATTTAGCACGTAATGCCGCTTCGACGATCGTGCCTCCGTCTGGTAGCGGTGCAGGAGGCTATGCCTTCTTGCCAGCGGCCAAAGGGGATGATGCCGTCAGTGCGTTTGGTGGGTCAAAGGCGTTCGGCTCTGGTCGGCTCTTCCGTGTTGAAGTGGCTGGCATTAGCGGACCGGGCTACCCCAAGGTGCGCCGTGTGAATAAATCTGTCATTATTCCCTACGAAGAGCTGACTCCGCACATGCAGAGAGTCCAACGTCAGGGTGGCAAAATTGCTAGCATCACTCCCCTCTAAACCATCGATAACCCTTTAGAACATCGATACAATAGTTGGGGAAACCCGGTTTCTAATGCACCCTACTGGTAAAAACCAGGACGGTGGCAACTAGAAACCGGGTTTTTGTGACGCATGCGTAGCAGTCTCCAGTAACGGTATCCAGTTTCGTTAGCTGTCAGTTTCTTTCCCGTCGACGGACGCGTTTTAAAATCCAGTTTCTTATGCAAGAATCTACGTTTGAAAGCATGGAGTCTTCACCGCCCGGAGTCGGCTCTGATGAGGCAGAAGCGTTAACAGCCGAACAGGCGATCGCCAATCTTCAAGGGGCGGATCTGGGTCTGAGGTTTTATGCAGCCTGGTGGCTAGGTCGGTTTCGAGTCCGAGACGAGGCTGCCATCCAAGCGCTCATTGCCGCGTTGGAAGACGAAGCGGATCAGACTGAAGCGGGCGGCTATCCTTTGAGGCGCAATGCTGCTAGAGCGTTGGGTAAATTGGGCGATCGACGGGCTGTACCCGTATTGATTCAATCCTTGAGCTGTTCCGATCACTACGTACGGGAAGCCGCAGCTCAGTCACTACAGGCTTTGGGTGACTCAGCCTGTGTGCCTGCTTTACTTAACTTGTTGGCTACTGGCTTGCAGGGCGAGCAGTTAGTGCCGAATCAGCCCGATCTCTCTCAGCCCTACGATGCCATTCTGGAGGCAGTGGGTGCTTTACGGGCTGCTCATGCCATTTCGCATGTCAAACCGTTTCTGGAGCATCCTACCGAGCGGATTCAATATGCCGCGATTCGGGCGATGTATCAGTTGACCCACGAAGCAGCCTATGGCGAACAGCTAGTGCAGGCGCTTAAGAGTCCCTCGTTGCAACTACGACGGACGGTTTTGGCTGATTTGGGGGCGATCGGGTATCTCCCGGCAGCAGCGGCGATCGCCCAAACTCAAGCAGAAAACAGCCTCAAGCTCATTGCACTCAAAGGTTTACTAGAAGAGCAGTTACAGCACACGACACCGCCAGCTTTATCCGCAGGCGCTATCAATGTTATGACGCTGATGGATGAATTGTTGTAATACGGGTTTAAACGGGTTTTCACGGCGACCTTAGCCAGTTCTAGGGGTGGGTTTGAACGCTAGTCATCAGTTTCGCGATGGCTAAAAAGCAAAACCCATCTCTACTTGCAATCACAATTCAATTGGGTCTCAATTCGCAACAAAAAATCGCCTCAAGGTTCATCTTTGAGGCGATCGTTGAGTTGTTAGACCAGATAACCAGGGTTTAACGAACTAGGCTTCGTAAGTCGGTGTCCCGCTAAACTTCAACTTAGCAGGCTCAGGGTTGCTGCCGATGTTACGTGCGACGGTATTGACCTGTGGGCGACCGGCGTTGACCTTTTCGGGGAAGACGCCATCTTTAGGATGCAGATACTCAACGTCACCACCAGGGTAAACGCGGTAGATTTTGTAGTCCGTGATCTTAAATTTTGAACGCAGTTGCTGGCCACCAAGGGCAATACACTGCTCCTTGCGAGCTAGATACAGCAAGTTTTCACCTTGCCGCATCACGGCTGCACCGCCTGTTGGCATTTCAAAGACTTGCTCTTTAGGGCTTGTCCACGTGATCGCATATTTTTCTTCAACAAGGGCTTTGGTTAGTAGACCACCGGTACTACCGCCAAATAAAGGTGCTTGTCCAGAAAGAGTTTCTGCCATTGGATTTCTCTCTCGATGTTTGAAGAAATCCTATCACTGAGTCTGTCACCATCGCTAAAGTCGAGTGGGATCTGTAACAGTTGTTAGCAATCGACACGTCATGGGTAACACTCATCGACTTCTGGCACGCGAAACCTTGCCTTTCTCTGTCCTATTTTTAGGCAGTTTCTCGTCTGGCTTCCCGCGGACGATCGGCACGGTAAAGTGAAATTTGCTGCCCTGGTCTTTACCAGCCGATTCTGCCCAGATGCGTCCGCCCAGCCCGGTCACAATCTGGCGGCAAATAGCAAGCCCTAGCCCCGTACCACCGGCAGTACGGCGGAGGGCTCCTTCTTCCTGGTAAAAGCGATCGAACACGGTTTCCAGACGATTCGGTTCAATGCCGCGTCCCGTATCCGCTACGGTCACTTCAAGCATTGGTCCACCGTTGGAATGTGCCTGAATCATGATGCGACCGTTTGGATCAGTGAACTTGCAGGCGTTGTCTAGCAGTTTTGAGAGTACTTCGACCAACCATTCCCCGTCTGTCTGTACAAGGGGCAATTCTGGTGGCACGTGAGCCGTAATTTCGGGCAAGTCACTTTGGTTTTGGCGGGTGCGGATGCTGCTGAGGGCGAGATCGACACATTCCTGCAGCGGTAGTGCTTCTAGATGCCACCGCACCCGTCCACTTTCCAGCTGTGACAGGGTAAGAAAGTCCTGAACCAGTTTTCGCATCCGTTCCGTGTCAGAAAGGGCCGATTGGAGCATAATCTGGCGCAATTCTGGAGGCATATCGGGTTCGCTGGAGAGGCTCTCTAAACAAACCTGGATGGTTGAGAGGGGTGTGCGTAATTCGTGTCCGGTGATGGCAATTAAGTTACTGCGGGTGACGTCGAGCGCGGCAAGCTGTTGATTCAAGTCTTCAAGGTTCGCATACGCCTCGGCTTGAATAAGGGCAACCCCAATTTGAGCCGCGATCGCGTCTACCAGACCCAGTTCGGCTTCTGTCCACTCGTGTAGGGTGCCACCACAGGTATGGAGCTCGACCATGCCCAGGAGTCGATTTTGATGCATCACAGGCACCATCAACCAGGACGCGATCGTCCAGCGCTGCACCAAGGGTTCGGGCTGCGCCGACGCCAATCGTGGTGGTAAAACGGTGCGCCCATCTTCCAGCACCCAGGGATCTGCCTGCGCGTCAGCAAGATAGACTCGTTCCTGCTGCTCCACTACGGCTTGAAATAAGGGGTTTTCCCGCAGCAGCCACTTTTGCCCTACGAGAGAAGCGACGGCGGCTCCGAGAAACTCATGCTGGATTGTAACGTCGTCATCGGTCACTTTGCAGCGGTAGATCAAACAACGACAGCCACGCAGCGCCTGCCCTAACTCCCGTACGGCCACTGTGAAGATTTCTTCTGGGTCTAGCGATCGCCGAATCGCAGCAGTGATGGAGTTCACCAGTCGCTCTTTGCGCTCTTTGGCTGCGATCGAGCGATACGCTTTGAGTAACTTGTACTGTCCCGCTTGCAGGTACGTGACCAGACGCTCCGCAAACGGTTCAGGATCGGCATTGTTGGCACCAATGCGGCGTGCCAACTGCAACTGCTTTTTCGCTTGGGCAACCTTTGTGGTCAACTCTGGGCGATACACGAGAATTCTGTCTAGCAATAACTCTGCTGCTGTGCAAACTGTCTGTCGATCAAATGTCCAAATGCCTTCAAAGCGGCGCGCCTGATCAGTGGCAAGCTGCATGGTCGAATCAGCCGTCGAAACAGGCATCGGCTTCTCTCTGCAAATCAGACACGCGGCATACCGAGCACCAATCACCACCAAATGCCACTCTTGAGCGAGTGCATCGGTTGGCGCAAAGGCGATCGTTTCGTAATGATCAAACCGATTGGCAAAATCAGTCTCTGGCGCTGCCAGCACATAGACCTGTTCTGCTCGTTCTGAAATGCGTAAGTAGCGATGGGCTTCCTGGCGGTAGAAGCGCTCGCGCTGAAAACTTGCAATCACCAACGAGCTACCAACTCCGGCAAGAACCTGATCTTCCATGGCATGAGACAGGGCAGTCAAGGAAGACTTGAAGTAAAGCTGGGTTCTGAGTTCGGGCAGGGCTTGCAGCAGGTCTTCCAGGATGGAAGTGGAGTTGCTCATCGAGGTTAACTCTACTCGTTGATGCGGGGGCAGACCCCAACAACTGGCGGTCTCGCTGATGGGGCATCACTTCATCGTAATCAAAAGGGCTTTAACTGGCCTCTGATCCGGTTTGAACTGGATACGCTCCCATCATACGGGGATTAAACTCACTATATCGTCTCATTTTCGACAGAGGCGCGATCGTCCAATTTTTATCCCTTTGTTCTAGCCTGATGTCCGTTTAGCATCGGCATTCTGCTGCAGTCGTGAGACTACACAACGACCTGGAACGGAATCGTCCTACGATAAGCCTTAGTCTTGCCCATGGAAGCGAGGTCTAACACTCCAAGTATGTCAATCGCTTTGTATCACTTGCCATTTGGCTTACTGGCAATATCCCCCGACCTGGATATTTCTAGTCAACAAAAGACCTGTAGGGGCAGGTTTTGCCAGAGTCTTGGCCTCTAACCGTTAACCTTATAATCAAACTTGCTCCTACCTGGCGGTAAATTTTTTTCTTGGAAATCTCCCTCACTTGTCCATTGCAACCGAAGAGAGGAAAGGCACGTGCAGCCTGCGATCGATATTTTGATTTTGTCCAATGGCCCCGGTGAACTGGCAACCTGGGTTAAGCCTGTAGTGCAAGCGCTGCGCCAGCAAATGGGCGACGATCGAAACCAGGTAAGGCTTTCGGTTGTCCTCTCACCTTGCGCGAATGCCAGTGGACAAGAAGCCGCGATCGCCCGTAGTTATCCAGAGGTCGATCGCGTACAGGGCGCTGAGCACTTCTTCCCCTTTCTGCTGTGGGGCAAAACCGCTGCCCAGTGGGATTGGCGATCGCACGGTGTGGTGCTCTTTCTGGGTGGCGACCAATTTTTCCCGATCGTCATCGGCAAACGGTTGGGCTACCGCACTGTGATCTATGCCGAATGGGAAGCTCGCTGGCACCGCTGGATCGATCGCTTTGGTGTCATGAACGAAAACATCATGACCCGTATCCCTCAACCGTACGTCCACAAATTCACTGTCGTTGGTGATTTGATGGCAGAAGCCGGACGCTGGAGAAGTGAAGAGAGGAGGGAATGGGGAGCAGAGGCAGCAGAGGGCAAAGAGATTCCCTCACTCCTCACTCCTCACTCCTTACCGCCTCACCCCCTTATCGGTCTTCTCCCTGGCTCTAAGCCCACAAAACTCTCCCTGGGTGTACCGCTATGCCTCGCGATCGCGGAGCAGGTGTATGCGGTTAATCCAGCCACGCGTTTTGTGATTCCGGTGGCCCCAGGTTTGGCGGTGACAAAACTCGCGACATTTGCCGACCCTGCGACGAATCCAGCGATCGAACAACTGGGCTGGACGAGTGCCATCTTGGTTTTGCCAGCAGCACCCGACGAGCGACCATGGCTCAAAACTCGGTCTGGGCTGCGGGTTGACCTGTGGACGGAGGCTCCTGCTTATGACCTGCTCTCTCAATGCAGCCTTTGTTTGACCACAGTGGGCGCCAATACTGCTGAATTGGGCGCACTGGCAGTGCCGATGCTCGTGCTCATACCGCTCCAGCAGATCGATCTCATCAAGACGTGGGACGGCATACCAGGGCTCTTGGCAAACCTACCCGTCATTGGCGGTCGCGTCGCCAAACTCATGACTCATCTCGCGTTAAAACGATTAGGACGGCTGGCATGGCCTAACATTTGGGCGAATGCTGAAATCGTGCCTGAACTGGCTGGTGCTCTGCAGCCAAAGGCGATCGCAGCGATCGTGCAAGACTTGCTTGATCATCCCAAAAAGCTGCAGCAAATGCAGATCGCACTCCGTCAAGCTCGCGGGCAAGCAGGTGCAGCCTCAAAATTGGCGCAATTAGTGGTAGAAGCGCTGCGAGAAGACGAGTAGATCAGCACGTTACGCTTGAATGTAACGTCGAATTAAAAAACCTCAAGCGCGATCGCATAGCTTCCGGTATGGCTGGTAGACACTTCAATAATGTAGTCGCCTTCTTGGGGCAAACGTCCCTGCCAAATCTTTGTGCTCGTTGTGCTAACGCGCTGACCGTTCGGAGCGATTGCGCTAAAACTCACGCCACCTTGTAACACTTTCACGCCTAGCGTTTGGCCTCGCTTTGCCTGTAACAAATAGCGTTGGATCTGGTTTGGTTCCAGTTGTCCTGTGACCGTGGTACCCGTCTTACCCGCTGCAAAAGCGACTCGTTGAATTTGTTCTTGCTTCGAGCGCACTAGTGACGTGATCGCCACCTCCAAGGTATAAGCACCAGCACCAGAAACTTGGATCGTATAGCGATCGTCAGCAGGCAATTGCCCCGTCCAACTTCTGGTCTGATACGCTGCCGCATCGATCGCGTCCTGGTTCGATCGCAACAAATTCATGGCAGCATCAGAACCCTGAAGCGTGACTGTCATGATTTGTCCTTGCGAGGCTTGCAGCACATAGGGTTGCATCTCAGTCGCCTGCAACGTTCCCTGCATTTGGGTCATCGCTTTACCACGAACAAATTGAATCCGTTGCGGTGGTTTACTGGTTTTGGTCGACGGATTGCTATCGGGCTCTGGAGACTCCGATGGAGGCTTAATGGCTAGACTGGAGCCATTGGTAATCGGAGAATCAATAATACGAGAGGCTTCCGATTGCGGTAGCTTGGCGCCAGAGACCCAAACTTCGCCGCTGCTATCGGGTGCTTTCATCAAAACGTGCCACACGATCGGCAGCGCCACCCCCAAACCTGCCAGCACGGTTGCAGCAATACCAGCACGTAACCGTCCTCCCAGCATTGTCCCCGGTTTCCACGCACTGCTTGAGTCGTGAGTGTCTCTAGCTGACTGGGTCGATGACGTATACGTAGCGGTGGGCGGAACAGGGTTGTTTGACTGCGATGAGCGATCGGGCGGAGTTTGTAGAAAATTTACAATCGCTGGCTGTCTGCTGGCTTCCGGCACATAGTCCAACACGTATGGTGATGACGATGATGGCGCTTGCAACAGTGTGCTTTCTAGCGGTACCGCGCCAAACGATTGGAGATCTTGCAGAACCTCGCTCGCTAACTGGTATCGATCGCCTGGATACACCGCCAGCATCCGCCGGAGTACCATTGCCAGTTCATCACCAACCTTGGCGTATGGTTCCCAGTTCCAAGTGAGTGTGCGGCTGTCAAGCAATGTTTGCGGCTCTCGACCGGTCAGCAACACTAGCGCTGATGCTGCTAGCGCATACAAATCACTATTGGGGTACACCTTGCCTGTTTGTAATTGCTCAGGCGGAGCGTAGCCCACTTTGCCAACTCGTGTCGGGGTTGAAATCAGAGGCCAGTGGCTAGTCGCCTCTTTCACCGCACCAAAATCAATTAGCACCGGCAACCCAGCTTCAGAGAGGTGAACGGGCTCTAGCTGTGTCGCTGCCTGCGTTTGCAAAATCACGTTTTCTGGTGAAATATCCCGATGGATAATGCCCTGTTTGTGAATGCAGTCAAGGACAGGCAACAGATGGTTCAAGAAGTGCAGCACTTCAGCTTCTGAGAAAGCCTGCCCTTTTTGCTTGCGATCGCTCAACAGCTGGCGGTAGGTTTGCCCATCCACAAAGTCCTGCACCAGAAAGAAGCGCTGCTCATCCTCAAAGGCCGCCCAAAAACGCGGAATTTGGGGATGCTGAATTTGATAAAGTGTGCTGGCTTCGCGGTGAAACAGAATTTTCGACTTTTCGATCAGCGTTCCGTCGTGATACGGAACAATAAATTCTTTGAGGACGCAGGGTTCGTTGAAGCGCTCCTGGTCTAAAGCCAGATATGTGCGACCGAAGCCGCCTTGACCAAGAACCTGCTGAATTAGGTACCGCTGGCGCAGCACCGTTCCGGATGGAAGAGGGGGCACCATGTTTTGTCGTGTTGAGAGCTAAATCACAAAGGGGGACAAGTTCCCTATTGTCGTCATTGTGGCGTGTGACGTCAGATTCTTCCTACGGTGCCTCACCCCTCAGGGAGAGATGCAAAGGTAAGCCTGCGGCCCTGCTGACGACCTTACTCTACGCCTGGATTGGATCGACTAGCTTGCTTTGCAAAAGCAGCTGAGTCCAAGCCACAGCAACGTTTTGCGAACGCTTGTTTTGCAAGCATCTTGCGTCAACCAACGGATTTCAACACTGGTTACTAGCCACTGAATTTAAACAGATTTCCCTTCCCTTTTCAGCTTGACTGCAATGGGAAGTTAAGCGAAACTATCAGATATCCGAGTCACCGCTTTAGATAGATTTTAATTTTTGTTAAGTGTTGCACAATCTATGCATTAAGAGTGTGTCATTCGTTAACACCGACTGTTGAAGGCTTGAAAAATTTTTAGTCGGAGAATTAACGCTTACTCTACACTGGTTCGAATATTGACTTAGTTTAAGCTTCACAACTACTGAGCGAGCCGCTCAATTCCTCACCAAACATATGGAAACGCTTGAGTTTATTATTTATCCTGATGGTCGCGTACAAGAGAAGGTGACCGGAATCGTGGGTTCTTCATGTGCCGAGGTGACGGCAGCGATCGAGGCTCAACTGGGTCAGGTTGTCAGCCAGGAGCAAACCTCAGAATATTTTGCCCAAACTGATACACAGCCTCTTGCAGCGACGAATCAAGCAACGTTCAGCGAGTGGTAATTGTTGTCAGTCAATCTTCTCGTTCGTTTAGCCCTATCCCTTATTAGCCTTATCCATTAAAACTCACCATGTCACACTTCAGCCAAATTAAGACTCAACTTCGTAATTTGCCTTCTCTGCAAGCTGCTTTAACCGATTTGGGTGTTTCCTGGAAAGCTGGTTCTGAACCAATCCGGGGCTACCGTGGGAAAACTCAAACGGCTGAGATCGCGATCGAGCAAGCCAATGGCTATGACATTGGCTTTCGGTGGAACGGTAGTGAGTATGAGCTGGTCGCAGATCTACAATTTTGGCAGCAGGAATTGACGGTTGATCGGTTCCTTGGTCGTGTCACGCAACGCTATGCATATCATACGGTGCTGCATGAGACGACTCAAAAAGGTTTCCAGGTAACTGAGCAACAACAGAATAAAGACGGTTCGATTCGTCTTGTGCTGCAACGCTGGAGTGCGTGATGGCTGACCTTGCTTCGTCGAGTGCAGAAGATCGTTCGAATGCTTCAACCTCTGAGCCAGCGAACGTCCAGCTTCAAACGGGTCTTGAGCCTGAGTTGGGTGGTTTTTTGCGCGATGAGCTAGAGCGATCGGGCTTGGAGCCCGAGCTGGGTGGTGCCTTGAGGCAAAAAGGCGTTTACGTGGACGAGATGACTTGCATTGGCTGCAAGCATTGCGCTCACGTGGCTCGCAACACGTTCTACATTGAGCCCGATTACGGACGATCGCGGGTTATCAGGCAGAATGGCGATTCCGAGGACTTGCTTCAGGAAGCGATCGATACCTGTCCGGTTGATTGTATCCACTGGGTTGACTACACCGAGCTGAAGCGGTTGGAAGAAGAGCGTCTGTACCAGGTCATTCCGCTGGTTGGTTTTCCCGTTGATACGGCTGTTGTTGCCACCAGTCGCCGTCGCCAAAAGCTCAAAGCGCGCCGTCATGAGTCTTAAGCAGGTCTCTAGAAAACGGATTGCTTCCTCAATTTAAGGCCCTTAAATGTCTAAGTTGACGAGAGCCCCGGTTCCTGTCCATTACGCTCTAACTTCTGTTTGAAATGGCGTGGGCTGGGGCTGCGCGCATCCTTTTTACTGCGGCGATGCTTTGCTAGGCCTTTCGTGCCCAAGGCAATGCAGTCAATCTTAGTAAGACCCTTCTAAAAAGGTCTTCACGCTTCCATCAGGGCTGAGTACGAGCCGAATTTTGGCGTTTTGTCCACGATTCAACGCTGAAACGAAGGGTTCCCCTGTCAGTGGTATACCCGCGCGATCGACGTAATCGCCTGCTGCCTGTCCTAACGGCACAGTGCGTTGAATGGAGCCATTTGCACCCACGAGAAGCGTATACTCCAGGGTTTGCGTTAGCCCCTGGGGCGGATTCCAGCGCTGCTGAAAATACCGTCTGGCTTCTGCTACTTGCGGGATGGTATCGAAGGCTGTGCCAGTTTGTTCTGCTTGAGCACTACGATCGCTAGCCGACGATCGCATCCCTGCACTGCTCGACTGACTCGGTGGTGCGTTGGCAAACTCTCGCTTCAGAGAAAGAGGATTGGGCACAGGTTTAGCTGCTTGCGATCGCGTTGCCGCTGAGGGCATGCCGCTTTGAGGCCTCAGGGCAATTTGGTTCCCAGCATCCTGGCGCGCTCTACCAGGGCTGGCAGGGCTAGTAGACGTGCTTGTTTGACCTGAAGGGTTGCCCGTTTTAGGGCTATTGATAGCAGGTGATGGTAGTGAAACAGTCGGTAGCCCCGGACTGACCGGAAGTGTAGAGCCCAATGGTGGCGGTGGTGGCAATTTCTGACCGGATGCGGCGGCTGGGTAGGGGCTCTGAGTTGCTGATGGAGGAACTTGAGTGGCGATTTGTTGATCGCTACTGCTAGCTCCCTGGCTGGCAGTAGGAGACGCCGTTTTGAGGTTATTGTCGATTAGCTTGGCAACCGAGGCAGAGAGCCCCACAACAACCAGACTGATTGCAGCAAGCTGACCCCAGCGCAACGTGGCGGGATTTGACTGGCGCGATCGCTGTAGCTCTGGTAACGCCACCAGATCGCCTGCATAATCATCCAGCGCATTGGCTAAGTCAAACAGTTGTAGAGCGCTCAACGGTACAACAGTGTCTGTTTCTGGTGCAGCTAACGTTCCCAGAAACAGGTCATGCGTCAGGAGACCTCTAGGCTGTAGGGAAAGATCGCCCGGAGCAGAGGACGCCGTTGCAAGGGCTGGATTTGAAGGCAGCACAGCGATCGCCGTTTCTGATGACGACGGCATAGCTCCATTAGCGTGTCTGGACGGTTGCCCAAGGCTATGCGTCTGCTCAAGAAACGACTGCACATAGCTTGAAACGACTGCATGGAGATGGTCGAGCTGAGCGCGATCGCCCCGAAGTGTCACCCACTGTTCTTTTGGTAGCTTCGGATCATCCAAACTGAGCTGGAACCGGAGCTGCTTCACCACAGGCTGACCCGCCCAACGAGACAACGGCGAATGCTTTGCCGTAATCTCTAGCGTGCAGGTTGGAGGGGTGTATCGCCGCAGAATGGAATGGGACATGCAACAAACATTAAGTGGGTGTGTCGATGAGGCAAAGAGGAGAACTATATCCGAATGAGGTGTAGAGCTGACGAAGGTCGAGTACTGGGTCTGGGGTACGCTTCATGACTAATGACCACTGACGATCGACTGGCTGCTGCCGTTCGATCGATCCATGAGCGCCAACCACAGTCGTCGGGAACCGTTGGCAGCGCTGTAAAACAATAGATCAATGAGAAGCTTCAACGCGAGATTGGTTAGCACCCCAGGCGAAACGCTGTCTCCATCTTCCATCCGCTCCTGATAGGTATTGTTAAACGTATCAAGGTAGTCGCCCAATAAGGCCGTTTGATGTGGTTCGCGCTGTTGCTCAGCCATCTGCTCTAAGAGCGCCACCGCACGCCGGATCTTTTCAGCTTGCTGCTTGGCAAGATAGCAGCTAATGAGTACGAGTGCGCGTGCCTCCTCCACGTCCAACTTTTTACGCCCACCTTGACCCCGACGCAGCGGGCTGGATTGACGCAACCGCCAAAGTGCCACGCGATCGGCAACCAGTGACTCCAGCTTTAGCTCACTCGCTGCTTGAAGCATTGCTTCAGAGCCGATCCCAGCCAATGCTTCTAACGCTAACAAGACCAGATCTAATTGAGCCTTAATGTTATCCAGCTGAGAGGGATCAGGCTGATTCAGAAGCGGTAGCGTTTCGACAGCGGTGGGTGCGGGCAATTTGACTGGAGATGGCATAGCTTTATGATGGAAAACACAACCAGGATTGACGTAATGGTTACGTGCCTTGAAACAGGACGACTAGAAAACTGATCAGGATGTTTCCGTTGTTGGAGAGCCCACTGATCTTGGCATGTGCATAGGTATTTGCCCTCACCCTGGAGGATCAAAAATAAGCCGAATGGTGACGGTGGGCACCCCCTGTTTTCTGCAAAACATCGCTGTTAAGCCGATCGCCGATTAGGACACGCTGTCAGACATGACTAAACGCTTGTTCCAGGTAAAGGCACGGCTTTGAATAAGCTAAGGAGCTTTCTAACAAACAAAATACCCGTGGAGGCAGGTTTGACACCCAAGTGATCGGCTGAAGGCAAAGACGCTGGCAAAACCGGCCCTCTACAAGCGGTACCTTTTTTCTCGGAGATCACCTAACGATTAGCGATGCCATCATAACTGACGCCTGATCGCACATTCCGATCGCACAACCCCTTCCATTATCCTGGCAGCAGCAGCTCGCACAGGATAAAACAGAGCGTTGCGCTGCCGAGTGGAACGGTCAAATTATCAATCCCAAATTTTGAAAAAGCTTCTAATCCAGTCGCGACAATCGCCACTGCCAACGCCACCACCCAGGTTTGCCAGATATTTCCCCGCACTGCTAGCAAAATTAAGAGACTCACCACACCGCTGACGATCGCCATCGTAAGTGACCCTTCCCAGCTTTTCTGCATATCCCAGAGCTTGTAGGGATGCTTACCAAAGCGCTGCCCGACGAGCGCGGCTAGACCATCGCCCCACGTCATGACCAGCACACCGATCGCTGCGTAATGAGGTTGCTGAATCGTCCAAAACCACGCAACCAGAAGACCAATGCTGACCGCGTAAAAAAAGGTACCCAAACTGTTGCGCCCAACGCCATTGATGCCCGGCAGAATGGGTAAACGATAGGACAGAAACGCGATCGTGCTGAAGACTACAGAGGCTCCAATGCCTAACCAAACGGGCACCTGCAACCACCATGCCAGCAAAATAACATTGCCAGCCCCAATGTGAACGACCTTGCGAACCACCTCTGAGCCCACAGAAGTATAGCGATGCAGCCATTCTGCTAGTAAACCAAGCATGCCAATCCAGGCTCCAGTGATCGCAATTTGCAGCCAGAGCGGTGGCAGAGTAGAAAACGAGAGCGGCGCGGTCATCGCAGCAATCAGTGTTGTGAATAGATTTACCTGCCTTCACTGTAGTGGAAATCAGGGTGCGATCGTACACAGAAGGCAATTCTGCTCGCTTCCAAACTACCGTCAGGTCCTACCAACTCCGATATACTGAAAAGTGCCGCTTACGGTTGCTGACGGTTCGGTCAACGATTGCACAACTAATAGCCCACTCAACCGTGGCTTGAAATTCGCTTCTCACTCTTAAATCCTCACTTTTCAATCAGTACGATCGCGCACGAGGTTTTGCATGAAAGTCGCTATTACGGGTGCAACAGGCTTTGTTGGTCGTCGCTTGGTCGAGCGCCTGCAAGCAGATGGTCACACGGTCATTGCCCTGACCCGTAACCCAGAACGAGCCTTACAACTCTTTCCCGCAGCAGCGTTTCCGAACGTCGAGCCTGTTGGTTATGCACCAATGGAGTCCGGTGACTGGCAGCAGGTGTTTTCAGGCTGTGATGGCGTGGTCAATCTAGCGGGAGAGCCGATCGCTGAGAACCGTTGGACAGCAGAGCGCAAGCAGATGATTCTCGATAGCCGCAAGCTGGGTACGCAAAAAGTAGTCGAGGCGATCGCTCAAGCAACGCCCAAACCAACGGTGCTCGTCAATGCATCGGCGATCGGCTATTACGGCACCAGTGAAACCGCCACATTTGATGAAACTAGCCCTGCCGGTGATGATTTCCTTGCAGAGATTTGTCAAACCTGGGAAACCGAAGCGCAAAAGGTGAAGCAAGCCGGACTGCGACTGGTTATTGTGCGTCTTGGCATTGTGCTGGGGGATGGTGGCGCGCTCGCCAAAATGATTCCCCCGTTTAAGCTCTTTGCTGGTGGGCCGATCGGTACAGGCAAGCAATGGTTTTCCTGGATTCATCGCGAAGACCTCGTGAGCTTAATTCTACAAGCCCTGACCAATAGCGCTTTTGAAGGCGTCTACAATGCAACCGCACCCAACCCGGTTCGCATGACTGACCTTGCCCATGCACTAGGAGAACGACTGAAGCGCCCCTCCTGGCTACCCGTGCCAGGCTTTGCCCTCGAAGCGCTGCTAGGCGATGGCGCAAAGGTTGTGCTTGAAGGTCAGCAGGTGCTACCAAAACGCACTCAGGCAAGTGGTTTTCAATATCACTACCCAACGATCGCGCAGGCTTTAGCCGAAATCTTGAAGTAGATGGCTGGTTGACTGGTCAAGCTTTCTCAAGGGCGGGTTCTAGTACGTTTCTGTTCAGATCAGCCTAGTGCAGCGTCAAGACTAAAAATTAGGGTTGGCAATCTCTGAAATCCCTACCTAGCAAGCTTTCTCAAAGTAAGTCACCCTAAAATTAAACTGTGGCTCTGCACTAGGTTAGCTGCCAAACCCGCACCCAAAGTGGAATTAATGATTGTAGGCATTTATCAGGCACTAAGAGCCGCTTGTTTCGCTTGTTTAAGGAGATTTCCGAGAACAAATTTACCGTTGGGTACGGGTAGGTTTTGCCAGAGTCTTGTCCTCTAACCGTTAATCTTGTGGTCAAACCTGCCCCTACGGTTATTTTGTTCTTGAAATCTCCTAAGTATTGCCAGTTGATCGTTCCTGCCAGCGTTTGGCAACCCAGCTAATTGCGCCACTCAACAACGCGCCACCCATCAAGATGCCGAGCGCGGGCGTGAAAACAGGCTCCCAGAGTTTATACCAAAGGTCGAGACCGAGTGGTACGTTGGCCGCTCGACCCGTAACGGCGACTGCTAGCCATACAAAGCTGAATAACACAAGGAATAAATCCACCATTAAGGCTACGTTTAGCCATTGAAGCAATCGCTCTCTCATAGATTCAGCATTGAATAGAGTACGCAGATTTGATCGAGACTAAATTTGACAACAGAGTTGAGACGTTGAACTGGCGAATGAGTTCTTAAACACTGCAACGACTGAGCATCAGACACTGGAAAGCGTTTTAGTCTCGCGTTTAATAGTAACAAAAAAGATGGCTAGTTTAGGTTCAAAACCAGCCATCTAACACGCCTATTCATTGTTAGTCCTCTAATCATTCTAAATCTGCACTAGATCTTGATCGATTTCTATTGCTGCAGCCTGCTGCAAGTTGTCAGGATCGACATAGTAACAAACAGCATCATTCATACAGATAAAAGCCCAGCCTGCGCGATCGATGTTCACCAATTTATAGGATGTTTCCTGAACAAAACAGCCTCTGTGGTTGCGAGTATCTGGCTTAACTTCGATGTTATTAAAATCATCAAAAATCATAATTCCCAACTCCTTAGCCGTGAAAACACGCGCCTTGAAAGAACACATTTTATGAAGAGCTAATGACTCTACCTATCCAAGTGATTACATACTACCACTGGATTATTAGACTGCTCATTACGTTATGTAGGCAAATATAACGATGAATAAATTACTGGCAGGTTTTATCCCCGGAAAGCAGTGTTTCTGAGTGCTAAGTTTGCAAAAAACTGTAACGATTGCAGCTAGCCCAGACCAGGATTAGCCTCAGCAGGTCACTACTTAATTCTTTTTAACAAAGTTTCTAATTTAAGTGCTTGAATCATACGGGGTTTAACCGCGCCTTTTAGAGGTGCGACGGGCATTATTGGTTTGACACATTGCTTTAGATTTGTGTTTCCAAGCTGCGTTTCTAAATTGGCAAACAAGCATTTACGACAAAGGCACAGACTAAACATTCTGTGCCTTTGCGTTGTTGTGGTTCAAACCGTAGAACCCGCTTATTGCTAATGGCTGAGATCACCTAAGCCTTACTAACCATTCTCTTCATTACTAACAAAACCTTTCATCTGACTGTCGGGGGACGCTTCTAGTGCGGCTTTAAGCGTGTGCCAAGTGAGTGTTGCACACTTAATGCGGACAGGAAACTGCGATACGCCTTGCATAACATTTAGCTTCCGCAACTCTGACGGAAACTCGTCTTTGCCTTGCATCATGGTTTGAAAACGTTGCACCATTTGGAATGCTTCTTCGACTGTGCGACCCCGCATTGCTTCAGCCATAAGATCGGCAGACGCCATTGCGATCGCGCACCCTTCGCCTTCAAACTTGACATCTTCAATACGATCGCCGGTCGGACTCAACTGCACCGTGAGTTCGATCGTGTCTCCACAGGACGGATTGTGCCCGCGCTGATGCCGATCGACTGGATCAGTTTTGCCACGATGTCGAGGCTTTTTGTAGCGTTCCAGAATGACCTGCTGGTAAAGATCACGCAAATTGCCAAGAGAAGACATGAGTCAGATTTGTTACGTATTGTTCATTCTTCTTCATCCTATCAGGGAGTTTTGCTGGTGGGGCAGAAGGAAGGGCCTGGAGAAGCCATGAGGCAGGAGGCAGACTTAACTCAAAACTCTCCCCCTCTCCCCTCACTTGCCTACATCTGCCAACTGAGCTGCACGAGCAACGGCTTCTCCGGCGCGATCGCCCATCAACCGCTGTTGGTCATATCCCAGCACCAGTTCCCAGGCTTCGTTGGGATAGCGTTCGACTAACGGTAACGCGACTTCATCGAGCATCCAGCGACCGTGAAGTTTATCGACTTTGATATGCAGCGTCCAGTAGCTCATCGCATCGCTGGACAAACCCAGCCGTTCGGCGGCGGCATGATACGGATCAAAGGCAGCCGGAACAGAAATTTCTGTGTAGAGCAGTCCGCCTGCATAGCGTAGATAGTCACGCTTGCGTTCAGACAGTAAAAAGCTGTGGTTGATGGTTCCCAGCACTTCCCAAGGCACAGCGTCAAGGTAGGCTTCCGGTTGGGTGTTCATGCCCAATTCAGAGAGCATGGTGGCAAAGTAGGTCGAGTGTTTCCGCGCTAGTTTGCCAGCACCGTATTCTTCCACCAGCAGACGCGTCATCACGCTATGGATCTCGTTGGCGACACCACCCAGAGTGCGAGAAAGCTGGCTAGCTTCCACCAACCCGTCTAGCGACGCGATCGCCAACATTTCGCGATAGCCTGCGACGGTCATCTCATCTCGGAAGTAGCGCCCCGTAGCAGACAGCTCAGGATCAAGATCGGCAGCCGCCCGATCAAGCAAGGCCTCTACAACATCCAGCTTTTGTAAGCTCGCGACATCCAGTTGAGCCAGTTCCCAGTCTTGCCACACAGTTTCAATGCGGTTGCGGATATTTTGCAAGTAGAGCGATCGCTCATTGGTGTAGTTGCTTAATTCGTCGTACCAAAAGAACTTCAGACGATTGATGCGATACAAAACGCGCTGTAAAAAGCGATGAGCCGCGCTGGAGTTGTAAGCATCGTTATAGGCTGCCATCAACGCCGCAGCCACTGTTTTCTCGAAGGCTTTGCGGGTCCGAGCGAGTCGGGCCAGGTTTTTGTCTAAATTGTCGGTGTGCAGCAGTGTAACAAAAAGGCGTTCCGCTTCTTCGTAGTTTGGCGCATTGGAAGGGGCAAACTGATTTTGCAGGGTCGCCAGATTTGAATTGGCTAGCGTCACTTGATTACGTTGCATAAGTCTCGGTTGTGTAAAGTCTTTTCGATGAGTTCTCCCGCTGATCGTGCCTGGTTAGCAAGGTTGCTTCATCTACTCAGGTAGTAGATTTGACCCTTTGCAACCGCGTCTAGAGAGAGAATGAGTGACTCAGTTGATGACTCACGTTCTATAACCCCAGACAGTATGAAATTTTTAGCTGCCACAGTGGAATCGGTTTTGCTTGCAGACACCCCCGGTACGTTTGTGACACGTCGGGTTGATCAAGTCACTCTAGACATGGCAGGGATTCCGGGCGATCTCCATTACGGCTTGACCCGCCGCTCAGGAGGACGGGAACCCATGTACCCCCGTGGCACCGAAATTCGCAATCGACGGCAGCTTAGTGTGGTATCAGCCGAGGAGTGTGACCAGCTTGCACAGCAGTTGGGTTTAGACGCTGTGTTGCCTGAATGGCTAGGTGCAAATCTGTTGCTCCGAGGCTTTCCTCACCTAACGCAGCTACCCCCAGGTTCGAGGCTCCTACTGCCGAGCGGCGGTGGTCTCGTGTGTGAAGGTGAAAATGCGCCCTGTCGCCATCCAGGGAAAATCATTCAGGCACTGCATCCGACGCATCCTCATTTAATTAAGCGCTTTGTGTCGATCGCCAAAAAACAGCGTGGCATTGTTTGTTCGATTGAATGTCCAGGAACGATCGTGCAAGGTGACAGCCTTCGTATTTTGGTGGAGCCGATCGCGCGCTTACAGCCACAGATGGTTTGAGAAAAACCGGGTTTCTTCACTGCCCCTGGAGGTTCAAACCGCGTCGTTTTGAAAAGAAACCCGATTTCTGCCTGCTACGTGAATCCAAACTCCAGTGAGGAGCGTATAGGAAGTGTGCCGCGTGAAAACAACGCACTAGACTAAGCCTCACCGGGCGGGCTGCAACCACTGACTGACACTTAGCAGTCAGTGATGCAGCCGCCCCTCTCTGCTCCTTTCATCGTATTTCTAGAGTCAGGATCGCAAAAATCCCCTTTTGGGCAGGTTTCAGTGCCAGGTGAAGAAAAATATAGTGCCCTAGAACGGTACTGAAACACAGGGCAGTTTTCTATGGATGCTGGCGCGTTCTATCTGGGTGGCGATCGCTGCCAGTTTACGGTTTGGGCACCATTACACAAGCAGGTTGCTGT
This sequence comes from Stenomitos frigidus ULC18, assembly GCF_003003795.1. Classification (GTDB taxonomy): domain Bacteria; phylum Cyanobacteriota; class Cyanobacteriia; order Leptolyngbyales; family Leptolyngbyaceae; genus Stenomitos; species Stenomitos frigidus_A. Next base: position 9,736 of record NZ_PVWK01000159.1, on the reverse strand, counting down.
CAACATTGTTTCTCCTAAGGCGCGACTACTGCCCATGCAGGAGGCCGGTTTCGGCTATTGGCAGCTAACAGCCGACGCGATCGCCCCTGGGACACAATATTTCTACCAGTTGGATGACCAGCTTGAGCGCCCTGATCCGGCCTCGCAGTTTCAGCCAGATGGTGTGCACGGGCCTTCTCAAGTGGTCGATCAGGCTGCGTTTAGCTGGACCGACAATAACTGGTCTGGAATTCCCCTGGATGAGTTGATCATCTACGAACTTCACACAGGCACGTTCACACCAGAAGGGACATTTGAAGCGATTATCCCTCGCTTGCCGGATCTAAAAGCGCTGGGTGTGAACGCGATCGAACTCATGCCGATCGCCCAATTTCCCGGTAGCCGTAATTGGGGCTATGACGGTACTTACCCATTTGCTGTCCAAAACTCCTACGGTGGCCCTGAAGGCTTGAAGCGTCTCGTCAATGCGTGCCATCAACAGGGGATGGCGATCGTGCTGGATGTGGTTTATAACCACTTTGGCCCCGAAGGTAGCTACTTTAGCGACTACGGCCCTTACTTCACCGAAAAATATAAAGGGGTCTGGGGCGGTGCGCTGAACTTTGATGGCGCTCAGAGCCATGCCATACGCAATTACTTTCTGCAAAACGCGCTGTATTGGTTTGAGACCTACCACTTCGACATGCTGCGTTTGGATGCCACCGACCACATTGTTGATCTGACTGCCAAGCATTTTCTGCAAGAGTTAGCGGAACGGGTTGCTGAACTTTCCCAACAGAAAGGGCGCAAGTTTTATCTCGCCGCCGAAAATGATGTGAATGACGTGCGGATCTTGCGGAGCATTGAGCAGGGTGGCTATGGCATGGATGCGCAATGGAATGACGGCTTCCATCACTGCGCTCATACGCTGCTAACGGGTGAACAGATTGGTTACTACCAGGATTATGGCAGGTGTGAGCAGCTAGCTAAAGCGATGAAGCAGGGGTTTGTCTACTCCTGGGAGTATTCGCCGTTTCGCGATCGCTGGCATGGGAGTGATTCGAGCGCTTTGCCCGGTCAACAGTTTGTCGTGTGCATCCAGAACCACGACCAGATTGGGAACCGAATGTTGGGCGATCGTCTGACCCATCTGGTTTCCTTTGACGCACTCAAGCTGGGTGCCGCAGTCCTGCTATTGTCGCCAAACGTGCCGCTTTTATTTATGGGCGAAGAATATGGTGAAGACGCGCCCTTTCTCTACTTTGTGAGCCACACTGATCCCAATCTTGTCGAAGCGGTGCGAGCAGGCAGAAAGCGGGAATTTGCTCATTTCCATTTAGAGGGAGAATACATTGACCCGCAGAGTGAGGAAGCCTTTCAGCGATCGCAACTACGATGGGAAATGCGTCAAGAAGGAAAACACAAGCTTTTGCACGATCTTTATCAACAGTTAATCCAGCTTCGTCGCACGGTGCCTGCCCTCAAAAAACTCGATAAACAAAACTTAGAAGCCACTACCTTAGAGGATGAAAAACTCCTGTTGCTGCATCGATGGTCTGCTGAAAGCCAAATCTTTTGCTTGATGAACTTTAATCAAGAGCCTGTTAGTTGCACACCCAAAATTCCCACTGCTAACTGGAAAAAAATTCTTGATTCGGCTGACGAAACATGGGCAGGCACTGGTGCCAAATTACCGAATGAACTAGTTTTTGGTCAATCGCTTATCATTCCAGCAAGCAGCTTTGCACTTTACCAGACTTGATGTATCCGGCATGTAGCCGCTAGATGAGACAACTAACGAATCACGAGCTATGAGAATTCCAGTTGCCACGTATCGTATCCAGTTTCGTAAAGAATATGGTTTTGCCGCTGCCACGGCGATCGTGCCATATCTTGCAGAGCTGGGTATTTCTGACCTTTACGCTTCTCCTATCTTTAAAGCCAGAGCAGGAAGCAGTCACGGCTACGACGTGGTAGATCCGACTCAACTGAATCCTGAACTGGGTACTCGTGAAGACTTTGATGCGTTGGTGAGTGCAATCCACCAGCAGCAAATGGGTTGGCTACAAGATATTGTGCCTAATCATATGGCGTATGACAGCCAGAATTTATGGCTCATGGATGTTTTGGAAAATGGTGCTGATTCCGATAGCTTCGACTACTTTGATATCGATTGGAATCATCGGCTTGAAGATATTCGTGAACGAGTCTTGGCACCCTTGCTCGGTGATTTTTATGGCAACTGTTTGGAGCGTGGTGACATTCAGCTTGCTTACGACGAGAGTGGTTTAAGCGTCAACTACTTTAGTCTGCGACTGCCTGTGCGGATTGAGTCATACGCGCGCTTTATCACCCACAATCTGGGACAGTTGACTAAAGCGTTGGGCAGACACCATCCAGATTTTGTCAAACTTTTAGGCATTCTCTATTTGATTAAAAATATTCCGGCTGAGGCAAAGGGACGCGAACGGTACGATCAGGTTGTCTTTGTGAAAGGGTTACTTTGGGAGTTGCACGAACAAAATGATGCGGTTAAAGAGCTGTTTGCTTCAAACGTGCAATCGTTCAATGGTGAAGTAGGGCATCCAGAGAGCTTTAATCTACTGGATAGTTTACTGAGTGAGCAATTTTATCGTCTCTCCTTCTGGAAAGTGGGAGCAGAGGAAATTAATTACCGTCGTTTCTTTACAGTCAATGAATTAATTTCAGTCAAAGTTGAAGAAATTAAGGTCTTTTATAAAACGCATGGCCTGATTTCTCAATTAGTTGATGAGGGCATTTTTACTGGCGTTCGCATCGATCACATTGATGGTCTGTATGATCCGGCTACTTATTTAGAACGACTCCGCGAAAAAATTGGCGATGTCTACATCACAGTCGAAAAGATTCTAGAGCTAACAGAAGATCTGCCAACTGCTTGGCCAGTGCAAGGAACCAGCGGTTATGAGTTCCTGAACTATGTTAATGGGTTATTTTGCAACACTGAAAATGAAGAAAAGTTTGATCGGTTCTACACCATTCTGACAGGCGTGACTGCGAAATATGCTCGCTTGGCTACCGAGAAGAAAGGGCTCATTATTGATAAGAATCTGGCCGGTGATGTGGAGAACCTGGCGCAGCGCTTGAAGCGCATTGCGGGCCAAACACGATCGGGCAGTGACTTTACAGCGTATGGGTTGAAACGCGCGTTAAGCGAAGTGCTGGCACTGTTCCCAGTCTACAGAACCTACACTGCGTCAGATGTGGTGACTGAAACCGATCAGCAAATTGTTCGCACGACGATCGCCGCTGCCAAACAGCAATTACCCCTACTGCAACGAGAGCTTGAATACATTGAAGCGATCTTACTGCGAACCGATGAAGAGTACTTAACAGACGACCAAAAAGCGGAACGCTTGCATTTTGTGATGCGGATGCAGCAATTAACTGGCCCGCTCATGGCAAAAGGCATTGAAGACACCTTGCTGTATGTTTACAACCGTTTGTTATCACTCAATGAAGTGGGTGGAAATCCTAGTCACTTTGGCGTTACCCTAGAGCAATTTCACACGTTCAACGAGCACAAAGCGCAGCATTGGCGGCATGCCATGAATACTACCTCGACTCACGATACGAAACGGGGTGAAGATGTGAGAGCACGCCTTAATGTACTGTCAGAAATTCCTGATGCGTGGGCAGAGCATGTCAAGCATTGGGCAGATATCAACTTTAAGCAAAAAGTGCGACTGGGCGGCAGGACAATTCCCGATCGCAACGACGAGTATTTTCTCTATCAAACCTTAGTAGGATCATTCCCCTTTGCAGAGGAAGAGTTTCCTGCGTTCGTCGATCGGGTCAAGGATTATGTGATCAAAGCTGTCCGTGAAGCAAAGGTACACACTGCTTGGTTGCGCCCTGACAGTGTGTACGAACAGGGCTTTAGTGACTTCGTTGAACGGTTGCTAGTAACGCCGGAATCGAATGAGTTTCTCAGTCAATTTAAACCGTTCCAAGCCAAAATTGCTGAGTATGGCATCTTTAACTCCCTGTCACAGGTGTTGATTAAAAATGTTGCTCCGGGTGTACTTGATTTGTATCAGGGTGACGAGTTTTGGAACCTGAGTTTTGTCGATCCTGACAACCGTCGCCCGGTCGCTTACGAACAGCGCCTGACTGCACTGAAGCAAATCAAAGCAACCCTATCCCATGATCCAATCGCTTTGATTGATGACCTCTTTGCGACCAGGGCAAACGGTAACATCAAGCTCTTTTTAACCTATCAATTGCTGCAAGCCAGAAAGAAATGGGTGGAACTGTTCCAACAGGGCGACTATGAACCGTTAGCGGTGAAGGGTGCCTTGCAAAACCACATCATTGCGTTTGCTCGACGCTTTGAGGGGCAGACGGCGATCGCGATCGCACCGCGCTTTTTGACCAGTTTGGTTCAACCAGGCGATCGGCCGTTGGGCACAGCCGTTTGGCAAGACACCCAGATCAGTTTACCGTCAGGCCTTCCGTCTACCTGGACAAACGCGATTACCGCTCAGTCACTGCAAAGTAAAGAGACGATCGCAGTCGGTGATGCACTACAACATTTTCCTGTAGCACTTCTCGTCAGCAGTTGAAACGTCATTTGGCAATGCCTCTGGGTTTATACTGGTAAAAATAGTTCGTTTGTACTAAAGTAATAATTGCTATTGATGACTATTGATTGCTTCGTTGACCAGCAACCCGTATTATTTGCCTACATTGCCTGCGAGGCTGAGGAAAACCAATGAGCGTTGAGCAGACGACCCAGTTAATCCAGCTAATTCTGAATTCGATGCTGATGATAGTGGCGTGTGCGCTGCTGTTGAGCCGCATCAGTGTTCGTCAAACTGCGCTTGAAGAAGGCTTGCAGGCCTCTAACCGTCAGTATCTTGAGCTGTTAAGCCTGGGGGGCGAACGTTGGTATGAGAGCAATGCCGGCGATCGCTCCACGAGTCGTGTACTGCAAGCGAAGAAACATCTGCGTCAGCTACAACACCGTTACAAAGTGGTGCGGTATGGCGTCTTAGCCAATGCTTATGCCCTTATGTGTGCGATCGCCAGCACTCTGGCTCTAGCGCTGAGAACCGTAATCAACCTGGAATGGCTGGTGCCCATCTCATTAGGGCTTTTTGTGTTCGGTGTCACGCTGCTATTACTAGGCGTTGGCTTAATGCTCCTTGACCTCCATACTGCCGATCGCGCGTTGTGGGATGAAATCACCAGCCTGCTGACCGGTCGATCAGACGACAAACTGCGCACCGATTGGCAGCAGCGGTCTAAAGTTGCTGAACGGTTCATGCGCGGGCAGGCTTCCAGTTTGAGATCGTCTTCCAAAGCGCGGGTTTCATAGAGGCGCACATCGGTTAATCCCTATCGTCTACGAGTGTGGTGGCAGCACGGTGACTTTATGAGTGTCACGATCGCGCACAATCCAGCCAGCCTTACTGTCCGGCTCAACTGCGTCCTCGGTAACGTTAAAGTACACCTTGTCGCCTTCCCGAGTTTCGATCGCGAAATCAGCATTTTGGGCATAAATAACCTTGAAGCCGCGATCGCGTAAACAGAACATAACCCATCCTTTGAGCGACTGCTGCTCTGGCTTAAAGGGAATCGGCGGTTGATTGAGTAACGTTTCAATGACGGTAATTAATGGCATCGCGTTGGCTGTGAAAAGAGCAGTTAGCCCTTGTTTTCATTTCCAGATGAGTGTTGGGCAGCACTCAGTGTTGGGCATAACTAAGAGGTACTCCTCGCTCAACAACCTCTTGGTGCATGACCTACTGCCTTAAAGTAGCCGATATGCCAGCCAGCGAGCGCCCACGGGAACGCCTGGTTGCCTCTGGAGCCAAAAATCTGGCAACGGCTGAACTGCTTGCTATCCTCCTCAGCACTGGGCAGGGAGCGGGCAAACTCTCTGCGGTTGGCTTGGGACAATACATTCTGCAACATATTGGCAAGCACCAGCACGACCCGCTTTCAGCACTGCGAGAGGTTAGCGTCCCAGAGCTAACGGATATCTCTGGAGTGGGTGAAGCAAAGGCCGCCACTATCTTAGCAGCGATCGAGCTGGGCAAGCGTGTCTTTCAATCGCGTCCACTCGAACACACGATCGTGGATGATCCGTCGATCGCTGCCGCAGCCCTTAGCCAGGATCTGATGTGGCAACCTCAAGAACGCTTTGCTGTCTTAATGCTGGATGTTAAACACCGCTTACTCGGTACACAGGTGATTACGATCGGCACTGCTACCGAAACCCTCGCCCATCCCCGCGACATCTTCCGTGCCGTCCTTAAGCATGGCGCGACGCGGGTAATCGTGGCGCACAATCACCCCTCTGGCAATGTCGAACCCAGTAACGAAGACATCAACCTTACACGCCAATTGCTCGCAGGTGCCGAGTTTTTAGGTATTCCTCTACTCGACCATCTCATTTTAGGTAATGGCGATTTTTTGAGCCTGCGCCAAACGACCAGTCTGTGGAGCGAGTGCCCCCAAGAAGATTAGTGTCTTGATCCGCGACTGGACACATAATTCTTTCCATGTGAAAATTAAACGATTCAGCTATAGCCAATTATCCTGAATCAACTATGCTGGTAGACATTCAGAAGCTAAACCTTGGTTCAGATTCCGCAGAAAGAGATATCACCGTCGGTTTGTCGGAATATTTCTATCAGAATTCGGCTTATCAAAAATTCCTGAACAGCAAAAAGACTATTCTGGTTGGTAATCGAGGTGCTGGCAAGAGCGCAATCTTTAAATATATTGCATCAACAGAGGCTAAGAAAGGGAATTTAGTTTTAGAACTGTCTCCAGAAGAGTACTCTTACGAATTACTGGCACAATATTTGAAGCGTGAAAACGAAGGCTCTTGGGGGAAGCAAAGTTCTTACTCCGTCGCATGGCAATATCTTCTGTACAACCTCATTTTTAATAAAATTGTAGAGAACAAGCGTGGCTTGTTACTGGGTCCTCAGCGAGACATCTATAACTATGTCAATGCTAATTCCAGCATGAAAGGTCTGAACCCGATCGGCGTGCTAGTGAGTTACTTGAAACAATTGGAAACTGTGAAGTTAGATGCGCATGAAAGTGTAGTTAAGTCAAAAAATCTTCAATCACTTTATAGTTTAGAGGAGATCAAAAGTCTCATTCCCAGTCTTAAGAAAGTGTTGGAAAAATCAAGAATGAAAGTCTTGATTGATGAACTGGACAAGGGCTGGGATGACTCTGAAGACGCTAAATACTTTATTGCTGGTTTGTTTCAGGCGACTCAAAAGATAAACTTAATTAGTCCTGATTTGCGAGTATACGTTTCCATCCGTCAGGAACTGTTTGATAACATTCCTCAAATCTACGATGATGCTCAAAAAATTAGAGAGGATGTTGAAGTTATCCGTTGGGGTAAAAACGAATTACTGGAACTCATTGGGTTAAGAATTGCCCATTCCTTCCCCGAAACTTCTAAGCTTGATACGACGAACCGCTGGAAATCAGTGTTTGCTTCAAAATTAGATTCTAAGTTCGAGGATTCTGCGGATTATATTATTGGCAGAACTCAACTACGCCCTAGAGAACTACTCCAGTTCTGCAAACTATGTGGGGAATACTATTCTGGCACTAAGAAGATCGACGAGTCTGCCATCATGGCAGCCGAAGAAGTTTATTCTGAGCAAAAAACAAAAGACTTGGCTTCAGAATATCGCTTTCAATACGCTCACCTATTAGATGTTTTTGAAGTGTTCAGAGGACGAAACTGCTGCTTTGAAAAAGATGATTTGGATTATTTGTTACTCTCAACCGTCTGTGGTGAAGTGGATGTCGATCGCGCAACAGAATGGGTCTCCGAGATGGATTATCTAGAACTGAAAAAATTGCTCTGGCAAATTGGCTTTTTGAAGGCGTGGATACCAAAGGCAGCCGGTGATGCACCCAGCAAGGGAACTTATTTGGGACACTATGAGTTACCCACCGTCAATCTAGAGAACATCGAGAAGTTTCGAGTGCATCCTGCTTTTGCCACTTTCTTAAGCTTAAAAGGATGACTGAACGCAACGGGCGGACGAAAGGGAAGCCATCACAGTTCATACGTCAATTGGAACAAGCTATCCAGTCGATTCCAACCTGGTTGGCGATCGCGGTGGCTGTTGTCTTTCTGGCAGTATTGGCGCTGTGGGCTGAGGATGATATCCAAATCCATTCATTCCAAGATCTAATTTCTCGCGAAACTATTAAGGCTGTTTTTGCTCAGGTGCAATCCATTGCCGTGGTTGTCGCGATTATTCTTTATCTCAAAGAAGCGCCCGATCGTAGAGCGCAAAAGCACTATGAAGCATGGCGTGTCATCGACAGTGCAGCAGCAGCTAACGTCTCCACCAGTTACGCACGCCGCATCGCCCTTCAGGATCTCCACAAAGACAGCGTTTCGCTACGAGGTTTAGATGCTCCAGGCGCAAATCTAGCCCGCATTGACTTGCCTAAGGCTGATTTGCAAGAAGCGAACCTTGAACTAGCAAACCTGCAAGAAGCGAATCTGCAAGAGGCCGATCTGTCTGAGGCAAACCTATGTGGGGCAAATCTGCAAAAGGCGAACCTGCGTGGGGCAAACCTCAAAACAGCCAATCTGCAAGAGGCGAATTTGCGCGATGCTGACCTGTCGGGAGCTAATCTGCGAGACACCAATTTGCAGAAGGCCAATCTGCGAGGAGCCGAATTATGGCGAGCTGAACTATGGGACGCCAATTTACAGGATGCTGACCTCCGGTGGGCTGAGTTTCAGGGCGCTGAGCTAAACGGGGCTAAACTCTGTCGCACGACGATGCCAGATGGTACGGAGATGAACCAGGCATAAGAGTATGGCGAGGAGAAAGAACTGGGTGACTCCTCACCCTGCCCAAAGCTGGATTGAATCTGCTAGAATGCTTGTCTGCTTTGTTTGACACGATAGGGTTACAAACCAAGCTTCTAAACCTACGGGCGATTAGCACAGTGGTAGCGCACTTCCTTCACACGGAAGGGGTCACTGGTTCGAATCCAGTATCGCCCATATTCTCAGTCGGCAAAACCATCTTTGATGCCAGATCGGCACATAAGCTTAGACGTTAGCTGGCTCTATCGTTCCTATTGTGCTGATTTAGGTCTCAATTAGCTTGAAACCCTTGCCAGTAAAGGATCTCAGCCACAAAGACATTCTTGTTAATCGGAAAGGACTTCAAACTCTTATCTAGCAAGCTTTTCCTCGTAATTTCGTCTGATTTCGCATAGTTTGGTCGATAGAGCCAACATTATTTTGTTTTAGAGCCTTAGTTCATGCTATTGAAGAAGCCCTGGGTTAAAAAGCAGCGGCGATCGTCCTGATTTCTGCTGTCTTAGTTACGGCAAGCAAGTGGTAGAACAGCTTGGTCTGACAGGGAAAGGTCTGGGGATTTGCCAATAGTAATGCGCCTATTCAGGAAATTGCTAAACAACTGCAATGACCAAGCATCAACATTCAACAGGTGGCCTTTTGGTTGATGGTTGTGGGTTTGGTGGAGGAAGTCCCCTTGCTGGTAGAGGTGCTAACCCAGGAGCCAAATCTTGAGATGTCAATGTTGGGGGGCGAAGAAAGGGTCAGTACAACCCCAACCTCTTTTAGCCCATCGTTCTTACAGAACCTTGTGGGGTTCCTTAAGGGCTTGGACTTTGGACAAATTTATAGGGCAGAGTAGCAGAGGAAGCAGCAATAGGCGATAAAGAGCAAATCAAACACGCT
>NZ_PVWK01000044.1 GCF_003003795.1 Stenomitos frigidus ULC18 | reverse complement strand
GAGATGACCCTAGCTTCTGCACGATGTCAAGCATCTAAGGGCAATCGGTCTATCTCTCCACCCTCAAGATACAAGGGCAAGCAGCAGGATAAGGGCTCTAGCGCTACTTTTCTGCGAAAGTATTGACCTTTGAAACGGGGACAGCTGGAGTCTTTAGCCCTAACCGCTTCTCTATTCAGCTTTAGGTTTATCGGGACCTGGTAATCCCTTAGGTGTATAGACAGGCGCGCTAGAGTCCACCCGACCTAAAATCGTTAATTCAGTGGAGGCAAGTACGACTACGATTTGCGACACGCCGTTGGGGTCAATTTTGCCAGGTTTATGATTGCCGGTCGCTACAGCTATGGTTAGAACCCCTAAAGGTGCTCGCTCAGACTAGCGAACATCGAAGCGATCGAGCATCATCACCTTGTTCCAAGCGGCGACAAAATCATGAACCATCCGCTCATGACCGTCATCAGCGCCGTAGACCTCGGCCACCTGGCGCAGCTCCGCATTGGAACCGAAGATCAGATCGCAGCGGGTTGCCGTGAACTTCGTTTCGCCTGTTTTGCGATCGTCAAGGCTGAAGGTCATTTCGTTTGCATCAGCCGGCTTCCACTCGTAGTCCATGCTGGTCAGGACGCGGAAGAAGTCATTGGTCAAGACGCCGGGGCGAGCGGTAAAGAGGCCGTGCTTTGAGTGGTCCCAATTCTGGTCGAGAGCACGCAGCCCGCCAACGAGCACCGTCCACTCAGGCGCGGTCAGGGTCAGCAGCTGGGCGCGATCGAGGAAGATGCGCTCCGGCTTCACCTGATAGCCAACCGCATTGTTGTGGTAGTTACGGAACCCGTCCGAGACCGGTTGCAGCCATGCGAAGGTTTCGACGTCGGTCAGCGCCTGAGTCGTATCCATTCGCCCTGGGGTAAAGGGCACACTCACGTTGACCCCAGCGTCCTGTGCCGCTTTCTCAACCGCAGCACAGCCACCGAGGACAATGAGATCCGCCATCGAAAGCTTCTTATGACCTGGCTGAGCACCGTTGAAGTCTGCTTGCATTTGCTCGAGGGTCGCTAGCACTTGACTCAGCTCTTGTGGACGGTTGACCGCGAAGTGCTTTTGCGGCTCTAGACGAATACGTGCGCCGTTCGCGCCGCCGCGCTTGTCGGAGTCACGATGGGTTGACGCCGATGCCCAGGCAGCAGAGACGAGCGCTGAGACGGACAGTCCACTCGCCAAAAGCTTGGTCTTGAGCGCACTGATATCGGCAGCATCAACGACGTCGTGGTCAAGTGCTGGAATTGGATCTTGCCAGGGCAGATCTTCCGCCGCGACTTCCGGACCAAGATAGCGCGTTTTTGGTCCTAAATCCCGATGAGTCAGCTTGTACCAGGCGCGCGCGAAGGCATCGCTGAAGTGCTCGAAGTCATTAAGATAGCGCTGACAGATCTCGCGATAGGCGGGATCAACCTTCAACGCAATGTCTGAGGTCATCATCATGAGATTGTGCTCAACACCCAGTTTGTGAGCATCTGGCGTCTTCGGCGCATCGGGAGTGCTCGGCTGCCACTGAATAGCACCGACTGGGCTCTTGGTCTGCTCCCACTCGTACTTAAAAAGATTTTCTAGATAGCTGTTGTCCCACTGGGTCGGGTTTGGCGTCCACGATCCTTCGATTCCGTTCGTCATTGTATATTCAGCAAACCCGGTTCCTTCGGGGTTCTGCCATCCCATGCCCATTGCCTGAATGGGCGCAGCTTCTGGGGCTGGACCGATCTTAGTCGGCGCAACCATGCCATGACTTTTGCCGAAAGCATGACCGCCGGCGATGAGCGCGACCGTCTCCTCGTCATTCATGGCCATCCGGGCAAAGGTCTCACGGATATCACGGGCGGAGCCAACGGGGTCACCTTCACCGTTCGGTCCCTCGGGATTAACGTAAATGAGCGCCTGGTGCGAGGCCGCCAGTGGGTTCTCGAGGTCGTAGTATGCCTCGTCCGGCTTGCCAACCCACCGGATATCGCGGGTGACCATCTCATCCGGATGACCGAGGTGCTGCTTGCCAGGGTTGCCATTTTCTCCCAATGGCTGACCGTTCCAGAATTCAGGTCCCCAGTAGGTGGCGCGGTCCGCCTCCCAAGCATCAAGGCGGCCGCCGCCATAGCCAAAGGTTTTTAGTCCCATGATCTCCAACGCGCAGTTGCCCGTCAGGATCATCAGATCGGCCCAGCTCAGCGCAGCGCCATATTTCTGTTTAATCGGCCAAAGTAGCCGCCGTGATTTATCGGTATTCCCGTTGTCCCACCAGGAGTTGATCGGGGCAAAGCGCTGCATGCCTCGGCTCGCTCCGCCACGACCGTCGGCAATCCGGTAGGTGCCTGCAGCGTGCCACGCCATCCGGATCATCTGAGGCCCATAGTTGCCGTAGTCGGCTGGCCACCAGTCCTGCGAATCCGTCAGTAGCGCCTTGATGTCGCTCTTCAACTGCTCGAAGTCGATCGCCTGAAACGCTGCTTGGTAATCGAAAGCCCGTAACGGGTTGGCCTGGGGCGGATCTTGGTGCAGCAGCTCGACCTGCAGTCGATTGGGCCACCAGTCATCGGTTTGCGGTTTGGAGCCGAGGGCACCGCCAACGCGGGTGCCACGGAAGGGGCATTGTCCAGGCGTCGCTTGGGGTGTGTTCGTGAGCGGGTTGCTGACCATAAGTCTGATCCTTTTTAGGGGGTTTCGTTGGACAAGTTGAGCTGAGTACCGCCATGAGCGGCGGTTTGAGTGCGATCAAAGAAACTCATCAATTGCTTTGCTTACGTACAGAAGCTCGCCTTTCTGGGGTGGACTTTCATGCGGTAGAAACAGCTTATGTCTTTCGTCTACTGGTGTGCATCACGGTTCATGACGAAGTTGTAAACTGCCACCGCGATCGCTAGTACAGCAAAAGGTGGATCAGGCTACCGGCAATGTGTAGCGAGAACCCTAAGAGCCAAAAGAGGATCAGGACTCCGACAAGACCCCAGAGCAACCCAAACATGGCTGTCACCTTGCATCGCTAGAGGCATTATCGGTAGGGCGCTGTCGCTCAGAAAACACTCTAAAAGTAGAGATTGACAGTTTCATCAAACTCTGGCGACCCCAAACCCCAACACCTTGACTCCCTTTAGCCTTTGCTCGCCTTTATATAGCAATGGAGTTGCTGCGTCCACTGGGTTAACTGCCCCGTGCAGCAGAAGTGCGAAATTGTGAGCGTCATTCCGATGAATTCCCTAAAACTCTTTCGGGATAGAGGGTTCCAGCCTACCTTGCACTTCCTTTTCCGTATGTTTAGCTCACCCTCTACTGGGGTTGAGCCGAGATAAGGGCAAAAAGGTGCCAGATGACTTAGAAGCCTTGTCAGAAGGGAGTTTGAAAGAAGCAATTATCTGTTGCTTTCAAAGCAGCATTACTGCGCCCCGCGCAACGAATCAAGCCTTTTAAGGCGATTAGCACAGCCTATGAATCAAGCCTTTCATTGGCAAGGCTGCTAGTGATTGATACCCCTCCGGGGCAAATGGCTGATTTTTACACGAATCGTTGCCATACCCCTGAATGACGTGATCAGCAATGACCAGAATGGAATGCGCAACAGCTATCGTTGCCCGTTTCTTCCCCCGTCAAGTGGCAATCCGCCGATACTGTGCTGCCAAGTAGGTGCGCGATCGACGTCGCCGATCGCCTCTCACCCGATTGGGGCTTGGTGATCTTCGCGCTGTTGTTTGTAGCTGGTTTGGCGCTATGGCGACAAGTAGCCAAAAAGAAACCCCGAGCAGGCGATCGAGGGTTTGAGTTGAGAGCAGGAGCTTCCCTGCTACGACGGCACTTTATCCCTGTGTTGCGGACAGTACGCACCAATAGCAGCGCCCACCAATCGAACCATATAAGTCACCTCCGCTTTGTTAGCGCCAGCCTTCTTGAAGATGTTCAGCGCGATCGCTTGAAAAGCTGTACCTCGATCAAAAGCCTTGCAATACGAATGCGCCAAAGCAATTTTTTGCTGATTGCTAACATTTGACGCCCAGGCTTGCTCGGCTGGTAAAAGCCGGGTGCTCATCACCAGCAAAAACACCTGATCCCTTTGAGCGTCCGTCAGACGATTCACTGCACTGTTCGGCACCACAGGCTTGCTCTCTGGTTCCGGCACTGCTGCCACAGGTTCCGAAACCGCTTCCTTTGGTGCAGTGTAGCTCTGGGCAGAAGTCACACTGCGTTGGTAAGCTACCAGTTTTTGTTGAGCTTGAGCGTGGTTTGCATGGGCAGCAGTCAAATTGCGTTGGTAAGCTACCAGTTTTTGCTGAGCTTGAGCGTAGTTTGCACTGCCTTTAGGCACTCCTTGCATAAACTTAATGGCTTGCTGCCACCGAGCCACCGCTAAATCCCAATCCTCCGGAGTTTCGGCAGTTTTGGCACCATAGGAAGCATCAGAGGCTTTAGCTAAGCCAGTATCAAACGTATTAGCTTGAGGCGCGGGTGTTTCGGCGGCGATTGGTGAGGGTGTTTCGGCGGCGATTGGTGAGGGTGTTTCGGCGGCGATTGGTGATGGAGGGACTGTTACTGCTTTCGTTGTCTGTCCAGAACAGCTACTTAAGGCAAGCGAAGCGAGTATGGCTGGCAGAACAGCACAACGTAAAAGTTTCATTGTTTGACCGGGATGGTTCCTTTAAACAGTTCCCCGTCAACAGAGAAAAAACCCAGATTTACCTTAAAGGGGTTGAGATGCAGTCGAGTAGGACATCACTGCCCTACCCTCTGCTGCAAAACCGTGCTTGCCAGTTTTCTGGCACACGGCTCCTCAACCATCAGGTGCTTGTCTTGCATACCATGAGTTGCTGGCACATTGCCTTGACTCATGGCTCAGTGGCTTTGTTTTGGCAACTGCAACACCAACTTCGCAGTTGGCGCTTCATCCATACGTAGTCGTTAACTCGCTCATGACGTGTGCATTGCGACTCACAACGCGACTTTCCTGATGGTTGTGCCTCCGTCTGCATATCCTTTGGCTTTCCCAAAGGCATTAGCTTCTGAGACAATCCCTCCCTCACCAGGCTTGCGGCTGACTACCTGCTCCCGATCCTGTGATCAGGAGAACGCTGGTGAGGGTTACCTCGTTCCCAACTTCCGTTTTGCGCTGCACGTAGGCTCCCACTTTCCACCGGGATTGTATGAGAGTGTTAACAGGTCAGCTCGGCAACTGCCTGTCTCGAATCCGTTCCCTTTTGGGCAAGCCCGTGAACCCGCGTAGGCTTGTTCACGTTGACGATGGTTCTAACATGGATTCACTGGCGTTAGCCGTATGCAGCTTTGCTCGACGGGATTCCCGGTCGGGTTCCGAGTGACCGCCTTTTAGCCCTGCTTCAGACGCTTGAGAGTCAGTCGCACCTCTGAGGGCTAGACTGTTACCCCAACACTAGGGGAGATGGAATTGTCCAAGTTGGACGCACCACACAGAAGTTGAGTTATCAGGACGTTAAACCCTGACTCTGCTTTATTTCAAGCCTGGTGGAGGGGCTTGACTTGGGCAGAAACGAATCGCACGCCGAGATAAGGGCAAAAAAGTGCAACATAAGCTGGAAAGCATTGCCCAGATTGAACCGTAGAGACTGGCTCGCAGTGCTGCTTTGAAAGCAACAGATAATTGCTTCTTTCAAACTCCCTTCTGACAAGGCTTCTAAGTCATCTGGCACCTTTTTGCCCTTATCTCGGCTCAACCCCTGATACTGCTCCCATCGCGGATTTGAGTCAATCAGAGACCAGAAATATGACTCAGGAGGAGGGGATTGCTTACATCAAGCAGGTGTTGAACCAGGTTAAAGCCAGACGCCAGGTCGAAACAGCCCAGAAACGTCAACGTTTGACGGGACAAGACCAGCTGATACTCCCCTTTGACCAGGAAGCACTGTAAGCGCTGGTAGCACTGCGGCTGCAACGCTTTCACTCCAGCGAGCGCTCACGCTCTTGCTTTGCTTGGTGCTGCTCAGCCTCTACCGGTTTGACCGCTCTAGGTGAAGCGGTCAAAGTGTCGTGGTTAATTGCCCCGCGCAGCAGAAGACCAGTCCCTGAAATTTTTTGGCTCGATTTTCTTAACCCTAAACAGTTGAAAATGCTGCTGGTGCAGCGAGATGAAGCAGAGACGAAGATGTTGGCGTTCCCCGTAGCTTTTAGACCACAAACAACGTTAAGGCTGAAACTCTCGCTGTGATTGCTTTCTCTCTTCAAGGCTGACGTATAGTTAATCATCTATGCCATAAATTTGTGGTTTAAGCACTTCTAACAACGAGAAAAGGGTGTTTTTAGCCCATGACATCACGGTAAAGCGTTCTCAAATTCAGTCCAATCAATCCTTAGCAGTGTGTTTGACCCCATTGCTACGGAAACGCCATACTGCCATAGCGCTTGATCCAGTACCCGAATTGATACGCCAACGTTTGCAGCAATGAGTGTTTGCGCCCGTCTTTGGGCATGACTAAGCTAACCACCGTTGTTTGGGTAGCAGACTATGACCGCCATGACAATGCCCAGCCTCCTGATTGTCATCGACTTGGGCACCTCCTTAATCAAAACGATTTACACCGGGCGACAAGGTAAGCCCGAGCCG
>NZ_PVWK01000160.1 GCF_003003795.1 Stenomitos frigidus ULC18 | reverse complement strand
CTGCACCTCCAAATCGTTGAAATCGATACCTCCATCTAACTTTACATACCGGAGCTTTTCAAGCCTGATCTACTTATATGAGTAAAGCTCTTTTCGATGAGTTCTTACCTCACCAACAGTCATACCCTTTGACTGACTTGTTTTGCTATCATACTCATCGTGATGATGAAGACACAGAAAAACAAGATTATCTACATCAGCATTAGTATTATTCTGGTCTAAATGAGCAATTTGTCCATGCTTAATTCTGGTGTCAAACTTTAGCCCAAAACAAATGGCACATCTCCTACGTGATTGCAGCAAAACCTCGTCTATTGTGTTAAGGGGGATTGATTTTCTTGCCATTAAAAAGCCTTGAAATTTTCCGTTAAATCAGGTGTGTCTGCCTACTTTCTAGCCATTATTAAGGAAGAGCTTCCTGAATATTATTTCTAGCTGGCAGATAAGGGGAGGCTGCACCGCACACTAAGGACTTCAATTGTAAACAGCTTTCTGCTCATTCTATTACAAGTATCGACTACCGTACGATCGCCCCTCGCCGCCGCTTGAGTTAAGCCTTGTCAAACCTTTGCTCATCAACCACGAAGTGAAGCGAAACCCAACCACACCCGATCAGGCGATCGCTCGATTGAGGCTGAGCGCGATCGCTCCACTAAAGTTATCGTCCATCAGATTAAATGCATGACTGAATCACAGGCGATCGAAGCCGTGTATCAGGGTGTCGGTGAAATGATAGGAAATCCGAGGCTATCATGGCTTTAGGGCAATCCTACAAACTGTGGTAGATGGGGTTGAGAGAGACTTATGCAGCCTGTTCAACAGCGAGTGTTAGAAGCATTACAACATTTATCTCCACTGGAGCAGCAAGAAGTTCTAGACTTTGCAGAATTTCTTGAAAGCAAGCGCGAGCGCACGGCAAACAATGAGCAAACAGAAGCTACAGCCGTATCCTTTCTGGACGCTGCCAGGAAATACATTGGTTGTTTAGAGGATGGTCCAGCCGACTTATCGACCAACAAGATGCATATGGAAGGTTTTGGTGAAGCATGAGGCGACAGGTTTTATTAGACACAGGACCATTAGTTGCCTTCCTTAAACCTCAAGATCAGTTTTACCGCTGGGCGACAACTGAGCTAGCAACGATCCAACCGCCTTTACTCACTTGTGAAGCGGTCATTGCCGAAGCGCGTTTTTTGCTCCGTAACACTCATGCAGGCGAAGAAACGGTGCTTTCCTTGCTTGCAGATGCCTATATTCAGCTTCCTTTTCGATTAGAGACAGAGATTATCGCTGTGAGGCAGCTTATGACTAGCTATCGATCGGTACCCATGTCTCTAGCCGATGCGTGTCTGGTACGGATGTCAGAGCAGCACAACAGTAGCCTATTGCTAACGCTCGACAGTGATTTTCAAATTTATCGCAAGCATCAAAAGCAGATCATCCCAGTGCTGATGCCATCTGTATGATTCTGTTCTCATCTTAGAGCGCTGAAAGCTGTAGATTGGAGACGGCGTGGCTGAGTGGAAGTCGCTGTCACGATCGTCTTGTTCTGGGACGGAGGTAGCGCAAATAACTGCTTCGGCGCTAACTTGTGGAATATTGGTGGAGAGAGTAAGCAGACCAGATTCCCCAGAAAACCTTATGACCAACCCAGAAGCGTATCGCGTTGAGCAAGATTCGATGGGCGATCGGCAGCTTCCCGATACCGCGTACTACGGCATTCAAACGCTGCGGGCGATCGAGAACTTTCCCATTAGCGGCTTAAAGCCCTTACCAACTTATGTCGATGCCTGCGTGTTGATCAAAAAGGCAACCGCGATCGCCAACGGTGAACTCAACTGCATTACGCCCGAAATCAGTCAGGCGATCGTGCAAGCAGCCAACGAAGTGCTGAATGGGAAGCTGCGCGATCAGTTCGTGGTGGATGTCTATCAGGCGGGTGCTGGCACGTCGCATCACATGAACGTCAATGAAGTGCTGGCAAATCGAGCACTAGAAATTCTGGGCGATGTGAAGGGCAACTACAAACGGCTGAACCCTAACGATCATGTGAACTACGGGCAGTCCACGAATGACGTGATTCCGACCGCGATTCGGATTGGTGGACTGCTGGCACTGGAGCGATCGCTGTATCCGGCATTGTCAGGCGCGATCACAGCGCTCGAAGCCAAAGCGCAGGAATTTCAAGATGTGATCCGATCGGGCAGAACGCATTTACAAGATGCTGTGCCTGTGCGGTTGGGCGACAATTTCCGCGCCTGGGCACAGATTTTGAGCGAGCATCTTATCCGGATTGAAACGGCTTCTAAAGATCTAATGATTCTTGGCTTAGGCGGGAGTGCAGCAGGTACAGGTCTCAACACCCATCCGCAGTACCGCTTTCGCGTAGCAGAAATTCTGTCTGATTTGATCGACCAACCGCTGCGACCAGCCCCAAATCTCATGGCAGCGATGCAAAGCATGGCTCCGTTTGTGAATGTTTCCGGTTCGCTACGAAACCTGGCGCAAGATTGCGTCAAAAT
Source organism: Stenomitos frigidus ULC18 (assembly GCF_003003795.1). GTDB lineage: Bacteria > Cyanobacteriota > Cyanobacteriia > Leptolyngbyales > Leptolyngbyaceae > Stenomitos > Stenomitos frigidus_A. The sequence continues at coordinate 130,823 of NZ_PVWK01000160.1, read as the reverse complement.
CTCCCACGATTTGCGCCTGCTCGATTCTGGCCCCAAGACGGGCTTTAAAGAGATTCAACTGCCGCCTGTGCAGCCCGGATCGTCCATCATGCCCGGAAAGTATAACCCTGTAATGGCAGAAATGACATCACAGGTGTGCTTTCAGGTGATGGGCTATGATACCGCGATCGCCTTTGCCGCTCAGGCCGGACAGCTTGAACTCAACGTGATGATGCCCCTCATTGCCTACGACCTGATTCACAGCATCGAAATTTTGGGCAACACGATCGCCGCACTCGCAGAGAAAGGCATCAAAGGGATTACTGCTAACCGCGATCGATGCCTTGCCTATGCAGAAGGCAGTCTCGCGCTAGTGACCGCTCTCAACACGCACATTGGCTATCTCAACGCCGCTACTGTGGCGAAAGAATCTCTCGAAACAGGCAAATCGCTTCGTGAAATCGTGCTAGAGCGCGGCTTGATGGACGCTAAAACGCTGGCAGAGGTGCTGAACCTGGAACAAATGAGCCAGCTTCCAGATTAGCTATCAGCGGTCAGCTATCAGCTATCAGCAGTCGGCTATCAGCTATCAGCTATCAGCTATCGGTTCGAAGCAATCGGATTTCTGGGTACAGCTTAGCTTGGATGCTCAAGCGCCTATGCTCGTGGAGAATCCCACTATCTGCGTAACTACTGTCTGCGTAACTACTGTTCTCATCAGGCATTAGATTTTGCTGACCGCTGACCGCTAACCAACGCGATCGCGTAAAACTCAACGTTCAAAATGCTGAACTTTTGAATACGGTCAGTACAATGCTAGTTATGCCGATCGTCGATGTCCTGCACAGGCGATCGAAAACCAGTCGCCAATCGCAGTTTTCTGAAGTTGGAAACCCAGATTACCCATTGTGGGTGGTGTGCTCAAGAGGCAAGGTAAGGCAAACTCTTTGAAGAGGGCGTTTAGAACGACTGGGATGACAACCTCATGGTGTTGACTAAACCGATGGTATTGGCTGAAGTACTGACCACCGAATGGCGATCGCGATTGGAAGCAGATATACCAAGCCAAAGCGCTGAGGCGCGCGAAAGTATCGTGCGCTGGCTTATTGGTGATAATATTGCTCGGTTTGATGACATCACACCGACCGCTCGGCAGATTGCTGAGCAGGCAATGGACTATCGCTACCGGATTCTGCGCCAGCGGTATCTTGGTTTTGGCCCTGAGCGAGCTTACAAAAGCCTGATCCAGCGGTTGAGCAGCCTTTTTCTCATTCGTAACAAAATTCGGACATGGATTGCCTTGTCTCGCGATCGGCAACGCACAGTGGTCGATGTGCTGCAAGAAGTGATTCAAGAATTGCTGCAGACTGATACCTACATGCAGCAGCAGATTCTTTGGATTTCTAAATGCACTGATGATGCGCGCTTGCGCAATGCTCTGCTGCTAGCCAGTACGGAAGAGTATTGTCTCCGCCCCATCCGCAATCAGCCGCTGCTGTCTTACCGCTTTGTCAATTATCTGCGTCGATCGCAGCGGGGTGGCATGACCCAGGTCCCTGCACAAGAGTTCATCCGCTTGGTGTCCGAAGAAATTTCGCCTGATGAGTCTGAAGGCTCTATTAGCTTGCTGGATTCCCAAGCCGTTTCTCAATACCAGGATGCCCAATCAGCAGAAGAGCAGCAAGAACTACGCGCTGCCGTTTGCCAACGCTTTGAAGCCTACCTTTTGGATAAGCTCGGCTCCACTGCTACGGAATGGCTGCGACTGTATCTCCAGGGTCGTTCACAAGAAGCGATCGCTGAAGCACTCGATATGCCTGTCCGGCAAGTCTATCGCCTCCGCGAAAAAATTAACTACCACGCCGTCCGGGTTTTCGCCTCCAAAAATCAACAAGAGCTAGTTGTTGCCTGGTTAGGGAACGCGCCAGACCGCAACAGCTAGGCTTTAAAGAAAACACGGAGAAGCTTGAACAGAGGACTTTGACGCATCATGAGACAAACTTGCCAACCATTAGCAACGGTATAGCGATCGTTCGGCCACCCATCTTGGAATAACCTATGACTGTAAGTCAGCGCGCGCTCCAGCCATTGATACTTAAGTGAGTGCATGCTCAGGTAAGTGCGGCCTTTAGGCACATCCACTGCCGTAGAACATGCTAGAAAGTAGTAGTCAACATGAAGGGTTGGTTGAGAACCTTAGATTGACTGTGAAGCAAGCAACGAAGGTAGGTGTCAACCCACGTTTTGCCATAAGCTAGATTTAAGACCTTGCTTTATCTCGCTAGGCTCCATGAGACCCATGCTGATGGGCGATCGCTCTTGACATATCGCTTCAGCAACTGTGCCCCCTCAAGCCCACAATCGCGGTATCACAAGCTGATTGGTGCAGTTGTAATGCATCCAGTTGAACTCTAGTTTTCACAGCCAAGCAACCTTCAGCTCTACGGCCTATCTGCTCCATTACTTCTCTCTCCATCACTTCTCCATACAGCGCACAAGACCATTGGCAGCATTTTTGCCAGTCACCTAACGTATCAAGAGAGCGGCCATTGAGATCGCAAACGGTACAAGATCGCAAAAACAGGCTCGGTAAATTTCTATGGTGTTTTCACCAGGCGACCCAATTAAAGCCCAGACAGCAGATTTAGAGGACTTTGTAGCGTCAGCAAAGCCCAAATCTGACTGGACAGCTCAGTTTAATACTGAGCAAGTGTTTCGTCTCATTGACAGCATTCTCCCTTTTGAGGCGTGTCTTTATCACCAACTGTTGCCGCTCTCACTGGAAGGCAGCCATCTCAAGCTAGGTATGGTTAATCTGGATGACACGGCTGCGTTAGACTATGTGCGGCGCATTCTGGCCTATATGAACTGTTCACTTGTGCCACAGCCGCTGGCTACGGATGTTCACCATGCCGCACTCTCTGCTTATCTAAGCTATACGGGTAGCCAAAAGCAGCCACTCAGTCGCCCCACCACAGCACGGGCGATCGCCGCGCATACTGGTCAGCGGCTGACTAAAGAAGCTGCCAAAAATGGCGTATCAGATGCCAAGGTTGCCGCAATCGATGCCGAACATCCTCACCTCTATCAGGACTCGCACCCGACATTCCTGGTTGATAGCCCTGAAGATCTCAACTTTCAGGATCTAGACATCGCTCCACCACCGGCTCCACCACCGGCTGTACTTACGCCAGCACCAGCTCCCGTCACGCCAGTTCCGGTGACACCAGTAGAGGCGCGATCGATAGCGCAAGAGACAAAGCAAGAGACAATGGCACCCGATCGCCCTCTCGATCGACCCAAACAGGCAGACCCCTTGCGAGAAACGTTCATTCTGAAGCCTGAACAACTAACTGCAAAGTCCACACCGCCCGAAATCTCGATCCCTAGCGATGCGCTGCCGAACTTGTCAGTCGAACCAAAGCACCTTTCAGAACCGATTGCAGTGCTCGCAAACCTCCCGCCTGCCGAACTGTTAGTAGAACTATTGGGACGGCTGCTCATTGATGGCATCGGGCGACTTTACTTTGAACGGCAAGCACAGCATGGGCGCATTCTGTGGAGCCAAAACGGTGTGCTGCAATCAGTTTTAGAAGAGCTGCCGCTAGATGTCATTCAAGGAGTGATTAACGAGCTGAAGCTGTTGACTCATTTGCCCCTCATTCCAGTCCAAAAGCCCAAACAGGTTGAAATTGAACGGCTCCATCAGAAACAGCGTCTCTTGCTACGTTTACGTGTGATGCCAGGAGCGCACGGAGAAGAAGCTACCGTTCAAGTGCTACGAGGAGCCGCTCTGAAGTTTTATCAGCAGCAGCAGCTTGCTAGCCTCAGCCGTGATGCCCTCACGATCGCGCAAAAACTGCAGTATAAAGTCAATGAAATTCGCGCTCGTACGCGCTTTTATCCCTTACACAGTCCCGATCAAATGAGCATTCTGCCCGCTTTGGATCAAGTCCTCAAAAGCGTAGAGGAACAGCTTGAAGAGCTTAAAGCGCTGCAATCGACCGCGATCAAAAAAGAAGAAAATGAGTCGTACTAGTAAATATTCTTCACTTGCCTAACATCTCACTTGCGCTGCGGCTGTGAAGCCGAGCCTATCGCAGCGATCGTAGCGGGTCAGTCGTCGTCGGCAGCGGCACCCTTTCCGTCCAGTTTGCGACGATAGCTATATTGGCCGTAAACATTGACGAGGTAGGGCATTGCATAGGTAGCGATCACCGAGATCCAGCGTTCGCGGTTCATTTCGCCCCGCAAAAGCGCCAGACCGTGGTTGATGACAAAGAGTAAAGAACCGACAAAAACCGCCGTCTTCAACCCTGTAGACACAAATTCTGGATCAAACAGGCTGCTGATATAACCTTTGAGCATCCGCATCAACGAGTGCGCCCCAAACGTCATTACACAAACGCACCACGAGCCACCAGAATCACTCGACCACCAACAGAAACTTGAATAGTCGCTGTTTTTGTCGCTTTGAGCAGCAAGAGAGACGGTCTACCTATTTCATGCCCCTGTTCAACGCGCAGATCGATGTATGGCTTGCCAAGATAAGAGTATTGCACTAAGTACCCTGCCAAACAGCCATTAGCGCTACCAGTTGCGGGATCTTCAGGAATCCCTAGCGAGTCGGCAAAAACACGCACACTCAGCTGGTTTTCAGGATGATACGTTTCTGGGCAAAAGGCCAGTATTTCTTTTGCCTGTGTCTTTTCAATCAATGCAAAGTAGCGATCTTTGTTCACCTTGATTCGTTTCAGAGCTTGATGCGTTTTGAGGGGCACGATGATGAAGGGAACACCAGTCGAAACATCCTGAATGGGAGCATTTGTGTCAATATCGGTCACATCCAGGCCAAGGACAGGTGCGATCGTCTCCGCGGTAAACGTCTCACCAAAAACGGGCGATCGCTGCTGCATCCACAGCACATCAGGCAAGCCATTCTCATAGAGGAGACTAACAGGAATTTGCCCAATTTTAAGGTTCAGCGCGATTGTTTCAATAGGTTGTTTGATAATCTCATGCTGAAGAATAAAAGCGGTACCCAGCGTGGGATGTCCCGCAAAAGGTAGCTCTTTGGCGGGGGTGAAAATGCGCACATCATACCCACCCGATCGTGCCTCAGATGACAGAACAAACGTCGTTTCGGAATAATTTATTTCCTTGGCAATCTGCTGCATTTCGGTCGAAGAGCGCGCTTCAGCATCGGTGAAGACAGCTAACTGATTGCCAGCATATTTCGTTTCAGCAAACACATCGACAATATAAAACGGTAAAGATGTCATGACTTTATAGGTTCAATAACATTTGTGTGAAATGGATGATTACTTCCGATATGGTCGATCGCTCCCTGCTTTATCCATATCAATGCGATCGCAGGCACTTATAGGGCAAAACAACGACTCTAAAAACAGTTGCTTAAGGTGATTTTTCGAGAAAAAAGTAACGTTTGGTAGAGGGCAGGGTTTGCCAGCGTCTTTGTCACCAGCCAATCGTTTTGGTGTCAAACCTACCCCTACAAGTCTTTTGTTTGCTAGAAATCTCCTAATAGTCTGGATTTTTTTGTATCGTTGTTGTGTTTTCATTGAACGCAACAAGCTTCGTATTCACTATGGTTACAAAGAGACTCTACGCAACCCATTTATTTTCAGTAAAACGAATAGTAAAGCTGATCAGTACAACGACAGCCCATAAAAAGAGGGGCGTTCTTATCTTAGGATGATCAGCCAGTAAGAGACCAGCTGCAACTGAAAGAGGCATAATGGCATAAGCATAGCGATCGTTAGAAACAATACTCCCAGAAAAGAGCACGACCAGCAACGCAAACGTACCATACGTTAAAAGGATTGGTTTCATTTGTTGACGATAGTGCCACAGCAAAGAGCCGCCACCAAACACCGCAAGCGTCTTGATCCAACCATCACCCCACAGTAACCAGAGCCATAGAAGCAACAAGAAGCTCAAGCCTTGAAAAAGCATTGGATGAAGTTTCAAGCGATCGCGATAGACCCAAAAGCCTGCTACACCAATGCATAAGAGTTGTACTGAATGCAGCGGATGTTTCAACCGACCGTTGCTCCAATCAACTGGGCCAACCGCTCCATAGATCAGATTTTGTCCCCAATGGAACCAGTCAAAACTGATCGAAGACCGATGCCCAAAGCCTGCCTGCACATGAAGAAAGATGAGGGAATCACCAAACTTCAAAGCACAATAGCTGCTATATAACATCAAGCCGATTCCACTTGCAAAAGCGGCAAAATAAGCAAGCCAGGATCGCCGCTGTCGCCAGGCCAACCACACGAAGGTTGGAATGAGCGTCACTCCAGTAATACGGGTCGCTGTTGTGAGTGCTCCCCAGCCTGCTGCCCAAACGTAATGGCCTTTTTCAAAGGCACGTAAAGAGAGCGTGCTCAGTAAAAGGAATAAACCCTCAGTATACGCAAGCGAGCCATACAACGAGAGCGGACACCAGGCGAGAACGATCACCGACCAATAAGCAACGGTTTGGTTAAACTGCTCCCGCGTCCAGGCATAGACTGTTAGTAAAGCGCCGATGAACGCCAGGTTGCTCACCATAATACCAGCGATCGGAAACGGTAGACCCAGCAACATTAAACTACGGGAAAGCAAAGGAAATAAAGGAAAAAAGGCAACCGAATGGGAGTGCCCATCGGGAATATATTCATAGCCAAAGGTGGCAATTTTTTGATACCAAACGCCATCCCAATTTGCGAACGCTTGCCAACCTTGAACGACTCTCGGATCGGCTGATGAAAGAGCAGGGACTACTAGCATTAGCAAAAAAACTAGTAAGCGACTGCATAACACGATGAAAACAAGAGAAGTCAAACCAGAAGGTTGCCGTCTCATTCGTTTTTCGTAGTTCATAAATGGTTCGGCTGCAGAAGTAACTGTTTGACTCTAGAGCGTAGGTGCAGACAGGGATAGCGACTCCTTTCCTGATCAGGAAACATCAAATCACACGTTTTTCAGAGAAAAATCACTCTCAAGCTGAGTCGCCAGTCACCCGATTCGCCTCAAAGAAGTCTCATATTAGTAGCTACGTTTACAAAATGGATGCCCCCAATATGCAACCTACACCTCACACACAACCCACTGCACTTGCCCCCCGTGCTGAATGTACACCTTTCAGACCCTTACACACACCGAAATTGACGATGATTTGGGTCACTGAGTCGGTCGGCGATCGCACCCGTCTCACTGCACGGTGGACGACACAAGACTAAAAGTGCCATCTCAACTGGATGTTGACTGAGAGAGCCTTTAAGCCACATTGCTTAGAGGCTCTCTCGTTTTACAGCTTTTTTAACAATTTTGCCGATTTTTCGCTGCCGCCATGAAGAAGGAAGTAGACGTTGGCTGGTAAGCAAAATGATCAAACTGATTGGAACGGTCATGGTTGCAGTTGGTGTAATAGTAATACTCGTCAACCCGATGCTGTTTCAAGTTGGAGTAGCCGCAATCACGCTGGGAGTGTTGTCGCTCTGGGTCACTCAAAATTGACAGGCTGACAGCAATTTTCGTTTGCATAAGCCACATCAACTGAGTGTGCGCGTCTTGCTCACGCCTGGGAGCAAAATGTAAGTGCAAAGCACTCGCTCCACGTTTCTTGTATGCCCAAGGCTTTACGCACTGTAGCTGACGCATTTGGAAACGGCTGTAAAATTGACATTGCGCGCTGGACTGTAGACGATAGACAGAGGACGAGCGGCAAACGGCTCAAAGCTGAAGGCTGAAAGCTAAATGTCCGAAGATTCTTGTAAAATCACAGAACTTGTAAAATCACAGAACTTGCCGTAATTAGAGGAACCAATGGCAGAGACACTTTTCTTTAATGCCCTACGCGAAGCGATCGACGAAGAAATGGAGCGTGACCCGACCGTTATGGTGATGGGTGAGGATGTGGGGCATTACGGCGGTTCCTATAAAGTCACAAAGGATCTGTACAAAAAATACGGCGACTTACGGTTGTTGGACACACCGATCGCAGAGAACAGCTTCACTGGCATGGCGGTCGGAGCCGCAATGACAGGGCTGCGACCCATCATCGAAGGCATGAACATGGGGTTCTTGCTGCTGGCTTTTAACCAGATTGCCAATAATGCGGGGATGCTCCGCTATACATCGGGCGGCAACTACAAGATCCCGATGGTGATTCGGGGGCCTGGTGGTGTCGGTCGGCAGTTGGGTGCAGAACATTCGCAGCGCTTAGAGACGTACTTTCAAGCAGTGCCGGGACTCAAGATTATTGCGTGTTCCACACCCTACAACGCCAAGGGGCTGCTGAAGTCTGCGATTCGTGACAACAATCCAGTGCTGTTTTTTGAACACGTCCTGCTCTACAACCTGAAGGAAGACTTGCCAGAGGGCGAGTATCTGTTGCCGTTGGACAAAGCGGAGGTTGTGCGATCGGGCGAAGATGTCACAATCATCACTTACTCCCGGATGCGGCATCACGTTATGCAGGCGGTCAAGACGCTCGAAAAGGATGGCTACGATCCTGAAGTGATTGATCTACTCTCACTGAAGCCATTGGACTTTGACACGATCGGTGCATCGATTCGCAAAACCCATCGCGTGATCATCGTGGAAGAAGCCATGCGAACGGGCGGCATTGCGGCTGAGGTGATTGCGTCGATTAACGATCGTCTCTTCGACGAACTGGATGCTCCGGTATTGCGGCTCTCATCTCAGGATATTCCCACCCCTTACAATGGTGGTCTGGAAAATCTGACGATCGTGCAGCCCCAGCAAATCGTCGAAGCCGTTCAAAAAATGGTTGCGCTTAAAGTCTAAACACAATCGATCCCCGACTTCTTGGTTCAATCTGATTGGGTTTGCTGTCCCTGAGACAGAAGTCGGGGATCTGGCACAACTGAAGCTACAGTCCGTTTAGCTGAGATTCATTGGTATGGAGCTCAACGTGTAGGCAGGAAGGAATTTAAGAAGTTGGAAAACTATACTGCAAACACCCGTTGCTCAAAATGTCTTTTGCGTCAGTCCGATTATGTAAGCGAACGTTTCAAACCGCTGCTAGCTCTGCGATCGCTCAATGTCTAAGAGGCTGAGCCGTCAATCTTAATGGTTTATCAGTCGAAAGGATCTTAGGCTGAAGACAAGGTGCAACGGGTTAGAGTTTACTCTAGCTGTCACCAGTCATGTGAAGGGGCTATCCCTTCGTTACGAGAAGAAATATGTTCAATCAACCTTTACACAGCGCACGTGAGTTACTAGTGCGTTATCGATCAGGAGAGCGAGCCTTCAAAGGTGCTTACTTGGAGGGTGTAAATTTGCAGGGCACTCGTTTGAAACGAGTAAACCTGATCGGAGCCAATCTCATTCGAGCGGATTTAAGTGGTGCAAATCTCTACGGAGCGAATCTGAGCGGGGCTGACCTGAGCTACGCCAATCTAAAAGGCACCTATCTAGCGAGTGCAAATCTTACTGGAGCCAATCTCAATGGCACAAACCAGGACGAAGCCGACTTTGATGGAGCCATTATGCCGGATGGTCGCATCCGCTGGTCTGGCTTGGAACCAACAGAGTATCGTTCTGCAAGTTAGTGGGATTGACCTTGATCGTCTCTTCGATGAACTGGATGCGCCCGTCTTGCGGCTGTCATCCCAGGATATTCCCACCCCATACAACGGTGCTTTGGAAAATCTGACGATCGTCCAACCACAACAAATCGTCGAAGCTGTCCAAAAGATGGTCGCGCTCAAAGTTTAAACTGCATGCTGATGAAAGCAAATCATGACCAACTCATTCATTTTGCTGTGTGCTTCAACAATGAGGGCTATAAAGCGTCACTCGAAGTTGGAAAACTGTACCGCATGATTGCCGATGAGCAGGCTGCGGCGCATGGTTTGGTACGAATCGTGGATGAAAGTGGGGAAGATTATGCCTTTGCAGCGAATCGTTTCTATCCGGTGCCATTACCGCAAAATGTAGAAGAGGCTTTGCTCACGGCATCTTATTAGCTCCGCAACATTTGTTCTTATACATTTTTGGTACGACGCTCTGATTGAGTAGGGTATTGCTACAACCATGTTCTAGGTTGATTCGCCCGTTTTAAGGAGGTGTTTGTGAAGGCTCGTGACTTCTTAAACCAGGCGGACGATTTTGTGGTGAGCAGAATTAGCTGGTATGCTTGACCCGATAACCTCTGAACAGTGAATTTTGGAGGTCTTCTTCAGCTCTTTGTAGGGATGCTCACTATGCGTATAAGACTTCGCTACTCAATCCTATTAGGCGTTTTACTACTTGCCCTCATTGGATTCGTTCCACAATTAGGATTGGCTCAGCAGCCAGCGCCCCTCAAAGTTCAGAAGCAAAATGCTACGAATCTCTTGTTTGAGAATGTTCGTGTTTTCAATGGCACTGCCGCTCAACTCTCATAACCATCAAACGTTCTGGTAGTGGGCAACAAAATTGAGACCATTTCCAGTAACCCAATTACTCCACCAGCAAGCGCTAAGCTAACCCGGATTAAAGGTGGTGGTCGTGTATTGATGCCAGGGCTGATCGATAACCACACTCATCTGTTCATGGAGAGCAGCGCTATCGAAGAACTACTTTCTCCCAAGACTCCTGCTGAAGCCTTGTTTCAGCAAGCACAGACCAATGCAAAGGCAATGCTATTGCGTGGCTTTACCAGCACTCGTGATATGGCGGGACCAGTGTTTGAGTTGAAGAAGGTGATTGACAAGGGTGATGCCATAGGGCCACGCATCTGGCCTTCGGGGGCGATGATCTCGCAGACCAGTGGACATGGCGACTTCCGCTCACTCAAAGAGATTCCCAGAACACCTTCGACACCGCTCAGCCGTGGGGAAGTGTTTGGAGTGGGGACGATCGCCGATGGGGTCGATGAGGTACTCCGACGCACTCGTGAACAACTGATGCAGGGTGCCACCCAGATTAAACTGGCGGCAGGTGGCGGTGTGGCATCCGACTACGATCCCCTGGATGTTAGCCAATATACAGAAGCAGAGTTCCATGCCGCTGTCGAAGCGGCTGCAAACTGGAATACCTATGTCACGGTTCATGCCTACACCCCGATCGCGATTCAAACGGCGATTCGGGCGGGAGTTAAGTGCATTGAACACGGTCAACTGATGGATGAGGCAACAGCCAAGATTATGGCTGAAAAAGGAACCTGGCTCAGCCTTCAACCGTTTCTCGACGACGAGGATGCGAATCCCCAGCCGGAAGGGTCAGCCAACCGTGTCAAACAACTGCAAATGACCCAGGGTACTGACAACGCCTATAATCTGGCGAAGAAATACAAGCTCAAGACAGCCTGGGGCACAGACACCTTATTCGCTGCTAAGCTGGCCACCCGACAAGGGGCGCAACTGGCGAAAATGGTGCGTTGGTACAGTCCCGCTGAAGTGCTGAAGATGGCAACGAGTACCAATGCTGAACTACTGGCATTGTCTGGTCCGCGCAATCCTTATCCTGGCAAATTGGGTGTCGTTGAAGAAGGCGCACTCGCCGACCTACTTTTGGTGGATGGCGATCCGATCGAGAATATCAAATTGATCGAGAATCCAGCCAAGAACTTCCTCGTGATCATGAAGGACGGCAAGCTTTACAAAAATCTCCTCAGCTAAGGCTCAGACTGGCTTGCTTGACGAAAAAACTTCTAAAAACTGCCATGCTATTAAAGACACGATCGAAAGAGGGAACCATCTTCTGGGTTCGTAAGGTGTTGCGTCTAAGCAGCCTAGTGTCAGGGGCGATCGCACTTGCTAGCCTGCCAGTTTTGGCTGGTGAACTGCTGCCCAAAGACACCTTCGAGCAATCACCCATTCCCAGTCCCATAGCCTCACCTGAAGAGAACCTGCCAGAAAGCCATCAGGTAGACCCTTCGTCAAAACCCGCTCTGGCATTAAAGACACCGCTCCAATTACACCAGGGTATGCCTCTTCAGGGCAAGCCGTGGTCGACGCGATCGGTTGATCTGCGACCTCAGGCCAAGCCAGCCTCTGAGGCGATCGTTGAAGTAGCAACCGCATCGAAGGCACCAGTCCTGATGGGGCAAGGAACGCCGAACCATTCTGATGCAGCCAATGCTGTACGCAACGAATCCGTACCGAACGGCACTTTAACGGCTCAAGCAGCATCACCATTCAATTCTGATGTTGCCCAAGAGCGGTGGCAATTTTTAGTGGAACCCTATTTATTCGTTCCATTTGATGTTAAAGCTGATATCACAGTGCGTGGACGCAAGGCATCCCTTGAAGCTGGCTTGGGCGAGTTGTTTGAGCTCGATCGTATTTTTGCGGCCTCGCTGCGGCTAGAAGCTCGCAAAAACCGTTTAGGCTTTATTGTCGATGGTTCCTATCTCTCTGTGGGCAAAGATGGAAACCTTGACGTAACAATCCCAGCAGCAGCACTGCGGCCTTATGGCATTAACACGGATGTCAATCTGAATGCAGGTGTCAGCGCGAATGTGCATCAAGGGGTGTTGGATCTGGCAGTATTTTACCGGGTCATTGATCAGTCTTTAGGGCGTAACCCTGGATCAAATCCCTACCCTCGACTGACAGCTGAGCCAATTTTAGGCGTGAGGCTGAATTGGTTAGGTCAAGAGATTGACGTGGGTTCAATTCGGATTGGCGGCATTAATATTCCCAATCAAGATGTTAAACTTTCTGCCTTTTTTGCTGAACCGATGCTTGGGTTTCGTGCAGGGCTAGAACTCTCTGACCGCTGGGGGGTAGGCATTCGGGCCGATGTTTCTGGGTTTAATATCAACGCCGATCGTGACTTCACCTGGAATTTGCTCATTGGCACTCAGTACCGACTGTCTAGTAAGGTCGCTCTTCAGCTTGCTTACCGATTCACCAAGTTCGAGTACCAGGATGGGAAGGGCACCGACAGATTAGGGCTGGATTTACGGCAGCAAGGCTTATGGCTGGGTGCGGTCTTCAGCTTCTAAAACGACTGAGAACTTCTTTGCTCGGTTGCGCCTGGTTGCCTCTGCACCTAACAGGGACATCCAGCGTGCGACGGGCTCAACAGATCGGAGGCGACGCATCACAAGTCATTGTGAAAGACGGCAAGATCTACAAGAACACCATTAGCTAATCGGCGCTAAAGCCGCCATCACATTACATTTATGAATCCTCATGGTGCCCTTTGAACCGTTGCTTTGCCCGTGTTGTACGCCTGCTCTCTTACAAACGTTGGCGCACTCTGATTTAACCCGCATCCCCCAGCAGATGCTCTGGCTGGGAACGGGAGCCTTGTCTGCGGTCGTCAATCGATCGCCAGAGGTACGATCGCCCATTGTAACCGTTGCCGACGCGATCGCGCCTCAAGACCAAACATTAACGCCGTGATGATGGCTCTCGTAACATTTATCGTGTAATCGCTGTGTCTAATCCAGGCACAAATGATGTGAAGCTGTGGGGAAACTGCCATGACGGCAACGGGTGCAACGCCATTTTGGGACTTGTTGGGCGGCGTCTTTCGCCTTCACTTAGAGGCGTTTCAGCAGATCGCCAACCTGCCTGGAGTGTGGTCATCGTTGCTGGTCGTGCTGTTTGCGGGGCTATCGCTGGGTGTTGGGCAAAGCATCATTCTCTTTATCAATCGGGTAAAACCCGTGCGCTTTGTTCTGAGCCTGTTGCTCAATGCCATTCTGTTTACCGTTGGCTTTTTGTTTCTGGTCTTGAGTACCTGGTTGATTTGTCGGGTGCCCTGGTCAGTGAAGGTTCCCTTTACGACGCTGATCAAAGTGTTGGGATTCAGCTATGCGCCCCAGTTGTTCAGCTTTTTAGGCGCGTTGCCCTACGCAGGACTGCCCGTTTTAAATCTGTTGTCGGTGTGGCGCTTGCTGGCAGCAGTGGTGGGCTTTGCGGCCGCCGCACAGGTGACTGGTGCCACTGCTTTTAGCTATGTCGCTTTTGGCTGGCTGGCGCTGCAACTTCTGGAAAACAGTATTGGACAACCGATCGCCAAGTTAGGTCAAGCGATCGCCGATCGCGTGGCTGGTGTGAATCTGGTAGAAAAGCAGAGCGAACTGGCGGATCGAGTACAGGCAGGGCGAGGTGTGGCTTCTCCTATGCTCGCGGCCACTCAGACGACTGTACCGGAGATGAATCAGTTGGTGCAGGCAGCAGGGCGATCGGCTCCAGAAACCGCCCAGGCAGTGGCTCCAGCGGTCGTCAGCAACAAAGAGAGTACAACCATCACGATCACGCAGCGAACAGATGTGGCTGATCCACTGGTGCAACTCGATCATAAACCCAGTGGTCTACCCCAACAGCTCAAGCTGCTCTTGAGTTTGCTGGCGATGGCTATCGTGTTTATGGCGATCGCCCTTTTGCTGCGTCCCATTCGCGAGAGTCTCTTTGGCTGGCACAATAACTTGCCGAAACTCTTCCGATTGATCTTAGATTTAGTTTGGATTGGGGTGATTGCAGTCGTCTTTGCGGGCATGCTGGCTCCTCTGGAAACATTGGGCTGGTGGGCTGGCTGGTATGGTGATGATGTGGATACCAGTCAAACTGCCGTGAATGTGGCTAAAGCCTCTCCTTCAGACGCTTCCATCTCCCGCTATGTGGTTTACCTGGATGGGGTTGGGCAATCGGGCGAAACATACACACCCGACGTAATGGCTTTTCTGAATGCGCTCAAGCCAGCGCTGCCCCAGGACGTGGAGCTGGTGCAGGGCTTAATGATGTACTCCGTCATGAATCGACCCCTGGGTGAAGATCGTCCCCTTGCCTTTGTCTGGAGACTGGCGGACAAAATGCGCTGGAGCAACCCGACTGACATTCTGGGTTTTATGCTCAACCTGCGAAACGTCTTCATTGTGGCAGTTTCAGCCGATAAACGGTATGGTCCGATTTACAATCAGGGCATTGCTCAGGTGCTCTACGATGGTTTGACGAAACGCGGCTACCAGCCCGGCAGTGGCATTCCCATTACGCTGATTGGCTATAGCGGCGGTGGTCAAATGTCGGTGGCGGCGGCACCTTATCTGAAACGGGCAACGGGTGCGCCGATCGAGATCATTTCCCTGGGTGGGGTGATGAGCGCCAACAATAATTTTCTCAAGCTGGAGCATCTTTACCATGTGGCTGGCAACAAAGATGGCATTGAGCGCATTGGTCCTGCCATCTTTCCCGGTCGCCGCCAGTGGTTTCCCTTGTCCTACTGGAATCGTGCCATGCGGCGGGGCAAAATTACGCTGTTGTCAATAGCAGGCGTGGGGCATCAGGTTCCCGGTGGCTACATGGACCCGCAAGCCACCCTGCCCGATGGACGCACCTATCTACAAGCCACCATTGAATTGATTCTGCAAATTCTGCGAGGTGAGGTGTTAACAATAGCTCAAACGCTGCCTCGGAAAACCAGTAACTACGCGCTGTATCAGCAGGCAGCCTTTATTCATGCTGACTATTACCCGCTGCACCAGAGCGTGGATGAGACGCTGTATCAACCCATTCATCCCTGGATGGGACGCTTGATCTTGCCCCAAAAGGAAGAGCGTGCTCAGGTGAAAGGCGTGCTGTTTGAGGTCCATCATGCACCAGCCCCTTATCAGCAGTGGGTTGGCAAAGTGGTGGCTCTGC
This sequence comes from Stenomitos frigidus ULC18, assembly GCF_003003795.1. GTDB lineage: Bacteria > Cyanobacteriota > Cyanobacteriia > Leptolyngbyales > Leptolyngbyaceae > Stenomitos > Stenomitos frigidus_A. The sequence goes on along the minus strand of NZ_PVWK01000160.1, from coordinate 115,233 downwards.
GTTGGGCGAATGACCCGATTGTGAAAAAGCTGGTGGCGGCAGTGACACGGGATGTTCACTTTAGCGTGGACGCCGAATATAGCAGTGTGTATGGTGGCTGTGTCAACCCCGATCGCCTGAATCACTGGCGACAGGTTGATCCACTGGAATCGCTAGCAGGCTGTCATCCGGTTGATGATGTGATGGTGTTGCTTAATGATCCGGTTGATGTGGAACCGATGGAACGCAGTCAGGGCAATGAAAAGCAGCCCAGCCTCTACATTCGGAGTCTGCCCGTCGAAATTACGGGACGTTACTACGCCGTCGTGCAGTTTGTGGCACCCGTCTCGTTAGACCAGTTTCGGGTGGTGCATTTCAATCGGATTTCGCGGCAGTTTGATGGTGTTCAGGACGTTGTTTCGTTACCCCAGGTGGTGTTGGCGGACGCTTACGGTAGCTATCCCTCCACGACGCGCGATCTGGAGAAATCACCCTTAAATGAAGCCGGGTGGTACATTTATGGCGCGAAAAATGCTGCGGGAATGTTTGTGGTTCAATCTCTGGCTCCTCGTGCGTTATGGCGCTTGCAGCCCCAGGAAGTTGTGTTTGGGTCAAAAGCGGGCTATCGCTACATCCGCAAACGCGCCTGGGCAGAGGTTGAGGCGCAAAAAGGACAGATTGCGTCAGTGTTGTGTACGCCGAGGTCAAATGGATCAGCGGATGCCATTCAAACGGCAATTAACGCTTGGCAAGAGGGCGATCGCGCCTTGCTGATCCATACCTACGGGGGCATTGGGGGCATGAAAAAAGAACCTGCTGCCGCAACCCCTATTTTCTTTGGGCACTTTGCCTACGGTCTGGCTGAAGTGGTGCGAGAGGCACTGACCGATGACCTGCGCTTTGAGATTCGCTATTTCCAGGTGTACGCCCAGAACACCGATGGTTTGACCGCTGGCACGTTGCATTGGTCGCGCTATATGGGCGATCGCCAATTCGGTTGGGCAGGCACCCGTCCCACCTGTGACTTGCTCATTAAGTTGGATGCCTTCACCAACGACTATGAAATGAATGGCGAGAAAGGTAGCCCCTTGACATTGATGTTGCGCCAGTTGCAAGTGATGACTTCTCGCTATCGGGTTGGGGATGGTACGGGGGCAACATACGTGGGACCCGCGAATAACTCCTCCCAGGACTCAAACCAGGCACTCTTTGCCAGTATTCAACGATCGGTTCAAGCACTGCAAGCCAATGCAGACCTGCGGCGATCACTTATGGCAAACCCGGAGCAAGCGCAACGATTCCAGGTACTGCAACAACTCGGTCGAGAACTCCAACAAAAACTGCAACCGCTGGGTGGTCCCCGTGCCGATTGGGAAAAGAACGAGTTCAACCTGGGCAGCACGATGGAAGACAACCCGCTGCAAAATCTGCGAACGGGGCTAGGGAGTTGGCGCACCATGTTTCCACGCTTTGCCAGTGATACGATTGTGCAGCTTTTCCTCAAACACGGTGCTAGGGTTTGGGTGCTTCGCACCAGCCAGATTGGGGGCTATGACCCGGATATTGCACCGATCGCCCCAACAACTCTTTAAAAACGACACCTCACACCCCAATTCATCAGACTGTGGTTCACTCCCGTAGGAATCTCCAATGCTCAAGAAGGCATCCGAGGCGAAGGTCAGTTCTATCAGGACAGCGCTAAATGGTATCGTTTCAGCTACGACTGCTCTGTTGACATTAGAAACGGGCGCGTTACCAGTGCCACTTACAAACTGCATCCATAATTACAAACTGCATCCATAAGTAGTTAAACTTCATGATGCGATACGTTCGCTCTCGCATTCTGCCTACCAAAGCGGCGCAGTTGATGATTCAAACAGGGGTGAAATGGCAGCAAGATGATTGCTCTAGTATGGCAGCCGCGTTGTCTTACTATGCCTTGTTTTCACTCTTTCCCATCTTGCTGATCCTGCTGAGTGTGGGCAGTCGGTGGCTTGCACCCGGTTCAGAGGCCTTTCAGCTCATGCAGACAACCATTACCCGATCGCTACCGCCAGAAGCCTACACGGTCGTCAAGGGAACGATCGTGGTACTGACTGAAAACAGCACGGGCGCGGGCATCATTGGGTTTGGGCTGTTGCTCTATGCCGCTAGTACCGTTTTTGCGGTGCTCAATCGCTTTGTACAGAAGCTCTGGCGAGTGAACAATCAAACGTCGATTCAGGAAACCGTTTTGTCGTTTGTGCTCAATAAGGTTCTATCCTTCCTGCTAGTGCTAAGCACGACGCTGTTCCTGTTTACCTCCCTCATATCTCACATTACCATTCAGTTCATTCTCAAGTTGGTGGAAACCTTTAAGGCGACATTTGCCTTTATCCATATCGATGAACTTCAGCTAACGGAAGGACTTCAGTTTGGTTCATCATTTCTCACTATAGCGATCGCCTGTTGCATCCTGTTCAAACTATTGCCCTCTACTCGTGTGGCGTGGCAAGATACCTGGCTGGGTGCATTGCTCTCGGCATTGCTGCTGGTTGGGTTACAGCGGTTAGCAGGAGAGAGCGTAATTTCGATCGGCAGTCGCTACTTGTCCTATGGCGTGATTGGTGGCGTGATGATTTTGCTGCTGTGGCTATATCTGACCTGTCAAATCTTTCTCATGGGCTGCGAATTTTCTTACGTTTACGCTCATTTGTTCGGTAGCCGCCGAAACTTAGGATCGTGAATTTAATAAGGTAGGGTGTGTTAGGCAACGCCGTAACGCACCAAACACGCTCCGAGCGATCGTTCTGTATCGTCTGACATTGCGAGCGCGATGGGTCACAATCCTTCTGCATCGTGCCGCAATTCAATTGTAATGCCTCACATTGCGTCTGTATCGCCTTACATTCGTATGGCATCAGGTGGCAATCCTTTTGCATCGTGCCGCAATGGCATTGTGATGCCTCACATTGCGTCTGCATCGCCTTACAATCGCATTGCATCGCGTAACAGTGCGTCTGCATTGCGTACCAAAACCTCGGAGGTTTAAGTAAAGACATTGGTGACACGCCACATGCCTGGTTAAAACCTCCGAGGTTTACATAATCGCTCACCAAAACCTTCGAGGTTTAAGTAAAGACATTGGTGACACGCCACATGCCTGGTTAAAACCTCCGAGGTTTACATAAGTCGCCATTAAAAAAGCCTCTCCGAAGAGAGGCATAAGGTGTGAGCGTTTTAGAAACGGTGACTAAACACCTCTAACTGCGATCGCCCCTGCTAAGGCCGCCGCACCAGCCGAAACCAGTGCCGTACCGAAGAGCCACCAGGCAGCACTAGCAGCCGCTTTTTGGGTTTCTTTCACTTGTCTCTGCGCCTGATATTTGACTTCATCCAGCCGTCGTTGAGCCTCGCCTTGCAAACGTTCTGCCCGGCGCAACACGCTGCTACGAGCATCTTCGACCTGATCGATGATGTGGTTGGCTTGCTCTTCGGAGATGTCGTCGCGAGAACTCATCACGGCGACCAGGGTTTCGCGGTTGAAGCTGCCGAGCCGATCGCGCATCGCGTCAAAGCCCGCCTGAGGATCGTAGAACATCGTGCGAACATCGCGCTTGATGCCGTCGTAGTTGAGTTCTGGGCGATCGAGCGAGTTCAGGTAATCCCGAATGCGCGCCAGAATGCCATCAATGACAGACTGGATGCGGTTCTGGATCTTCTGGATCTGAGCCGACACCTGATCACGCACAGAAAGTACCTGATCGACAATCCGCTCGGCTTCAGCCTGGCTGATATCCTGACGTTGAGACAGCAAGGCCACAATAGTTGAACGGTCTACCTGGCTGAGTCGTTCGCCCAGGCTGCTTGCCCCTGCACGTGGATCGTTCAACAAGAGTTGCAGGTCGCGTTTGATGCCATCAGGATTGAGTTCATCCTTGTTTGTTTGGAGCAAGTAGCTTTCCACATTGGTCTGGAAGTCCTGCACCCGCCGCTTTGTGCGTGATGCCAGTCGTCGCGGCGAACGAACGATGCGACGAAGCGCTTCCTGCACTTGATCGATGTACTGGTTGACTTGCTCTTCGGTGAGGTCGTCTCGTTGGCTAAGCAGTTTTACCAGCGTTTCACGATCGACCTGAGAGAGCCGTTGCCGTAGCGCGATCGTGCCCTGTTTGGGATCGTGCAGCAACGTATTTAAATCGCTCTGGATGCCATCAGGATTAAGCTCTGACAGGTTGGTGCGGCGCAGATAATCGGCGATCGCGGTACTTACCTGGTCATACTGATCTTTCGCTTTGTCTGCCACAATTTGTGGTGCGTGGAGTACGTTATGACGCACATCTTCAAGCTGAGTGACGATACGATCAGCTTCTTCGGGCGTGATATCTTGCCGCTGAGCCAGCAGTTGCACTAGCGTATCTCGATCGACCTGACTGAGGCGATCGCGCAAGGCAGACCCACCCGCTTGCGGATCGTCCAGCAGCAGTCGGAAGTCGCGCTTGATCCCTTCAGGATTCAGTTCTGACTTGTTGGTGTTGCGTAGATAGGTTTCCACGCGATCGCGCACTGCCAAAGCCTCAGCTTTCACACGTTCCTGTGATTCACGCGCCGTGTTGAGAACATTGTCGCGAGTGCTTTCAATCTGGGTGACGATGCGCTCGGCTTCTTCGGGCGTTGTATCCTGCCGTTGCGCCATTAGAGCGACTAAGGTGTTGCGGTCAAACTGGCTGAGACGGTTTTGCAACGCATCAAAGCCTGCTTCGCGATCGTCTAGCAGCAAGCGAAAATCGCGCTCGATGCCTTGAGGATTGAGTTCCTCTTTGCCGGTCGATCGCAGGTAATTTTCCACTCGACTGCGGACATCACTGCTTTGCTCTTCAGCCGCTGCTGCTTGGACAGTGCCCAGCGTCGAAGCACGAATGACTTCTAGCTGATCGGCAATTTCCGAAATTCTGGCAGGCGTGAGGTCGCTGCGTTGCGTCAGCACATCCACGAAGTAAGAGCGGTTCAGTTGCTCTAACTGCCGCTGCACCGTGAGTGGATCGGCTTCAGGGTCATAAATGACATCCCTGAACTCGGTCTGTAGCGTTTCGCGGTTAAGGTGCCAGGAATAGGCATTGAGCAAATAGTTCTCAGTATCCGCCTTGATGGTGTTGAACGAGAGCCCCGGCACCTTCTGAGCGACCTGTTTTGTGGTGTCGCCCAGTTTGTCTTTAGCGGTTTCGAGCTGACCCAGAATTTTCTCTACATTCAGGTCAGACAGATCGCCACGCCCCATGACAGTGCCGATCAAACTTGTAAAGCCAAACTGAAGTGCCCGATTAACCAGACTACCTTCTTCTTTAGACGACTCAGACGACTGATACGGTGCCAGTTGACCAGACCGCGCCAGTTCTCGCTGCTGCCGGACTTCTTCAGTCAGACGATCGATCTTGGTATTCAATTCACTCGAATTCAGCGCTGTTGGTTGAGCCGACCGTAGATATTCCACCAGCTCCGAGGTGGGATCTTTCTTTTGAAATTGGTTAACCACGGTTTGCCAAACTGAGTCGAGCTGACCCACCAGCCGTTCAGCATCCCGCCGGGAAAGGTCGGTACGACTGCTGACCAGGTTCACAAACGTGCCGCGATCGATACTCCGCAGGCGATCGGCAATTTCTACCGGAGAACCACTACCCGCAATCTCTCTTAGCTCTGGATCGTTGACTAGCTTTTCGAATTCGCTGCGAATTTTAGGAATATCGAGTCCCGCGGGGCGTAAGTTATCCAGGTAGTCTTCGATCGACTCGCGTACGCTCGTCGGATCAAGCCCTGCACCGAGCTCGCGTCTAACGGCTGCTGCGGCCGCTTCGGCAGTGGCGACAACCTGATTGTTAACGGCCTTCGCACCCAACGCTGCGGTTGCTGTCCCAAAGATTGCCTGAAAGCCGGACACAGCCGTGCTGACGACCGAGCCAGCCAACGAGCCCACCGTTAAGGAGCTAAAGAGGACTAGCAGAACAAAATAAGCGCCCCAAATAACAACGCCGACGATCGCACCCAGCACTGAACTGGTAATGAGGCTTAGCTTAACAGCCAGTAGGCAGGCGAGAAACAGTGCCACACTAACCGTAAGCAATGTCCACAGCCCCACTGCAAAGCCAATCTTCTTCACGGTGCCGCCCAAGCTTCCTGATTCATGGCTGTCAGAATCATCATCGTCATCTGATGAGCGACCCAGATACGAAATGCCCGCTGCGACCGAAAGATTTGTTAGCAATAATTGAAAGGCAAACGCTAAAACTAATCCTGCAATTAACGCAATAAAAAATTGAGGTCCTGAGAAAACCAATGCTGCCCTCTCAGGTGTACTGACTGCCCCATCTAGCGGCACTTGCGCTATCCATCTTGGAAGGCGATCGAGCGCGAACGCCATCCCAAAGTTATCCATCATCATCCTTTTCCTCGTGAACGCCCAACTGAAGCAGTCCCTGGTGTGTAGAGAGTTAATCGCCTTTTGAAGCACGTCTCTCGTTGTAGACAGAATGGCCGAGGGCAAGGCTTTGCTTCATCTCTCCTGAGTGTGAAGCGATCGCTTTCGAAGGGATGAGATGCGCGGAGAGTAGGGAGTGAGGCTTTGGGAGACAGAGGCAGCAACAGCGAGACAGCAGGAAAGATAGAGGGTTGTTCCGCCTGCAAAACTCAAACCAGTTAGGCTTGCTGATCGCTGACCGCTGACCGCTCAATCCACTCAAACCAGACTCTTCCCTTACCACCGTTGAAAAAATCGCTTTTCTAATTGAGGAATTTCACCAAGCGCACTGTATTTGTATTACAATACTACTTTTGTAGTATATCCAGTAGTTCTTGCTGTGATTTTCATGCTGTGTCTGGCGCGATCGCTGCTCGTACTGCCATGAGAGCGGACGTCCATCAAAAGAACTCAGCAAAACCAACGTTAACGGCTGATGGTTAGCGTTGGGTTAACTGAACTGCTCGACACAAATTTGGCATCGACCGTTTAAGGAGGAATCATGGCGAAATTTCAAGACATTGCTCGCTTTTACCAGCGGTATTGGCGAATCTCCGTCTTTAGCATTGCAATGATGAGTGCCTTTGAAATCATTGATTTGTTTGGCCCCTACGCGATCGGGCAGATTCTCAACGTGCTGTCCAAACAGCCGCTTGATCAACCCATGCAGCAGATCATCACAGGCGTTGCCAATGTAACAGGGCAACCACAAGGGCAGATGCTTTCGTTGGTTGTGCTCTTGGCGATGGTGTGTATTGTCTCGGTCGGTCGGGCACCGATTCAGCCCTGGTTGGGCCCCTGGTTTAACTGGGATACCGCCTTTCGTGCCCGTCGTGACCATGCCCAAAAAGCGCTAGAAAAAGTCCTCACACTCCCATTGGAGTTTTACGACGAAAATAACCCTGGACGGATTGCTGCACGGGTTGCCAAAGGGATCTCTAACCACACGTGGACCTATCCCGAAATTACGGGTCAGCTTTTGCCCAAAGTTGCCCGCATTGTGGGGATCTTTATCGTTATTTGGTTGATCGATTGGCGGATTGCGATTGTCCTGCTGCTATCCTTTATCGGCATTCTCAGCTTCAGCCTGTCGGGATTGACCAAGCTGACGAAGCAGGAGGAAAAGCTCGATCGCTATATTGAGGATACCGAAAGCCGTAATTCCGAAATCATCACGAACATCAAAACGGTGAAAGCGTTTGCCACTGAAGCGCAAGAGCTGACCCGACAGCGCCAGCGGTTTGAGCGTGAGTTCAAGGTGGTAGATTACCGCATCCACAAGGGCTATGTGATGCTAGGGATGTACGAGCGCACGATCGTGCAAAGCTGCGTCTTTCTGGTGCTGGTCTTTACGCTGATGGCAGCCGTGCGAGGCGAAATTTCCCTGGGTCATTTTGTCACCACGCTGACGGTTTCCAGCATGGCGTATGCCGAAGTAGAGCCGATTAGCCAATTGGCAGAAGTCTTTGCTCGGCGCTACGCCTCGATGATTCGCTTCCACGAATTCATGCAGCTTCCGGCTGGTAAAGATGCGGGTAGCCTGGTGCGGGACAAGGATGCCGAGCCGTATCAGTTCACAGGCAAAGTGGAATTCTCGCACTTGACCTTCGGGTACGCTCCCGATCGCCCAGTGCTAAAGGACATCAACCTGTTGATTGAACCGTATCAAACGGTGGCACTGGTCGGACGATCGGGTTCCGGTAAATCTACACTAGTCAAGCTCCTGTTCCGCTACTTCGAGCCTAACAGCGGCAGCATTTTGATGGATGGTCACGACTTGCGCCGGCTGGACGTGAGCAGCTACCGGAAGCGACTGGCGATCGTCCACCAGGAAGTAGACATTTTCAACGGCACGCTGCTCGATAACCTTGTCTACGGCAACCCCGATGCGTCGTTCGAGCAAGTGCGCGAAGCCTGTCGCATTGCCCAGGCCGATGAATTCATTCGCAACATGCCTCTGGGATATTCGACGATCGTTGGCGAACGAGGTGTTCGGCTCTCTGGTGGTCAGCGTCAACGAGTCGGCATTGCCCGCGCCCTGATTATGGAACCGGATGTGCTAATCTTTGACGAAGCGACCTCTAGTTTGGACTATGAGTCGGAGCGATCGATTCAACTGGCAATGCGCGCCATTCTTGGCACCCGTACGCTGATTATCATTGCTCACCGTCTCAGCACCGTCCGCGAAGCTGACAAAATTGTGGTTCTCGAAAACGGTCACATCGTTGAAGTCGGCAACCACGACGAACTCCTGAATAGTGAAGGCATCTACCGTCGCCTCCACTCCTTGCAGGAAACTGGCGAATTGCTGGCTTAGCACACGCATCAAAAGCAATAGCGGGTGAAACGCGCATACACTTGGCGATGTCCAAATGTATGCGCGTTTTGCATAGCCAAGATCAGGGCTTGCACGATGTCTCGCAGATCAGTACAGCGCCCTTCACGCAAATGTTTCAGTGTTTGCTGAGCGAGATCATTAAGCCGACCGGCTGCGACATCTTCTTCAAATTGCCTATCCCATCTCGCGGCATCGAATTGCTGCACTGAAGTAACGGTGGTGATCAAACCAGAATTCGTTAGATTTTTTCGTTGCCACATCTGAAAAGATTAGCGATCGCTCTATCCCAGCACTAAAATACTTTCCAATTCTTTATCTTCAAACTGAAGAATTGTGTCAAAATTGTCTCTCAGAATCTCAACAATCTTCGACGTTGGGCTGTTGCCAATCCGAAGGTAGATAAATTTGGGTGGATGACCGAAGAGTAAACTGCGCTGATGAAAGTCAGCATCCTTGGAAACAATGTCAACTTTAAAGTTTTGACATGTTCAGAATTAGGATACAAGTCGATAATCCTGCGAACAATTCGGTCTGATAAGTTCTCATCCAACAACAATTTCAAAGCGGTGCCACAAAGAGTTTTTTCTCACGATCGGCGGCAAAAGCAAGACACGCTTTGATGTCTTCTGATGTGAGTTCAGAAAAATCTTCTAAAATTTCTGCCTCTGTCATGCCGCCCGCCAGATATTCTAAAATGTCATACACTGTGATTCGCATTCCTCGAATGCAGGGCTTGCCGCTACGTTTTCCAGGCTCGATGGTGATGATATTGTGATAATCCATAATTGTCATAAGGAAAGCTCACTTTCAAGAGTTTTCTTAAGTGTTTCCTCAAAATTACTCATTCCCCTCGGCGTATAGGCATAAATAATTGAGCGGCGATGTCTAATGTCAAATGGAATATCATCAATAGACTGCGCGAGCAAAATAACTGGTCTTCCAATCGTATGTGCTATTCCTAACTCATAGAAAACATTAGGATTACGACCAGTGCAGTCAGCAATACAAAGCTTTGAAAAATAAGTTGCTGCCCAAACCTCATCAATTATTGTGTGGCTGGAAAAGAAATCATCACCTCTTTCGCATGACAGCCCTAAACCATTAGCAACCTTAACTATATGGTCTGTGTATACTGGCTTTAGATCTTCTCTAAATGGCATTATTATAAATAAATCTGCCCATGATTGTTTTAGAGTTTTGTTAGGCTTTCCAAATATTGGAGACAAACCCATTTGGGTTTCTTTAATCTCTTGAATGTAACCAAGTGAAGATGAAAAATATTCTAATATTTTTCTTTCTTCTTGATGGTTTTCATCTAGGATTTTTTTGAATTCGTTTACAAGAGACAGTGCATCCATTTCTTCGATTTGTTCCAGGCGCTTATCTATCTCTTCAATTTCTGTTCTTGTCTCTTGAATACGGTAGTCTAGTTCAAATTGTTCTATGACGCTAGAACTAAATGCACGTGCTTTTTGAAGTCTTTGCAACTTGTCTGATAATAAATAGAATTTTTCTTCAATCTCCTTTCTTTTTGGAACCCAATCTTTAGTCATTATTAAATTCTCCTAAAACTAAGTAATAGACTATTGATGGTGGTAGGAATCATGCCTTAAAGAATCTCGAAAATTCAAGTGGTCTAAAATTTATTACATGGAGATTTAATGTAGAGCCTCTAGTTTGATGTGAATGAACGAATTGCTTGCTGTAGATCTACGATCGATGCATCACCCTTTTCGAGAGGCTTTGGCTCTTGTGGCTTTCGGTTTTGGTTCAGCAGGTTTTGGTTCAGCGGCGGGTTGTGGCTCAGCAGCAAGCTTTGGTTCGCCCGATCGCGTCTCCCGCAAAGTGGCAGCTTGTTTCAAAAGTGAATCAGCGAAGGCATAAGCAACATCATCCGCTTCACTGGTTTCGGCAGTTGACTGACCACCTGCAAGCTGTGCTAACTCTTCACGTCGTTGTTGGCTGTCAAGTGTTGTGACACGAACGACGGTGCGGACAGAATCGAGGGTGTGGGGTGTGGGGTGTGGGGTGTGGGATGTGGAAGCGTTTTGCGTTTTGCGTTTTGCATTCTTGGTCTCTATGTCTTCCCCTGCTCCCTTGCTACCCTGCTCCTCTAGCCCCTTCCCGTTCCCCACAAACTTCCCATTCTCCTCCTCAATCACCTGTTTGCTCACGCGTAAGTGCTGATCTGCCATTGCTGCGACGATCGGCTGGTGAGTGACGCACAGTACTTGATGATGTTGGCTCAGTTGGTGCAGTTTTTCCGCGATCGCCTGGGTCACGCGTCCCGAAACGCCCACGTCGATCTCGTCAAACACTAGCGTCCCAACTGGGTCAATTTGGGAAAAGCTGGACTGTAAGGCGAGTAGGAAGCGACTCATTTCGCCACCGGAGGCGATTTCGGTCAGTGGTTGCAATGGCTCACCAGGGTTGGGGCTAAAAAGGAAGGTTACGCGATCGCCTCCTAACGCAGACGGAGTCGCAGGCGAAATGTCTACCTGAAACTTCACTTTCTCCATTGCCAGCGGTTTGAGTTCACTCACCAACCGCTCCTCTAGCTCTTTCGCGGTCGCTTGTCGTCGTTGCGTCAGGAGGGCACAGGCGTCGGTCAACGCAAGCTGTCGTTCTTGATAGGTGTGTTCCAGGTCTTCCAGGGATTGCCCACCGCCTGTAAGCTCATCCATATCGGCTTGAAGACGCTGAAGAAGGGCGATCGCGTCACCTAGCGTCGGGCCATACTTGCGGCAAAGCTGCTTCAGCTCAACAATGCGTTCCTGCACTTCCTGTAACCGCTGTGGGTCTGCCTCCAGGGTTTCGCCATAGACATTAATTTCCCGTCCGGCTTGCTCGACCTGTGCTAGAGCGTTGCTAACGAGTTCGAGAATGGGCTGAATCTGCACATCATATTCAGCCATATCCTGGAGCGTGCTTTCAGCTTTACCTAATAAATCTGCACAGGCTTCTGCACCTTCATCGTTTTGATAAAGTGCCTGGTAGACCTGATAGCTTTGATGCTGCAGCTCAACGCTATGGCTGAGGCGTTTGCGTTCTTGTTCCAGTTGATCGAGTTCATCGGCTTCAGTTAGATTTGCCGCACTCAGTTCCTTTAACTGGTACTCAAACAAGTCAAGCTGCTGGAGCCGTTCTTGTTCTGATTTACGACGTTTCTCTAAGGCTTGAAGCGCTTGCTGATAGGCAGAGAAAGCAGCGACAACGGTCGATCGCTGCTTTAACAGTGGCTCACCACCATAACTGTCCAGCCATTCGCGCTGAAGCGGTGGTTGCCCGATCTGTACCGTTTGCCCTTGTGCGGTCAGTTCAACCAGCCGATCGCGCAGGTATTCCATCTGCTGCTTGTTCACTAGCGCACCGTTGATCCGCGATCGACTACGCTGGCTACTCTGACTGGCAACAATCTCGCGGGTGCAAACCAATTCCGTTTCGGCAGTGAGGGCAATCTCCTGCTGCTCTAGCCAGGTTGCCAAATCGGGTTCGAGCCGAAAGACGGCTTCAATCAACGCGCGATCGGCTCCCGTCCTCACCGCGCGACTGGTCACTTTGCCACCCAAAACGGCATCGATCGCATCCAGAATGATCGACTTACCTGCACCCGTTTCGCCGGTCATCACCGTCAAACCTTTACCCAAACCTAACTCTAGGCGGTCTACCAGGGCGAAATTTTCGATTCGCAGGGAAAGCAGCATGGGCAGGGGGGGAAGTAGGGAGTGGGGAGTGGGGTGTGGAAATGAAGAGGTGGGGGAGGTGAGGAGGTGACGGCGTGGGGCGATGGTAAGAAAAAACCTTTAGACTAAAATTTTGGGATGCAGTTGTAGTGTACTGTCAGGGCTTTAACGTGCTGCTAAACTTTGGTGCTTTTCAAGACCTTCTTGTTTCCCTTCACACCCTATACCCTACACCCTATTCCCCTCCTAAATGGTAGCGATCTCTGAGGCGATGACGACGGCTTTGCAAGCGTATCGACTGGGAAATTTGGTGCAGGCAGAATGGTTGTGTTGTCAAGTGCTTGATCAACGTCCCCATTACGTCCCAGCACTCCATTTGTTGGGGGCAATCGCCCTGCAAACCGGCAGGCTGCAATCTGCGATCGCGCACTATCAAACCGTCATCACGCTTGACCCAACCCATGCTGAAGCACATGGTAATTTGGCCGTTGCGCTACAAGATTGCGGTAACTGGGATGAAGCAGCTCAACACTTTCAGCGATCGCTGGCGCTCAAGCCCAATCATGCTCCAACCCACTTCAATGCAGGCAATCTGGCGTTAAGGCAAAAGTGCTACGAGCAGGCGATCTCGCACTATCAGCAGGCGATCGCCCTGAACCCCAACTATCCCAGAGCCTACAACAATCTAGGAAACGCGCTCAGGGAACAAAGAAAGCTAGAAGAAGCAATTGTCCAGTATCGGCAGGCGATCGCACTGGCACCAAGCGACCCGCAGGCACACAACAATTTGGGCAATGCACTCCAGGCACAGGGACAATTTGAGGCGGCGATCGCCTATTACCAAAACGCTCTAGCACTCCAACCCAGCAATGCTGACGTGCAGTTCAACATCGGCAACGCGTTCCGACTGACGGAGCAATTTGAGGCGGCGATCGACCACTATCAGCAAGCACTGAGGCTACAACCCAATTGGGCAGCGGCTCACAATAATCTGGCGTTGTGTTTGCAAGAAGACAAGCAATTTGAGGCCGCGATCGCGCACTATCAGCAGGCGATTGAGCTGGAGCCAGAGAATGCAGAAGCGCACAACAGTTTGGGAGTGGCACTTTATGAATGGAACGATTTGCAGGGTGCGATCGCGCAATGCCAGCGAGCGATCGCCCTCAAGCCCCAGTTTGCTGAAGCCCACTTAAATTTGAGCCTGGCACTTTTGGCAGCAGGTGATTTTCAGCAAGGCTTTGTCGAGTATGAATGGCGCTGGGACGCTCAAGACCTGCAACGCCGATCGTTACCAGGAAGCGTTTGGGATGGTTCTGCGTTGAATGGGCGATCGCTGCTGCTCTATACGGAGCAGGGCTTTGGTGATGCCATCCAGTTCATCCGCTATGTGGCGCGTTTAGCAGAAAGGGACGCTGAACCTGCGCGATCGACTGCCCAGAACCACATCGTTGTGGAGTGCCCCAAGGAATTGCTATGCTTGTTTGCCACTATTCCAGGCATTGCTGAACTCATCCCCCAAGGCTCCCCCTTGCCTGAGTTTGATGTGCATCTGCCGCTGATGAGCCTGCCTTATGTCCTGAACGAATCGTTAGCTACGATTCCAAAGCAGGTGCCCTATGTGTCTGTATCAGAGGCTTGCCGAGCACATTCAGACGCTAGCAACGCCATCACAACACCATTGGCAGCACCGAGCGCCGATCGTCTCCTCAAAGTCGGCATTGTTTGGGCAAGTGTGCCGCTTCCCCATCTCAAACAGCGATCGTCCTATCGCCATCGCACCGCTTCTCTAACCGCGTTTATGCAAGGACTGCGCAGTCCCAACGTGGAACTATACAGCCTTCAGGTGGGCACTCATGCCGCTGATATCGCTCAGTTCGGTTTTCAGCCTTGCCTGTATGATTTGAGCCCACAGCTTCAGGATTTTGCTGATACGGCAGCCGCCATCGACCAGCTTGATCTTGTCATCTCAGTGGATACGGCTGTGGCTCATTTGGCGGGTGCACTGGGAAAGCCTGTTTGGGTTGTACTCCCGTTTGCTGCTGACTGGCGCTGGCTGCTGCATCGCGAAGACAGCCCCTGGTACCCGACGATGCGCTTGTTTCGCCAGACGGCTCCCGGTGACTGGGAGGGTGTCATGGTTAAAGTCCGACAGGCATTAAGAGAAAGGGGTAATGAACATTCGTCCTGAAACCCAGGTTGATCACGCCTCGATCGCGGTCGTCGTCGAACAAGCCTTTGGCCAAGCAAATGAGGCGCAACTCATCGAGTTCAGTTGTTTTACAGTGGGTGAATATCACTATCCCGTTGAGGAGACTGCATCGGCGGTGCCATTTGGGTCAGGGCCGGTTTACTAACAGGCCGACCATTGAGGCTTTGGCTATGAGTGAGCCAACGCGCAAGTTACCTTTGGTCAACGCAGATGCTGCGGGGATCGATCTGGGTGCAGATTATCACTAGGTCACTGTTCCGGAAGACCGCGGCCGCGAGTGCGCTTGTCGCTTTGGCTGCTTTACTGCCGACCTCTAGGTGAACGAGACTTGTACAAACTGGCAGCGCTCAAAGACTGTCGCTAACCCGTCGGCTCCACCGCAAGAAAGGCTCCCTGAAAACCCAGAGAGCCTTTATACCGGTCAGCATTTAATCATGTGGTGTGTTTGTTGCTAGTAAAACCGTTGCTTGTAACAGTTCTACTACTAACCACGCTTTACCCCAGTAATGCGTTTGCTCTCGCAACCACATTCTCAACGGTAAAGCCGAATTTCTCCATGATTTTGCCGCCGGGAGCCGAAACACCAAAGCGATCGACGCCAAGGATGTCACCCTCAGCCCCAGCATATTTTTGCCAGCCCATGGTGATACCGGCCTCTACAACCAGACGCTTGGTCACGGCTTTGGGTAGTACCGACTCTTTGTAAGCCGCATCTTGCGCTTCAAAGAGTTCCCAGGAGGGCATCGAGACCACACGGACTTTGGTACCTTCGCTGGTCAACTGCTCGGCGGCTTTGACGCAAAGACCCACTTCAGACCCTGTGCCAATCAAGATTAGGTCAGGCGCACCATCGGAGTCGATAACTGCATAGGCTCCCTTAGCAACGCCCTCGATCGACGAGCCTGCCAGATTGGGCACCGCCTGACGCGAGAACGCAATCAAGGTGGCACGGTTTTGGTTCGCATTGAGCACCGCTACTTTGTAAGCACCGGAGGTTTCTGTGCCATCAGCGGGACGCAGCACGGTAAGGTCGGGAATCGCTCGCAAAGATGCGATCGTCTCAACGGGTTGGTGGGTCGGGCCATCTTCACCCAAAGCAACGGAGTCGTGAGTCATGACCCAGATGACGCCAGCTTGAGACAGTGCCGAGAGGCGAATGGCTCCTCGCATGTAGTCGGTGAAGATGAGGAACGTGGCGCCGTAGGGAATCAATCCCGATCCGTGCAGCGCCATGCCGTTACAGATGGCTCCCATACCGTGTTCGCGTACCCCGAAGTGGACGTTACGATTTTCGTAGTGCCCTTTCTGGAAGTTGCCGGAGCCTTTTAGCTCGGTGAGGTTGGAGTGGGTCAGGTCAGCCGAACCACCGATGAGTTCTGGCAGCACTTTTGCCAGCGCATTCAGGCTGATTTCGGAGTGTTTGCGGGTGGCAAGCTGTTTGTCTTCGGGTTTGTAGGTGGGCAACGCTTTGTCCCAACCGTCGGGCAATTTGCCGCTGAGCAAGCGATCGAACTCGGCTGCTTTCTCTGTGTACTTGGTTTTGTACTGGGCCCAGGTTTCGTTCCATTCTGCTTCCAGGCTGGCACCCCGATCGACCGCTTGACGCAGATGAGCCAACGCATCATCGGGCACCACGAAGGGTTCGTATTCCCAGCCCAGGTTGTCGCGGGTGAGCTTGATTTCGTCGGGACCCAGCACCGAGCCATGAGCGTCAGCCGTGCCTTGCTTGTTGGGCGAACCGTAGCCGATCGTGGTTGTGACCTTGATCATCGTGGGCTTATCTGTCACCGCTTTTGCTTCTGCGATCGCTTTCGCAATGGCATCTAAATCCGTGTTGCCGTTTTCCACGTGCAGCACATGCCAGCCATAGGCTTCAAACCGCTTGGAGACATCTTCGGTAAAGGCAATGTCTGTGGAACCATCGATCGAAATATGGTTGTCATCGTAGAGTGCAATCAGCTTGCCTAGACCCAGATGCCCTGCCAGCGAACAGGCTTCACCGGACACGCCTTCCATGTTGCAACCATCGCCCAGAATGACGTAGGTATAGTGGTCTACTAGGGTCAGGTCAGGCTGGTTGAACTTTGCTGCCAGGTGCGCTTCAGCGATCGCTAACCCAACCGCGTTGGCAATACCCTGCCCTAAAGGCCCAGTGGTGACTTCCACACCGGGCGTCTCAAAGTTTTCAGGATGTCCGGGCGTTTTCGATTCCCACTGGCGAAATTGCTTGATGTCGTCGATCGAAACACTGTCATAACCCGTCAAATACAGCAGCGCGTACTGCAACATACAGCCGTGACCCGCCGACAGCACAAAGCGATCGCGGTTAAACCACTTGGGATTCTTAGGATTAAACCGCAAAAACTGATCCCACAGGACAAACGCCATCGGCGCTGCACCCATCGGCAGTCCAGGGTGACCGGATTTCGCTTTCTCTACAGCATCGACCGCTAGGAAACGAATGGAGTTGACACAAAGTTCTTGGAGGGTTTGGGTGGTTGCGACAGCCATGACTTCTTCTAGTTAAATAAGGGCGTTGGGTGTGGGCAGATGCAAGGATGAGTGATTGTTGTCAACGATTATACAAATTACAAACAGTAAGCAACT
Organism: Stenomitos frigidus ULC18; assembly: GCF_003003795.1. Taxonomy (GTDB): domain Bacteria; phylum Cyanobacteriota; class Cyanobacteriia; order Leptolyngbyales; family Leptolyngbyaceae; genus Stenomitos; species Stenomitos frigidus_A. The sequence goes on along the minus strand of NZ_PVWK01000160.1, from coordinate 97,927 downwards.
ATACCTATTGCTTATAGTTTTAAGTTTATAACTTAAGCTGCCAATGATCTATCCCTTGAGCAAGCAAATCTGAGCAGTCAGCCGCCAGCGGTCAGCGGTCAGCCAGGAGGAAAGCTGATAGCTAATGGCTGATACCTGAATTCGAGCTAATCACTTCGTTGCGGCTCCACCAGGAAATTAATTTCCTGGCTCATAAGCGAAAGTCAGTTTTAACTGGCTGCATGGCTCACTCTGTTACTTTTTGAGTCCATTTAAATGGACTCGCCTATCAGCCCGCAATTCATTGCAAGGCGGGTAAGGGCGTGTGCAGAAAGAGTTGCCAGCCACTAGGCTTTATGGGCATGAGTCAAAAAGAAAGCTGACCGCTGACCGCTGAAAGCCGATGCCACACAAGTATGATTCATGACCGCTGCGGTTGTTTAGAATAAGGCTGAAGCAGACTGGAACACAGTGATCAGACTGTGATGCTGATCTCGGCACTTCTTGAATTGGACGACTCATGACCCAGCCCCCCCGTCGATCGCAAACGCTTGTTGGTGCCATTACCCAGGCAGTGCAAACTGTTCAGGCGAAGATTAATTTTTCGAAGCTGAAACTGAAGGCGAATGCGCGTGTCCCAGAGCTACGGGTACAGGATGCGGGAGCCGATCAGGCTGATGTGTATCCGCTGTTGGGCGATCGCTATGTGTTGGGGCGTAGTTCTAGAACCTGCGACATTGTGGTGCGCAATCCGGTTGTCAGCCAGGTGCATCTCTCACTGAACCGCGACAGCCAGCGATCGAGTTTCCTGGGAGCGCTCTTTCGCCCACCGTTCTTTCTCAAAGACGAAAACTCGACCAACGGCATTTATCGCGGCAAGCGACGGGTAAAAGCGACCCAACTGCGGCACAATGCCGTCTACACCTTGGGACCACCGGAACTGGCAGCGGCGGTGCGCATTCAATTTATCGATCCGCCCCCCTGGTATGTGAAAGCCGTTCGCTATGGCATGTATGGCCTTGGCGGCGTGACGGCACTGGCTGTTGTCGGTGTGCTGATTGAGTGGCAGAAGTTCTCGGTGCAGCCGTTGCCTGCTTCGGTGCAGGGGCCGTTTGTCGTCTATGCACGTGACGAGCAAACGCCACTCAGCCCAGTGACTAACCGCACCCATACTGAGTTCAAGAACCTGTCCGATTTTTCGCCGTATCTAGCAAAGGCTGCGATCGCGTCTGAAGATTCTCGCTATTACTGGCATTTCGGCGTTGACCCGATCGGCACTCTGCGAGCGGTGGTGACTAACATCCGGGGCGGTGGCATTCGGGAGGGTGGTAGTACGCTGACGCAGCAGCTTGCTCGGAGCCTGCTGCGTCAATACGTGGGCACGGAAGATTCGGCCGGACGCAAACTGCGCGAAGCGGCGGTGGCTCTGAAGCTGGAAACGGTCTACAGCAAGGACTTTTTGATGCTCACCTACCTGAATCGGGTGTATTTGGGCAATGAGGCGTATGGCTTTGAAGATGCGGCTCAACTGTATTTGAATAAATCGGCTAAAGATTTAACGCTCTCGGAAGCGGCAACGCTGGTGGGTATTTTGCCTGCGCCTAACAGCTTTAACCCGGTGCGAAATTATGACAAGGCGATCGAGCTGCGTAATCGGGTGCTCGATCGCATGGCAACGCTAAATATGGCGAGTGCTGATGACATTCAACGGGCACGGCGATCGCGCGTTGACGTGAATCCCAAAGCCAAAGCAGAGCTGGATAATGTCATCGCGCCTTACTACTACAGCTACGTCTTCACCGAACTCCAGCAGCTCTTGGGTGCAGATCTGGCGGAAGAGGGCAACTTCATTATCAAGACTGGCCTCGATCCGCAAATGCAGTCCAAAGCAGAGGCGACCCTGCGTGATGCGGTGAGCAGTGCTGGCACTAGCGCTGGCTTTTCGCAAGGGGCGATCGTCACGATGGATGCCAAAACAGGCGAACTGCTGGCTCTGGTAGGTGGCGTCGATTACAAGAAAAGCCAGTTCAATCGGGCGTCTCAGGCCATGCGGCAACCCGGCTCGACGTTTAAGGTGTTTACCTACACGACGGCGATCGAGCAAGGCATCTCACCGGGCAACGCCTACTCGTGTGCCCCGCTCAACTGGGACGGGCAGTACTTCGCAGGCTGTCGATCGGGTGGTGGCAGTCTGGATATGTACACGGGTATTGCGCAATCGGAGAACGTGATCGCGCTGCGGATTGCTCAAGAAGTGGGCTTGAACAACGTGATTCGTACGGCTCAACGTATGGGCCTTTCCTCAACGCTGAAAGCCGCACCGGGGCTGGTGATTGGTCAAAGCGAAGTCACGCCTCTAGAGATGACGGGTGCCTTCAGCATTTTTGCAAACGGTGGGATCAGTAATCCACCCCGCGCCATTCGCCAGGTGTTGGATGGCGGTGACTGCAAAAACCCAAAGGACTTGAAGACCTGTCGGGTCATCTACAGTGCCGATCGCGACCCTCGCCTAAATCAGCCTGTGCTGAAACCCGAAGTGGCAGACATGATGACAACGCTGCTACGTGGTGTGGTGAGTGGTGGCACTGGACGAGCCGCCGCGATCGGGCAAGGCGAAGCGGGCAAAACAGGTACCACCAATGACAACGTAGATCTCTGGTTTATTGGCTATATTCCCAACGGGTTAGTAACTGGTATCTGGTTGGGAAACGATAATAATTCACCGACTTCGGGCAGTAGTGGTGAAGCGGCTCAAATTTGGGGCACCTACATGAGTAAAGTTGTTCGCTGACAGGAGTGAGTAATCCTGACTGCCTGACATAAGTGCCTCAAACCTCCGTCTACTATGGCTTGGGGCTGGCGATTAAAATTGCGCCTACAACAACGAAGTCCGCCTCCGCGGACTAGCATCAACAAGGGGTTGAGAACCTGCGGAGGCAGGTTTTGCTCCTGTAGCTGCGGTTTCAACCGCCAAGCGCAGAGATGTGTCAGGCAGTCAGGTGAGTAATCTTGTCGAGCAATCGCTTAAATTACACGAGGAAAGCCTGAATAATCTCCTACTTTTAAATAGAGCCAAAAAAAGCTGTGGATAACTTTGTGGGGTGCTGTTAGCGTTAGCGCATCGCACAAAATTGCTATTAATGGTGCGTTACAGCAATGCCTAACACACCCTACAAAGTTAAGATTGAAGTGCTAGCATTGATGCAGAATTAAGCTACTTTGCTCTTGCATCACTCATCAAAATAACGTCAATGGCTTCAAATGATTAAGCTCGTCAGTGAATTAATAGGAGCGTTAGCAAACCTTCTTTGGCCAATTGTTGTATTGATAATTGCTCTTAAATTTCGTCCTGAGATTCGTATCTTGTTAACTCGACTTAAGAAAGGCAAGCTTCTTGGACAAGAAGTCGAACTTGAATCTAACGTTGAACAACTTCGTGAGACTGTCGAGAAAGCTGAGCGAGAATCTTTACAATCTAGTTCTGCGACTTATTTGTCAGAATCTGATCCAAACAAAAATCGGTTAGAATCAATAGACGTTGTAGCTTCTAACCCATTAGATGGAACACAAGACGCAGCCATTGACAAAATCGTTGATCTGTCTGCTACTGAGCCTCTGGCGGCACTACTTAAGCTATCTCAAACACTTGAGAAGGAATTGAAAGTCTTGGCTGTTTCAACTGCCGTATTGAGATCTAATCAAAGGAGTTCTCCAAGGCAACTGATTCGCCTTATGGCTAGCAAAAACATATTGCCTCCTCATACAGTAGAATCTTTAGATCAGTTTAGAGATGTTCGTAATAAAATAATTCACGAATCAGTGGAAATAAGTCATAGTACTATTTTCAAGGTGCTTGATATAGGTCTTCAGCTACTAAAAACTCTTCGTCAAGTACCAGTAGAAGTAATTACCGTCAATCATCCAGGTATACCCATTTATAAGGATGAAGACTGTGTGGAAGAATATGAAGAAGTTAAGGGGATAATTTTGTATTACACATCTCCTGGTACAGAAATGACAAAAATATGGCCTGTACGAAAAAATGTAGACTTTCAAAAAGGTGACTATGTAACGAAGGATTGGGATTGCAACTACCAATGGGGTCAAGCTTGGTACATCGATCCAGTTACAGACAAGAAGAAAATAGCTTGGACAGGAGTATGTGAGTTTGTCGGAGTGCGTGTGACAGGATTATAGAAAATACTCCGAGCCAAATCATATGCTGTGTATGGGCTGTACATGGAGCGATCGCACTCAATCCACAAAGACCATTCTCTGGAAAGACGATCCATCCCCTCATCCTGCGTAGCATCGATTTAGATGACACAAGCGAGGTACAACAGATGGGAACTGCAACCGATCAAGCGCAAGCCGTGCAAAAGCTACGCGAGTTAATGAAGGACATTTACTTTTGCATGTTGACGACGATCGATGATGATGGCAATCTCCGCAGTCGTCCGATGTCAACCAATGGACAAATTGAGGCCGATGGCAGCCTGTGGTTCTTCACCTATGGCAAGGATCATAAAGTGGTGGAAATCGAGCACCACGATCGCGTCAACGTCAGCTTTGCCGCACCCGATAAACAGCAATACGTCTCGTTATCCGGTAGAGGCGCACTGGTCACCGATCGCAACAAAATTCAAGAGTTATGGAAACCTGACCTGAAAGCCTGGTTCCCTCAAGGCGTTGATGAACCCGATATTGCCTTACTTAAGATCAGCACGGAGAAGGCAGAATATTGGGATGCTCCCGCAGGTTGGGTGGCTAAAGCGATCGGGTTTGCGACATCAGTCGTTACAGGCGAAAAAGCGAACCCTGCTGCACATGAAAAAATCGATTTGCGCTAACGCTAAGGGTCGTGACTTAAATAACCTGTAAATTTAGGATTCGATCGGGCCATGGCACTACCATGTCCCGACCCAGAAAATGGCACGAGTACGAGCCACATCTGCATTAATCCCTTACTCAGCCTGCTCTCAAGCAAGCTTTAGCTTAAAGTGTAAGCATTTCATACAGCGATGGTTTCAAGGAGGCGAGTCAGTGGTAGAAACAGCAGATGTCATGATCATTGGGAGCGGTCAGGGTGGCGTGCCACTAGCGGCTGATTATGCCAAAGAAGGCCGCAAGGTTGTCGTGTTTGAACGAGATGCTTTGGGCGGTAGCTGCATCAACTATGGCTGCACACCGTCAAAGGCGTTTCTGGCAGCAGCGCATGGCGCCGGACGGGCGCGTCAGACCGAAAAACTTGGCATTCATACTCAGGTCAACGTCGATTTCCCAGCCGTGATGGAGCGTGTACGAGGGATACGCGATCGCTTCAATCAAGGGGTTCACAAGCGTCTGGAAAGTGCTGGCGTTCGGGTTATTTGTGCCGAAGCATCGTTTGTGGATGAACGCACGGTGAAAGGCGGTGATGTCACTATTCAAGCGCCTCTCGTCGTCATCAATACAGGCACATCGTCGTTGGTTCCTGATCTGCCTGGTCTGGCGGGCACTCCCTACCTCACCAACCGAAACTTTTTTGATCTAAAAACCCTACCATCTCGGTTGTTAGTTCTGGGAGCAGGCTACATCGGTCTGGAATTGGGGCAGGGACTGGCACGGTTGGGCAGTGAAACGCATCTGATTGTGCGAGGCGATCGCGTGCTGGGGCAAGAAGAGTCCGATGTGAGCGAGACGTTAGCGGAAGCGTTCAAGCAAGATGGCATCCAGCTTCACTTCGGCGTTAATGCCGAGCGGGTTGCCTATGAGAACAACGTGTTTACCCTGTCTTTAAGCAATGGTGACCAACTTCAGGGAGACGCATTGCTGGTGGTGATTGGACGCAAACCGAATACAGGTGCGCTGAACGTAGCGGCCAGCGGCATTGAGCTAGACGACAAAGGCTTTATCAAAATTGACGACCAGTTCCACACCACCTGTTCGGGTGTTTATGCGATCGGCGACGCTGCCAAACAGCCTGCCTTCACGCATGTTTCCTGGGAAGATTACCGTCGTCTCAAAGCGATTCTCAAGGGTGAACAGCGCAACCGCCACGATCGCGTCCTTGGGTATGCTGTCTATACCGAGCCCCAGGTAGGACGAGTGGGTATGACGTTGGAGCAAGCTCAGAAAAAGGGAATGAATGCTCGTAGTGTTGTACTCCCCATGAGTCAGATCGCACGGGCGATCGAATGGGGACACGAATTAGGCTTTTACCGTATGGTCATCGACACCGACACCGATAAAATTTTGGGTGCAACGCTAGTCGGCTACGAAACGGCAGAGCTAGTACACGTCTTTCTGTCTTTGATGGAAGCGGGAGCAACCTGGCAGTTGCTAGAACAGTCCGTGCACATTCACCCCACCTACGGCGAAGCGTTGCCTAGCCTGGCACGTCTGTTGGTAGAAGACTAGACCAACCCTTCGTAGGGACGTTACATGTAACGTCCCTACCGATGGAACTGTTATTTCCCTACCGATGTTTCGGCATTGATGGCTTTGGTGGAGTTTAGTTTCCAACCCATCACGCTTTTCAAATAAACCCCGCCGATGATCAGAAGGAACAGTACGTAACTCACTGCCTGCACCACATAGAGCTTATCTTCATAGCCAAACAGCGTATGTAAAATCACGCCCGGAAACTGATGGTCAGGCAAGACTTTGCTGGTATTCCAGACCATGGGCCCTAGTACGCAAGACGGAAACTTGGTAAACCGTTCGTAGTAAAAGCAGAGCCCTTCAGACTGACGATCCATCTGGGCAAGGGTACTAATCGCTGTATCAAAATGCCCCAGAGCAGAAACAACCAACCCTCCCACAATCAGCAGCAGAAAAATGCCCATGACCAGGAAAAAGGCGCGGAGGTTGATCTTGACGCCCCAGCGAAAGAGCAGGAAGCCGATCGCGATTGCGCTGACAATACCTGCGGTGGCTCCCAATGCAGGCACCAATCCCTGTTGAAACTTCGCTGCGATGAACAGAACCGTCTCAAAGCCTTCTCGCAGCACCGCGAAAAAGATCAGTCCAAAAATGCCCCACCCGGCTGCATTGTCGCCTTTCAGCGTGGCGCCGATCGCGCCTTCGACCTGCCCTTTAAGCAGGCGTGCCTGTTGGGTCATCCACACCAGCATCCAGCTCAGCATGACGATCGCTGCGACACTAAACACCCCTTCTAGCAATGGCTCGAAGACCGGCGCATATTTTTGGTTAGACGACCCTAGAGACTGAATCACAAAGCCAAAGAGGATGCCCACCAGTGCACTCACGACCAGTCCACCGGCGATGCCACCATAGACCCACGCATTGAGGTGCGACTGTTTTGCTTTTTTGAGGTAGGCGAGCACAATGCCAACCACAAGAGCAGCTTCTACCCCTTCGCGCAGGGTAATGATAAAGGTTGGTAAGGCAGAGCTAAAGTCCATAAGGCAACGCTTGAAAGGATTGCAATGAAGCGGTCGGGGGCTAGGGCAGTTTCTAGAAAACAACTGACATTCTAGAAAACAAATGACACCGTTTTTTTCTACCTTACCTAGGGATGCACGACCATGCATCCCCACAGGGGTAACATCTTTCTCGGCAATCGCCGCAGTGTTTCGTGTGTTCTAGCCCCTGCCTGTCACAAACGTGCAGACACTTACAAGCTTAAGAGGTCTTTACTGCTTTTTGCGTGTCCATCTCGACAGTTTTAATCAGTTGGGATACTTGAGTCGGTGTTTTGACCGCAGCAGCGGGCGGCAGGGCTGCGGGCCAGACTTGCTTGAGCTCAGCCATCGCCTGTTGAATCCCTTTATGCGTTTCAGGGCTTTGCTTCTCCACTTGCGCCGTAACACTGCTGTAAAGTTCATTGGCGTAGGCCACAAAGCCACGGGAATCCTGATATTCGATCGCCTGGGTAATCTTGCCGTTGGCGATCGCGGCACCATATTCCGAGTTCGCTGTATCCAACAACCCATTGATCACTTGCAGCACAAAGTTAGGAGACTGGCGTTGCGCAGGGGGTAGCGTGGCGATCGCGCGATCAATTGCCTCCATCGACGTTTTAAACTCGCTGTTGACTTTAGCGGGATCTTTTGCCCCAGCTTTCACCAAATCTTGCAAGGTGATTAACGTGGTTTTGAATTCCTTGACGTTCCGCTCGGCGAGTTGGTCTTCAACATCCGCATAAATCTCTTCAACGGGATGCCCAATGTGTGGCTCTGCTTGATTGGGCTTTTGCAGATCCAGCAGTTCCTTTGCCACGAGCATATGCCCTTTCATCAAGCCCAGCTTGGTCATGTAGTCAATATCTTTTGCTTCTCCGGTGAGGACAACATCCTCGATCGTCACCATATCTTTGATTTGGTCAAATTGCGCCTGAGTTACCACATTCTTTGACACCAGTTCTTCCGGCTTACCGTAGGGGCGACTTGCCTGAATTTTGTTGGATAACGCGGGTACACCCAATTGCGCTTCGAACTTATCCAACTCAGACAAAATAGCAGTGTTGATGTTGATCTTAGGCTTGCCGCTGTGGGTCATACCGCCCATCGCCATACTGCTTGGCGCAGGCGTAGGACTGCTCGGTGCAGAAGCCGTGTCAGGTGGTTGTGTAGTACATGAAATGAGCACCGTCAAACTTAGAGAAGCAAAGAGCAAGGCAAAAAACCGGAAAAGAGACATGGTTAGATCCAACTATTTTCAACATTTCAACAAGAGACGAAATCAATCAGCAATCAAACGGAATACTTGAGTTTGTAATGGGAGCGTGTCGAGACGGTTCATTGACAGAGAATGGAAAACAAATCTATGCGAACGTCGAGCAGGGAATGTTTCAGCAACATTAATGCCGTTGGCCGATGGATGCTGAAACTCACCTCTACTGGACTTGCGTCCAGGTTCTGGCATTTTAGTTTCATCGCTAAAGACCTGAACCAAGCAAGGCTTATTGAGATTTATTCTTAGTAGTTTTTCTGAAAGCAATTTTGACGCTTTGTAGTAGCACTTGTCAATAAGATTCCCGAAAATTCTTGAGAATTTTTCCTAAAAGTGGGGGGGTGCGTTCAGCAAAGGTTGAACAGGCAGCCTGGGTTAGGTCGTTGCACGATCGACCACATTAAAGTAGCCCATGCAGCCCGCTTCGGCGATCGGATCCTGATGTGGATGGAACATAAACTTGCCAGGATGGCGGTAGGAAAACTCTAGAATGTGCCGTTCTGCCGTTCCCATCGTAATGACATCGGTTTCGTCGTCGGGCTGCAAGTGCCGTCCCGTGCGATAGACCTGAAACAAATTGGCATGGAGGTGAAACGTTGCGACTGGGTCAAACTCAATCATATTCAGCACATACAGCCGAACGAGCTGGTCTTTCTGAATGGTAATAGGGTGCTTCATATAGTAGTGAGGCATCCCATTAAACGCATACAGCTCGTTTTTGTGATCTCCATTGACGTCGTAGCCTGCCATGATCAGCACCATCTCATCTGCGGGCGGGCGCGGCGTTGGTGGGTCAACGATGAACATGCCGTACAGCCCTTTACCAATGTGACGCGCGACAGGCGCAACGTGACAATGGTAAAGGTGCACACCAAATGGTTCCGCGTCGAATTCGTAGATAAACACGCTGCCATTACGAACCGGCTTGATGCCATCCATGCGCGACTCATGCACGCCATGAAAATGCAAGGAATGGGAGTGCCCAGCGCGGTTGTAGAAAATCACACGAATGCGATCGCCTTCTGTGGCACGAAATGTGGGTCCCGGTACCTGTCCGTTCAGGTTCCAGGTGATAAATGAGGTGGCGCTATTGAGCTGCACGGTTGTCGTTTGTGCTTCGACGCGAAATTCACGTACCGTACGCCCGTTTTCGGTAGTGACAGTGCCATAGTCAAACTGACGCAATGTCTTGAGTGGCGTAAAGCCTTGCGGTTCAACGGTTGCCTGGTCAGGTGACGCTGGTATGTGCACTGAGTGCGATCGCGGTTGCCACATTGTCCGCAAGGCGATCGCGCCACCAACGACTCCGGCTCCGGCCAGACCCACTTTCAGTAAGTGCCGCCGACTCCAGAGATCGGTTTTATTCAATGCAAAGCGATCGGGCATAATGCAATCAGCAGTTCCTGATCTGTGCTTTTGAGGGTGTGTACTTACAACAACGGTGCTACTGCAAATAAATTGCAAAAACCTTGTTAGATGGTTAGTATAGAAGTCTTTCTAGCTTATTGTCAATAATTGTCATTTAGATGATGCCTTCGTTTCACGGCTATATGTATTGGCGTATCCAACTATTTTGGAACCCTTTTAGGTCTTTTCAAGCCTTTAAGCTTTTCTTTGGTGCTCTCCTGCTAAGCTTGTTCAGGGGGGCTAAGCCAGTATTCAACTATGATGGTTGCCTGAAAAGTGGGATCGAGGCCGTTGCAACAATGGCAATGTACGCTGTTTCATACCATTTAGCAACGATGAGAAATGGGCATCACTGCATCCCAAACGATCGCTTTTCGCTCAGTTCAAACAGGCTTTCCTGGTAGACATAATGTTTCAATCTGTTGCTACTTTTCATTGCCTTAGCGGCACCCACTGACTGTCTGACCCTGTGGTGATTGCCATCCGTGTTATAATTCATAGAGCTGAAAGTTGGCTCGACGTGGAAAGATGCGGAAATTCAAATAGAGATGATATTGCTTCTTCTGCGGGTATAGTTCAGTGGTAGAACGTCAGCTTCCCAAGCTGAATGTCGTCGGTTCGAGCCCGATTACCCGCTTTTCTAATTAGAATGACGAGAGGCTTGAAGCTTGAGAAGCAGAAAGTAGCTCGTCCAAATTAAGATTGAAGCGATTCTGACAGGCTTCGATTTGACGCTTTCACGACAAGATGAAGATTATGTCAAACGCTATCTCAGTGGGCGATCGTGTCCGTATTATTGCGCTCCCTGCTTTCGTTAAAACGGCTGATCCAATGCCTATGTTGCGTCCTCCCAATGTTCTTTCCGTGGGGTTAGAAGGTCTTGTGATGAATCAACGACCGGGAAATTACTGGAGCGTACGCTTTACCAATGGCACGTTCTTGCTGGAGCAGCAGTACCTGGAAGCGATCGTCGAACGCTAGCAATTGCTTGCAACGCACTTCACTCTGTAAAATCCGAAGCTAGAAACATTCAGCCAAAGTTAATCAGTATTTTTACCGGAAAGCTGGTCTAAAAGGAAAAATTTCATGAACCAGCTTTAAAATCGTTAGCCGCAAAACATATCCGGGCAACATAGCTATGCCATTGCCGAGTTTGTAGCTAGCTATGCCTGATATTGCCGGGAACTCTCTAGGAGCAGCCACAGCGCTGAACCTTACGTCCAATGTTCAAACCTTCCCGGACATTGTGACCCCAACTGGGAATGACTACTACCGCTTCACGCTCAGTCATCGCAGTAGCTTTAACCTGTCTTTGACGGGCTTAAGTGCTGACGCTAACGTTGCCTTACTAAACAGTACCGGTAATGTTCTTAGCGTTAATGGTGTCTTGCAGTCGTCTACCAATACAGGCACGTTAGCTGAATCTATCAACGCCACATTAGACGTTGGGACATATTACATTCGTGTCGGCACTGGTGCTTCTGCTGCCAGTGCTAACTACAGTTTGAATGTGTCTGCCAAGAGTGATCTCAGATCAGATATTCTTTGGCGTAATTATGCCACTGGTGAAAATGTTGTCTGGCAAGTGGCTAATGGATCAGTGGAAGCATTCGCCTCCTTGCAAACCATCACTGATCGGAATTGGGCAATCCAGGGCGGCGATGACTTTAACCAGGATGGTCAAACAGATATTCTATGGCGCAATTACAGCACGGGTCAGAATGCTATCTGGTTGATGAATGGTAATACCTTCAGTACTAGCATCTATATCAATTCTGTTGGCGACACAAATTGGCGCATTAACGGGGCTGGTGATTTTAATAGTGATGGCAAGGCCGATATTGTATGGCGTAATTACAGCACGGGTCAGAATGCCATCTGGCTCATGAATGGCACCGCCTTCAGTTCCGCAATTTACATCAATCCCATCGGCGATGTTAGCTGGCAAATTAACGGGGTTGGTGATTTTAATAGTGATGGTAAGGCCGATATTGTATGGCGTAATTACAGCAGTGGTCAGAATGCCATCTGGCTCATGAATGGCACCGCCTTCAGTTCCGCAATTTACATCAATCCCATCGGCGATGTTAGCTGGCAAATTAGCGGGGTTGGTGATTTCAATAGCGATGGTAAGACCGACCTCCTCTGGCGCAATTACAGCAGTGGTCAGAATGCCATCTGGCTCATGAATGGCACGACCTTCAGTTCAGGTCTTTATCTTCAACCTGTTAGTGATCTTAACTGGCGATCGCGCGCTCCTTTTGTACGCACAGTAGAACCAACTCCCATTAGCGTTGCTGGCAATGCCTTGTCCAATGCGTTCAATGTGGGTGACAGTTTGACGGGCAGCGGTACATATCGCGATACGGTCAGCAGTCTAGACAGCGACTACTACCGGCTCAATTTGAGCACTCCTAGCGCTGTTAGCCTGACGCTCACAGGCTTAACTGATAATTTAGACGTGCAGTTGATCAACAGCAGTAACCAGCTTTTGCAAAGTTCGACGCTGAGTAACACCAACTCAGAAACGATCAACAGCATATTGAATGCAGGCGTTTATTACGTTCGGGTGTATACCGCTAATGGTGGTAGCAGTGCCTATGCGCTCAACCTGGGCATTAATAACCTGCCAGTGTTGGTGAGCAATGCCGGACTAACGGTTGATGAGAGTGCTGCTGCAACGATTGGCAGCACTTTGCTCCAAGTGACCGACAATGACGATCCAATCGCGCAGTTGACGTATACAGTCGGGAGTTTGCCTGGTCATGGGGCCCTCTCTCTGAATGGAGTTGCGATCCTCGCTGGAGCCACGTTCACTCAAACAGATGTCACCAGTAACAAGCTCCGCTATCAGCACGATGGGGGCGAAAGTCTCTCTGATAGCTTCAGTTTTACTGTGTCAGATGCGGCTGGTGGAGCGATCGCAAGCAACACCTTTAGCATTACCGTGAATCCGGTAAACGATGCTCCAGTCCTGGCTGCCCCAGGTGGGCAGACGGTCGATCAAAATGCCAATTCGCTCATCACGGGTGTGAGTCTGAACGACCCAGATGCAGGCACTGGCAGCGAAACCATCACGATCTCAGCCGCAAATGGCTTAGTGTCTCTGGGCTTAACAGCAGGTTTAACCTTTGCACAAGGAAACGGTAGTCCAGCCACCTCCATTACTGCTAGCGGTACGCTGAGTGCCATTAACAATGCACTGACCAGCCTGATTTATCGTAGTAATGCCTCCTTCCAGGGCAATGACACCATCAGCCTTACCGTTAATGACAATGGCAATACGGGTAAGGGTGGAGCGCTGACTGACAGCAAAACGATCGCAGTGACGGTGAATCCTGTTAACAAGGCACCTGCTATCACTGTGCCAGCCTCGCAATCAGTTAACGAAGATACCAGTCTCTCCCTGTCTGGTATCAGCATTAGTGATCTAGATGCTGGCGGCGGCAATGTCACTGTGAGCCTCTCAGCTGTGAATGGTGTGCTTTCCCTCGGCGCAACCGCAGGGCTAACGTTTGTGACTGGCACGGGTTCTAAAGACCGAAATCTCACCATTACAGGAACCCTAGCGCTGATTAATACGGCACTGAGTAGTTTATCTTACCAGAGCAATAAGGACTTTAACGGCTCTGATTTGGTTTCCATCAGCGTGAATGATAACGGGAACACGGGCAACGGCGTTCCCCTGTCTGATACGAAGAGTCTGCTAGTCACTGTGACGCCAGTTAATGATGCTCCAGTGTTGACGGTGCCCGTGGCTCAGGCCGTCAATGAGAACACGCTTTTACAGGTGACGGGCATTAGCATTGCTGATGTGGATGCTGGCAGTGGCGCGATCGCGGTGAGTCTGTCAGCGACAAGCGGGAAGCTTTCACTGGGCACGACAACGGGGCTATCCTTCACCAGTGGTAGCGGTAGTCCGAGCGCCAGTCTAATTTTCAGCGGCACACTGGCAGCAATTAACAGTGCTCTCAGTACTCTCATGTACGAGGGAAATACCAATTTTACGGGTGCTGATTTCATTAGCATCAACGTGAATGATAACGGCAATACAGGCTTTGGCATCCCGCTGAGTGACAGCAAGACGATCGCGATCAACGTGCTGGGCGTCAATCAGGCTCCTGTGATTAAAGTACCGCTGGCGCCCTCTACGGTTGCTAACACCAATTTGGCGATCGCGGGTGTCAGCATTAGCGATCCAGATGCAGCCGGTGGCACTGAGACGGTGACGATCGTCGCTGCCAATGGTGTGCTTTCGCTGCCGTCCAATACGGGGTTGACCTTTACTCAAGGCACAGGCAACCAAAACAGTCGCATCACCTTCCGAGGGACGCTAGCTGCCATTAACACGGCGATCGGCAACCTCATTTACCGCAGCTATCCTGGTTTTACTGGCTTCGACACCATCAGCATCAGTGTCAACGATGAAGGCAACACAGGCATTGGCACGGCTCTATCTGACACCAAAACCCTGTTTGTCAATGTGGGTGGCGCACTCAATAGCCCTCCCACAGCCAACCCCGACAGCTACACCACGACTCGCAATACTGCTCTCACGGCCGCTGGACAGGGTGTCCTTGCCAACGATACAGATCCCGAAAACAATGCACTGACCGCTAACCTGTTAACTACACCCACAAACGGCACTGTTGTCTTTAATAGCAGCGGTACCTTCACATACACACCAAATACCAACTATGTCGGCTCCGATCGCTTCACTTACCAGGCAAGCGATGGCATTGGTAACTCTAATCCCGCTACAGTCAGTATTTCTGTCACAGCACCTGTTAATCAAGCGCCACTAGCAGTAGCAGATGCCTTCACGCTGAATCAGAACAGCACCTTCAGCAGTGGGAATGTGCTGACCAACGACAGTGACCCGGACAACAACGTACCGCTCACGGCTCAACTAGTGGCCAATCCCACCCAAGGAACGCTGACCCTCAATAGCAACGGCAGCTTTACTTATATCCCCACCACCAACTTCACCGGCACCGACCGCTTCACCTATGTAGCGAAAGACGCACTGGGTCTGGCATCCACCACAGCCACGGTCAGTCTCACAGTGAACGCCGTCAATCAAGCGCCACTAGCAGTAGCAGATGCCTTCACGCTGAATCAGAACAGCACCTTCAGCAGTGGGAATGTGCTGACCAACGACAGTGACCCGGACAACAACGTACCGCTCACGGCTCAACTAGTGGCCAATCCCACCCAAGGAACGCTGACCCTCAATAGCAACGGCAGCTTTACTTACATCCCCACCACCAACTTCACCGGCACCGACCGCTTCACCTATGTAGCGAAAGACGCACTGGGTCTGGCATCCACCACCGCGACGGTCAGTCTCACGGTGAATGCGGTGAACCAAGCCCCACTAGCAGTTGCGGATAGTTTCACGCTGAATCAGAACAGCACCTTCAGCAGTGGGAATGTGCTGACCAACGACAGTGACCCGGACAACAACGTGCCGCTCACGGCCCAACTGGTGGCCAATCCGACCCAAGGAACGCTGACCCTCAATAGCAACGGCAGCTTCACTTACATCCCCACCACCAACTTCACCGGCACCGACAACTTCACCTACGTGGCGAAAGACGCGCTGGGTCTAGCTTCTACCACCGCGACGGTCAGTCTCACGGTGAATGCGGTGAACCAAGCCCCACTAGCAGTTGCGGATAGTTTCACGCTGAATCAGAACAGCACCTTCAGCAGTGGGAATGTGCTGACCAACGACACTGACCCGGACAACAACGTGCCGCTCACGGCCCAACTGGTGGCCAATCCGACCCAAGGAACGCTGACCCTCAATAGCAACGGCAGCTTCACTTACATCCCCACCACCAACTTCACCGGCACCGACAACTTCACCTACGTGGCGAAAGACGCGCTGGGTCTAGCTTCTACCACCGCGACGGTCAGTCTCACAGTGAATGCCGTCAATCAATCACCTGTCGCAGTCGGGGATGCTTTTAGAGCTGTAACCAGTACACCCTTGACGGTTTCAGCGTCGAATGGGGTGTTGAAGAATGATACTGATGCGGATAGTCCAACGCTGACAGCTCTTGTAGTTAGTGCTCCCAGCAATGGTAGTCTCGCCCTCAACAGCAATGGCTCCTTTGTCTATACGCCCACGACCAACTTTAGTGGTACTGACACGTTTGTCTATAAAGCAAATGATGGCAACACGAATTCAAATCTCGCCACTGTAACGCTGACTGTTTTTAGTAATACGGCTCCAACTGCCAATACGGACACCTATGCTGTTGCTGCTGGTGCGCCTCTCACGGTAAATCAACTGTCTGGCATACTGCAAAATGATAGTGATGTAGATGGTGATACCTTAACTGCAAGCTTAGTGACCTCCAGCAGCGGTAGTCTGACCTTCAATAACGATGGCACGTTTACTTACATTCCGAATGCAGGCGTCATCAGTGGCACCGATACGTTTGTGTATCAGGTGAGTGATGGCTTCGTGAATTCTGCTCCAGCGACGGTGACACTGAGTATTGGTACGAATGCAGCTCCGATCGTCCAAAATGATACCTATACTGCCTCCGCTGGTAGTACCTTAACCGTCGATCAATTCTCTGGTGTCCTTAACAACGATACTGACGCGCAGCCACTGACTGCCAGCCTTGTAAGCGGTACTGCCAATGGTAGCCTCACGCTAAATACCAACGGCTCCTTTACTTACATACCCAACGTCTCTTTTACCAGTGGCACCGATACCTTTGTTTATCAGGCAAGTGACGGGGCTTTGACCGCTTCTGCAACCGTCACGCTTACCGTCACTAGCGCGACGGCTCCGATCGCCCAAAATGACTCTTATCAGGTAGTCGCAGGGACAACACTCACCGTTGGACAGACGGCCAGCATCCTGAATAACGATAGCAACATTAATGGAGCGACCCTCACAGCCCAACTTGTTAGCTCTGCTAGTAAAGGAACGCTCACCTTTAACAATGATGGCACCTTCGTGTATACGCCGAACGTTGGGGTCACTGGCACTACCGATACTTTTGTCTATCAGGTGAACGACGGTGTGCTTAACTCTAGCCCGGCTACAGTGACACTGACGATCACTGCCAACGCGCGTCCATTAGTGACTAACGATAGCTATGGAGTCGTCACCAATACTCCCCTGACCGTGAATGCACAGGGGATCCTGGCGAACGATACAGACAGCGATATTGGTCAAACGCTAAAAGCGCTGCTGGTCAGTCAACCCAGTCATGGCAGCCTGCTCTTACGGGTCGATGGCTCCTTTGTGTATACGCCAGATCCTGGCTATCTCGGTGTAGATACCTTTACATACAGAGCCAATGATGGCCTCCAAGACTCTGCCAGCCTGGGTACTGTATCGCTGACGATCGCAGCCAATGCAGCGCCGATCGCCAATGCCGACACCTACAGCGTCAACAAGAACAACACACTCATCATCAATGCGACGAATGGAGTGTTGAAAAACGATACGGACATTGATCCGCTCACTGCTAGCGTGGTCACTTCACCGACGAAAGGTAGTCTCACCCTCAACAGCGATGGAGCCTTTACGTATACACCTAACGCTGGCGTGACCAATACCACAGACACCTTTGTCTATAGGGCAAGCGATGGTAGCCTCAACTCTAATGCCACTGTGACCGTCACGATTAAGGACACCAGCTCACCACCAACAGCAGTCAACGACGCAGGTTACACCGTGAATGCGAACGGAACGCTGACGATCGCAGCCACCAGCGTACTGGCGAATGATACTGATCCAGAGGGCGATGTGCTCAAGGCGGTGAGCGGCACCGCTCCTAGCCACGGTACGGTTACCCTTAACAGCAGTGGCGCTTTTGTCTACACGCCCACTGCTGGTTATATTGGTGCCGACAGTTTCACCTACTTTGCCAACGATGGCATTGCCAACTCGCTGAACCCAGCCACCGTTTCGATCACGGTTGGGGGTGCTAATCAGTCCCCTGTGCTCACTCTGCCGGGCAGTCAGGTCGTCTTCCGCAACACCGATCTGGTCATTCAATCAGGGCTCAGCATTAGCGATCCAGATGCGGGTACTAGTCCGGTTGCTGTGACGCTAGCAGCTAGTAGCGGCAACCTGACGCTCAGCACCACAAGTAATCTGACGGTTAGCGGTAACGGGAGTCAAACAGTCACCCTCTCTGGCAGCGTGACTAACGTCAACGCCGCTCTGATTAACCTTCTCTACCGCCCTGTCAGTTCTGGCTTTACTGGTTTCGACCAGATCGCGATCGCGGTTAACGACAATGGCAACACAGGCTCAGGTGGTGCTCAAACCACGAATGGCACAATCAACATCAATGTTTCCAATGGCCCTGTTCTGGTTCAGGACATTAACCCCACTCAAAACGCAACGGCGACAGGCACCGTCAGTTCAACCCCAACCAACCTCACAGCCGCTGGTAGCAAGCTCTTCTTCTCAGCCAATGATGGGGTGACGGGACTTGAGCTATGGAGTAGTGATGGTACCAGTACAGGCACCACGCTGATCGCTGACCTCAATAGCACCCCAGACACCAGCGGCTCTTCCAATCCCAGCAACCTGACGGTGATTGGCAATACGCTGTACTTTACGGCCAATAATGGTATTAGAGGCACGGAACTTTGGAAAGCTGATTTGACAGGCGCAACGGCACCAACCATTGTTAAAGACATCCGATCGGGCGCAAACAGCTCCTTGCCTCGCAATCTGGTGAACTTCAACGGGACGCTCTACTTTGAAGCCGATGATGGCAGTGGACTGGTGCTGTGGAAGACCGATGGTACGTTGGGTGGCACTGTTAAGGTCGAGAGCACGACTAGTTATAGTCAGCCTGGATTGTTAGCGGTCGCTGGCAATACGCTGTACTTTACCGCAGGCAACGGTAGCCAACTCTGGCGGATTAATGCTGCCGGAACGCAGACCACGCTGTTGCAAGACATTAGTTCGGGTGCTGGCATTAGTAACCTGGTGGCGATCGGCAACACCATTTTCTTTACTGCCACCGATAGCAGTAATGGCGTGGAACTGTGGCGTAGCGATGGCACAGCAGTCGGAACAACCCGCATTTCCAACATTAATCCGGGAGTGGGTGACGCAAACCCCAGTGGCCTGGTGAATCTCAATGACACGCTTTACTTCTTTGCAAAGAATGGGTCTAATGTTTCTGGGCTGTGGCAGAGTACAGCAGCCGGAATCGTCTCTCTAGTCACAGCGCTACCGTCAGCAGGACAGTTGCCAACTAGCCTGACTATGGTTGGGTCGAAGCTGTTCTTTGTGGTTGATGCAGGTACTAGCAGCATCCCTGATCTGCAACTGTGGCAGAGTGATGGTACTAGTGGCAGTCTTGTAACGGCGATCAATGCTACTGGTAATGATGCGGTGGCATCCCTTACCAACGTGAACGGGAGTCTGTTCTTTACTGCCAATGATGGCAGTACCCGGATTTGGAAGAGCGATGGTACTGTTGCTGGCACTGTTCCAATCAGCGCTAGCTTTACGGGCATCACGCCTCGTAACCTTACAGCCGTTGGCAATCGCCTTTTCTTTACAGCCGAAGCAACGACGACTGGCGAGGAACTGTTTGTTCTCTAACCAGAGACTCATGGCCAGTGGCTAGAAAGTTGGCAGAGTGGTGACAGCAGATAGAGTTGAAGTGATTCAATAGAAAGTAGTTCACTGGCGAATTTGCCTGACGTTGAGACGTTTGACGATGAATCCCAAGGCCTCTGGTTCGAGTTCTTCAGCAGCGGACGGCGACACCGCTTCTTCTGCGGAAGACAGGTTGACTAGCAGTAATGGTCATGGGACAGACAGTAATGCCTTGTCCCAGATGGCAGCCGTTCCGACGTCTCCATCGGGTCAACCGCCACTGCTGTCTACGACGCCCGGACCGATCGCCCAGGCCAATCAGTTTGATGCACCCCGCGGTTTATCGGCAACGACGATCGTGCTGGGAGCAACCGCGATCATGCTTGTGGGTCTGGTGCTGAATCTGAGTTGGCTAGGGCTTTTGGGTGCCGCGATCGCGCTCATAGCCGCCATCAGTATTCTTTGGGCACCCTTCCTGCGTCCCTTTTTGAGAGAACTGGTCTCCAGCCAGGAGGCAGCCATCCCGATCGCCTTTGTGGGTGGGTTTATCGCTCTAATTGCCCTCCTGAAGCTGATTGGAGTTGATCGCTGGCTCGGCAGTTTGTTTGCGCAAGCAAACTGGGATGCGGTGGGTGCACTGGGTGAGGTGTTTGGTGCCGTGGGGCAGATTTTAATTGCGGTGCTGGCGCTCTATATCGCCTGGCGGCAGTATGTGATTGAAAAAGATCTGACCACCCAGCAAAACCTGATCACCCAGCAACAGACGATCGACAGTTTTTTCCAGGGCATTTCCGATCTGGTGCTCGACGATGAAGGCCTGTTGGAGGATTGGCCGCAGGAACGAGCGATCGCGGAAGGACGTACCGCGGCGATTCTGAGCAGCGTCGACAGTGGTGGCAAAGCTAAAATTATTCGCTTTCTCAGTCGTGCCCGCCTACTCAGTCCTCTTAAACGCGATCAACGTTTGGGACGAGCCATTCTGGACGGTAGTGGCGGTTATGAAGAAGATCGCGTTTATGGTGTGCGCGTAATTGATCTGGGTGTGATGTTGGCTGGAGCCGACCTGTCAAACACTGATCTACGCTGGACTGACCTGAGCGAGATGAACTTGATTCGAGCCAATCTGAGTGGCTGTGATCTTGTGAGAACGAATCTTTCCGGCACGATTCTTTGTCAGGCAAGCCTTCGTGGTGCAGACTTGAATGGCACTCGGTTTTTCTACGGCAAAGCGGAAACTGCCAGCCCTCGCAGCAAAACCGAACTCCCCGATTACCGCACGGGTGCCTATACCGGAGCGGTTGTGGAAAACGCTGACTTTACGGACGCGGTGCATCTGTCTCCGGAACAGCGGGAGTACTGCTGCGCGTGGGGTGGCGCTAAAACACGCAGTTCAATTCCTGGTGGCTGTGAAGGCATTGTGAATAAGTTGGGGCGGTAGAGGATCGATGAACGTTAGACTATTGGCGGTTGAGCGCTGCTAGTCTCTAGCTCAACGTCCGTTGTCTCATGGCTCACTTTGTGCGGTACTTTAAGACCAGTCTTTTTTTGATTACCGTTGTCTGTGCGGTGGTAACGGCTTTGGTCGTGTCTCGATTGGGCGCGATCGAGCCAGCACAGCTACAGGAGTGGTTACGATCGACGGGCGTGTGGGCACCTGTGCTTTACATGCTGCTATACACGATTGCCACCGTTCTGGTGATGCCATCAACTCCACTGAATCTGTTGGGCGGAGCGCTCTTTGGGCCCTGGCTAGGAACGCTATGGACGAGTGCAGGGGCAATGATGGCGGCGATCGTGACCTTTGCCTTTACCCGCACGATCGGGCAAAAAACAGTGGCTCGCAGACTGTCTGGGCGTTGGCAAACCCTGGATGCCGAATTGCGACGCGGCGGGCTGTTCTACATGGTCGCGATTCGCCTAGTGCCATTCATGCCGTACGGGTTGCTCAATTTTGCGGCTGGGCTCACCTCTGTCAGCTATCGAGACTATTTACTGGGCACGCTCTTAGGCACGACTCCTGGCATTCTGCCGTACGTACTGCTGGGTAGCTCTGGTTTGAGAGCAGTGCAAACGGGTGATTTGATGCCCCTTGTGGGGGCGCTAGCGCTGACTGGTATCCTGATTGGAGGCTCTACGTGGTACCGTCGCCAGCGATCGCGCGCCCATGCCCGCCCGACTGATGTATTGCCAGAGCGGCTTGATCCGCAGGACAAATAACCCATGAAGCCAACTTACTCTTTCATCGTGCCGGTGTTTAATGAGGAAGCCACGCTCCCAGAACTCTATCGTCGTCTGAGTGCAGTGATGGACTGCATGGACGGGCCCGTTGAGGTGGTGATGGTGGATGATGGGAGCCACGATCGCTCCCTGGCGTTAATGCGTGACCTGCACGATCGCGACCACCGCATCTGCTATCTCAGCTTTACCCGCAACTTTGGGCATCAAATTGCAGTCACTGCTGGGCTCAACTTTGTGCGCGGACAGGCGATCGTGGTGCTTGATGCCGATTTGCAAGATCCACCCGAACTGATTCCGACGCTGGCAGAAAAATGGCGGCGGGGCTACGACGTCATCTACGCCCAGCGAGTGCAGCGCCATCGGGAAGGTTGGTTTAAGCGGCTGACCGCTTATGTGTTCTATCGCCTCTTGCGTCAGCTTGCTGATGTCGACATCCCGCTTGACACCGGTGATTTTTGCTTGATGGATCGACGGGTTGTGGATACTCTCAACGCAATGCCAGAGCGCAACCGCTACATTCGAGGGCTGCGATCGTGGCTGGGTTTTCGGCAAATTGCCATTCCCTTTGAGCGTGATTCCCGGTTTGCTGGCGATGTGAAATATACGTTCCGCAAGTCGCTAGCACTGGCGATCGATGGCCTGGTCTCGTTCTCCAAAGTGCCCCTCCGTATTTCGACCTATGTAGGATTATTGGCTGCGGTGATGGCGATCGTGATGGCAATCTTAGTTGTCTACTGGCGCTTTTTCTCTCCCGTTTCCCCGCTCACTGGCTATGCCACGATCGCCGTTGCCATCTTCTTCCTGGGCGCTGTGCAGCTTTTTAGTATCGGCATTTTGGGCGAATATATTGGGCGCATTTACGAAGAAGTGAAAAATCGCCCTGCTTATGTCCTGGGAGAAGTGAATGGCTTCGAGACCGCAAATGCTCGTCCAAATGTGCCGATGAACTCAACCAGAGAGCCCTTTTCGGAGACGCGGCGGCGGAATCTGTAGAGATTAGCTATCAGCTATCAGCTATCAGCTATCAGCGGACAGCGGTGAAATGAAGCAAAGCTATCAGCTATCAGCTATCAGCTATCAGCGGTGAACTGAAACACTGAATCTTAGTTTTGATTTCTCCTCTGCTTCCCTTGCTTCCCTTGCTCCCCTCTGCCTCCTTACCACCTCAGCCGTCTCTATCCCTCGATAAAAAATTGTCGTGAAGTGCATCACGTACAATGGGGGATATGCGTAAATGAGAAGATGAGCTGTTGGATGCAGTGTCAGTCGATCGACGCGTAGAGAGCATCACTAGAAGTCATCGTAGGGAGTGAAAGCGTGCCAAAATCCGCGAGATATTTGTTAGTTGGATCGACTGAAGCCTATAGCGGGAAGTCGGCAGCGGTGCTTGGCATTGCTCACCAGTTGAAAGAGAAGGGGCTGGATCTCGCTTACGGGAAACCTCTGGGAACCTGCTGGGGCGACTCAGAAACAACTGACGTTGAAGAAGACGTGCAGTTTGTAGGCGAGGTGCTGCACCTGCCTGCCGATCGTCTCCAGCCAACGATTCTGGCGCTGGATGAAGCAACGATTCAAAAGCGCATTCAGGGCATCGATCACATTGATTATCCACAGGCGCTCAAAAAGTATCTCCAGATGCGTGGGCCCGACCTGGTGCTACTGGAAGGTCCGGCCAATTTAGAAGAAGGAAGTCTGTTTGACCTCTCACTACGGCAGGTGGCTGAAGGGGTGAATGCCAAGATTCTCCTGGTGGCACGCTTTCACTCGCTGCTGATTGTAGGGGCATTGATTTCGGCGCGGCGACGCTTGGGCGATCGCTTGTTGGGTGTGCTCATTAACGACATTCCTGAAGAGCGATTGGAAGAAGTCAAAACAACGGTG
Organism: Stenomitos frigidus ULC18; assembly: GCF_003003795.1. Classification (GTDB taxonomy): domain Bacteria; phylum Cyanobacteriota; class Cyanobacteriia; order Leptolyngbyales; family Leptolyngbyaceae; genus Stenomitos; species Stenomitos frigidus_A. Next base: position 74,148 of record NZ_PVWK01000160.1, on the reverse strand, counting down.
CAGCCGTATCTGGAAAAGCGAGGCATTCCCATTTTTGGCTTATTGCCCCGCAGCGCGCTTTTGCGTAGCGTCAGCGTCAATGAACTGGTAAAGCAACTTAAGGCAGAAGTACTCTGTCGCCCCGATCGCCTGGATCTGATGGTCGAAAGCCTCACGATCGGCGCGATGAACGTCAATTCTGCGCTCAAGTACTTCCGTAAAGGCCGCAATATGGCAGTTGTGACGGGCGGCGATCGCGCCGATATTCAACTAGCGGCGTTGGAAACGTCCACGCAATGCCTCATTCTTACAGGACAGATGCCCCCCTCTCCTGATATTCTCAGCCGCGCCGATGATCTGGAAATTCCCATTCTCTCGGTAGATCTGGATACCTTATCGACCGTCGAAATTGTCGATCGCGCCTTTGGTCAAGTCCGCGTCAACGAACCCGTTAAAGTCGAATACATCTGCAACTCGATGGCAGAAAACTTTGATACCGATCGGCTCATGGCAGAACTGGGTCTAGAACCTGCAGTAACAGCGTAGATAGTGGGAAGAAAAAGCGATGACTGCCTCAGTACAAGAACTTTTGAATACGTTCGATCGCTTGACAGACTCAGCACGATTAGATTTGGCATTAGAGATTCTGAAGCGAACCGCTCACTTAGATTTTCCGCCTTTGTCTGATGAATCTTTAGTTTTGAATGCGGAGGAACTTTTTCTAGAGTTAGATGAACAAGAGACTCTGTACGAGTAGTCTTGCTCTGTGCACCAGTTGTAGCGGTCACGTAACGTTCATTCATCCTCTCTGCACTGCCATTGTCACGAGGCTAAACAACTCTTGTGGATCGCCTGTGCCACCAAAGGCACCATGTGCGCGTGCTTCTACTTTGAAACTGGGATCGTTAGAGCTGCCGTAAATGATGACAGGAGTTCTAACGCCGAGCCTTTGCAACTCCTGTACCAGGCCGTACCCTTCTGAAGGATTGCCCGCTTGCCGCATGTCCGAGACGATCGCGTGGTAGGGCAGTACCCGAATTTTCTCCAGGGCTTCAGCAATGGACGAGCATAGGGTGAAACCGATACCCAAGGCTTCGAGCGATCGAATCTCGTGGGCATTGTCAGCAGGGTTGTTATCGATCCAGAGGATGGAGGCTTTGGCAAGCTGCCGCGCGACTTTGGGTTTCAGCGTTTGGCTGACCACGGTGGCAATTTCTCTCGCCTCCTCGGCTCCGGGAAGGTGGGGTTGCTCGTCAGCCAGATCGCCAGATTTTAATGCCGATGCTGATCCCAACAGCACACCTGCCTCAATGCGCCGCTTAGCCGTTGCCTCTAGCCCGGATGTGCCTGCTCTAAAGGTGAATTCACCCAGATTGTTGACGAAATTCCGCAGCGGCGCACCAAAGTAGATCAGGACAAACAAAATCAACAATTGCCAACTGAGTCCCTGCACCAGTGATACCAGCACTTGCAGCAATTTGATCAGATCGTCGATCGTCATGAGAGTTGTTAGAAAGCACCTGTTGAGTGGTTGTCAGCTATCAGCTATCAGCTATCAGCTATCAGCTATCAGCTATCAGCTATCAGCGCCATGCATAACACTGAACTGACTGCTTTTAGAGTCATTTTCTCTTGCTGTGTCTATAGAATTAATCAGGTTACCTCCTAAATCCAAAGCTGACCACTGACCGCTGACCGCTGACCGCTTTTCCCTTAGCCTCACGCTATCCTTTTGGACGGTACAGATAACCATTGCGCAACTGTACGGTTGGATGATTGGACAGGCGAATCAGGCTCTCATCGTGGGTGGTCACAATAACTGTAATGCCCACGGAGTTCAGCTTTTTGAGAATTTTGATGACTTGCCAGGAGTTGTCTGGGTCAAGGTTGCCCGTTGGTTCATCAGCCAGCAGAATGGGTGGCGTGCTCACGATCGCCCGCGCAATGCTGACGCGCTGCTGTTCACCGCCTGAAAGCTGATCGGGAAAGCAATCGGCTTTGTGTACGAGGCCCACCATTTTGAGTGCAGGCTGCAGTCGACGGTGGATTTCTTTGCGCGGCAGCCCCTGTGCCCACAGCACAAACGCCACATTCTCCATGACCGTGCGGCGAGGAATGAGTTTGTAGTCTTGAAAGACAATGCCAATGCGTCGGCGCAGTTGAGACAGCCGATCGCCGCGCAGGGTGGTCAAATTGCAACCGTCTACCAACACATCACCCTGGTTGGCTCGTTCTTCCCCATAGAGCAACTTCAACAGCGTTGACTTGCCCGAACCGGAGGGGCCCGTCACGAAGAGAAAATCGCCGCGTTTAATGTCAAGGCTGACATCTACGAGCGCTTTACTGCCATTCTCGTAGGTTTTGCTCACGCTTTGTAAGGACACGATCGCGTCAGCCTTAGCGGGTGAGGCTCGATTCGTCGCGCTCGACGGCTGTCCGTTAAATACCTGGGTCATAAAATGACGATGCCTGAGGAACCCCACTCATTACAGCACAAAATGCGTGAGTCGATACACCAACGCGCGCCACGCGAACTTTGGTAACGCTAACATGCGTCGCCAGCGCCAGGGCTCCTGATATAGGCGATAGACCCATTCCAGGTGATTGTCTCGCAGCCAGCCGGGAGCGCGAGTTTTGACGCCCGCCCAGATGTCGAAACTGCCGCCAACCCCAATCCAGATGGCGTTTGGGCAAAGGTGACGGTGTTTGGCAATCCAAAATTCTTGACGGGGCACCCCTAGACCAACCAGGATCAGCCGAGGCTGAGTGTCTTTCAGCGTTTGTAGAAAGGTGGGTTCGTCTTCGGGTGAGAGATACCCATGCTGAACGATCGCGATCGCCAACCCTGGTGCCCGCTCTTGCCAGATGGCTGCTGCTGTTTGAATGACATCCGGCTTCCCACCAAAAAACGCGACGGTACCCAGAGAGGGCAATCGTCCAAATTCGCGTAACAGCGACTCTGCCAGTTCAATCCCCGGACGACGTTGAGTCGATCGCCCATAGAGCTTCAGGTACAGCACAATCCCAGCACCATCAGGGATGACCAGTTCAGCTTGTTGAATAATCTGAGCCAACGGCAGATCGTGTTCTGCAGCCATGGTCATTTCAGCATTCAGCGTCACTACATGGCAGCCCCGTTGCTGTTTGGCACGCGAGACCAACCAGGTGGTGTAGTTATTCAACAAGTGAATCGGCAAACCCAGTACCGAAAAGGTCTCTGGTGCCTCAGATGAAAGAGACTTCTGCACAACGCTTCCTCACGCCCTTAGAGGCAGTTTTTAGCCACTAAATTCTACCCTAGTTCGATGCTGACGATGAGCCTAGTGATGTGGGACTTTAAACACTGGCTACAAACAGTGGCTACAGGAATCCGTGAACTTTAAAGGTTCACTCCCCACTCTCTACTGCAACACCCTCGGCACCATTCCCAACCGCTTCAACAATTGCTCATCCTGAGTGCTGTCAGGATTTGGCGTGGTCAGTAGTACGGGGCCTGTGAAGATAGAATTGGCACCCGCCAGCATACAGAGGGCTTGCAATTCATCACTCATTTGCAGCCGTCCCGCAGAGAGACGCACGATCGCCTTCGGAAACAAAACGCGCGTTGTGGCGACCATGCGTACTAGCTCAATAGAGTCGACAGGCGCAACGTTTTGCAGTGGCGTTCCGGCAACAGGCACCAAACAGTTGATGGGAATCGACTCTGGTAAGGGATCGAGTGCTGCCAGTGCAGCCAAGAGAGACAGGCGATCGTCCACCGCTTCACCCATGCCGAGAATGCCACCACAGCACACCGAAATACCTGCTGCGCTGACTGCCTGAATGGTTTCCAGTCGGTCTTGATAGGTGCGTGTGGTAATCACCTTGCCGTAGTACTCTGGCGAGGTGTCGAGGTTATGGTTATACGCTGTCAGTCCCGCTTCCTTTAGACGCTGTGCCTGATGCGGCTTGAGCATGCCCAACGTGCAGCAGACTTCCATTTGCAGCGCCGCGACCTGACGTACCATTTCCAGCACGCGATCGAACTGGGCACCGTCCTTCACTTCTCGCCAAGCCGCACCCATGCAAAAACGGGTGGAGCCATGCGCCTTCGCTGCTGTTGCTTCAGCCAGCACCGTTTCGATATCGGCTAACGGCTGTGGCTCTAGCTCCGTTTTGTTGTGGACGCTTTGAGAGCAGTAGCCACAGTCTTCGGGACACAAGCCTGTTTTAATGTTGCAAAGGGTACAAAGCTGCACCGCACGCGGATCGTGGTGTTCACGATGCATCCGCTGTGCCTCAAATAAGAGATCGGGTAGCGGTTGGTGATAGGTGCGATCGATCCGTTCACGCACTGATTCCTGTGCAGCGGTCAAAGTTTGAGGCAGCGTTGTCGTCATAAGAGCTCCCATACATATCTGCAAGAGCGCCGATTGCAACGTCCCGGCGCGATCGCTTTCGCTAGATTACACCGTCTCCACGATCTCTGGATAGCGAAATTGATAGCCTGCATCACGTAGCGTTTGATTCGACACTCTGGCATTGTAAGGACGGGTGCTGGTTTGAGACGCATCCCAAACAGCGTTGGGCAAGCTGTGAGCAGCGAACACTCGTTCCAGCAATACTTTTGTGGTGACAGGAACGCTGCCAACGAGATTGTAAATGCCGGTTAACGACTGCTCGCGCGCAAAGTCGATCGCGCCCACAATGTCATCCAGATGCACCCAATTCGCAGCATCTTCGCCGTTCCCCGGTCGCGTCGTGCCTGCTGCGCGTCCAAAGATCTTCACCAACTCACGCCCTGGCCCATAGATGCCGCCAAGTCGCAAAACGCAGACCTTGAGCGTTTCACTCGTCGCACTTAGCAACACCCGCTCTGTCTCTGCCAAAAGCTCACCGTTCGCGTTAGCAGGCGAAACGTTGGCTGTTTCATCCACCCAATCACCCTGCCGATCGCCATACACCGCATAGCTGCCTGTATAGATCACCTGCTGCACCGATGGCACATCCTTCAGCACTGCTACCAGCGTTTTCGCTGTTTGCAGATACGTCTCTTCGTACGCATTGGCATGCGGTGCCCCCACACTGAGTAGGACGATCGCTTGGTCATGCAACAGCGATCGCAGTCCCGCCTCATCAGTACCTTTGACGACCCGCACGTTCTGCGCTACCGAAGACAGTTCCGTCACGCGATCGGGCGTCGTCGTCGTGGCTGTCACCGTCAGCGTCGATCGCCACTGTTGAGCAACGGCTTTGCCCACATAGCCACAGCCAATAATCGTCGCGTTCGTCACTGCCCCCACTCCCTACACCCCAATCCCTACACCCTTCTTCGGCGTCAGCAACTTCGCTGCCAGCACACCACCGATAAAGCCAAAGAGATGACCTTCCCAGGAAATGCCAATGCGAGTGGGCAAAACGCCCCAGATGAGGCTGCCGTAGAGTGCGCCGACAAAGAGCGACATGGCGATCGCGGTCATACTGCGCTCAAAGTAGCCTCGTGCTAACAGATAGCCGAGGTAGCCGAAGATCACGCCACTGGCTCCGATATGGATTCCTGGTGAGCCAAAGATCCAGGTGCCTAGCCCGCTCACAAACGCTGTGATGAGGCTGACCCAAAAGAAATCGTTGGTTTCGCGCAGCATAATCAGCCAACCGAGGGCGATAAACGGCACGGTGTTGCCAATCAGGTGAGCAAAGTTGCCGTGCAAAAAGGGCGCAAAGAGAATGCCACGTAGCCCAATGACGTGCCGTGGAATGATGCCGTAGATATCCAGCGTTTGGCGCAACCCCACCCGAAACACGAACTGATCGAGAATCTCGATCGCCCACATGACTGCGACTAAACCACCCAAAAGCCAAACGTGGGTTTTGAACTCCTGGGCGATCGCCTTTCCTTCTGCACTACTGCTCATATTGCTTCTATCATCCTTGCTCTGTAAGGTCTGCCTGACACTACACCTGCGACACGCCTCCCTCCGCTATTGTACAAACTCCAGACGGGCTGCTGCCAACAAAACAGGTGCTACGACCCAGAGACAGCGTTTACGAAGGAGTTGTAGTCACCTTAAGAACAGTCGGTTTGCTAACCGCTTAAGGGTTGATCTTGAGCTTTTCTTTGCTACTGTGCAAGCAACGGTAGAAATGAAGGCAGCAACGGAAAAGGCTTTAGCCCTAAGGAGTACCGATGACCTGGATTGTTTACAGCCTGCGTATCGTTAGCATTTGTTCAATATTCTTAGGACTCGCGATCGCACTCAGCACCATTGATGAGACACGAATGTGGAGAAACTGGAGTCTTCCTATCATTCTCACTCTCTTGGGTATAACTATTTTCGGGCTGCTGCTCCCAGATTCTCCTCAGAACCCACAAGATGTATCAAGCTTTGTCTTTGGCCTGGGCGGTTTGAATGTTGCACTGGGAATCTTACTGCCCTGGATACACATTGCGATTGGTTTGGGGCAAAAACGACGGGTCGGTTCTCTTTTAATGAGGGTAGAGCAACTTGACCAGCAGCGATGGTTGATGGTCGCGCAAGCCTTCATGCTAACTATCTTTGCTCTCTGGTTCACTTATCAGTCATTTGAAGCAACTCAGCAGCCCTGGTTTAGCTACAGCCTTGCGAATGCAAACACAATTTACATGCCATTTGTTTTGTGGTCTTTGGCTCTTTATACATTTTTACGAGGTATAAACAGGCTGGAGTTGAGACAAAACGCCATTTCCTACGCGCTATTAACACTCAAATGGCAACGAATTTCTTCTTACCAATGGATATCCAGGGACGAAACGAGACTGATTCTGCGTTTTAAGCCTCGCTTTCCGTTCGCTCCAGGGCAGTGGATTGTCACGATTCCCGCTTTCCAACAGGAAGCTGTCGATCGGGTTCTGACTGCACGCCTACCAGGTAAAGCAGTCATGCCGGAAGGACTCATACAGGAGCGGTAAAGCCTCGCCGAAGCGTATTAAAAACTTATCGGAGAGCGATCGACACTCGTGAGTGAGTAGTAAAGACTCGTGAGTGAGGTTCAAAGACTCGTGGATGAGTGATCAACACTCGTGAGCGAAGTTCAAAGACTCGTCAGAGAGTGGCAAAGACTCGTGGATGAGTGATCAAGACTCGTGAGCGAGGTTCAAAGACTCGTGAGCGAAGCTCAAGGACTCGTCAGAGAGTGGCAAAGACTCGTGGATGAGTGATCAAAACTCGTGAGCAAGGTTCAAAGACTCGCCAGAGAGCGATCGACACTCGTGAGTGAGTAGTAAAGACTCGTGAGCGAGTAGTAAAACCTCGTCAATACAGCAAAACCTCTCGTTTAAGCAGTCGCGTGCCTCGCTGATGAGAACCAATTACCGACCAGCGAGAACTAGTACTCATCAAGCAGCAGTCGTTTCCTTCGGCGCTTTTGCACGCATCGCTTTGAAGCGTTCACCAAGCTGGTCTGCGATCGCCTTCAGTCCGGGAGTCTTTTTGGCCGCGGTCTTCACGTAGTCATACACCGTCAGGCTACTGCTCATCGCTTCGCTGCTGACTGCCATCAGGGTATCGTCTACTTTTTCGGTGAGCTGTTGTAGCCCAAAATGGATTTCATTTAAAGTCGTAGCCAGCTGATAGTCGCTCACAAATTCATCCACATTGAAACTAGCCGGAAGAATGCCACGATTAGACTGAGCAGCAGTGAGACTATTGCTGACGAAGGCGTGACTTTTGTTGCCCATCTTAAACAGCTTGCGACGCTCTTCCACAGTCAGGTTCACCAGAAAAGGTAGCTTGGCTTCAATGGTGGCAAGCGCATCTTTGATCGCCTGCACATCAGCATCAGTGAGCTTCGCAGAAATGTTTTGGTACGGCATAGGGTCGATGCTCCGTTTATTGAGTAAGGGTAATTGTTCTAGAAGAAGAATTCCCTGGAACGGAGGCGATCGCACACACTCCTGTTTTGTCCATCCCAATCTAATCTCGCTGTCTTCCTGCTGAGACCTTTTATACTAGGAACAGCGTAAATGTGCAGATTCGTAATACCCGTTGCTTCGCTGTATGACCAAGTGTCTAGCTCTCCATGCTGACTGTAAACTCCCAAAATAATCTACCGATTCGGCTGACAGAAGAACGGTGGCAACATATTACGAAGCGGCATCCTGAAATGATTACGCAACAGGCAGAAGTACTGGAAACCGTTTCAGCGCCAGAGACTATTCAAGCAGGAGACTCAGGTGAATTGCTAGCGGTGCGTTTCTACCCACAAACGCCTCTCACTAGCAAATTTCTGGTTGTCGCTTATCGTGAAGTGACGGCTGATGATGGTTTTATCTTGACGGCTTATTTCACTAATCGCCCCTCGACTCGGAGAGTGACCCTATGGACGCAATAAGCATTTTACAGAAGTCAGAACAGGTTTCCTGGGACTATGACGATGAAGCCGATGTCTTATATGTCTCGATCGGCGAACCATTGCCAGCCGTTGGGGTGGATATTGGCGATGGCATGGTGTTGCGCTACGACGAAACCCACAATGCACTCGTCGGACTCACAGTGGTCGGGCTTCGAGCCAGACTACAGCAGGAACTCAACCCCACTAAAGGGTGAGCAGCACACGATCGCGTTGGACAGTATGAGAAATATCCTTTGACAGACATTAAGACTTACTGACTCCATCAGGAACTCAGAGGTTTCGTTTGGTATAAGTGGGAGAACTACGGATCGACCTTAGACCTTGAACCATGCCCAGCAAAGAGTCTATTTTCATCTCCTATCGCCGAACAGACAGTCAGGACGTGGTCGGTCGCATTGATGATTATCTGAGCCGCCACTTTGGGCGAGAACACGTTTTTTTAGATCGCAATTCGATCGGCTATGGAGATGCGTTCCCCAACCGTCTGAAGCAAGCCGTCCAAGTCAGCAAAGTGGTGCTCGTAGTGATGGGGTCTACCTGGCTGAGCGTGAAGGATAATTGGGGGAGATCACGCTTAGCGAGTCCAAATGATTGGGTGCGGCAAGAAATTGCCCTGGCGTTAAAGCAAGGGCTATATGTGATTCCAATTTTGTTGGATGGCACGGTCATGCCTGGTCCAGCGCAGCTACCGCAGGACATTCAAGCTCTGGCAAAGCTTAATGCCATTAATTTGATCACAAGGCAAAGCGCAAACGTGTTCACGACATTGATGAAGGAGATCACAGACTCGATTGAAAGGAAAGTGCCTGCACTGAAACCCATCCCACTTGAGCCGTTTGAGTTTGAAACTGCCAGGCTGGTCATTGTTAAAAAACCAGGACTGTTTGGCGGTAAAACAACGGTTGAGATTAGTCGCAGCCGCAGCCGCGCCGAATACTTTGCTGAAGACCTGGGCAACGGAGTCACGCTGGACATGGTAGCCGTTCCCGGTGATGAGTTTTTGATGGGAACGTCAGCCAGCCAACGAGAAGCCACCCTTCAGGAATATTTGAAAACGATTAGTAAAGAAAACGCTGAAACGTTGACTAGTTTGGAACTGCCTCAGCACAAAGTCGTTGTTCCAGCGTTCCGTATGGGCAAATACCCTGTGACTCAGGCGCAGTATGAAGCGATCGTGGGCACCAACCCTTCAAATTTCAAAGGGGCAAAGCGTCCGGTCGAACAAGTCTCCTGGGATGACGCGATCGCGTTTTGTACCCAACTCTCGCAAAAAACAGGGAAGACCTATCGCTTGCCCAGCGAAGCTGAATGGGAATATGCCTGCCGGGCTGGAACGACAACACCTTTCTACTTTGGCGAAACTATGACACCTGACCTGGCAAACTATGATGGTACCAACACTTACGGCGAGGGTCCAAAGGGAACCAATCGAAAACAAACAACCGATGTGGGCAGTTTCCCAGCCAATGCCTTTGGTCTGTACGATATGCACGGCAACGTCTGGGAATGGTGTGCCGACCCCTGGCATGGCAATTACAACGGTGCGCCAACCGATGGGAGTGCCTGGACGACGAATGGAAATAGTGAAAGGCGGTTAATCCGTGGCGGTTCCTGGTTCGGCAGTCCGGTGTACTGTCGCGCTGCCGCCCGCAGCTCTCTTGCTCCCGCCGTCCGCAACTTCGCTGTTGGTTTTCGGGTGGTGTGTTCGGTGTTTCCAGGACTCTCCTAGCCCTTTACACTTTTGCCCTTTTGCCCTCTTCCCTTCTTGCTCTTTACCCTTCTTCTTCCGCGCGAAGCGCGAGCAAATTATTTTCACAAAACAGGCTTCTCAGTCATCATGCCGTATACTCATCTCACTCAGTCTTCTCGCTCGTCGAGACCTGAGTTGGGATTGGCGTCGGTAAACGTGGCGGTTCCTGGAACAACAATCCGGTGAACTGTCGCGCTGCCAACCGCAACTATAATGCTCCCGCCGACCGCAACAACAATGTTGGTTTTCGGGTGGTGTGTTCGGTGTTTCCAGCACTCTTCTACCGTCAGAACTGGGCAATGGGAATTGTCCGGGCGTACACAGAAGAGTCCAGACCCTTCCCAGTGAGGACGGCAACAACCTCCAAAGATAAAACCGAGCCGGATGGGTTGGTAGGTTCGCCGAAGACTCATCCGGCTCATTGAGTTTTAAGCATTTGAGCCAATTATGCAGGGGCGATCGTCTTGTGAAGCGAAGGGGCGATCGTGTTTCGGGTTTTGCTGGTTGCGATCGCCAGCCGAGTTAGTTAAATCGAGCGGATATACTAAGGACATCGCAGTTGTGAGAACAGCCATGATCCAAATAGTAGAAGCTGTCTTTGATGGCACCACCCTTCATCCAACAGCGCCTCTAGACCTGGAAGCTGGCACACTAGTACGAATAACGGTTGAGAGCGTCTCGCCAGAGACATCAGCAAACCCAAAGTCGTTTCTGCAAACTGCCAAATCGCTTCATTTGCAAGGCGCTCCCGATTGGTCAGCAAATTTAGATCACTACTTGTATAGTGACGCTGTTCAAGAAAATGTCTGAGGTCTTTCTCGATACATCGTTTGCCATTGCGCTATCTGCCACCACTGACAAACATCATGCACGAGCGCTTGATCTTGCCAATCAGCTTGAAAAGAGTGGCACTCGCTTAGTGACAACACAAGCAATCCTCTTAGAAATTGGCAATGCACTCTCTAAACAACGATACAGAGTTCCAGCAATTCAGCTTCTTGAATCACTGATCGCTGACCCCAACGTTGAAATCGTTTCATTATCCAACGACCTCTACGAAGCTGCCTTCAACTTATTCAAGAATCGTCTCGACAAAGAGTGGGGACTGATTGACTGCGTATCGTTTGTTGTGATGCAGGAGCGAGGCATGATAGAGGCGCTCACGGCAGACGACCATTTTAATCAAGCAGGCTTTCGAGCGCTACTGGGGAGTTGAAGCCAGTTCACAAATGACGATCGCGCTTGTGAAGCGAAGGGGCGATCGTCGTTTCAGGTTTTGCTGACTGCGATCGCCCTTGAGCCAGTCATATTGGGGCGATTCCACAGGTACGTTAAACTGAAAAAATGAGTGCCCACGTTCGAGTACAACAATGACTATGCCACTGCCGCCAGATTTACAGCAGTTTGCCGATCGCCAGATTGCCAGTGGTAAATATGCCTCACTAGAAGAAATCCTTCTTGCGGGACTGCAAGCATTAGCAGAGCGGGAACAAATTTATCAGGGACGGTTTGAAGCATTACGCCGTGAGGTGCTGCTGGGAGTTGAAGCCGCCGAACGGGGAGAACTCCTGGATGCTGCGACTGAAATCGAAGCGATTCGCCAACGATTACGCCAGCGCTATTCCCAAACATGAGTCGAGTTTGTCGACTTACACTCCTCGCCAGTCGAGATATTGAAGCAATTGCAGATTATCTTGCGGCCCAAAACGGTTTAACCAGCGCCGAACGGTTTCTGAGCGGCATCGATGCCACCCTTCAACGGATTGCTCAGTTTCCTCAAATTGGTCGCAAACGAGATGAACTTTATCCTGGCTCACGCAGTTTGCCCCACGCGCAGTACCTCATTTTTTACCGTTTACTCAATGACGATATCGAAGTACTCAGGGTAGTGAGTGGCTATCAGGATTTGACTGCTCTGTTTGAAGATCTGCCTTGAGCCTAATGACCCTGTTTCCCCAATTGCGCGCGATCGCGCTTGAGCCAATCATCCAGGGGCGATCATCGGTCTGTGGAGAGGGACGATCGCCCTTGAGCCAATCATGCAGAGGCGATCGCTATTGTTAAGGGAAGGGGCGATCGCTGTTTCAGGTCTTGTTGGAGGCGATCGTCATAGTATAAAGGGGCGATCTTGGAAGGAGAGCGATCGCGGTGATAAACAAGCGAGAATAGAACCAAAGAAGGTCGCGGAGACACGTCATGAGTCAACAAACCTCGTCTGAAAAACTTCGCTGGACGACTGCCGATCTCGAACTCCTTGCAGCCGATGAGTGGAAGCACTACGAAATCATTGACGGAGAACTCTTTGTGACCAGAGCACCACATCTGAGACATCAAGCCGTTATTCGTAACATCTGTAATGAATTAGGCAACTGGTCAGACGAGACGCAGCTAGGAGAAGCATTCCCAACTCCTGGCATCATCTTCAGCGATGCCGATAATGTTATCCCCGATGCGGTTTGGATCAGTGTTGGACGCATGGAGCGTTTCATCGACGAAGCGGGACATTTTACAGGCGCACCTGAACTCATCGTCGAAGTGCTATCTCCGGGTGTGATGAATGAACGACGCGATCGCGAAGCTAAACTCAAACTTTACTCATCTCAAGGCGTTGAGGAGTATTGGATCGTCAGCCGAGAATTGCAACAGGTCGAAGTTTACCGCCGCGAGAATGCAGTCCTCAAACGAGCCGCTACCTACACCGCCCAGGACACTATTACCTCACCGATTCTGCCCAGGTTTGGATGTCTTATAGAACGCTTCTTTAGGCAGATTGGTACAACTAGATAGAAGCGATCGCGCTTGAGTCAATTAGGCAGGGGCGATGGTGGTCAATGGTCAATGGTCAACCATACTTTCAGGCTTTGGCCCTTAACCTCCTGGTCTATGACTCCTCCTAACAACCAACCACTAACAACTCTTCTGCTCCAGCGCTTCAAACTGCTGCCAACAGAGATAAAGCGCTCGTGGTACATGGAAACAGCCTTTCCATTTGCCGCCTTTGAGGTTAAGTAGCACCTCGCCGCGTCGATCGAGGTAGCCAAACCACTCGCCATATTCTGGATCGGCAAAGTGTGACCAGGCGTAGTCGTGCAGTTTCTGATACCACTCCCAGCAGGCTTCTCGGCCAGTTAAGCGATACCCCATTGCCAGTGCCACCAGCGACTCTAAATGCACCCACCACAGTTTTTGATCCCATTCCAACTGGTGCGGGGGATGACCCTCTGCATCCATGAAATAGTACAAACCACCGTACTCAGCATCCCAGGCAAAGTTGAGGATATTGAGGACGACATCAACAGCTTGATGAATGGTGGCAGTGTCATTGTGACGATTCGCAATATCCATAATGAACCACATCGCTTCGATGCCGTGCCCAGGGTTAATGAGCCGTCCTTCAAAGCAATCAACGTGTGAGCCATCAGGCGCAACGTTTTCGTACATCAAGCCTCGATCGCGATCTAAAAAAGCACCCATCACTTCCTGAACCGTGGCACTGAGAATGTCCTCCAGTTGGTCACTCGGCAACAGCCACTCCATTTCTAGCGACAAGTTAGCGAGGATCATGGGCACTGCCAGGGATTTCAACGGTCGTGTGCCAGGATAGGTCTTGTTGTAATGACCTTTGGGATTATCCTTACGGCGCAGCACATTGTTGTATGCCTGCAACGCCACATCCTTTGCCCAGTCTTCGCCCGATGCCAGCGCATACTTACTAAATGCCATCGCGGCAAAGCAGTCCGAAAAGATGTTGTAGGGCTGGACAAGCGGATTGCCCGCACGATCGAGTGCAAAGTACCAGTTACCATCGGCATCACGTCCATGTTTGGCAAGGAAATTTGCACCGTTTGCTGCGATGTTGAGCCAGTTTTCACGCTTCTCAAACTGGTTGCATAGCATCGAAAAGAGCCACACTTGCCGATTTTGCAACCAAATAAATTTGTCGGTGTCGTAAACCTTACCAGCGCGATCGAGACAGGTGAAATAACCACCCTGCTCCCAGTCGATCGCATGCCGTTCCCAAAACGGCAAGACATCATCCAGCAGTGCCGTTTTGTACTGGTCAGCCAGTCCCTTAAAATCCTTTTCCACTGCTCACTCCCTACTCCCTACTCAAGAAACTCTCGCATAAATTGATTCACTAACTGCGGCTGTTCCTGCTGTACCCAATGGCTGCAGTTGGGAATGTAACGAATACGAAAATCCTGCACGTACTTTTCAGTCCCATAGGTCAGTTCTTTGCCCAGAGCCGTATCTGCCTCACCCCAAATCATGAGGGTTGGAATGGTGAGAATGCCCCACGATCGCTCCACTGAAAATTGAGCAAACAGATTGCGGTAGTAGTTGATGGCACCTGTCAGCGCACCACGTTTGGCAAAGGCGTTTTTGTACGCCTCGATGTCAGCGTCAGTGAAGGCGCTTTGGTCGATCGCCATGCCACGGAACGCCTGTTCTAGCAAACTAAAATCGTCGAATTGAAAGAGCAGTTCGGGCAAGAGCGGCAGTTGAAAAAAGGCAATATACCAGCTTTTGAGGATTTGCTGTGGTGTGCGTAAGCCTTCCGAAAATTTGGCGGGATGGGGCAGGTTCAGCACAATCAAGCGCTCGACCAATTCTGGATGTGCATAGGCAAATGACCAGGCGATCGCGCCACCCCAATCGTGCCCGACCAGAATGCAGCGATCGTAGCCCAACCCTTCGATCACACCTTTCACATCATTGATAAACTCGGCCATCACGTAGGCCGATTGGGCTTCTGGCTTATCGCTGTCGTTGTAGCCACGTAGATCCAGCGCAACGACTTTGTGATCGGTTGCAAACTCTGGAATTTGGTGCCGCCAGGAATACCAGAACTCTGGAAAGCCATGCAGCAAAAGCATCAGTGGCCCTTCGCCTTGAGTCACATAATGCAGCTTGATGCCGTTTGTGTAGAGGGTGTCGTGGTGCCAGGACGCGTCAGACATAATCAATTTGATGGTTTGCAGTGGGTATGCAAGCGCAGTCTAACGCTCCCGTGCACTTGCTGCCAGTCACCGTTCTCACCGATACCGTTGTCTGGTCAGCCTGTGATAAAAGCGTTAGACCGTTTTTAGAGTCCTGATTGGCAGCATTCTTTCCTGCTTACACGCGTGCATAAAGACTTGCCATACCTTGAGGCTCATGGGTGTACTTACCACTGCGTAAGGGTTGGTAGGTCTCATTGTACAGGCACAGGCTTTGGGGGTGTTTGGCCGTGAATTGCATCATCTGCCTGTGACCGGCACCTCTAAAGAAGTCTTTGAGGTCGTTTTCCGATCGCCAATAGCTGGTCATGATCACCTCTCTGGGGCCACAGATCCCGGCTTTCACCTGCACACAGCCTTTTGCTTGCGCTGTTGTGTGCCTGATCCAGAAAAGGTTTTGCCACATCCACAGAAAGCCAGCGCGATCGCGTGCTACGAAGCCATTCACAAAAATGACTGCCTCTGGATGCTCTGGAAGATCGATTTGGTAAAGGTTGTAACTCATACGTTGACGCTCCTGAAGGTTTTTACGAAGGGTGAACTGATCGGTCTGATAATCAATCATGCTGCTATTCAATTAGTTGACTATAGTGAATAAGGTATAGTCAACTAATTGAATTGTCAAGCAATTTTGGTTTATGGCTTTAGCACACGCAATTTTGGCGATCTTGCTCGATCAACCCTGCAGCGGCTATGACCTGCGGAAGCGGTTTGAAGGCTCCGTTGGGTTTTTCTGGCAAGCCAGCTTCCAGCAGATTTATCGAGAGCTGAGCAAGTTAGAGGAACAAGGCCTCTTGAGTTTTGAGACCATTCATCAGCAAAGTCGTCCCGATAAACGCATTTATCAAATGACCGAAGCCGGCAAAGCTTACCTGAAAGCCTGGATTGCCGAGCCTTGCGACATTGCGCCGCTACGGGATGACCTGCTGGTAAAAACGTTTTCAGGGTATGCCGTGCCAAACGACACGTTTCTAGCGGAACTCAAGCAGCATCAAGCGCGGCATCAAGAACGGCTAACGGTGTATCGGCAAATTGAGCAAAAATTCTTTCCGAATCCTCAAGCCCTGCCAGTAAAAGCGAAATTTCAGTACCTGACATTGTTGAATGGGATTCGCTTCGAAACGGCATGGTTAGCCTGGTGTGAAGAGTCACTCTCACTGTTAAATGAACCGTCTGCTCAGGAGAGCAAAACGCCATGATGACAGCACGTATAGGCTTCTAATGAGGATTGCCTCTTTCTAATTGGTTTCGTTGCCTTGTGCCGATTTTTGCTGTCCAATGAGACTTTGGTTGTGGCAGTTTCTCACTATCTGGTGCCACCCAAATTCATTTATAGCTGTTGACACAACGCTTAGGGTATTGGGATCAAAGGGAGGGTGGGGGTTGCCGTGTGACTTGCAATAGAATGGCTGCCAGGATGCCTGCCACCACTGCCCGTCCTAACCCAACCACCGTGGCATCTAAGTCAGCGACAGCTAAGCGAGTGGCGGGAAGGGTCAGGCTGAACGTCAACACTCCCAGAAAGCCATAGATCAGCCCGACAGTCTCTCGATCGATCCTCCGAATCACCCGACGAAGGGATAGCATCAATGCTGTTTTCGTTCTCATGATTGGCGGCTACTGTTGCGAGTGTAGTGTTGCACAGACGTTGGCAACTCAACACCTGCCAGTAGTTTTGGATCGGGGATCGGAGCCAGTGGAGTTAGCCGCAAGGGGATTTCTCCTGCCCACACGGGTAAAGCATAATCGGCTTCATCATCGTTTGGAGGGCCAGTCCGAACTTTTGCAGACGCCTCAGACAAGGGCAATGATAGTACCAGGGTGCCTGCAACCTCCTGGGGTGTCGCAGGGCTCATGTCTGCCCAGTCTCACTATTGCCATCCTGGTGAGCGAGGAGAGTTTATTTTCGGCTATGGAGAACTGGATCAGGCGCAGATTGCCACAGGGGTCGATCGCCTGGCTCAAGTTTTAGACCGCTAATCGGTAGCGCGAGACAGGGTAGGATAACGAGATGGTTTGCGTCCCAGAATAGTGCGATGGCGAGGGTCACTGGCAACGGTGGTGACAGGGGCAAAGCCAACCGACTGCAGTGCCGCTTCGACATTGAAGGTGTAGTAATCATCTGACCAGGGTTCTGTACTCTTCATGAGTGTGAACAACACGGGTGGCAGGTTCTGAATGACTGGTGACTGGGGATTGTTATCCACGATCGCCAGATATCCACCAGGATGCAGAAGCCGTAACGCCTCTTTAAAGATGGCGATGGTTGCCTGCCGGGGTAACTCGTGAATCACAAACTGCAGAGTGACTAGATCAAAAGAGCGATCGGGTAGACCTGTCGCTTCGGCGTTGGCATGCAGCCATTGCTTAATCTCACCCTTTTCATCGCGATGCTGAGCGACGGTCAACATGTGGGGCGATAAGTCTAAACCAGTGGTATAGACAGGCGCATCCTGCCGACCTTGATAGAAGCGATGTAATGCCAGAGTCGAAAGTCCAACAGAGCAACCGATGTCGAGTATGTCTTGCACAGGCTGCATGCTGTGTTGGGCAAGCACCTGATGGAAACTGCTGCGGAGCCTCTCCTGAGCCTCTTGCCAGGTTAACGGTTCATCTTTCCAGACTCGGAGTGCCATGGCATGAGTCGCCGATTCTGCCTCAAAGGCGGCTTCCCAACAGAGATTCCCCTGCTCATACGCATGGAACGGCACTTGATAATAGTCGGGATAGCGGACTTCAGTATTGATGACCTGTTCTGCCCGCTGCTGCAACCCTGCTGCTGTCAGTTCCTCGTAGCGCTTGCGCCAGGGAACGCCATTCTTTTCCGCTGTTTGAATGAGCACCTGACGTGCCTGCTGCTTCATCACTGTATAGACAGACTTGGTTTGAATCAAGCGGTTGACACAGCGAGAGAGAAAATCATCGCCTGCCCAAGCAGGTTTGCTCTGAAGACTCATGGCATCGCAACACAGTCGGAACGTTCCTCATTGTAAAAGGTTGCGTTGACACTTTTCCGCTGGTCGCTGTTCTTAGGCGGTTCGCGAACCGCCCCTACGCAATTCATCCCTCAAAGCAGCAATGCCTCTTACAAATATAGGACTTACGCATTTGCCCCCAAACCCCCAATTCTGGGGGCTTTAATAAACTCAGTTCCCCCAATCTTGGGGGGTAGGGGGCGAACTTCGACAACTTTTGTGTAAGTCCTGAAATAGAGTCCTTGAACCACTCCACGAGGACAATCGCGCTCATCGTTTAGAAAATCTGATGGTGGTCAGAACAAATTCTGCATAGCAAAAATCACTCATCTATTGACGTTATGTAACAAAAACGTTATATTGATTTACATAAGGCAACAAACTTAAAGAGGAACTGATTATGTACACCACCAACGAAAACGGCATTCTCAACAACTACGCTGCAGAGCCCAAGGTTTATTTTGCTGAGTATCCCTCTGCGGAACAGCAACAGCGTTATACCGTGCAAGCAGCGATCGCGGCTGGTCTAGTTGTCCTTAGCTTGTTGACTGCTTTTGTCGTGAGCTAGAGCGTTTAGGAGTACTCTTCCTGCTCCTGATTGCTGGCTACGTCTGTATCACTATTTGGCTTTCTTAGTTTTTGCCCCAGCTTTATCGCTGGGGCTTTTTGTTGGTCAGCGATCGTCAAGGCGGTTGTGGAGAGCGTCCAGTTCCACTTCAGTCAGAGATGCGGCTTACTGGTGCAGTGCCCTTTGACTTGATTGCGGCTGTAGTCACGATCGCTCTCATTGCTTTTGTCGTAACCTGGCAAAGTGCCGCATGCGCTTAACGCTAGTGTTGCCTCATCTGGGGTGTTGTCTCATCTAGGAATGCGATCGCATTCCTAGATGAGACAACAATCGGGCTTCCTTAACTCTGATGACACCCTTACTGTCGACTAACGGAACCGTCGTGGGGTATAGGTTTGACTACCAGAGGGCGTTGTTAGCGTGGCAGTCCCATTCTGAGTCGATGTGGTGTAGGTATTGCCATTGACAGTCGTGGTGTTTTGACCGCTATAGCCCGTGGTTGAGTTATAGCTGCTGCTGCCGCTGGTTGTCGCATTCACAGGCTGACCGTTTGCTCTTGTAGCGCTGGTGCTGCCGCTGTAAGTCGCGCTCCCCTGACCATTTGTTTGGAACTGTGCCTGACCGCTGCCATTAGCGCCATTTGGTCCGGTAAAAGAGCCTTGTCCGTAGCCAGTGGTGCCCCCTTGACGGTTGGGCACCACAAACCCGGAACCCGAAGCGTTACCACCCCGTACACCCGTCACTTGACCCGCAGAAGCAGGCAAGCTACTGAGCACGAAAGTCAGACCGAGCAAGGAAAGCGATAGTAGGTACTTCATGAGTGTCTCCTTATGACAATGAATGAGATGAACGTGGATAATGAACGTGAGTCGACTGTTAGAGATGAAACAGAGCTTTTACCTGGGAAAGTGGCAGATGCCACTGGGCTTCGGGTTGCCAGGTATCAACATCGAAGGTAGAACGCTGTCCATGCCAGTAGGCAGCCCATAGCCGTTGGCGAATAGCGGTATGCAACAGCGGTAAGGGCACGACTCGCCGATGGATCATGCGGAGTAAGCCACCCATTAGCAGCAGGTGGGCTGGATGAAACTTGGCGCCGAGTAAGAAGGCTTGTACTTCTGCTTCACCGATCGGGTCTGCACCATACCCCGTCAGCACATGCACGCTGTCGTGAAGCTGCTTGCGACGGGGACCTGTTTGGAACGGAGCTAACTTCTCCTGGTCGAGGAAGTCAGCCAGCGATCGCCCCAGTGTGCCAAGAGGCAAGTCGCGGAGTTGCTCGATCGGTACGACTGGCGGGACATTAAGACCCAGGCGATCGCCCATCTGATCGACAAGGTGCAGAAGGTAGTCAAGGAACGCGTCATTGGCGGTCGCTGTAGACGATGAATGCATAGGAGTTTGACCAAAGCGTGAAAGGGTTGGGAATAGGAGATTGAAGGCGAGCTTGAGTTCAATGCTTTGTAGCGCTTAGCGTTGGCGTTGTTGCCGCAGTGAAGACAGGTTTTGTCGAAGCTGCTGCTTTTGTTCAGCCGTTAAGATCTGGTCCAGTTGAGGACGGGTAGATTGCATCATCTGGCGCACTTGGGTTTTCTGTTCTGCTGAAAGGTTCATCGTGGCGATCGCGCCTTGGAAGCTGCTGCCTTGCACCAAAGCGGCTTTGAACTGCTGGCGCTGTTCTACGGTCAGGATTTGGTCCAGTTGAGTGCGCACTTGGGCATATACCTGCTTCAATTGCACTTTTTGCGTCTGAGTGAGGTTAAGCTGCGACAGATTAGGCAAGCCTGATGCTGCAAGCACCTGCTGCAGTTGCGCTTTTTGATCGGCAGAAAGGTTCATTGCGGCGATCGTCGCTTCCACGGATTGACCTTGTTTGATCGCAGTAGCAAACTGCTGACGCTGCTCCGGTGTGAGAATCGTGCTGATTTGACTCCGAAGCTGCTGACGTCGCTCTAAGCGATCTGCTGGAATGACTGCGGCATTAGGGGTGTTGGCAGGCAGCGGGCTTGGCGTTTGAGCGACTGCCAGGTTGGCAAGTATAGGGGTTGCAACAACAAGACTGCCTGCCAGTAGCGCAATCAAGTTTCGTTTCATGGGCTGTTTCATCGGTTGGCTCCTCAGTTCGATGCTCCCATCCTATGAGTCATAGCGGTTCCACACCTGAGGCAGGTGTCCTCATTTGAAGCGGGACATTTGTCCCACGCTGTAGCAGGACAGCGCACCCTTGTATCCCTTGCCTGAGAACGCGTAAGGTAGGTGGTTGTAGGATCAACGCAGCATGAAGCTACCCGCTCACCATCGAGATGATTCACTCCGCTTTCTGCTCTATTTGGAGTGGATACTATTGGGCATTGTGGCATTGAGCGAAATTCTGCCGCGATCGCCCTTTAGCCAACTGCCGCGATCGCCCTTGCTCAATCTGATTGGTCTCGGTGTGTTTGTGCTGATGGGGTTAAAGCTGCCGTCCCGCCCCACTGCCAAAGTTTTCTACACCGTGGTTGAAATGGGGTTGCTGCTGTTCCTGACAACATTCGGTGGCATTCGTTTGTTTACGCTTTTGTACGTGGTGCTGATTGTTCGCAATTGCTTGGTGTTTGAGGGGTACTACCGTTCAGTGGTAGCAACGATCGCGGTTGGGCTTTGCATCAGCCTACAGGCACAACGATTCCGGTCATTAGAACTGTTTCGCATCCCTATTTTTGTCGATCGCGGTGGCTTTCTGCTGTTGAGTTTTATCGTCATGTTTGGGCTGATTGTGATCTTTCTGCAAGCGCTTGTAAATGCGGCCTTATCGGAACGGCGTAGTCGAGAGCAACTGGCGATCGCGAACACACGCCTGCGCCAATATGCACTTCGCATCGAAGACCAGGCAACGCTGCAAGAACGGAATCGTATCGCGCGCGATATTCACGATTCGTTGGGGCATTCCCTCACTGCCTACAACCTGCATCTGGAGGCCGCGCTGCGCTTGTTGCAGTCAGACCCCGAAGAGGCAAAAGCGCTGCTAGTCGAAGCCAAGCAGATTGGCTCTACCGCACTTCAAGAGGTGCGACAATCCGTCTCAGCACTGCGGTCTGATCCCTTGCAGGGACGATCACTGGAGGCCGCGATCGCCACTCTCATCGAAGAGTTTCGCCGCTCTACAGGCATTACGCCCAACTGCCAACTGTTGCTTCACAAACCGTTGTCTGGCGATATTCAAAGTACCGTTTATCGCATCGTGCAAGAAGCACTGACCAACATTTGCAAATATGCTGCTGCCACTGCGGTCGATGTCACCATTCAAACGATCGTCGATCGCCTACAGGTTTCGGTGCAGGATAATGGTCAGGGGTTTGACCCGAACCAGACGACTACAGGCTTTGGCTTGCAGGGCATGCAGGAACGCACAGCAGCGATCGCGGGTCAGTTTGAACTCATTGCAGCACCCCAACAAGGCTGTCAAATCCGCGCCACCTTTCCCTTGCAGCCGCCATCCTGATGAGGCTTACTGAGCCCCAATAGCCTTCTTCATCCCTTACTCCTCACCCCTCACCTCCATGATTCGCCTGCTGCTCGTTGACGACCAAGATCTGATCCGTCGAGGGATGAAAGCCTTGCTGAAATCAGATGACACCTTACAGGTAGTTGGAGAAGCCGCCAACGGGCAAGACGCGATCGCTCTCGTCGCCGCCTTAACGCCGGACGTTGTCCTCATGGATGTGCGCATGCCTGTCATGGATGGCGTCGCCGCAACCCAAGCCATTTGTCAGCAGTTTCCCGGCACCAAAGTTCTGGTGCTGACCACTTTTGACGATCAGGAGTACGTCACGCAGGCGTTGCAAAAGGGCGCCTCTGGCTATTTGCTGAAGGATACGCCGTTTGAAGAATTAGTGCAGGCTATTCGATTTGTGCAAAAAGGGTACACCCAGATCGGTCCAGGGCTTTCTCACAAGGCGATCGCGGCTCCACCCGTGCCACCCAATCCACCCTTAGAGTTGACGGACTTAACGCCGCGAGAGCAGGAAATTCTACAGCTGATCGCCCAGGGTTCTAGCAACCGCGAGATTGCACAGGTTCTCTTCATCTCCGAAAAGACCGTTCGCAATCACGTGACAAATATCCTGAGTCGCTTAGGTTTGCGCGATCGCACTCAGGCAGCGATCGTGGCACTGCAAAAACATCGACTCAACTAAATGGACGCTGTCTGCTTGTTCTTGAGACTACGAAGTCGGTTATCATTCTGGACTATATTGAGCCTCAATCTCTAGCCCCCGCCTCAGGTGTCCATCTCATGCGAAAAAGCCGCTTCGTGTTTGCCCTTTTGTTTGTGCTGACCATCGCAATGCTCATAATCATGCCAGCGTTAGCGCAATTTGCTCCCGGCAAAATGCCTCCAGCGGCTGTTATGACGCGATCGTCAGAGACGATTGCACAAACACCTGCTGCACCTACCGCTAAACTACCCAACGTGGTGATTTTGGCCACGGGTGGCACGATCGCAGGCACAGGTGCGACTTCAACCACAACCGTTGGCTATCAAGCGGCCAAACTACCCGTAGCTGCGCTCATTAGCGCTGTACCTGAGCTGAAAAAAATCGCTAACGTAACGGGTGAGCAGGTGCTGCAAATCGCCAGCGAAAACATGACGAATGCGGGCCTGCTGAAGCTTGCCGATCGTGTGAATGCAGTATTGGCAAAACCGGATGTCGATGGTGTGGTGATCACTCATGGCACCGATACGATCGAAGAAACCGCTTATTTTCTCAATCTCGTGACGAAGAGCCAAAAGCCCGTTGTCATTGTCGGATCGATGCGTCCCGCTACAGCGCTGAGTGCCGATGGGCCCCTCAATCTCTACAATGCAGTGGCGATCGCAGGCAGTCCAACCGCTGTGGGCAAGGGCGTACTCGTCAGCCTCAACGACCAAATTTCGGCTGCCCGTGAAGTGACAAAAATCAATACAACCAGTCTTAACACCTTTCAGACTCCTGATCTGGGCTATCTAGGCTATGTCGAATTGGGCAAACCCTACTTTTACCGTACGCCAGCACGCAAACATACCACTGCCACCCCGTTTACAGTCACCACCAACACAAAGCTACCTCAGGTTGACATCATTTATGGCTATGGCAACAATAGCCCTGTGTTACTTAACGCAGCTATTGCTGATGGTGCCAAAGGTATTGTTTATGCGGGTGTCGGCGATGGCAGCATCTCGATGCAATTGGAGCCTGCCGCGATCGCGGCTCGTCAAAAAGGGGTAATTATTGCCCGGAGTTCACGCACCGGTTCTGGGCGTATTGTGCGAAACGGCGAAGAGAAAGACGATGAACATGACTTCATCGTGACGGATAATCTAAACCCCCAGAAAGCCCGCATTTTGCTGATGCTGGGTCTCACAATCACAAGTGACACCAAAGCACTGCAAGAAATGTTTTACACCTACTGAGTCACATAAATTGAATAAGGTTGTATTTCTAGTAGCGATATGGTGGCGCCATGTCCCCGACCGACTACTGGATAGCTCTGAGTGTAGCCAATTGGCGTGGCTTGCTCCTAGCAGCACGAAGCGACCTGGAGCAGCTATCCCAGCCTTTTGCTCCTCCCCCAGAGAGAGAAGAAACAACCAACACAGCGATATAGATCCGCCAAGATGTAGATGTCGATAGGTAGGTCGATCTGAGTAGATAGAGAAGCTTCGTTGCACTGTGCAACAAGCTTTTCAACTCTAACTTCTATAGCCTGGAGGAGCCTGCTATGAAAGATGTTTTAACTGCTTTACGTCCCCTTCGCTACTTTTTAACCCTTTGTCTTTGCGCTGTCTTACTGTTTTCTTACGTGACTCCCGTTTTTGCTGCACCCATCAAAAATGAGCCAAATGCAGCCGCAAACCAAGCTGCTAAAGAGTACGAACAAGAATCGCGTAATGCGATCGCTACGGATCATCCCCCCAACCTGAGCGAAACGCAAGCGAAAACTAGAGGTGGTGGCCTCAATGAAGTGCAAGGCAAAGCGGGCCTCAAAGAGATGAAGCGCCCCTCAAACTCAGGGAGCATCCCCTCGGTCGAGAAAGACATCAAAAACGTGCTTGAGAAAGTTCAGGACAAAGTTGGTGGTTAGTCAGCTGCTTGCTAGCTGAAGCCGCTTCGCTAAAAGTGCACGCAGTCGATCGCCGATCGACTGCGTGCACTGCTTTTGTAACATCTGAAACTAAAGATGCACTTCGGCTGGCTCGGCGTGGGCGTTGCCCGAGAAAGCCTAAAGCTGTGCTAAATAGGTAGGCTCACTTAAACGTAGGAGGCGTTTCAATGCGTAACCCATGCTACCCAAAACCTGGGTGCTTTAAAGAGACTGCCGAAGCTTATAAATAATCACGCTTCCCTATTCATCTAGGCTTCACTCTTTGTTCTGTGGAGGTTCGATGAAAGCGCGACTGTCCCAAAAAATAACGTTTAGAAGCTAAAACTTAGTTGTAGCGACGTTTGCGTCGAGCCACAATTGCCTTCCTTTTTTTCTTTTCAATTGGTGTTTCGAAGTGTCTATGCGACCGTAGATCAGCCAAAATGCCGGCTTTGGAGACCTGACGTTTAAAGCGCCGCAAAGCAGAATCGATGCCTTCGTTTTCACCGAGAACTACCTGAGTCATTCCTTTCAACTTCTCCCGAAAAATGATTGTATGAATGAGCTGCCGAACTTACGATGAGCAATCCACTGCTCTCAGACAAACCCGTTTAAGCGTTGGTTGCCTTCCCGGTTACAGGTCGAGTCAAGCCTTTGGAGGCGGCATCCTTAATAATCCATAGCACAGCTGACAAGAGGCTACTCGACCAAGCTTACCGACAGATCAATTCAAAGGGTACGTTAGCACAAAAAATTGCTTTCGTCTCCCCAAAACTCATTGATACGCAATTTGATTGATAAAAGAAAGATCAATCGTACTAAAATTCGTGCTCAGCGCTAAATTGAGCGTTTCCATCGCTTCGACGAGCCACTGCACACCATCACGGCGACAAAATTCATAGTGGTTGAACAAAATGGAAAAGCGCTTTTCCAGGTAAGGCTTTACCTTGCGACAAATTAGCACAATTTTTAGCAAGAGGCCCGTCGTTAACGTAGAGCCGATATTGGAGATTAGATCAACAAAGACAAAATGGTTGGGTCTCTGAGGGCTCTCAACCACCAGGAAGTTTAGCAACTGGCTACATGTTCTCACCAGCAGGAAATCGTTGAGTTTTTGGTCATCGCTTTCTGGCAGCGTGTTTTTTAACTGACTGTAGAGTTGATTGTTGAACTGTCGCCGACCATATTCTGGGTCTACGGACGCCGTAATGTACTGGTAAAGGTCATCCTTGAACGACTGGTAGGTGGGTGCCTGGTTGGTGTGAGTCAGAAACCGTTGCGCTAAGTCACGATAAGTGCCAGCGCTTTGAGATTTACCAGCAAACTGCTTCAGCGCGCGGCACAATTCTTGATCGCTCAATAAGGTTGGATTTTTGACGGGTTGAAGAATCCGGTGAGACGCCAGCAAGGGTGCATTACGGTCAATCTGCGATCGCCTCACCTGATAAGTTACGTATTGTGACAAATCAACTTCGTATTGACGCTGTGCCTTCGTCTGAAGTTGCCGAATCGTTTGTTGATGCTCATAAGGGCTGCCCTCAGTCAACAGACAGTGCTCATAGAGATAGGGATAGCGCTGAATGAGAGCACCGATCGGCTCATGAGCAGGCGGAGGGGTCTTTAGGTCAACCGCCTGGTTCATCACCTGCCCCAAGCGACGGAGCGTGACATATTGCTCACTGTCAACAAATCCCTTCACCAACTCGCGCACGCGTCTCACCGATCGCGATCGCGAATATTCAGTGACGGGTCGAGAGGGCGTTGTCTCAAAAATCGCGATCAGCTCTGGGATGGCAGCCTGAAGTTGGGGGCGAGTCTGCCAACGGTTGATCAAGATGTGACAGCAACGGTTGAGAACAAAGCGAAATTCTTGGTCAGCGGCTTTGGATGTAGCAATTTTGTTGATTGCGGCCGCAATGTCTGAGTCAGGATAGCCGACCCCATCAACGAACAACGCACGAAAGCGTTCTATCAATTGTGCAGGCAGCTCAGACTGAACAAGCCGGAGCAAGTGATCATACAACTGCTGCTCCTCTTGGTCGATCTGTCGATTAAAGTTGGGTGTCCAGGTACTCACGGCGGCTAGAACTCCCATGCCCAGGGATGAGGGTAGATTTTGACTGATTCAGGCACTGAGGGTACTGATCAACGTGTAAGGCTCTAATCTTAGACGAAAGAATAATACCATTGTTGCAGGTTTGGGCAATACATTCAGTAAGGGGCAATGCATTCAGTAGGTATCCCCAAGCGTTCTTCCAATCCCTAGTGGTCTCGATCGTACCCGTGGCATCAAGCTAGAGGCTGTGACTAGAATCACTCAACTTCATCTTAGAGTATAAATGTTAATCTGGCTTCAAGTCACAAAACGCAATATCCGAAGCCCTGCTATTGCCTCAGACAAGCTATCTGCGCGATCGTGGCTGACAGCAGAGATAGTAAGAAAAATGGTGGCCTGCCAGTAAATACACGTATATGCTGTGTATCTATCAATTACGCCTAATAAGAAGGCGCTGATCTGACGGGGCTACGTATTGTTTTTTAAGCGTTAATGTTGAAATTTAATCGTAATGGAGCATAGCATTTATCTCGCCAGCCGTTTTGTTTGCACATCGTTTCGCATCAGACTTAGTGCTTGAGAGGACGGATGCATCAGTCTTCGATCTGGTTCAAACGGCGGAGATTAAGCACGTCACTCAACTTTCTGATTTGGCTAAAGGTGCGCTCAAGCTGTTCATGGTCACGGATGTCAATGCCTAAATCAATAATCGCAGTTTGAGCTGGATACGTTTTTACCTGGGCATTACGGACATTGATATTATTATCGGTTAGGCGAGACAGAATATCCTTCAGTACGCCGACTCGATCAATTACTTGAATTTGGATATCTACTGGGTACGTTTGCGGACGCCCATGATCCTGATCAGCCGTATTCCAACTAACGGGCACCAGACGATCGCCGGGGATCGGCTCCACGTTAGGACAGCCTTGACGGTGAATTGAAATGCCTCGGCTGCTACGTGTGACAACGCCAATGATGGCTTCACCTGGAACCGGCGTACAGCATCCTGCGATGTGATGTAGTAAGCCCTCTACACCAATAATGGGTGCTTTGCTAGACGGCTGGACTGGTAAGAGTTTGGGAGACGTCGGCAACAACGGCAGCTCTTGAGTAGAAGCACTGAGGCTATCAGAGAGCTTGACTAAAGGTTGCTGTGCTTTAATCGTTTCACGCAAGCGATTGAGAGTGGAGTTGAGAGTGACTTCGCCGTAGCCAACGGCAGCAAGCAAATCTTCCACTGTATGATAGTTACATCGCTCTGCTGTCGCTTGCATGGGAGCTGACTTGAGCAGAGCCTCAAAGCCATTTTTACCCAGTTCGCGCTCTAGCATTTCACGACCACGAGCCACATTTTCTTCTCGGTTCGATCGCTTATACCACTGACGAATGCGATTACGGGCACCGGGAGTGACGACAAAATTAAGCCAATCGAGACTTGGTCGAGAGTTCTTCTGAGTAATAATCTCAACGATATCGCCGTTCTTCAGCGGCGTGTCGAGTGTAGTCATGCGTTCATTTACACGCACCCCAGCACAGTGATTACCGATCTCGGTATGGATACGGTAAGCAAAATCAACGGGAGTTGCACCACGACTAAGGGATACCACATCGCCTTGAGGCGTGAAGACGTAAACATCACCATCAAACAAATCGTCTTTGATGTTCTCCAGGTATTCCTGAGCATCTTTGAGATCGCTTTGCCAGTCCAACAGTTGACGCAGCCAGGTGAATTTCTCGTCGGTCGTTGTTAGTTGCGTCTTACTAGAGCTGCCTGCTTCTTTGTATTTCCAGTGAGCAGCAATCCCGTACTCTGCAATGTGATGCATTTCCAGGGTCCGAATCTGAATTTCCAGTGGTCTACCTGTGTTGCCAATGACAACCGTGTGTAACGACTGGTAGCGATTGGGCTTTGGCAAACCAATATAGTCTTTGAAGCGCCCAGGAATGGGGCGAAACATGTCGTGAACCACTGCCAAAGCACGGTAGCATTCGTCGTTGGCGCTGACGATCAGTCGAATCGCGGCTACATCGTAGATCTCGTTGTAGTCTTTTTGCTGCCGCTTCATCTTCTGGTAGATGCCATAGAGATGCTTGGGGCGACCGCTAATGTCAGCACAAGCAATTTTTGCTTGCTCCAAGCGCAGCTTGAGGCTATCGACAATTTGAGCCAGACCCGTTTCGCGATCGATCCGTTTTTCAGCCACCAGTTCTTGGATTTGCCGATAGGACTCAGGCTCCAAGTATTTGAAGGTCAAATCCTCCAACTCCCACTTAAAGCGCCCGATCCCCAATCGATTGGCTAAAGGCGCAAAGATTTCGCGCGTTTCGAGCGCAATTTGCCGACGTTTCGCATCGGGTAAATGTTCAAGCGTCCGCATATTGTGCAAACGGTCTGCTAGCTTGACGACGATGACTCGAATATCCTGCGCCATAGCCAGGAACATGCGGCGAAAGTTTTCAGCCTGTCGTTCTGTTTTGCTAGAAAAGTTGAATTTTGAGAGTTTAGTGACGCCTTCAACCAGTAGTTGAACCTCTTCACCAAAGAGCTCTCCGAGTTCTTCGGCCGTAACGCTAGTATCCTCAACTACGTCATGCAAGAACCCCGCAGCAATCATGACGCCGCCGCCGCCCAAATCGCGCAGTAGGCCAGCCACTGCAACAGGGTGCATGATGTAGGGTTCGCCCGACGCTCGGTATTGCCCTTTATGGAGCTCGTAGGCAAATTCAAAGGCTCTACAGACCAGGTCGTCAGTATCAGTTTTAGAGGTTTCGGACGCAGCAGGCGACGGCTGAGTCGATCGCGCCTGTAGACAGTCCTGCAACCAGGCAGGAAGATCAAACTCAATGGGAGATGCGGGAGCCGTTAGGTGCATGCTGTCAAGCTTAGGAGTCGGAAGGCTCGAAAGATTTGTTGTATTGGCTGATTCTACTGCACCGTGTGCTGCCTGATACAGGTCGGTTGTTTCGACGCATCGTCCCAAAAACTAACAAGTAGTTTCCAGTCTCACGACGAGCGAAACAGGTGGCTAGTTAACCTGAACCTAATCGGCACAAGCAGTGAATTTATCAGGTCGCAAAATAATCAGTAAACACTAAATTTGTTGCGATCTAAATTCTTTTCTAAAGGCATGAACATTAGAGCTAATTTGCGTTTAACTGTGATGTTCTTAACCTCCATTAGTGTCTATCCTAGCAAGAATGACAAAATTCTTTACACTAACTTACGAATGAGGCGGTGCAGGATGAAGAACGTGTTGCCGCTAAAGTACCAGCAGCCCTACGAGTCGTTTAAGCACCGTTTGAGGGAAATGGATCAGATTCTGGCTGTATCGAATGACACTGAGCTGGCGTTGAAGTCTAAAGCAATGGCATTGCAGCAGTTTTTCCGCGAGCAGATCTTGAGTTTACAGCTCGATGAACTCGCTCCAGCAGTACAGCATTGGGTGCAGTCGTACCACGTAGAAATTGACAAGCAACTGCGGTTGTTAGCCATGGACATCATGTTTTTGCAGGCAGCACGGCAATCGGTAACCGCTGAGCAGCGCCGACAACAGATCCGCGATCGCCTGACCACCTTACAGCGTTACTGTGATGGGCTGTTGGGAGAATAGAATTGTTTTGCGTTTTAAGTGTTGAGTGAGGTCTAAATCCTGACCACTGACTCCTGATTTCTTCACTTTAAAAGCCGAAATCCTTACGCTTGCTTGGTTAAATAGAAAGGATTGGTTGAATTGGGGAAAGCGCCAGTGCAGTGTCCGAAGGATAAAAAAGTAGATTTGGTCGATCGTCAGCTGGTGAAACAGTTAGCGGCTCACCATTGTTCGGAATGTGACGGGGTCTGGCTTGGGGGCGCCGATTATGCCGATTGGCAGCAACAGCAGCCGCCTGCGGAAAACTTATCTACGTTAATCGATCAGGCGCTGGAAATGGATTGTGCACGATCGCCCTTCGACTCAAGAGCAGCCCTTTGTCCCGAATGCAATGCGTACCTGGCAAGGGCAAAGGTGAGTGTGAAAACACCGTTTTATGTGGAGCGATGCCCAAACTGCAAAGGCATTTGGTGCGATCGAGGTGAGTGGGAGACGCTGCAAACGCTGGGGTTACATACTGTCATTGACCACATGTTCTCCAATGACTGGCAGACGCGCACACGGGAAAGAGAGCAATTGGCGCAAGAGCGACGTGCCACGATCGATAAATTGGGCCCCGCACTGGCTGCACAAATTTTTGAGTTGGCGGAAATCTTAGAAAAGCATCCAAACGGTGATTTTGGGGTGGCTTATTTGATGCGACGGTGTGATAAGTAGGGGCAGAAGGAGAAGGCAGCGATCAGCGGTCAGCCGTCAGCTATCAGCCGTCAGCGGTCAGCCGTCAGCCGTCAGCTATCAGCTATCAGCGATTCGTGGTCAGGAGTCAATGGTCAGCAGTCAGTCGCCCGGAGTCAGTGGTCAGTCATATCGTCTCAGCACTGTTTTGTGTGATCGCTAACAACTGATAGAGTAGCTGAACGCTGAAGGCTGAACGCTGAACGCTCATTCTTAATAACTCACTCATGACAAACGCTCTCTTTCAGGTCGAACATTTGCGGGTGGCGTATCCTCAGTCTGGGTCGGATGCGATCGCTTGGGCAGTGGATGATGTCTCGTTTAGCCTGAGCCCTGGGGAAAAGCTGGGTTTGGTGGGAGAGTCGGGCTGTGGCAAGAGTACGTTGGGGCGAGCGGCGATGCGGCTACTGCCAGAAGACACGCTTGTTGAGGGACGTGTAGCATTCGCTGGCCAGTCTGTCTTTGATTTTTCGCCAGCGGCCTTGCGTCAATTTCGAGGTGAAGCCGTTGCGTTGATTTTTCAAGACCCAATGACGCGCCTTGATCCGCTTATGACGATCGGGGATCACTGTTTAGAAACGCTCCAATCGCACCAACCAACGCTTTCTCGACAGCAGGCAAAAGCGCAGGCGATCGCCACCTTAGAAGCCGTCAACATTCCTGCTAGTCGCTGGTCGCAGTACCCGCATGAGTTTAGTGGCGGCATGCGCCAACGGGTGGCGATCGCGCTGGCGCTGTTGCTGAATCCCAAACTGATCGTGGCAGATGAACCGACGACGAGCCTGGATGTCACTGTTGCCGCCCAGATTTTGCGCGAACTGACCCGGCTCTGCGACGAGCGCCAGATGGCGTTGCTGATCATTTCTCACGATTTGGCCATGATTGGCGAATATTGCGATCGCATTGCGGTGATGTATAACGGCAAGTTTGTTGAAACAGGTACGACTCAGGCTGTCTTGCAGCACCCTCAGCATGCATACACGCGATCGCTTTTAGAGGCGGCGTTGCATTTGCAGGCGGTTGATGTGGTTAAGGGAGTGGGGAGTGGGGAGTGGGGAGTGGAGGAAGAGGAGAAGATAGACTTGATACCCGACACCCGGCACCCGACACCCCTGCTCCATCTTGATAACCTTAAGCAGCACTATACATTGGAGCAAAATTTCATCTCTCGTTTATTCTCGCAAGACGATCAGACGATCAAAGCGGTAGATGGTATCACGCTGGATCTGTATCCTGGTGAAACGTTGGGGTTGGTGGGAGAATCGGGCTGTGGCAAGAGTACGCTGTCACGGACGATTTTGCAGTTGATTCGTCCAACCGCAGGTAAGGTCGAGTTTTTGGGGCAAAATTTAGTCGGGCTGACGCGGGAGGCAATGCGGCAGCAGCGACGACACATGCAGATGGTGTTTCAAGACCCTCATGCCTGTTTAAATCCCATGATGACGGTGGGGGAGAGCATTGGAGATCCGCTGCGGATTCACCAGTTGGCTGAACCGAACGCAGCGAAAGGGCAAGTGTTGGACATGCTGGAGCGCGTGGGTTTGAGTCCGGCGAAGTCGTTTTACGATCGCTATCCAGCGCAGCTTTCAGGCGGGCAACAACAGCGGGTGGCAATCGCCCGTGCCCTGATTACGCGTCCACAACTGATCATCTGCGATGAGCCTGTCAGTATGCTCGATGCCAGCGTGCAGACGCAGGTTTTAGCGCTGATGCGAGACTTGAAGGATGAGTTTAATCTGACCTATTTGTTCATCACGCATGACCTTTGGGTTGCCAGGTTCTTTTGCGATCGCATTGCGGTCATGCAGGCAGGCAAAATCGTTGAACTGGGTTTCACTCACGACATTTTCACGCACCCTCAGCACCCTTATACGCAAGCACTCCTTCAGGCGGCACCGTTGTTGGCAAGGCAGGGCGATCGCCTTGGCTCATAAGAGGACTCACGCGTCTCCGTTTTTCCAGATCCGAATGGTGCCATCCCAACTGCTGCTGACCAGAGTTTGGCTGTCATGGGTCAGGGCGATCGCAGATATGACTGAGGTATGCCCAGACAGGGTGGCAAGCTCTTTGCCAGTGCGTGGTTGCCAGAGTTTGAGCGTATCGCTGCCTGTGACCAGAAGCTTGCCATCAGGACTGAGCGTGAGGGCAGTCACGCGACCAGATTCTGGCTGAAGGGTGCGCTTTTCGCGTTGGGTGCGCGTACTCCAAAGCTTGACAGTCCCATCCCAGCTCCCGCTGACAAGGGTTTTGCCGTCTGGTTCAAATGCCAGCGCTGCAACCGTTTGCACATGCCCTTTCAGGAAACGAGGTTCTCGTCCTGTAGCTGTTTTCAAGTTCACATCCCAAAGCGCTACTGTGCCGTCACTACTGCCGCTGGCAAGCCAAAGCCCATCAGGGCTGAACGCCAGCGCTTCGATGCGTCCCGCTTGTCCCGAAAGACTAGCCCGTTCCCGATTGGTCTCCAAGTCCCACAGCTTCATTGGATCATGGAGACTGCCGCTGGCAAGCGTCCGCCCATCTGGGCTGAGGACAAGGCTGAGAACGGTGTCGGTATGCAGGGCGATCGTGCCCAGGCGCTGCCCCGTTTGCAGATCCCAGAGTCGGATGCTTTTGTCTGCACTACCGCTAAGCAACACCGTCCCATCTGGACTAATGACAAGGCAGTAGATCACATCCAGGTGCCCGGTCAGGGTTCGCAGTGGTTGTCCCGTTTGTACATCCCAGAGCTTAATGGTGGTGCCGCTGCTGCTTGCCAAAAGCGGCTCGACGGGGCTGAGCGCGATCGCATACACCTTCCCTGGATTAAGCAGTTGGTGGATACAATGCCAGGTCGGTAACGCTTTGGGTGCTTTGCGTCGGGCTGGGGAAGCCTCCTCCCGCTGGGGCTTGGGCGCGATCGCCTGCGCAATGACCTGTACCGCTACTGATGCGGCTGAGCGGACAGTACCGGGTGTTTGAGCGGGTTGAGCCAGTACCGCGATCGGCTTGGACTGAGGCGACGATGCGGAATGGCGGGGCACGGCAGGAGAAGGGGAAACTTGTCCTTCTGACAACCCCCCTTCTAGATCGCGCAAGACATCGGTTGCAGACTGATAGCGCCGATTCACACCCGGTTCCAACAGACGATCGAGAATATGTCCCAGAGTCTCACTGACCGGTGTTTTCAAGTATTGACGCCAGATCCAGGTGTTATCGCTGGTGTCGAACAGATCGAAGGGCGATCGGTTGGTCAACAAATGAATACAGGTCACACCCAGGCTAAATAAATCGCTGGCAAAAACGGCTTTGCCCCGACTTTGCTCTGGTGCCAGGTATTCTGGGCTGCCGATCGTCGTCCCGGTGTTCACTAAGGCAGTGCCGATGGCAGCTTTTGCCGCACCAAAATCGACCAGTGCCAGGTGTCCTTCATGCGTTTCAGCCGATCCAGACAGTTGCCGTCTCTCGTTGAGCAGGCGACTCGCCTTTGCGACCAGTTGCTGTCGCTGAGCAAAGGGCAAATCGGCGTAGCTGGTAAACTGTGCTGCCATCTGTTGCCAGTGGGTATACGTGGCGATCGATAACGCTCTCGGTGGTTGAGTAAAGCCCTCACGCAGCCGATCGCTAAAGCGGCAATCGCTCACAAAATCGATGTACCCTTGTGCGGCTTCCAGTGAAAGCGCTTGTAATAATTCAGTCCACTCTGACGATCGCGACTGCCTGGCAACGTTTCCAGTCGCCATGCGAATAATGTTAGGAGGCTTGATATCGCGATGAATAACGCTGTGAGCATGGATAAACTCCAGCACAGGTAGCAGCCCCACTAACACTGCCCGTACCTGCACTTCTGTAAACACGCCGTGTTCGTGCAGCAGCTCTGCCAGGTTTTTGCCGTCCACAAACTCCTGCACCAGATATTGCTGTTCCTCCTGGCTAAAGTAGGCTAACAGCGCTGGAATTTGTGGGTGATTGCCCAGTTCTTCCAGGCGCATTGCCTCTCGTTCAAAGAGCTGGGCGGCTTTTTTTAAATGCTGAGCATCCTGGTTGGCTGGCAGAAACTGCTTCACCACACAGCGTGGCTTGGATGGTTTGTCTTCGTCGATCGCCAGAAAGGTTCTGCCAAACCCACCCTGACCGATCGGCTTGATCGGTCGGTAACGACCTTTGAGCCGCAGTGTTGCGCCACAGTTGCGGCAAAACTCTACACTGTCTCGATTTTGAGGCTTCCGACAATTTGGGTTGAGGCAGTAGCTCATACGATCGGGAGCAATCAGCGACTAGATGATTATGATAAGCGGTTACTGGGGATTGTGAGGGGAGAGGGGAGAGGGGAAAGGAGAGAGGGGTTAGGAGTCAGCAGTCAGTAGTCAGCATGCAAGAACTCAGAACCAAGTCATAACTCTTTTGCCCTCATTCCCTCATCTCTCATCCTGCATCCTTCCATACCGCGCCACTACACCTCCCATCGTTCCCTGATTCGTCAGCCATGCCCACATCTGATCGCCCAGGCAGAAGTGCCACCACTCGTTGAGGTGTTGCTGAAAGCCAGCGGCAAGCATGACCGATCGCAACAGTTGGCGATGCTGGTGAAACGCGCGATCGCGCAGGTCTTCACTCAACGCAAAATGGTCAGGGTATGAACGGGGTGAAAGCTCATCGATCGGTGACCCCATGTCCACTACACGATCGGTCTCGTCCACGAGCGTTAAATCGATCGCACCTCCGGTACTATGTGGCGGTGGTGTGGCGGGATTTGCGCTTGGCGCTGCCCAAAACTCGTAAACCAGTTCTAAAAGCTCCTGACGCTGCAATTCAGTCAGCTGATCCGGCTGCAAGCCTTTTGCCTGAGCGACTTCCCGCAACGTGTAGTCCACCATGTATTGCTGTACGGCGATCGGGCGATATGCATCAAAAATTTGTAGCCGCCAACCAGGATGGTGCTGTTGCAGCGTAGTCTGAGCTTCACTCAACCGCTGAATCACTCCGTCACGCAGGTAAAAGGGTGACTTATTGCCATACGGCGCACCTATTTTGGCATAGGGATGAGGGCACACAAAGGCAAAGTGGTCTTCAGGAATGGGTAGTAGGGGTTCATCACACTCGACAATCGCAACATGCTGGTAGGGTTTCATAGCAGCTTAAAGCTCTTCCCGTTCCAGTGGCTCAGGCTGCGATCGCAATGGTACCGGATCGTAACCGCCAGGGTGAAAGGGATGACAGCGACAGATGCGTCGTGCGGCTAACCAACCGCCTTGCAAGACACCAAAGCGATCGACCGCTTCCAGCGCATACTGCGAACATGTTGGCTGAAAGCGACACGTTGGCGGCAACAGCGGCGAGAGAAATACCCGATAGCCGCGAATAAGTCCTATCAATAAGAGTTTCATACTGCCAGTTTATCGTGGTGAAAGAAGACTCTTGACTCGACATCTATCGTCAAAGACTTTTGCCTTTATGCCGACTTGATAAAGCGAATCAGTTCGCGCGCCTGATTGAGAAATTGGCTATCTTCACTGAGCTGGGCGATCGCCTGTTGTGCCTCACGGGAAAGAGAAGCATGTTCGGATCGGTTGATTGCTTTGAACTCTTCCTGGGAACTGGCAAGACGAGTAAGATCCTGACGCAATGCCTCCCATTGACGTTGCTGCACACAAATCCAGGAAGTCGAATTATTCAAATCTAATCGCTGGCTCATTTCCTGAACCCTGCCTTCTAGCCCCATGACCCGTCCTCTCAATTCCAGAACATCTTCACGAGGATACTTAAAGCCACTTTGAATCATCGCTAAGCGCCTTGCCAAGAATTGATAGGTTCGGACAGTTGGACGCAAAACAGTCAGCAGAAGCGCAGCGATAGAACCAAAATAACCAATGGCACTCACTTGCCAAAGTGCTAGTAGATAGAGTGCCACTGCGGATAGAAGATGCAACAAAAGTGCAACCCACAAACTTCGTTGTGCAATCATGACCGCATACTGTTGCTGCTCAGCATTCACGCTAATACCTTGCTCAGTAGAAAGGGTCGCATCTACCAGCACTTCCTTTGCTTGAAAATAAACGTTCCATGGCACGATCGTAATTGCTAGTAACCAACTGAATATGGCAATACCAACGATCCAGTTAACCAAACTGCTGACAGGAGTTTGTGTCCAACTGACTAGACCAAAACCTGCTAAAACGAGAAGAACGACGGATGGTATCCAAACCAAGGTATTTTTCATGGCAGTTCTACCCTAACTATTAATCTCAATGCCTCTCAACAACACTGTCTTTCGAGTAGTTGGTCTCACCAAAAGTAAAATTGCCTATGCCTTTGGCAGAGCGAAGCTCTATGCAAGCAGGATTCTATAGGAAAGCATTTCCGGGCATGGAGATATTATGTTTCAACAATTGTGCAAAATGTGGTGACCGTGTGACACTACATCTGAGATCAGGGAAACCGGCAATTGCAACATTAATCAATCCATCTTGCCTTGTAAAGGCGTTCTCCTTTCAGCAAGATTGTTTGCTCAGCCTTCGATTGTTTGGATTCCAAAAGATGTATACGCGAACTCCACCAGTGTCCACCTTCAGCTTGCACATACGCTAGGCGCTTAGTAACTGGATGAACACTAATGCTTTTCACCAGTGTCAGTCGGTTCATCCTTGACTCACTTATAAATGTATTTGACTGTAGATCAAACAGAACGACATCAGTGTCCGTGGTTATGAATAATGTCGATCGATCAAAATTTGGAGAAAGATCATGTCCGCCCGGACTAGGTAATAGGAATGATTGCTTCAATCTTAGTTCTGGTAACTTCGATTCCCACCGAACTAGTTCGTACTGGCGAAGTTCATAGCGACCGAGCGCCCAGAGTACTGTATGAGCCTGATCCCAATAGACCCCATGTCCAGAGTACAACTCGGTTTTCCACAGTGGACGAGCAGACGTGTTAGCGTCAAACAGTTGGAGGGTGTGCCCACCGATGGGACTATCTGCACCAGCGACCACGATGCGATTATTTGGTAGCAAATCCGCAGAGTGTGCTCCTGGTACAGATGCATAAAATAGGGCTTTTCCAGTCGCTTGTTCAACCAGTGCAACGCCATTTGTTGAAGAGGTAATAAGAACTTTCCGCCCTTGCTCGATCGGTTTGCACTCATCAGTAGTGGCAAACTTGGTAACCATCAGTTTTGGAAGACCAGGACTAGTGGCAGCTTTCCATGACCAAATCTTCGCTGGCTTTTCAGCATCGGACGTAAGCTTAAGAGCGAATACCTCATCCCAGCCACACACAAAGAGCG
Source organism: Stenomitos frigidus ULC18 (assembly GCF_003003795.1). GTDB lineage: Bacteria > Cyanobacteriota > Cyanobacteriia > Leptolyngbyales > Leptolyngbyaceae > Stenomitos > Stenomitos frigidus_A. The sequence goes on along the minus strand of NZ_PVWK01000160.1, from coordinate 35,758 downwards.
TGTCGGCAGTATCGATATGGTTGGAAAGGGGAATGACATTCTTTTCTTGAGCGTTTGCAAAGGGTGGTAAGGACGGTGCCCCCACCAGGACACCAAACGTTATGACTGGAATACTTAGCCCCAACAGTAATTGCCATCGTTGGTGTAACAGGCTGGCTACTAACAAAACAGGCAACGGTACAAACAGATAGTCAGCCGTGGCATTAACTAGCAGAAGCGACCAGAGGTGATCAGAGAACCCCAGTCGTAAGATCAACCACAAAATAGAGAATCCGACGTAACTCCATCCAATCCAGAATAAGAATTTACGCATTGCTTGCCCCGAAGTTTGTGACGATCTGTCTTGAGCAAAGTGAGTTCAAGGCGCTTTAGTCCTAACGGCGTCAGTGAGCAGCCTCACAACCTATAAAATAGCAGGATTGCTCATTGACGCTAGCAACGCAAAGGATTGCGCGTTAGGATCTCAGCAAATCTCTAGGAGAAATGCGGTGGGCAATCCGTGCTTCTTTTTCTCGGATTTGCCTTCGCGCTAGTGTAAACAATTTGCTATTAATCAGAATCATCGCAACATTTTTCATAAACCTCTCAACATTGCTGATGAATGGCGCATGATCAATCATAATGCTTGCAACGTTTTGCTGAACGCTTCAACAGTCCTTCGCAATAGCGATCTGGTTTTTATAAACATCCCGACCATTTTCAAAAACCTTTCGTGTTTCTAGTCTTTGTTCTGCAAAACTACGGTTTTTACCAATACGTTTGTGTGAAATTACAACAAACTTCCTCAGAATCACGGTGAACAGCGCCATGTTTTCCTCGCTACCTTAAGGCAGTTCTTTCACAGACTGTTCTCTTTAAGGAAGGTGCACATGCCACGCCCGAAACGAAATTCACGCGTGTTAGCAAAATCAGAACGCCAATTGGAATCGTTGCAGTCGATCGAGCGTATGCTCGATTTTGGCAACGGGGTGACGGCACAGGCATACGCCGATGTGATTGACCAAATGCGGCAGAGACTTGCGTACTACAACACGCTGCTGTCAACCGTTGATGATGCTCAGCGAGACGTTGAACTCACCGAGCAAGCTCTCACCGATCTGTCTAAACGGCTGATGGTCAACGTAGCAGCGCGTTACGGTGAAGACAGCCGAGAATATCGCATGGCAGGCGGAAAGCCACGCTCCACTGGACGACGATCTACGTCCCGCAGCACGACTAACATGCTTCCACCTACACCTGTAACTGAAAGCAGCGCATCGATCGTACAAAACGGCACTAGAGTAACCGCCTAAGTTCAGTGGGACAAAATTAAAGCTAAAGGGCACTAATTTGTCTGGTGGTCGTCTATCTGCCTTATTCTAGCCATCAGTCCTCAGTCTCCTGCTTCTCATGCGCGTACTCTGTCTCAGCAATGGTCATGGTGAAGATGCGATCGCCCTCCGCATCTTGCGCGAACTTCAGCAACAATCCGAACCACCAGAACTTGCAGCGTTGCCGATCGTGGGTGAAGGTCATGCCTATAGCGATAGCGGTATTCCTCTCATCGGTTCTGTTAAAACCATGCCCTCTGGCGGCTTCATCTATCAGGATGGGCGACAGCTTGTACGCGACATTCGAGGCGGCTTACTCCAACTCACCCTGGCACAACTCCGCGCCATTCAAGCTTGGGCAAAAGAAGCAGCCACCCCCACACCCCACACCTCGTTCGGCGAGGCTCACGAGCCGCCACACCCCACACCCCACTCTCTCATCCTTGCTGTCGGCGACATTGTACCGCTCCTCTTCGCCCGCTTAAGTGGGCTTCCCTACGCCTTTGTAGGTACCGCCAAGTCAGAATACTACCTGCGTGATGAGGGTGGTTGGTTGCCGCGCCGATCGTGGTGGGACGATCGCCTCGAACGCTGGACAGGCTGCATCTACCATCCGTGGGAACGCTGGCTAATGAGCCATCCCAATTGCAAAGCAGTTTTTCCCAGAGACACAATCACGGCAACGAGCCTTAAGCGTCGAAACATTCCAGCGTTTGACCTGGGCAATCCGATGATGGATAGGCTGGATTGGGAGGGGGAAGGGGAAAAGGATAAAGGCTTAAGGCTTAAGGATGAAGAGCGGGATTTAGCGTTTAACCTGAAGCCGTCTGCCTTGACGATCGCCCTCCTGCCTGGTTCGCGTCCACCGGAAGCGTATGCCAATTGGGAAACAATTTTGCAAGCGGTGAATGGCATGATTGCGCAGATGCCGCGACCGCTGACATTTTTGGCGGCGATCGCGCCTGGACTGGAGACAGAAACGCTCCACAAAGCCTTAATGGCGTATCGCTGGCAGCAGGTGGCGGAGGGTTCTTACACCGTCGGTTTGGGCGATCGCAAATCCACTTTGGTCTTGGCGCAGCGTCGGTTTGCGGAGTGTTTGCATCGAGCGGATGTGGCGATCGCGATGGCAGGCACTGCAACGGAACAATTTATCGGACTGGGCAAACCTGCGATTATCATTCCTGGTAAAGGTCCACAGTTTACGCCTGGTTTTGCCGAGGCGCAGACTCGCTTGTTAGGGGCATCTGTGATGCTGGTGAAGGAACCCGATCGTGCTGCGGCTGTCATTCAATCTCTGCTACAAAATCCCGACGCGCTGCAAACGATCGCCGAAAACGGTCGTCGTCGCATGGGTGCACCCGGAGCCGCAAACCGGATTGCCCAATGCTTGATGGAGATGTCTGTGCAGTGAGAAACGCTTTTTAAGAAACGCCCTTGATGAGTTCCGGTATTCTGGAGATTGATGCTCACAGGTTGATCACCATGAAGATTACTCGCTGCCTACACACTGCACTGCTGGTTTCAGACTTGGAGCGATCGGAGCAATTTTACGGCTCTGTCCTGGGGCTAGAGAAAGTCGATCGTGTGCTTCGCTTTCCTGGAGCCTGGTATGAAGTGGCTGGCTTCCAGATCCATTTGATTGTTGCCGATGCGTTCACCATTGAACTGAACAACCCTGAAAAATGGGGACGTAATCAACACATTGCTTTTTCGGTCGCCAATTTGGATGCAGCCAAAGAACAGCTTCTAGCACACAATTGCCCGACTCAAGTAAGTGCATCTGGTCGTGCTGCCCTCTTTACTCAAGACCCCGATGGCAATGTGATTGAGCTCGGTGAGGTTTAGCAAGCTTGATCGGTGTGGTTTTAATGCAGCAGGACGATGTTGCCATTCGCCTCATGCAAGACGACATGCAGGATTATCAGCTGATGGCAAAGTGGCTTACTGATGAAGCGGTGTTGGAATTTTATGAAGGCAGAGATAATCCGTATCCGTTGGCAAGGGTTTTAGAAGCGTATCGTCCCAAAGTTTTATGGCAAGAGGACATCACACCATGCCTGATTCTGTACCAAACTGAGGCGATCGGCTACTTACAGTACTATCCCCTCACAGAGTCTGACAGACAGGAGTATGGCGACTACGACATTGGTGAAAGCATTACCATTTATGCCGTTGACCTATTCATTGGCGAGTCGCATGATTGGAATCAAGGCATTGGTACGAAAGCGCTGTCAGCCGCTTTGACCTACCTGTTTGAGCATCTGCAAGCTGATAAGGTGTTGATAGACCCACATGTCAGCAACGCCCGCGCCATTCGATGCTACGAAAAGTGTGGCTTTAGCAAGGTTAAGCAGCTGCCTGCCCATGAACTGCACGAAGGCAAGTATCGGGATTGCTGGCTCATGGTGGCAGATCGATCGCACCCGGCACAATGAAAATTATTGCCTATCTCTACAGCGACCCTTTACTCGAACCAACGCCCGATCGCGATCTGTGGGGTTGGGACATTGATCATGTCTATCAAGACTTGGCGATCGCCACCGTACCGAAAAAAGGAAAGGAGAGTGCGGCTCGGCAGCAGTGGCAGCAGCTTCTCGAAGACTGTCAGGCAGCACCAGCGGATTATCTGCTTATTCGGCGCGTGGAAGAATTGGGTGATTCTGTGCAGGCAGTGGGCGATCGGCTGGCTGAACTGGAAGCGTTGAACATTCGTCTCATTGTGACAGAGCAAGCAACCAGCACAATGCCTCCTGCTTTGGCTGACCAACCCATCCTCAAGGGGGCAGATTTACAGGCAGATTTGCTCAAGCTGTTGCAGCAAGTACAGCGCGAGCAACGGAGTCGTCGCATTCGTCAGGGACACGCTCAGAACCGCGTGCAGGCGTTACCACCACCGGGAAAAGCACCCTATGGTTATCGACGCAGCAAAAGTCGCTATGTGGTCGATCGCAGCACGGCTCCGGTCGTCAAAGACTTTTTCGAGCAGTTTTTGCTCTATGGATCACTGAATGGTGCGGTGCGTTATTTGGCGAAACGCTACGGTAAGAAAATCGCCGTCTCGACAGGGCATCGCTGGCTCACCAATCCCGTTTATCGTGGTGATCTGGCGTATCAAAACGGTGAACTGGTCAGCGATACGCACGCGCCCATCATCTCGCGTGAAGAAGCCGCTCAGGTCGATCGCCTGCTGCGACGGAACCGCCAAATGCCTCCCCGCACTGCCAGCGCACCACGTTCTCTAGCAGGATTAGTCGTATGCAGCGAGTGTCGATCGCCCATGACTGTCACCCGTGTCTCTGCACCCCGCCACGATCGCGAGTATCTCTACCTGCGCCCGACTGGATGCACCCAAACACCGAAGTGTGGGGCGATCGACTACGGCGCCATCCTCCAGCAAACCATTGAACGCATCTGCGAAGACCTGCCTCGCGCTGTAGCCGGTGGGGATCTACCCGATGTGGGCACAATAAAACAGGGTATCGGTGGCGCGATCGCTGCCAAGCAAACCATCCTCGCACAACTGCCGCCCTTGGTCACCAGCGGCGTTCTCGATCAAGAGACTGCCGATCTCCGCGCCTACAAACTACGGACTGAAATGGCTGTGCTCCAGAGCAAACTGGCACAGCTTCCTCCAGTAAATTTACAGGCAATCGCTCAGACTGTGTCTATCCCCCAATTCTGGCTCGACCTTTCTGAAGCGGAGCGTCGTTTCTACTTCCGCGAATTTATTCGCCAAATCGAACTGATCCGCAATGAGGAAACGTGGAAGCTGAAGCTGATGTTTATCTTTTAGAGAACAGAAGAGAAAGAGAGTTTTGAGTAAAGCGGCTTTCAGCTATCAGCGTTCAGCAGTCAGCTTTTACCTTCTATCATCTAGCTTCTGCTTCCTAATAACTAAAAACTAACAACCAACAATTACGAAGGAGACTCCCTTGCCTCGCCTTATTCGCCAAGTGCAACCGCCATTGGAATTTATTCCACCCAAGCTCAACCTGACGGTTGTGAAAGTGTTGCAATGGCTGTTGCCGCTGATTATGCGATCGCGGACGCCCTTGAGGCAGGTTGAAGCCCACAATGTCGAGGTCTTAGTGGATCTCTATCGCCAATTTCAGGCAGGGAAGATCCGACTGCTGCTAGCGTTTCGGCATCCCAGTGTGAATGACCCCTTTGCATTGGCAACCCTGCTCACAAACATTGTGCCCAACGTCGCCCGGCAGCAAGGGATCACGCTGCGACGTCCGATTCATGCCCACTTTATGTACGATCGCGGGATTCCGCTGTGGGCTGGTGCCAGGATGGGCTGGCTATATTCTCGTCTGGGTGGCACTCCCATTCATCGCGGTAAGGTCGATCGCGTTGGCTTGCGGTCTGCTCGCGATTTATTTGCCAATGGCTCGTTGCCGTTAGCCGCCGCTCCTGAAGGTGCCACCAATGGTCATACCGAAATTGTGAGCCCGTTGGAACCAGGACTAAGCCAACTCGCTTTTTGGTGCGCTGAAGATTTAGAAAAAGCCAATCGCTCTGAGACAGTTCTCATTGTGCCGATCGGCATTCAGTACCGCTATATCACCCCACCCTGGCACGCCATTGACCAACTGTTGACGGAGCTAGAGAAGGATGCAGGACTCACAGTGAATCCAAGCCATGCCGCTGTTACTGGCGAAGATGGCATTAACAAAGACGTTCTTTATGGGCGACTGTATCGCCTGGGGGAAAATTTGCTGTCGGTGATGGAAGCGTTCTACAGCCGCTTTTATCACCAGGATCTCGCGATCACTAAGGACTACAGCACTCCTGCTTCAGACCCGGCAGCGACGCCTTCCCATGCCGCCTTCGCCACCCGACTGAACGCATTAATGGATGCCGCCCTAAAAGTAGCAGAGCAGTATTTCAACCTGCAGCCCAAAGGTAGCGTCATCGATCGCTGCCGGCGCTTAGAACAGGCTGGTTGGGACTATATCTACCGCGAAGACCTGAAGGCGATCGACCAGGTTTCGCCCCTGGAACACGGATTGGCCGATCGGATTGCAGAAGAAGCCGACCTCCGGATTTGGCACATGCGCGTTGTTGAAAGCTTCGTTGCCGTAACGGGCAAGTATGTACTGGAAAAACCCACCGTCGAACGCTTCGCCGAAACCACGTTATTGATGTGGGGTATGGTGACGCGCATCAAAGGCGGCAACTCCTTCGATCGCCCCAAACTGGGTAAACTCAAGGCTATTTTGACGATCGGTCAACCGCTTTCGGTGTCCGATCGTTGGGACGACTACAAAAGCAGCCGACGGAACGCTAAGCAAGCGGTTGCCACCTTGACGCAGGATTTGCAAACGGCATTGGAGCAAATGGCAAGAAGTCAGGGAAACGCTAAAGGATAAGGGATGAAGGCTAAAACTCCTTACCTCTCTCCCTGATTGACTGACAAATCTTTTGCATCATTGCCCGAATCGCCCTCTCCCTAGCCCTCTTCCAATTTGGGAGAGGGAACCGGAATCAAATCACCCCTCATTTCGCCGTTTCCTTGGTGGCTGCGGTTTGGGGTTTGCTGCCAGAATTACGCACGTTCATGATCTTGCCGAGCAGGTCAAACCAGAAGGGGGCACCCATTGCGATCGCCAGACCACTAACAATCCAACCAAGCAGAATTTTGAGCGCATCGATCGGTCTCGATACAATGAGTTGGGAGATTTTGTTTGGAGTGAGGGTCCCTCGCTCAGAAAGAATGTCACAGGGAGTGCTGGTCGGCTTTACGTTGTTGGGTTGAGCTGGGGAGCCAGGAGGCGGAGGCGGAGGCGGAAGGGGGCACTCAAACTGTTTGGAAAAGTTCTCCGGTTTCCAACCAATTGGAAGCGATAGATCGTCGAGGGCTGTATCAGTCTGTTGCTTTAAATCTTTAAGCTCCTGATCTAATGGCTTGACTGGTGCTGAAGGATCTCTTGTAGGCAATTGTGCCGCTTGATCCGTGATGACTTTACGTAAATTTTCATCGTTGGATAAGCGGTTCACAATAAAAAAGGCATCTGCGTTGGTGGCACTTGCCAGTAATAATCCAATTAAGATTGCCACGCCTTTTGCATTGCGTTTGTAAACACCAGAAGCGCGTTCCATTGAGCGATCGAACCAAACTTCGACCTCTGTGCGAAACTGACTGACATCATGGCTAATCTGTTGCACTTTCGACTGCGCTCGTCTGGCAAGAATTGCAAAGCTATCTTTGATCGAGTTGGGTAGTTTTCCTAATGCTTGCTGGATCGTTTTATAGGTTTGATAGTTGTCATAAACTGAGCGATCTTCATTGGTTAAGCCCAACTTTACAAAGACGATATTGATGACAATATACCGTTGCTCATTGCTCAGTTCTTCCAGGCCCTTGTTGATGATTACTGTCCGTTCATCGCCACCAAACTGGTTGAGCACCGCACTTAAAACTTGTTGCCGTTGTTCTGCGCCCAATTGACCCAGCGCTTTATGAAGCGTGCGCCGCTGCTGCTTCAGCAAATTCATCTGTGGGTTCTGTCTGGCTCGATAGGTTTTGCGTCTGCGATTGGTTAATTGCTTTTCAACGGTCTTAAAGATATCTGGCACGATCGCGACAAACTGTTCTTCAACAGTCTCAGGATACGCCTGCACAATCTCTTTTTCGATCGCTTCGGGATAGGACTCTAAAAGCTGCTGCTCCAATTCAGGATTGACTAGCGCTTCTAGTGGCACTGCTTTTTCAAGCAGCGTTTTGTATGACTGAGCAACTTCTTGATAGGTGGTGCTGCTTGCATCAACCAGTTGAGCAATTTCAGATAAGCTTGGGCGCAACCCACCAGACAGGATTGCCCGCTCGTTATCTGCACCAAAAAGGCTCAATTTAAACGCTCTTAAACGCTTTGCGAAATAGACTAAATCTTCGTCATTGGTTGAAGCAGTCGGCGCCGATTCCGGTATTTCAGATGGTGCCGCCGCTGGATCAAACCCTTGAGACACTTCCATTGAAACCGGAGAGATGGTAACTGGCTCAGTCATTTGAGCAGTGGGCAATGGATAATTCGCAATATACGCATCCAGGCTTTCGCCCATACGCTCGACGCAGGTATTTAATGTTGTTGCTTCAACCGTATAGTCGTGAAGGATATCAGCATACTCTTCTACAAGCGTCGCGAAATTGGCATCATTGGTTAAGTCTTTTCGGGCTTTTTCAGCAATGAGCCGAATTCTGCCCTTTTCCCAATCACTCAACGGCGCTTCACCCTCTTGTACCTTAAAGCCTCCAACAATTCTGATGGCGAACTTTTCTAGCCTCACTTCGGTGAGCTTTCTCGCTAAGGTTGACATCCCCACCCGTTCGAGTAGCGAAGTTGAAAAGGTCTCTGGAGCAATGTAAGACGGGCCTGAAGATTGCTGAGTCCCAAACGCCCCCTTTCTGTTACCAGGAATCAACCAACGAGTAATTTCGCGTGCGCCTTTGGCAATGAAGCTTTTTGATTCTTGGTTAACGTTTTTTAGCAGTGGATCGTCGTAGAGGTTACTGACTAGAACTCTGACTTCTTCTGCTTCGGGAGTACTACTACCACCGGCCAGAAACACTTCGATCGAGTCTCTTAAATGTTTTGCTCGCCACTGGAACAGCGTTGTGAGCAGTTCCTGAAGCTCTGATGCGAGCAAGCTAAGAATCAAGTAGATGAAAATTAAGCCGATCGCAACATCTAAAACAAACGGTATACCCATAGAGACTGACCCCGTAACGAGAGAACCCATTCAAACTCAAGTTTGGCGAATGAGCCAAAGTACTATACAGCCCTATTGAAGGGTTTCTTCTTTACTTAAACAAAACTTAGTGCGTTAATTTGAGCCGATCTTGACGGTAGAGCCGCAGACAAGATGCCGCAAAGGCATGGGTCTTTCGCATAATCTCCTGTAGCAAGGATATAACGCGAAAAAGCCTTGATCGTGTCCTCTGCTGGAGGCATCTCCAGCAGCTAAACCCCGTATGTGTTCGTGAGGCTTCAACAGCTAAAAGGCTAATCCCTTTGTGGATGAGATGTAGTCTGGTAAACTTCTCAAACGTCCTCAGGACTGACGCAGAAAACGTCTGGCTACAACCCACAAGCTAAAATTCTATGAGTGCTTTTCGAGTTGGAGTCGCGGGTCCAGTGGGGTCGGGGAAGACAGCGCTGGTGGAAGCGTTGTGCAAGGCGATGCGCGATCGCTACCACCTGGCAGTCGTCACCAACGATATTTATACCCAGGAAGACGCGCAGTTTTTAGTCCGGAGTCAGGCACTATCGCGCGATCGCATTCGTGGTGTGGAAACAGGCGGTTGTCCACATACTGCGATTCGAGAAGATGCGTCGATGAATTTGGCGGCGATCGAAGACCTGGAGCAGCAGTTTCTTGATCTCGATCTGGTGTTTGTCGAAAGCGGTGGCGATAATCTGGCAGCGACGTTTAGCCCAGAACTCGTCGATCTCACCATTTATGTCATTGATGTAGCAGGCGGCGATAAAATTCCTCGCAAAGGTGGACCCGGGATCACCAAGTCTGACCTTCTCGTGATCAACAAAATTGATCTCGCTCCTCACGTCGGTGCCGATTTAGACGTGATGGATCGGGATGCCAGGAAAATGCGGGACAAGAAACCCTTTGTGTTTTCTAATCTCAAGACACAGCAAGGCTTAGAGGCCGTGATTGACTTTCTGACCACTAGCCTACCGCCAAGTATGCGTAAGCTTTCAGTGTAGAAGCCATGAGCTTAGGGTGGTTAAGGTGTCAATTCGTAGTGATTGGCCAAGGCTCAGTAGTTGGCTTTTGTCTGATCGCTGCTTGCTGATATACGGAGATTTCCAGAAAGCAGATTACCCATAACTTGCCTGCTTCAAAGAGTGATGCGAGACCTTGCAGTCCCTACAGTGTCAAAGCTTGCTCAGAAATCGCCTTAAAGCTCGTCGCCCATTGTCGAGTTTACTTCTTCGTCAGGCTAACCATTTGCTTCAGTTCTATGACTTCTAGCGGTTACCGATGTCGGTTTGTATATCCTGATACAAATACTGTGCAAGCGTAACTCTAATATCACTCAGTATTGCAACACGCCTCTATACGCAGGATGACTTAACAACCGTTGAGTGCGGCGATGGCTGCAGCTTAGCAAGTGTTCGATTGTGCATATGAGATTTTTACAGGTAAGGAGAATTGCTTAATGAAGTCGCGTCAGCCCCTGATCGTACTGGGTGGTATGAATCGTCGTCGGTTTATCCAGTATGGTTCACTTGCACTTGGCTCTAGTGTTGTTGCTGCTTGTTCTGGTGGCACTCCAACGGCTGAGACCTCTGCCTCTCCTGGTGCCAGCCCTGTTGCATCAACTGCAGCTGGTGACGGTATTAAAGTTGGGGTGATGTATTCCACCACGGGTTCGATCGCGATTGTGGAAAAATCGCTACAAGACGCTACGTTCTTGGCGATCGAGCAGATCAACGAAGGCAAAGGCCCCTGGTCTGGCAAGCAGGGCATTAAGGGCAAGAAAATTGAAATGGTGGTCGTCAACCCCGACTCCAACTGGGATTTATACAACCAGATGTCTAAGCGGTTGATTGACGAAGATAAAGTGGTCTGCGTCCTGGGTTGCTACACATCTGCTAGCCGCAAATCCGTGCTGCCTGTCTTTGAAGAAAAAGACAAAATGCTGTACTACCCAGTTTATTACGAAGGCAACGAGTGTAGCTCCAACGTCATCTACACGGGTGCTGCACCGAATCAGCAGATTACCGATTCCATCCCCTACTGCGCGAAGAACTTTGGGAAGAAGGGTTTCTTCATCGGTTCTGACTATATTTATCCCAAAGAAAGCAACCGGATTGCGAAAGCCGAGCTTGTGAAAGCGGGTGGACAGGTGGTTGGCGATGAGTATGCTGCACTGGGTACAACCGAATTCATCACCATCATCAACAAGATTAAGCAAGCGAAGCCTGACTTTGTGCTGAGCAACCTGGTGGGCGACAGTATTCCTGCGTTCTACAAGCAGTATAAAGATGCTGGCTTAACCTCAAAAGACACGCCCATTATGGCGTACCCCACCACCGAAGAAGAAATTCAGGCGATGGGTTCTGAATTTGCAGCCGGTCACTACACCAGCTTTAACTATTTCCAAACGGTGGATACACCTGAAAACAAAGCGTTTGTAGAACAGTTCAAAGCGAAGTTTGGACAGGATCGTGTCACGAACGGTGTGATGGAAGCGGCCTACCTCCAAACCTTCTTTATGGCACAGGCGATGGAGAAGATTGCGGAAGCAGGAAAGGAATTTACCACTGCTAATATCCGCGAGGCGACCCGTGGACAAGAGTTTAAGGCACCACAAGGTACCGTTAAAGTTGACCCTGACAACTATCACACCTATCTTTACTCCAGAATTGGTAAGTGGAAAGAGGATGGACAGGCTGAAATTGTCTTTGCGACGAAGGCAGCAGTGAAGCCGATTCCCTGGAGCCAAGCGCTCTACAAAGGACGGATCTGCAAGCACAAATCGCCTGACGATCGCAGCAACCCCAATGTGGAAACCAAGAAGGATCTTCCCGTTGAGTTTCTGAAGCAGGCTTAACACCTTTAGGTCTGAGTTTGGCTGGGTGCGATCGCGCCCAGCACTACGTTCACGGAAGCTGGTTTCACAGATGTCGTTCTGGTTGAGTAAGGGGATTCATGAACTTTATTTCGTCTCTGGTCTATCTGGCGCAGTCCTCGCCACCAGCGAAAAGCTTTGACTCGATCGCCTTTGCCAATCAGCTCTTGAATAGCGTTGGCATCATCGGTATTTTGCTACTGACAGGTTTAGGCTTGGCAATCACGTTTGGGGTCATGCGGATTATTAACCTGGCGCATGGCGAATTCATCATGCTGGGTGCATACACCACCTTTGTGCTCCAGAAGAACTTCAAGATGGATTTGTTGATGACTATTCCGTTCGCGTTTATTGTGACAGCGGTCATCGGCGCGATCGTCGAAATCACGATTATTCGAAAGCTCTACGGGCGGCCGTTGGAAACCCTGCTGGCAACGTGGGGCTTGAGTATTGTGCTGCAAGGCGTCGTCAAACTGATCTTTACGGCACAGCTGAAATATGTGAAAGCGCCCCCCTACATTAAGGGCAATCTTTCACTGTTCAAGGCCGGCGGTCAGTCAGTTGAAATTTCTTACTATCGGCTGTTCATCTTCTTTGTGGCGTTAGCACTACTGGCACTAACTGCCTTTTTGCTGTATAAAACATCGCTCGGTCGTCAGATTCGTGCAGTGACTCAGAACCGCGATATGACTCGTTGCCTGGGCGTCAATACGAGCCTGGTAGATATGGTGACGTTTGCCTATGGTTGTGGTCTGGCAGGCATTGCAGGTGCTGTCATTTCGTCCTTGAAGAGCGTGGCACCACCCATGGGTCAAGATTATCTGGTCGATGCCTGGATGACTGTAGTGACAGGTGGTGTGGACAAATTAGTCGGTGTGCTGGCCGGTTCGGTGCTGATTGGTTCCGCCAACTCAGCGATCGCTTACTTGCTCAACGACCCTGCTGCACGAGTGATTGTTCTGTTCGCGGTGATTGTCTTAATCCGCTACCGTCCAGAAGGTCTATTCACGGTTCAGAAGCGGGCTTAGAAAATCGCACCACGCGATTCAGTTTATTTTTCGCCATCAATGTAGGGGGATTTCAACGTGACAGAGGTAATGGGTCGGCTGCGACAATCAACCGTACCAGTCAAGTTACTGGCGATCGGAGGTATTGCCTTTTTGATTCTCGCCATTCTGCCGTTTGTCGCTGGTGAGTTTCAGGCAAACTTGATGGCAAAGCTTCTGCTGTTTGGTGTATTGGGTGTCTCGCTCGATCTGGTGTGGGGCTTCACGGGTATTTTGAGCTTTGCTCATGGCGTGTTTTTTACGCTGGGTGGTTACGCGATGGCGTATTACCTGAAGCTGAATCTGGCTGCCTCGGCGAATACCTATGGTGGTACGCTGCCTGACTTCATGGTGTGGAATGGGTTGAAGGAACTGCCCTGGTTTATCGCACCACTACAGTTTTTCCCGATCGCGGCGATCGCGATGGTGGCACTTCCCGCCGCCTTTGCCTACATTATTGGCTCCTTCATCTTTCGCTCTAAGGTGAGTGGCGTTTACATCACTATCATTACGTTGGCGATCGCCTCAGCGCTGACCACCTTCTTCGTGAGCCAACAAGCCTACACGGGAGGGACAAACGGTATTACGGATGTTTCGAGACTGACTTTATTTGGTGGTTTGGTCATTCCACCCATCGGTCTTTATTTCATGATTCTCATCTTCGCCGCTTTTGTGCTGGCGGGCAGTTATTGGTTAACACAGTCAAACTTTGGCTTGATTCTGCGCTCCATCAAAGAGAACGAAAAGCGCATCTCTTACCTGGGTTATGACGTTGCCAGCTTCAAGATTTTCGTCTGGACGTTATCAGCAGGCATCGCGGGTATTGCGGGTGGTCTTTTTGTGCCGTTGAACCGCTTTATTTCACCCGTCTATTTAGGTGTCGCGTTTGGGACGCAGGTCGTCATTTGGGTCGCGGTCGGTGGTCGGGGTAGCCTGGTGGGTCCCTTAATTGCGGCTATTTTGCTGGGTCAATTGCAGAACTCTGTAGACCGTGTGACGCAAGATTGGCAACTGATTGTCGGCATTATTTTGCTGGTTGTGGTGCTGTTTCTGCCCGATGGTCTGATGGGTCTGCTGCCAAAGCAGTTCAAGCTGGCAGATCAAACGAGCGTTGAGCCTGCACCCACTTCAAGTTCCACATCGGGATTTGTACAGGCGCGAGTGTTTGATTGGGCTACCCCACTGCAACAGGCAATTCACGGTTTAGCGCGATCGTTCACGTTGCTGTTAAAGACCGTGCGTGGTGCGGTTCGATCGTCCGCTCAAACATCCAAGAGACAGTCCAGGCTGAAATAAGCCTTGAACGAACCCGTGTTCCTCAAGGTCGGTTTACAAATCGCTATCTACATCACAGAATCGCGCTGACAGGGAATGTTAGGTTACGTTAACAAATTTGAACACAGTAAGGTCAGGTCTATGGATACACTTCTGTCTACCAGCGATTCTAAGGTAGAACCTCATGAAGCAATTTTGTCTGTGAGAGATGTGAGAGTCGTATTCTCAGGCTTTCAGGCGATTAAGGGCGTCAGCCTGGACGTGGGTGACAAGGAAATTGTTACCATCATCGGACCAAATGGCGCAGGCAAAAGTACTCTCATGGATGCGATCGTGGGCAAATCGCCTGTTGCGTCTGGGCATGTTTTCTATCAGGGGCAAGAGATCACCAATAAAAGCCCCCACGAGATCGCACACATGGGCATCGGGCGCAAATTCCAAAACCCTAATGTTTATAACGAACTGACGGTGTTTGAGAACATTCTGCTGGCGCTGAAAGGGTCACATGGCGTGTTTGCTTCCATCAAAACCAAGCTCACCAGTGTCAAGAAAGCCAAAATCGAATCGGTGCTCGATCGCATTGGTCTACTGGATAAAGCCTTTACCAAAGTGTCCTCGCTTTCCCATGGGCAAAAGCAATGGATTGAGATTGGCATGGTGCTGGCTCAAGATCCGACCGTGGTGCTGCTGGATGAACCGACAGCGGGCATGACCCCCGACGAAACCCACGAGACGGGCGAGATTATCAAAACGCTGGCGAACCAACACGCTGTTGTGGTGATTGAGCACGACATGGAGTTTGTGAAACAGATCGCGCAACGCATTGTGGTGCTGCATCAGGGTGAAAAGTTGACCGAAGGCTCCGTCCAGGAAGTACAGACAAATCCCAAAGTTATTGAGGTGTATTTAGGTCGTGAACGAATCGATGCCGCTGCTTAATCTGACCGATGTGACTGTTTCCTACGGTCAAACGCCTGTGCTGTTCAACGTCGATATGGCAGTTGAAAAGGGTGAAATTGCCTGTATTTTGGGTCGCAATGGCGTTGGTAAGACGACGCTGCTGCGTAGTGTAATTGGTCTGAATAAAGTGATGTCTGGAAGCATCGTCTTTGATGCTGACGAGATCACTAAAACGCCGACTTATTTACGTGCTCGGTATGGTATTTCGTTCATCCCTCAGGGACGTGAGATCATCCCTTATCTGTCAGTACTAGATAACTTGAAGCTGGGAATGACGGCAGCTAAAAATAAGCCGAAGAAAATTTCTGAAGAAATCTTTGAGTTCTTCCCGATGCTGAAACAACACCTGAAGCGCCAGGGTGGACTGTTGAGTGGTGGTCAACAGCAGCAGTTAGCGATCGCGCGCGGCTTATTGAGTAATCCCAAAATTATGCTGCTGGACGAACCCACTGAAGGCATTCAACCCTCGATCGTCCAGGAAATTGAAGAAACGCTGAAGCGCATCAACCGTGAAAAAGGCATTACGGTTGTTGTGGTTGAACAGAAAATTGACTTTGCGCGTCAGCTTGCCCAAAAGTTTTTCATTATGGAGAAAGGCTCGGTTGTGGCGAACGGCCATACTGCTGATTTGACAGACGCACTGGTACACAAATATCTTGCAGTTTAGCCATTTCACCTGTGATTGAACGTCTGGGCTATGTGATTGAACGTCTGGGCTAACAGTACAAAACTTGCTAAAGCAGTTTTAAGGCTTGCGCTGCAACGCGTTGAATTTCTTTAGTGAACGTTGCCCAGCTAGCCCGTGGTTGATAATCACCGGTGGGTGCCATGCCAAATGAGTGAGTTCCTTGCAACCCTTCTCTAGTGAGGGTGACTCAGTTTGTAGTCGATCGTGCTGCACAACGGCATGATCCTGCTTTTGCATATCCAAAGATCAGGGTTTCTCTCATGGTTGACTACGAATTTTTTGATCTTGGCGACTTTTCTCTCCAACGTGGTGTAACCTTGCGCGATGCCAAACTGGCATACAAAACCTACGGGACGCTTAATGCAGACAAGAGTAACGTCATTGTCTATCCGACCTGGTACTCCGGACAGCACTACGATAACGAGTGGCTCGTCGGTGAAGGCATGGCGCTTGATCCAAAAAACTATTTCATCATCATCCCCAACATGCTTGGGAACGGGCTTTCCACCTCGCCCAGCAACAATCCCCAACCCTACAACAAGAGCCGTTTTCCCAACGTTACCTTTTACGACAACGTGCGCGCGCAGCACAAACTTGTCACCGAAAAGTTTGGCATTGAAAAAATTGCCCTTGTCGTTGGTTGGTCAATGGGTGCAGGGCAGACCTACCAATGGGGCATCAGCTATCCAGAGATGGTGGAACGCATCTTTCCGTTCTGCGGTTCAGCGAAAACCAGCTTTCACAACATCGTCTTTTTAGAAGGCGTGAAAGCGGCTTTGCAAGCAGACGCTGCCTGGAAGGGTGGCTGGTATGATGAACCACCCACGACTGGGCTCCGTGCTGTGGGGCGTGTCTATGCTGGCTGGGGTTTGTCGCAAGCGTTTTATCGCGAAAAAGTATATCTCCAGATGGGCTATTCGTCATTGGAAGACTTTCTGGTAGCGTTTTGGGAAGGCTTTTTCCTCAAAAAAGACGCCAACAACTTGCTGACGATGCTGTGGACGTGGCAGAACGGCGATATTAGCCAAACGCCTGGCTTTGACGGCGATTTTGAGAAAGCGTTAGGAGCCATTAAAGCGAAGGCGATCGTGATGCCTGCCGAAATGGATCTCTACTTTCCACCTGAAGATAACGAATACGAAGTGAAGTATATGCCCAATGCCGAACTCCGCGTGATTAAATCGGTTTGGGGGCACTTTGCAGGCGGTGGCGTGAATGCCGTGGATACAAAATTCATTGACGATAGTATTAAAGAATTGTTGGCAAGCTGATTGGTCGATCGCGCGCCGCACAATCAACTCATGCACTTCTAATATCGTGATCGGTGCAACGCTCGCTTGCCATAGAGGGATGTCCCATTCGTATGCCGTATCGCCTTGGCTCTGCACCTGAGCCCGTGCACAAACGTTTGAAAGGCTGCAGGCAACGAAGCCCTCTCCTGTTAGAAAGCGTGGATCTACGGACTTAGAAAGAAACGCTGAGGCTAATCTTTGCCTTAATTTGAGTACTATATCGGATGGTTTTAGCAAGCAGAGAAACCAGAATTGATATAGATCTGAGGAACGCACTCGGGAAAGCTAGACAGCTATAGGGGGCAACTATGTTCGTTTAGCTTTTGCGTTTAGAAATGCGTCCTTACAGGCAGATTGCCTGACCCTGGGGGCTTATTAGGGTCAGGCATTTTTTTGACTATCTTTAGCCCTTTAAAGCGTGCTGCCTCAAACTGTTGCTTCTAGCCGCTTCAGACTTTGGGCAGGCATCATCCACTGAAATCGATCGTCCCTCGCTCGAAGCTGGCTCAGCCCGGAATAAATTTCATTGCTACCCCGTTCATACAGTAGCGTTTTCCCGTCGGTTGTGGCCCATCGTCAAACACATGACCCAAATGCCCGCCACAGCGGCGGCAATGCACCTCCACACGCGTCATAAAGAAGGAGGTATCGGTTGTGGTGCCGATCGCGCCTTCAATGGGCGCATAAAAACTGGGCCAGCCCGTACCGCTGTCAAATTTAGCTGTGGATGTGAATAACGGCAAAGCACACGCGGCACAAGCAAACGTGCCTTTGTCATGCTGCTGATTGAGAGGACTGGTACCCGGCAATTCCGTTCCCTGTTGGCGAAGCACCTGAAACTGCTCTGATGTCAAGATTTTGCGCCACTCTGGCTCTGGTTTAGTGATCTCAAAGCCATTGTTGGTCGTTTGAGCATGGGTCGTTGTCATCTCAGCTCGCGCCCTTCCCGGAAAATAGCGTGATAACCCGGCTGTGCCAATCATGGCTGTACCAGCCCATAAAAAATAGCGCTTCTTCATGTCTCTGTTTTGTTACTGCGTTGTCAGTTAATCCAGCCACGAAAGCACTGCTAAGGCTGAGCTACTATCATGCGCAAAGTACCTGAACCCATGATGAAAAACGTCTTAGAAAGCGTTCAGGAACCTCTAAGAAAACCATTACTTGGGCTGGTGCAAGCTGCTTTTGGCAGTGTAGAAACCCAGGTATAAAGCTGAGTATGACCCGAATCTAGTGCCAGCAGCTGCTGTTTATCGTCTTGGTGCTCTAGCCGAACGGTTAATCTGCCCGTCCTGATCCGGTCTGAGCGGAACTGTCCACGATCGAGTGCCAGCACAATCGAAGCCACCACCACCGCATCAAAAATTACCTCTGGTGAAGATTGCGATCCTCGGCTAAGATGGAACGCATGAACTAATCTAAAGGTTGGTCGTCATGAACATCTTTCGGCGCGTATGGGACTCATTTGGGTTTGAGGATCGCTACGACGAAAACGAATATGACTACGAGTACGAGGAAGAAGACGGTTCCGCCTATTATTCCTCTGAGACGATGGATGCCATGCAGCAACCAGTCATGCCGCCCAATAATGTGGTGGGGATGCCAAACCGCAAAATGGCGCATACAGAAATGTACTTGATGGAGCCACGCTCATTCGAGGAAATGCCTCAAGCGGTTACTGCGTTACGTGAACGGCGATCGATTATCTTAAACCTGAGCTTGATGGATGCCGATGCGGCACAGCGGTGCGTTGATTTTGTAGCCGGGGCAGCCTTTGCTATTGATGGGCATCAAGAGCGCATCGGTGAGCATATTTTCCTGTTTACGCCCAGCTTTGTGCAGATCAGCAGCTACCCAACGATCGCGCAAGCGGCACCGCAGCGAGCACCCATGCCACCTACCCACATTACCCCGCCTGCGCCAGCCTGGGGCAATATGACTCAGATGAGCCAGTGAAAAGGGTAAGTGAAGCAGCCATGAGAGCCATTTTATTAGCAGGAAAGCCGAAAGTACCAAATTCTACCGTCATTTTCGCCGGTAGATGATGTCATTCCAGCAAAGTATGCAGCAAAGACGCGTCCATCTTTGAAAAGAATCTTCTGCCGCCGATTTGTTGATTCCATTCCCATACCCCAACCTTGGCCGCTTGAGTTGTTAAGATGTAGCGTTCCTGGCTTTGATAGAGCTTGTCCTCGGCTCGTTTGCGTTCGGTAATGTCTTGGAAGTACCACACCCTCCCGTAACAGTCTCCTGAGGGCGATCGCCCCCCTCCCAGCGATGGCGATGAAGTCCATGCCTGGGACACCTTACAGGAAAAGCTCTCGTTCAGCGATCGCTTCGGCTTAACGCTGACCTTTGAGCCCGCTAATCAAACGACCTATTTGCAAATCATCCACCATCTCGCCAAGCAAGCGGGGATTCAGCTGGATTCAGAGGGGTTGGAATTCCAGGCGCTGCAATGGGCGACTCGACATAACGGGCGATCGGGCCGCAGTGCGCGACAGTTTATCAATTTTCTCACCGCTGAATTGGCGGGATTGAGGCGTGGGGAAGAAGGTAAAGAGTAAGAGTATCGTCGCTATCCTAAACTTCTGCATAATGGCTCTTTCTAAAAACTAATAACTAATGTTGCTTTTCAACAGCTACTAAAAACTTTTGTAATTACATTAGAAACCTTTAGAAACCCGCTGCAACAGCGGTGTTGTTCTCGCATTTCAGCCAAGTCTCTACAATCTTTTAGATAATTTAAAATTATCGTTCAATTGGCAAGATAGTTTTGATGGTTTCGGCGAGGCGTTTCTCAAACTCTAGCATCCCTCGTGGAGTATAAGAATACTGGATGTAACGCATATGTTTTACATCAAATGGTACATCTTCATTATTTTGCGTAATAAGGATGACGGGCTTTCCTAACACATGTCCAAGACCGATTTCATAGAAAACGTTCGGATTCCGCCCTGTACAATCCGCGATTATCACTTTTGCAGAACAAATAGCGCTCCAAACATCTAGCATTACAGAATGAGCAGTAAAGAAGTCATCTCCACGCGCAACACTTAAATTTAAATCGTCCGCCACTTTTACGATGTGATCATCATATAGGGGCTTCATTTCCGGCTTAAATGGCATTAAAACGAATAAATCAGCACTGCTAATGGATTTGTCTGGCAACCCAAAGTATGGTTTCACAATCATCGACCTATCGGAATCCAACTTAGATACTTCTGCCAGACTAATTCCAAGTGCGTTCTGAATATCTTCCCATTGTCGTGAAACTTTAATTTCACCCCTAATGGTGCGCCACCAACGATCTCTCTTTTCAGTTGTAAATTCTATAAGACCAGCTTCACGAAGTTCGTTGAGGCTACGACGGAGTATCCCTTGTAAGGTGCCGTCTTGATCAGCTTCTAGTCCACACTGAACACACAAACTCTCCCAATCAGTTGCAATACCATTCCGTAGCAGAAGGAGAATTTTACTTCCATGAAGATGACGCATCTATGATTTGTCCTTAAGAGTAATTGACTGCCTTGAAATATTCCACGCTGTGCGAAACTGATCCTATTTGCATTACTTATTTATCCTATACAATCTTCAAGCTGCTCGCTCCCAGATCGCCTAGTGGGATAACAACTTATTAATCAGTTCTAAGTAAGCCATTTAGCAAGGCTATAGAGTAAGGGCGCGATGAGTAAAGCAGGTAGAAACGACGCAACTTTGACTTTGGCGATATCGAGTAAATTCAAGCCGATGCCTAAAATCATGAGTCCGCCGACGCCGGAGGTGATGAGCACGTGGGGATTGGTGGTGGGGTTTGCCATAATTTGAGGGAGAAGACCTGCCAGCAGTGACAGTCCACCTTGATAGAGCAGAATCATGAGGCTGGAGAAGCCAACGCCAATGCCGTAGCTGCTGGTGAGGGCGATCGCGGCAAGTCCATCCATCGTGGCCTTAATGGTCAAGACCGTGTTGTCTCCGGTGATGCCATTATTGAGGCTGCCAATAATCGCCATTGGCCCAATGCAAAACAACAAACTGGCAGCGACGAAGCCTTCGGTGAAACTGCCTTCTCCTTTAAAGCGCGCTTTCAGCCATTCGCCCAGAGTGTACAAATGTTCTTCAAGCTGAAGTCCTTCACCCAGCAAGCCACCAAAGACGATCGCCAGAAGTGCCAGAATGATTCCATCGACTCGTCCAGTCTGAGCTTTGAGCAGACTACTCGCCATCGTTACACCGAGAAAAAGCGTTACGAGTCCCACCCCTTGGGTGATCACCCGCTGCATTGCGAAAGGTAAGCTTTTTCGTAGTAACAAGCCGCAGAGTGTGCCAACTAAAATCGTAGCCACGTTGATCCAGGTGCCGCTGGTTTTTGCCCACAAGTCAACCGGTGTGATCGGGGTAGAAGCCGTTTCCAGAAAGAGGAACATCAGTATAGTCAGCCGCGTTTTAGGTGCATCGTCAACCTAGCGCACTTTCAATCACTGGCTGAAGTGCGCCTAACAAAACAATGTCCCCTGCCTACAAGTAAGCAAGGGACATTGAGTCTTCCAAATCGGATCTATTCCCGCTTCTAAGCTGCGGCTTGAACCTGATCCAGCAATTTGTGTAACTTCTCGCCTTCAATCACCTCAGTTTCTAGAAGCTGAGTCGCGATCGTCTCCAGCAAGTCCTTGTTGAGCTGGATAATGTGTAGCGCGTGCTGATGCGCGGTTTCCACAATATCTTTCACTTCGCGATCGATCGCTTGTGCGGTTTCTTCGCTCATCACTCGGCGGGGATTGGGCGCACCATCACCGAGAAACTGCGCTTGTTGCCCCTGCTGGTATGCGAGTGGACCAAGCACCTTGCTCATGCCATAGGTCGTCACCATGCGCTCTGCCAGGTCGGTTGCCCGCTGCAAATCGTTCGATGCGCCAGTGGTAATACTGCCAAACACCACTTCTTCAGCAGACCGTCCACCCAGCAGAGTTGCAATTTGTCCTCGCAGCTCGGCTTCATCCATCAGGAAGCGATCTTCAGTCGGTAGCTGTAAGGTATAGCCCAGTGCTGCCATACCACGAGGCACGATCGAGATTTTCTCGACTTTGCCGCTCCCAGTCGTCAGAGAGCCGACCAGAGCATGACCGACCTCGTGATACGCCACGATTTTCTTCTCTTTTTCGTTGAGCACACGACTCTTCTTCTCCAGTCCCGCAACGACTCGCTCGATCGCTTCGGCAAAGTCTTCCTGAGCGACTGTCTCCCGCTTATTACGAGCCGCTAATAGCGCCGCTTCATTCACTAGATTTGCCAGATCGGCTCCCGCAAAACCAGGGGTGCGAGTGGCGATCGCCTTCAAATTGACATCCTCACCCAGCTTCACTTTTTGAGCATGGATTTTGAGAATCAGTTCACGTCCGGCTAAGTCTGGGCGATCGACCAGCACTTGACGGTCAAACCGACCAGGACGCAACAGCGCGGGATCTAACACTTCAGGACGGTTGGTGGCTGCCAGCACGATTACGGTTGCTTCACCTACAGCAAAGCCATCCATTTCAGCAAGCAACTGATTCAATGTCTGTTCACGTTCATCATTGCCACCGTAGAAGCCACCGCTGTTCCGCGACTTACCGATCGCATCCAATTCATCGATAAACACAATACAGGGAGCCTGCTTCTTGGCCTGATCAAACAGATCACGGACACGTGAGGAACCAACCCCAACAAACAACTCCACAAACTCTGAGCCAGAGATGCTGAAGAACGGAACGCCTGCTTCACCAGCCACCGCCTTTGCCAGCAGCGTTTTTCCAGTGCCTGGAGGCCCCACTAAGAGCACCCCTTTAGGAATGCGTGCCCCAATTTGTGTGTAGCGTCCTGGTGTTTTAAGGAAATCGACAATCTCCACTAACTCAGCCTTGGCTTCTTCTACGCCAGCGACATCAGCAAAGGTGACTTTTCCTGGTTCTCCTTCGACATAAACTTTGGCTTTGCTCTTCCCAATGGAAAGCACGCCCTGAGGGCCACCCGCACCGCCGCCGCGTCGAATAAAGAACTGCCAGATCGCGACAAAGATTAAGGGCGGAATGACCCAGCTGAGCAGACTGCCAATCCAAGCGTTCTTGGGTGGGGGCGCAGCAGCAAATTCAACGCCCTTCGCTTCCAGTAACTTAGGCAACTCCAAATCAAAGATCGGTGTGGTTGTAAAAACTCGACCAGGTTGCCCTTCCGCAGTTTTCAATTGAAATTGAATCTGGTTTTGACCGACCTGCGCCCGCTCCACTTCCCCTTCCTGCACCTGATGAATGAAGAGACTGTAGGGGACGCCAGGAATTTGAGGTCCGAGAAAAATAGGCAACGCAAAGTTGACGATCAGCGATAAACCAATCAGCGCCAAAAAAATATTACTGATCAGGCGAGGGCGAGGAGAATTCGGTTGTTCTTTAATGGGCATAACGATCAATAATCTCTAAAACGTGGAACACGGTTGCACCGAACCGCTAGTCTGGCGAGCCAAAGCACCTTTGAGTATGATAATCGCCAGCCGATCGACGCTTCAAGCAACGCCTTGTACGGATAACCAGCATGTTTAGCGCGTGTAATTATTTGCCAACAGACAGGGTTACAGCACACAGCCTACGAATCCTAACCGTTTGTGATCGGTTGGACATCCTCTTGAAGTTTGAGACTTAACGCATCCATGCTGTCTACCAATAGCGATCCAAGACAGTGATGAACGCCATTATCCTTCTCGACGGCTATCCGCTATCAACCAAAAGCTGACTGCTGATAGCTGACTGCTGATGCCGGATCGCTTCAGAGATCGGACAAACCACCATTAAGCGGTACGATGAAAAATGCAAAATGAGGAACTTTGACGCTGCTATGCCCAACGCGTATGTCATTGGTCTTGGAAAATCAGGAATAGCAGCCGCTCGATTACTCAAACGCGAAGGATGGCAGGTCACCGTTAGCGATTCTGGAAGCTCTGATAGCTTGCGCCAGCAGCAGCAGCAGCTTGCAGCCAACAACATCCCCGTCCATCTGAAGGAAGTCTTTGATCCTCATAGGGCAGAGCTGCTGCAAGCAGAGTCTTTACAGCGAATCGTCGTTAGCCCTGGCGTTCCCTGGGATCTACCGGGCTTAGTTCGCGCCAGAGACCTGGGCATTGAAACCATCGGTGAAGCTGAACTCGCATGGCAGCATCTGAAAGATTGTCCCTGGGTTGGCATTACAGGTACGAATGGTAAAACCACGACGACTGCCTTAATTGCTGCCATTTTTCAAGCCGCAGGGTTACATGCTCCCGCGTTTGGCAACATTGGCTATGCCGCTTGTGAAGTGGCGCTAGAGGCCAAGAAACCAGATTGGGCGATCGCGGAACTCAGTAGCTATCAAATCGAATCTTCACCCTCGATCGTGCCCCGCATCGGCGTCTGGACAACTTTTACACCCGATCATCTCAGTCGTCATAAAACGCTAGAACGATACTGCGAAATCAAGTCGCATCTGCTCAAGCAGTCCCGCCAACAGGTCTTCAACGGTGATGATCCGTTCTTACAAAACTTAGGCAATCAGCAGCTTGCCCCTGTGCATCCAGATGCCTGTTGGACCAGCGTAAACGGCAAGACAACGCTAGTCGGCAACCCCTCTCAAGGTCTCTACATTGAGGATGCCTGGGTGCGGACGCCTACTGAACTGATCATGCCCGCCAATCTGTTACGCATGCCAGGAGCGCACAATCAGCAGAACCTTTTGATGGCAATTGCAACGGCAAAACTGGCAGGCATTGACAAGAACGCGATCGCCCACGCGATCGCCACCTTCCCTGGTGTACCGCATCGCCTGGAGCACATTCGCACCTGGCAGGGCATCGACTTCATCAACGACAGCAAAGCAACCAATTACGATGCGGCTGAAGTCGGTCTCTCTGCGGTCAAGCATCCTGCCATTCTCATTGCTGGTGGCGAAGCCAAAGAGGGCGACGACAACGCCTGGATTGCGACTATCCAGGCCAACGCTGCCGCTGTACTCTTGATTGGTAACGCTGCACCTGCGTTTGCCCAACGCTTGCAGCAGGTCGGCTATGCCAACGCCGAAATTGTGAAAACGATGGAACGAGCCGTCACGCGATCGACAGAACTTGCCAAACAGTATCAAGTTCCTGTTGTGCTCCTATCACCCGCCTGCGCAAGTTTCGACCAATACCAAAACTTTGAACAACGTGGCGATCACTTCCGCGAGCTTTGTCAGGAGTTGCAGTAAAAGGAAAGGCTAAAGGCTAAAAATATAGGGAGTGGGGAGTAGGGAGTGGGAAAGGCTAAAGGCTTAACTCAAAACTCTCTTTACTCTCTCCGCTCTTACAATTCAAAACTCAAAACTCAAAACTTTTCTCCGTTAACCCCTTATCCTTCATCCTTTAGCCTTTCATCCCTCTCCTCCCTCGCTTCTGGCAGAATCAGCATGGCATCGCCGAAAGAGTAAAAGCGATACTGCTCTGCGATCGCGATCTGATATAAAGCCAACAGACGCTGCCGCCCAATCAACGCACTGACCAACATCATCAGGCTGGACTTCGGCAAGTGAAAATTCGTCATCAAACCATCGACCACCTGCCACTGATAGCCCGGATAGATAAACAGGTTGCTTTTGCCGCAAAAGGGCTGAATCATACCGCTTTGTACCGCTGACTCCAGCGATCGCACAACCGTCGTGCCCACTGCAATAATGCGTCCCCCTTTCGCCTTTGTTTGCTGAATTTTCGCGACCGTCTCTGGTGGCACTTCAATCCACTCAGCATGCATCGTGTGATCAGTGATCGTCTCTGCCTCTACTGGGCGAAAGGTGCCCACCCCCACATGCAGGGTAACAAACGCCTGCTCAATGCCTTGCGCTTGCAGACGTTGCAGCAACTCTGGGGTAAAGTGCAACCCCGCAGTCGGAGCAGCAACCGCACCAGGGCGATCGGCATAAACCGTCTGATATTGGTCAGGATGCGCCTCGGTTTGAGTAATATAGGGCGGCAACGGCATCTGCCCCAACTGGTTAATCCACTCGTCTAACAACGTTCCTGCTGGCACATCAAACTGCAAAATGCGCCCGCCCGTTGCGGCATCGATCGCCATCACCGTTGCGCTCAAAACGCGATCACTCGTACTTTCTTTAGCGTCTTGCCCGCTGAAGACGATCGTGGCACCTGGCTTCAACCGCTTACCAGGTTTGACCAACGCCAGCCAGCAATGCGTTGTACCAGCAGCACGATCGCCCCCTGCTTGTGGCTCTAGCAGCAGCACCTCCACAGGCATCCCACCCAGTTTGTGCCCGTAGAGGCGTGCTGGAATGACGCGAGTATTGTTAAGCACCAACAAATCGCCCTCTCGCAGCAGGTCAGGTAAGGTGCGCACGATCGCATGACCATGCTGCACCTGATCCTTCACAACCAGTAAACGCGCACCATCGCGAGGAACACACGGCGTTTGAGCAATCAGTGCCTCAGGTAAAACATAGTCGTAAGCGGCAAGCAGGCGATCGGACATGGCTGGAGGCGTTCGTTGTTAGTTGTCAATTGTTGGAAGGAGACAGGAAGCTGGGGAAGCAGAGGAGGCAGGGGCGGCAGAGAACTCAAAACTCAAAACTCTCTAGCGCAGCGGCACAAAGTGCTACTCAAAACCCAAAACTTAGAACTCTCAAGCTCCCCTCACTCCTTACCCAAATTGGGTGGAAACCCTCTTCACTTAGAGGGCTTTCCCCCTGGTATTTGATGATACGTTTGGTGGACTATAAATGATGTAGGCGTTTGACGGGTCTGGAAAAACTGTGATGGACTACCTGTATCATCTTTCAAATGCAACCCTCACTTTAAGGGTTGTTGAGTATTTGCACTACTCCAGTCGGTTTCCAGTACACTTCATGACTGTGATTCATCAAATCGACGGCTGGATTATCAAAGTAAAAATGAATCGCTGCCTGGAGCCTCACGAGCATGGCAACTTGCGCGCGTTCATGAATGAACTGGGTATTCCTTGCGATCCCGGTATTCGCGTACAAATGGCACTCTGGGGGTTGGAAACGGGGCAGTCACCTGTTGATGTGATGCATCGTTACCAGGTTGCAGTAGTTTCACATGGCACTCCCGATCGCGAAGAAATTGAGGAGTTTCGGCAACAGTTTGTACAAGGCTTAGGATATTGCCCGGAGACGCTGGCTTAGGGAATAATCATGGGCTTTGGCGTGAACGTCTGACCTGAGTTCAAGCCAGAAGGCTCCCAACTACGAGGATGTTTGCACAGTTTTCGTTTATGGCGTCACCCGCTCGTGATTGAAAATCACGGTTTCACCAGGTGAAGCCCACGAAAGGGACTAAAAGCGTTATAGGGCAGGCATTGACCCGTTTGTGGAGTTAAAAATTAAATTCGGTCATAAGCTGTTATGCATTTAAATTTTCAAAGTGATCTAAGCCAGTAAAGGGTTTCAGCCTCCTACAGCCGTTTTCATTTGCATTCACCACACCCTATACCCTACACCCCACACCCGTCTCGACAAGACTGTGGCTTACTCGATTGAGAACCGCTGTAAATACTCAGTTTGAATGATGAACAGCTTAGCTACAGTGCGTTCGCATAGCGTGTGCGCAGCACAGACGTCTCATTTCTTCTACGGAACGCAGATTTAATCAGGTGCAATTCTTTCTGTAGGGACGTTCCATGGAACGTCCCTACAGAAAGCAAATGGTTCAGATTAATTAATCCACGCTCCTACGGAGAGGCTGCGCCAACGCGGGCAAGATGCCCGCACCATCAATGACCCAAATAAATCCTTCACTTTCATCAACGGGCTTCGCTCCATGAGCCTGGTTTTGCAATCACGGGTGAGATAGCAACGTAACGGCGATGCTTGCCATACTTTTCAAACAACCTTTGAAGCTTGAAGGGGTAGATCCCTTTGTGAAAGGGTTTGGGGCAAGCGACGGCAGTTTTTGCGTCAAGCCGCTTGATGAGCAATGCTAGTTTCCAAGCAATCCGCTTAAAGCCCCAGTCGCCTTATTTTTGTTTGAAAATCGAATTGTTGCAGTAGACTGACTGGTAATCTTGATGAAGATGGCTGACTTGCGATCGCAAACTGAGCCCAAAGGCAGTTTCTGTGCGATAAGTAAGTTTCCTAAGCTTGAGCCTTGGGTATGTTGAGTTATGCAGCGTGATTAATTGCCACCAGGCAAGGCTGTACGTGTGTTAAAGGAGTGATGAGAAGCTGATGTCTACTGCGTTTCGATCTGCGCCCCGTTCTCGGCAACCCACTTCTAACCGTCGATCGCCGCTCTACCCAGTACCAGCCCAGCCTGCAGTACGGACTGTTTCAAAACGCTCCAGACCACCGCTAAAAGCAGTAGCACCGACAGCAGGCACAGCAGTCAGACGCCTGCCTTCTTCCCGATCGCTACCGTTGTGGTTGCGGTTGTTGATTCAAGCACAGCGCGGCTCTCTGGTCATTGCGTTTATTCTAGTGACAGCGACACTGATTGTTTATGGCAGCACTGTTTATACGCAGCAGCTTTGGAGCAAAGAATACCGCAAGCTGAAAACGCTCCAGCGCAACGAGCGAGAGATGATTGCTACCAATGAAGGCTTGAAAAATCAACTGGCGTTACAAGCTGATCAACCAGGTTCAGGACTCGTGCCCCAAACTCCAGACAACACTATTTTTCTTCAGCCGGCTCCACAACGCCCAGCCTTAGCCGCCCCCCCTAGCGTGCTCAAAGCTGAAGTAGCGCCCAACACCCCCCTGGGATATTAAGAGCTGTTGTTATGGCTAGTCCTCCTCGTTCTCTGTCATCGCAGCGTGCGCGTCGCTTACCAGTCAGCAATCGCCCTCGACGGGTCGATCGCACTGCCTTTATAGAGCTGCCTACCTTTCGGTTGCTCTTAGTTTGGGTTGCACTGGTGGGTGGGTGTGGGTTGCTGCTATTGAACCTCTTTCGTTTGCAGATTGTGCAGGCTCCCCAGCTGCAAGCACGGGCACAAGAACAGCAGATGGTCTACATGCGGCCGTTCATCCCACGTCGCCAGATTATCGATCGCACGGATACAGTACTGGCGTTGGATCGTCCGGTTTACACGTTATTTGCGCACCCGAAGCTGTTTAAGGAATCGAAGCAGGCGATCGCTGAGAAGCTCGCTCCATTACTACGGCAAGCGGCAGCTGATTTGGTCAAGAAGCTGGATCAAGCTGAAACCGGCATTCGCCTTGAATATTCTCTCTCTGAGACAGTTGCTGACCAAATCACCAACCTGCGAGCCGACGGCTTAGAACTCCTTCAGAGCCAGCAGCGGTTCTACCCCCAGCATGAACTAGCGGCAGATGTCTTGGGCTACGTCAATGATGACCACAAAGGGCAAGCAGGGCTGGAATTAAGCCAGCAGAAGTTGCTGGAGCGCCTGTCAAACCCAGTGAAATTGCGGCGCATGGGGGATGGGTCGTTGATGCCTGACCAGGTGCCTGGAGGGTTCCTGAATGTCGATGATTGGCAACTGCAACTCACATTAGATAGTCGCCTACAACGTGTGGCGATCGCAGCCTTACAGCAACAGGTCAAGAAATTCAGTGCTAAACGTGGCACTGTCATCGTGATGGATGTCCGTGACGGTTCCCTGCTCACGCTGGCATCGACCCCGTCCTACGACCCCAATCAGTACTTCAAATACTCGGTTGATCGCTTCAAAAATTGGGCGCTTTCTGATTTGTATGAGCCGGGATCAACCTTTAAGCCTCTTAATGTGGCGATAGCCCTGGAAACTGGTTCGGTGAAACCAGACAGCGTCTTCTACGATGAGGGTCAGATTCAGGTTGGTGGCTGGCCCATCCAAAACTTTGACTATTCGACCTCGGGCGGCAGAGGCAGCATTACGCTCACGCAAATTCTGGAATACTCTAGCAACGTTGGCATGGTGCACGTCGTGCAGCAGATTAAACCCAGCGTTTATTACACCTGGCTGAAACGACTAGGCATGAGTGAAGTGGTGGGTATTGATTTACCATCCGAAGCGTCCGGTCAGTTCAAAACTCGAAAGGTCTTCCTCGAATCGGCGATCGAACGAGCCACTACCGCTTTTGGGCAGGGCTTTTCGCTTACCCCGATTCACCTGGCTCAGCTCCATGCCGTGCTGGCAAACGGTGGCAAACTGGTTACCCCTCATGTTGTAAAGGGATTGTTTGACAGCAAAGGACAACCTTACTGGCAACCCAATCTCCCCATGCCTCGACCCATCTTCTCTAAAGCAACGACTCAGTCTGTGCTATCAATGATGGAAACGGTGGTCAGCAAAGGGACAGGTAAGAGTGCCCAAATTCCTGGCTACCGCATTGCAGGGAAAACTGGAACGGCCCAAAAAGCTAATCCTAATGGTGGCTACTTTGATCATGCAAAGATTACCAGCTTTGTAGGCATCTTTCCGGTCGAAGCACCCCGCTATGTCGTCGTTGCTGTTGTCGATGAGCCCAAAGGTGGCGATGCTTTCGGTTCAACCGTTGCTGCCCCCGTCGTTAAGTCTGTCATGGAAGCCCTCATTAGCCTGGAAAAAATTCCACCAAGCACATTAGCATCAGAGGAGACGATGGGGCGATGACAGGCAAGGGAGCAGAGGTGGCGTGAGCGATGTTTTGCGTGATTCACCCGTCTCTCCGCTCCATTGTCCGCAAAAACTCCAACGCCAGTCCGTCGCTATCGGCAATAAAAGCGACTTCGTAAACACGATCGCCGATCATTTGTTGCTCTGGCTGTAGCAGCACTGTGAGTGCTTGAAACTGATCAGGTTGCGCTGCTGCAGCTTTTGTGAAGCGATCGCTCAATGCCTCCAACCAACGAGTTAAATCATCTGTAACGCCAGTCAGATCAAACGATAAGTGATAGTAACCAACATAATGCTCATCGCCAAAGGCATCTGGCGCAGGCCGTGGTTCTGGAATTTGAATCAATTCGATCCGTCCGCCTAAGCCCTCCATCCAGCAAGCCAACGTGAAGCCTGTGGTAAAACGCTCTTGCACTTGAAAGCCAAGCTGTTCGTAAAAGGCGATCGCTCGAAAAATATTTGCCGTCCGAATCGAAACGTGATGCATAGCGGTTAGCCTGAGAACTTTTGCTCTAGACTAAGGACTTTAGACTAGGGGCTTTAGACTGGGACTTTAGACTCGCCGCAAATGTCTCGATGTTTGCGGTGACTAGTCAGCAGCTTTTTGCATCCAGAGTCTCCAGTCTAAAGTCTTCCGTTCAGAGTCTCCAGTCTAAAATCTCTAGACTGTAATCGGCCTATTCATCTCATAGGATCAATTCATGCATCGAGTCATGAAGCTGTTATTTATTCGTCATGCGCAGTCCACCGGCAACCAGGAAAAACGCATGCAGGGTCATGGCGACTATGCGCTTTCCCGCGAAGGCAAGCAGCAGGCAGAGAAGCTTGCCCGCAGCCTGCTAGCAGAAGGTTGGCATCCTTCTCATGTGTACAGTAGCCCACTCAAACGAACCGCTCAGACCACACAGATTTTGCTTGACCATTTTCAGACAGCACCCCTTCCGGCTGCCGTCAGTGATCTCATTGACAGCGCTGAGACCACCATTGACACAACAGAGAATGCGTCTGGAAGCATCACAGTAGCGTATACCGATACACTCAAAGAATTTCAAAACGGCATTTTTCAAGGGCTGACCTGGGCAGAAGCGATTCATCGTTATCCTGACCTCTGCCGTGAACTGGAAGCGTCACCCGATTGGATTCAGATTCCCGGTGCCGAAACGCCACAGGATGCCAGAAACCGCGCCAACCAGTTTATTCAAACCGTCTTCAGCCGACACCAGAATGGGGATCAAATTTGGATCGTGACTCATAGCTGGATTTTGCAACACTTGATTGCAGAGCTCATGGGGTGCGATCGCTCGTGGCGGCTACGAGCAAATAATACTGCCATCTTTGAGTTTTGG
The DNA here is from genome assembly GCF_003003795.1 of Stenomitos frigidus ULC18. GTDB lineage: Bacteria > Cyanobacteriota > Cyanobacteriia > Leptolyngbyales > Leptolyngbyaceae > Stenomitos > Stenomitos frigidus_A. The sequence goes on along the minus strand of NZ_PVWK01000160.1, from coordinate 3,643 downwards.
GTTGATCAATCGCGGTGGCATCGTTCCGATCAAAATCGCTTTAATACAGATCTCTGGCAAGTACGACGCTTCAACGATTGCCGCCATTTAAAAAACTAAAACGAAGACCAATTGCTGCTCAACTTGAATGAGCCGTCAATTCAAAGTAAGAAGTGCTTGACCAGCGTTGAGAGGCTGACCCCAAAGGCGATCGCATAACCTAATCGATCGTGAGTTCGAGTTGCGTTCGTTAAGTTTTTTATCGCTAATACTGCTTTTTTGAGTACCCTTTAGTCTCATATTCATGCGCTTATTGGTTTTCATTTCACGAAATTGGAGTATCTTGAATCAAGGGTCGCCATAGCATCCTTCCTCTCAGATCAGGGTCAATTTATAGCTTTCAATAATGACCAGCACAGTGAACGATATCGTCAAACAAGCTAATCAAGGCAGCGTTGCAGCAATTATTCAGGTGCTCAACGAAAAGCTTGCTGATTCGGGTGTACGAACACGTGCCATTTTTGCAGATAACGTGCTACAAATTCTCTGTGAAGCTGCTACAGCAGAACAGCTAGAACCATCAGAACTCATTAGGCAGATTCGACAGACCTTGGAGGCGATCTCACCCCGCAACATTCGTCGAGTCAACATCAACAGCCGCATCGTACGCGAACAACAGTTACTGTGGCTAGACGAAATCAGTCGTGATCCTGAAAGCCAGTTGCTGTGGTCACAAGAAATCACGCTGAACAAACCAAACATTTTTCGCCACATCCTCAATGAGTGGCAGCAGAACGTACCGCTACCAAAGTCGAATCTGCCCACACGTTCTGCAGGACAACAGCGCGAGCGCCATCAGTTTTGGCGCGGACTTGTAGGTGGCGCTAGTGCCAGTCTCTTGCTGCTCTTGGGTGGCTGGGCGCTGTATAGCTGGCTGGGAGCCCCCAAAACAGAAACAGCAGTGAAGCCAGCACCATCCGCAACCCCACAGGCAAGCAGTCCTCCTCAGCCAACACAGCCGCAGACAGCGGTTTCCACACTGCAGCCAACTACCAAACAAGACCCCTTTCCGATCGCCGTGCGGATTGCAGAACAGGCATCACAAGCCGGTTTAACGGCACAATCACAAGCACAGTGGCTCGAATTGGCAGCCCGTTGGCAGCGTGCCTCAGACTTGATGGCAGAGGTCACTGCAGAAGATAGCCGCTATGCGACCGCACAAGATCGAGTAGCCGCTTATCGGAAGAACAAAGAATTGGCGCTAGCTAAAGCCAATCAGCATACTGCCCCGTCTCCGGTTGAATCAGCGCCACCGCTGACAGACAGCACGCCGACACCACCGTAAACGATCGCCTTGCCCGCGATCGCACGTTCACTTCATCTACCCTCACTCAATGCTGACTCCCCGCACGGTTTGCGATCGGGGGCGACCTGCAACCGGAGCCTGTTGAATTTGGCGATCGCGAGCATGGTGTGCTTGAAAATGCTGCTGCCACATTTCTGGTGCATTAAGCGTTTCGCCACCGTGCTTTGTTAGCCGCTGTCTCACTTTACACAGCACAGGTGTATTGACACAGGCACCTGCTACGATAATCTGCCCCTTCGTGAGAGCAGGCAATTCTTTGAGCAAATCGCGCCCTGCGGCTTCAACGCCATATTTCAGGCTCTCCTGATCGACAGGATTGACAATGCGCATAATGAACTGGCTCATGCACTGAGACAGCACATCCGAGTCAATCTTGCCGGGGCGTTGTGTAATCAACCCCATGCCGAGACCAAACTTGCGGCCCTCGCTCAAAATCGTTCTCAGTACGGCTTTGCAGCGCGATGGCTCATGAGCAGGCGCAAAGCGATGTGCTTCTTCCACAATGATGAAGACAGGGTAGGGCAGAAAATTTTCATCGTCAGGCTGAATCAATTCCCGCTGGGTGTTCATCCGTGCCTGATTAGACTGTCGCAGTACCGCCGCACAAATCACCTGCTGCTCTTCCTGGCTGATTTCATTCATTTGTAGCACTGTCACCTGCCCTGGCTCAAAGAGATCTCTAGGCGCAACGGTGTGCTCAAAGGTGTGAAAGTACTGCGATCGCTCCAGTCGCTCCAGTTTCCACTCCAACGCCGGAGCCGATGAACCCGACTTTTCGTTGCCTTCTTCGTCGACCTGCATATCGGCTTCACGTACTGCTGCAATGAGATCCTGAATGCCCCAACGATATTCGCCCTGCTTATGCCGTTGAAGCAGCCGATAGGCCTTGTTGAGAATGGACTGCTGACGATCGCTCATATCTGGCAGCAGCGTCACAATATCGTAGTAATCCAGCGACGACACCCGAATCCGAATCGCTTCTGGCGTGAGAATTTTCACCTTCGGCGTGTAACCATCGCTTCCTTGAAACGCAGGATGTCCTCGCATCTCCGCCAATGTATGGTATTCGCCATGTGGATCGAAAATCAGCACGGCAGCGCGGTTATGCGGCAGCAACAGTTCCTCGATCAGCACGCCTGCTGTGTAGGATTTGCCCGATCCCGTTCCCGCCAGGATCGCCATGTGGGTACTCACCAATTCCTTCACATCGAGCGCCACAGGCACATCTGACTCCCGTAGCAGCAACGACCCAATGTGTGCAGCACCCACCTCACCCGGTTGCTTCTTGTTCAACACACGCCGGAGCATGGCATCGTCTGCCAGGTAAACCTTCGCCCCTGGGTTGGGTGTACGACGAGGGTTCATAAAGCCCAGATTGGGGTCGAAATAACCCACAACGTCCACCGTGATCTCGTAGATCTCAGGATTGTTGTAAGTAAAGCCAACCAGCGCCGCGATCGCTTCTGGACTAATCTCTGTATCCGCAAAAATACGATCCGGCAGGTGGTCAATCAAACAACGTGCCGAAATCTTGCCTAAAATCTGTAGCGCAGACTCGCGCTCCGGCGTAACGACCTCATAAAAAACAAATTCGCCGATCTTTACCGATCGATTGTCCGCTGTGATGAAGACATACTGGTTACCCGTCTCACCCGGTCCTTTCACCGTGCCAATCACGCGCGGCGAAGGCAATGCACCCTCTAAGCTCACCGCATTGGTTAGAAGCGAATTATCTAGAAGCGAATTATTAGCGTTCATTCACTGTCACTTAGCCAAAGCCGTTGACGTGTACACCCTAACGGTTATAGCAGCTTCCCGCGGTTGTGCGATCGCCCCGCAGCTTAACCGCCGCTCATCCAACGTATACATTCAATGGCAGCAGAAACACGGGAAACTGCGAGAGTGGCGTGTCGGGTAAGCAGAAACCAAAAACAGGAATTCACGGATACCTTCAGCAATCAGCTAGTTTACGCTAGAGCCAAGTAAAGCAATAAGGCTTACAAGCTTAGTCACGTAAGCCACTGAAGTCAATAGCATCAAAGCTCAGATTTCTCTATAGAGCTGCTAGAGATTAGACCAATGTGGGAAACCTAAGTTCTAGAGGAGTGGTTCGACAAAACGAACAAGCGCGAACGACGAATGGGCAATGACTAATCACGATTGTGTCATGGAAAGCGGTATGTCAGACAGAGCGATTGATTGTCATGACGAAATGTCGCTAAGGATTATGGATTAAATAAGGTGTAATACTTCCAGTTACATCAGTAAGCTAGAGAAGCAACCTGATGAACCAGAGAA